>NZ_JAFGZB010000004.1:0-567954 GCF_017947305.1 Pseudomonas sp. MWU347
CTTTCACGTCGGCGTACCTCTCAAATATCCCCCGATCGGTCCCCTCTACCTCTGGGAGAGGGTTAGGGTGAGGGCAAAGGGTTTAATGATCCCCACACCCGCCAGACGGGCTGCCGTGACAGCGTGATTACGTTATACTCGCCGGCTTTCAAAAGTTCGCCAACGAGTGCTGCCCGTCATGGAAATCAACCCGATCCTGAACACCATCAAGGACCTGTCCGAGCGCTCCGAAACTATTCGGGGGTATCTTTGACTACGATCAAAAGCATGAGCGTCTGACCGAGGTCAATCGCGAGCTTGAAGATCCGAGTGTCTGGAACAAACCTGAATATGCCCAGGAACTGGGCCGCGAGCGCTCGGCGCTGGCGCAGATCGTCGACACCCTCGACGAGCTGAACGCCGGTCTGGCCGATTGCCGCGACCTGCTGGATATGGCCGTCGAAGAAAACGACGAAGGCGCAGTGGGCGATGTCGTCGCCGAGCTGGCCCGTCTCGAGGAAAACCTCGCCAAGCTTGAATTCCGCCGCATGTTCAGCCACGAGATGGACCCGAACAACGCCTACCTGGACATCCAGGCCGGCTCCGGCGGCACCGAGGCCCAGGACTGGGCCAACATCCTGCTGCGCATGTACCTGCGCTGGGCGGACAAACGCGGTTTCGACGCGACCATCATGGAATTGTCGGCCGGTGAAGTCGCCGGTATCAAAGGCGCGACCGTGCACATCAAGGGCGAATACGCCTTTGGCTGGCTGCGTACCGAGATCGGCGTGCATCGCTTGGTGCGCAAGAGCCCGTTCGACTCCGGCAACCGTCGCCACACCTCGTTCTCTGCGGTTTTCGTCTCGCCAGAGATCGACGACAAGGTCGAAATCGAAATCAACCCGGCAGACCTGCGGATCGACACCTATCGTTCCTCCGGTGCCGGTGGTCAGCACGTAAACACCACCGACTCGGCCGTACGTATTACTCACGTACCGACCAACACCGTGGTCAGCTGCCAGAACGAGCGTTCCCAGCACGCCAACAAGGACACCGCCATGAAAATGCTGCGGGCCAAGTTGTACGAGCAGGAAATGCAGAAGCGCAACGCCGCTTCCCAGGCGCTGGAAGACACCAAGTCGGACATCGGCTGGGGTCATCAGATCCGTTCGTACGTGCTCGACGCGTCGCGGATCAAGGACTTGCGCACCAACATTGAACGCAGCGACTGCGACAAGGTGCTCGACGGCGACATCGACGAATACCTGGAAGCCAGCCTGAAGTCGGGGCTGTAAAAGACGCACGCAGGGTCGCTGATGCAACGCGATCCCTGTAGGAGCCAGCCCTGCTGGCGATTCCCGGGCCGCCAGGTCCGGGGGCAACGAACCTGATGGAATATCTGAAGACATGAGCGACCAACAACTCGACCCGCAAGCCCTGCAACAGGAAGAAAACTCCCTGATCGCCCTGCGCAAGGAAAAGCTGGCTGCCGAGCGCGCCAAGGGCAACGCCTTCCCGAACGACTTCCGCCGCGAAAACTACTGCGAAGATCTGCAGAAGAAATACGCGGACAAGACCAAGGAAGAGCTGGCCGAGGCTGCAATCCCGGTCAAGGTTGCCGGTCGCATCATGCTCAACCGTGGCTCGTTCATGGTGATCCAGGACATGACCGGTCGCATCCAGGTCTACGTCAACCGTAAAACCCTGTCCGAAGACACCCTGGCCGCCGTCAAGACCTGGGACATGGGCGACATCATTGCCGCCGAAGGCACTCTGGCGCGTTCCGGCAAGGGCGACCTGTACGTCGAAATGACCAACGTGCGCCTGCTGACCAAGTCGCTGCGCCCGCTGCCGGACAAGCACCACGGCCTGACCGACACCGAACAGCGCTACCGTCAGCGTTACGTTGACCTGATCGTCAACGAAGAAGTGCGCCAGACCTTCCGCGTGCGTTCGCAAGTGATCGCGCACATCCGCAGCTTCCTGATGAAGCGCGACTTCCTCGAAGTCGAGACGCCGATGCTGCAGACCATTCCAGGCGGCGCCGCAGCCAAGCCGTTCGAAACCCACCACAATGCGCTGGACATGGAAATGTTCCTGCGTATCGCGCCTGAGCTGTATCTGAAGCGTCTGGTGGTTGGCGGTTTCGAGAAAGTGTTCGAGATCAACCGCAACTTCCGTAACGAAGGCGTTTCGACGCGTCACAACCCTGAATTCACCATGCTGGAGTTCTACCAGGCTTACGCCGACTACGAAGACAACATGGACCTGACCGAAGAACTGTTCCGTGAACTGGCACAGCTGGTGCTGGGCAGCACCGACGTGCCGTACGGCGACAAGGTGTTCCACTTCGGCGAGCCGTTTGCCCGTCTGTCGGTGTTCGACTCGATCCTCAAGTACAACCCTGAGCTGACCGCCGATGACCTGAACGACATCGACAAGGCGCGCGCCATCGCCAAAAAGGCCGGCGCCAAGGTGCTGGGCTTCGAAGGTCTGGGCAAGCTGCAGGTGATGATTTTCGAAGAACTGGTCGAGCACAAGCTGGAGCAGCCGCACTTCATCACTCAGTACCCGTTCGAAGTGTCGCCGCTGGCCCGTCGTAACGACGAGAACCCGAACGTCACCGACCGTTTCGAGCTGTTCATCGGCGGCCGTGAAATCGCCAACGCCTACTCCGAGTTGAACGACGCGGAAGACCAGGCCGAGCGTTTCATGGCGCAGGTGGCCGACAAGGACGCTGGCGATGACGAAGCCATGCACTACGACGCCGACTTCGTGCGTGCGCTGGAGTACGGCATGCCGCCAACGGCCGGTGAGGGTATCGGCATCGACCGTCTGGTGATGTTGCTGACCAACTCGCCGTCGATCCGCGATGTGATCCTGTTCCCGCACATGCGACCGCAAGCGTAAACGTTTCAGTTAAAAAGCCGCCTAAAACAGGCGGCTTTTTATTGCCTGTCTGGTACAAATGTATCAATTGGTTAATTTTGCAATAGCAGAGGAAGTCCAGTCGTGATGGTTGCAATCGCTCAAGAAGGTGCAGCGGGTATCGCCACTGCGGTCGCTGAAAGTGTTCAGTACCAGGGCCGCAAGGCCAGCCGACAGGGCAGTGAGCAGCGTCGACAGGACATTCTCGACGCGGCGATGCGCATTGTCGTGCGTGACGGCGTGCGCGCCGTGCGCCACCGTGCGGTGGCGGCCGAGGCCGGTGTGCCATTGTCGGCCACTACTTATTACTTCAAGGATATCGATGACCTGCTCACCGATACCTTCGCCCAATACGTCGAACGCAGCGCGGCCTACATGGCCAAGCTGTGGATCAACAACGAAGGCCTGCTGCGCGAGATGGTCGTCAGTGGTGACGGCAGCCCCGAGTCGCGCTCGCAACTGGCGGACGACATCGCGCGGCTGATGGCCGACTATGTGCACCGGCAATTGGTCAATCGCCGCGAACACCTGATGGCCGAGCAGGCGTTCCGCCAGGAAGCGCTGCTCAACCCGCGGCTGGCGGATCTGGTGCGCTCCCATCAGCAAATTCTGCTGCAAGGCACCTGCCAGTTGTTCCAGGTGCTGGGCTCGCGTGAACCGCAGCAGGATGCCAAGGTGTTGACGGCGATTATCGGACGGATGGAATATCAGGGCCTGCTCAACGACGCCGAGCCTTTGGCCGAACAGGACATGCTCGGGATTCTGACGCGGTACATGCATCTGGTCCTCGCCTCGGTCTGACAGCTGATGGAAATCCCCTGTGGGAGCGGGCTTGCTCGCGAATGCGGTATCACATTCAACGCTTCAGTTGACTGACCCACCGCCTTCGCGAGCAAGCCCGCTCCCACAAGGGGACTGAGCCGGATCATCAGGGCGACGCGTGTTCATAGGGAGTATTGAATGAAAGCCTGGCGTGGCGTGCTGATCGCCTTGTCGTTCCTGCTGCTCAGCGGCTGTCTGGTGACCTTCAAGGACCCGCTGCCTGCCAGTGACCCGGCGCCCAAGGGCCTGCTGGGCACGTGGTCGAGCACCAATGCCTGGGGCGAGCCGATGAACCTTGAGCTGACCCGCGTCGGCAACGATCGCTATCAGGCCATCACCTGGTTCAAGTCCCGGCCTCACGAGCGCGAGGCGTACCCGTTCACCGTGTCGGGCCATGGCAGTCGCTGGTACCTGTCGGCGAAAGTGCCGGCGCGTTACGGTGGGCAATACACCATCGCCGATTTCGAACTCACCGACAAACACGAGCTGGTGGTGTACAACCTCGACCTCGAACAGATCAATCAGGCGATCAAACAGCAAACCCTCGACGGCAAGGCTTTCCAGACCGAGGACGATGGCGACGGCGTGCAAGTCGACAGTAGCCTCGACAAGGTCTTTGCTTACCTCGACGATCCGGCCAATTCCGATGTATTCGTCGAGGCCGCGCGCTATCAGCGCCAGGCCCGCGCCAAATAATTCAGTTTTCTACAGGAGTTTCGGGTGGACGATTACCAGCAGACGATACGCACGCTGTCCGATCGCATTGTGCTGGCGCAGACGCCGATCCGCGTGCTCGATGCGGTGAAGTGGGACGAGAACATCCGCAAGGGCTTTCTCAAGGCCAAGGGCAAGGAAATGCCGGCGGTGGATCGCGACTACTACCTCAATCGGCCGCTGTCCTTCGATTCGAGCAAGGTCAAACTGGAATTCCAGAACATCGAGCGCGACATCACCCGCCAGCTCGGCCAGTTCAACCCGGTCGGGCAGATCATGCGGCGCATGTGCAAGGAATACCGCATGGTGGTGCGCATGCTCGAAGCACGCGGCACCGAGGATTTCGGCCTGATCTCCCAGGAACTCTACGGCGCCGCCTCCGATGCGTTCCACGCCGGCGACCCGACCCTGGCCGACCTCGGCCTGATGATGTCCGACTACCTGAACAACATTGATGGCCGTGGCGACCTGAAGGACGAACCGAAGATCCTCACCGCCAAGGATGCCGTGCACCTGCTGCAAACCCGGTTGAACAAGGTGTTCGGCGAGGCCGAGGAAACCATCCGCGTGTTCGAGTCCGACGGCATCGTCGCCGACGCGGCGGCAGGCGCCGACTACATCAAGATCCGCACTGACGCGCTGTTCAACGACCGCGACGTGCGTGCGCTGGAAGTCCACGAAGGTCTGGTGCACGTCGGCACCACGCTCAATGGCTTGAACCAGCCGATCTGCACCTTCCTGTCCAAAGGCCCACCGTCGTCGACGGTGACCCAGGAAGGCCTGGCGATCTTGATGGAAATCATCACCTTCGCCTCCTACCCAAGCCGTCTGCGCAAACTGACCAACCGCACCCGCGCCATTCACATGGTCGAGGAGGGCGCGGACTTTTTGCAGGTGTTCGAGTTCTTCCGCGAGCAGGGCTTTGAAATGGCCGAAAGCTACGGCAACGCCAGCCGGGTGTTCCGTGGTTCGACCCCGACCGGTCTGCCATTCACCAAAGACTTGTCCTATCTCAAGGGCTTTATCATGGTTTACAACTACATTCAGTTGGCCGTGCGTAAAGGCAAGCTTGAGCAGGTACCGCTGCTGTTCTGCGGCAAGACCACCCTGGAAGACATGCGTACCCTGCGTCAGTTGGTCGATGAAGGTCTGGTGGTGCCGCCGAAATATCTGCCGGAACAGTTCCGTGACATGAACGCGCTGTCGGCGTGGATGTGCTTCTCCAACTTCCTTAATCACTTGAGCCTGGACCGGATCGAGGCGGATTACTCCAATATCCTCTGAACCACACACAAACCCCTTGTAGGAGTGAGCCTGCTCGCGATAGCAGTGTGTCAATCAACATAAATATCGACTGGCACACCGCTATCGCGAGCAGGCTCACTCCTACAGTTTTTGACTGTATTCCAATTCGAATTCTGCGAGGTTTCACCGGATGAGAATCCTCGGCATCCTTTGCCTGCTCCTGACCCTCAGTGGTTGCAGTTCGTTGTTGTTCTACCCCGAACCGGGCCAGATCTTCACCCCGGAAAAAGCCAAGCTCGAATACCGCACCGTCACATTGGTCACGGCGGATGGCTTGAAGCTGAACGCCTGGTGGCTACCGGCCAAATCTGGCGTCGAAGTCAAAGGCACAGTCCTGCACCTGCACGGCAACGGCGGCAACCTGCCGATGCACCTCGGCGGCAGTTGGTGGTTGCCGAAAAACGGCTATCAGGTGCTGCTGGTGGACTATCGCGGGTATGGCTTGTCCGAGGGCAAGCCGAGCCTGCCGGCGATCTATCAGGACATCGACGCTGCGTTCGCCTGGCTCGACAAGGCGCCAGAAGTCAAAGGCAAACCGCTGATCCTCCTCGGCCAGAGCCTCGGCGGCTCGATGGCCGTGCATTGGCTGGTGCAGCACCCGGAGCGGCAGAAGCAACTCAAGGCCTTCGTGCTCGACGGTGTGCCCGCCAGTTACCGCAGCGTCGGCCAGTACGCCCTCAGCACCTCATGGCTGACCTGGCCGTTGCAGGTGCCGCTGTCGTGGCTGGTGCCGGACGGCGACAGCGCGATCAACTCGATGCCGCAGCTCACGGGCGTGCCGAAACTGATCTTTCACAGCATCGATGACCCGCTGGTGCCAATGGCCAACGCCATCCGCCTGTATCAGGCAGCGCCGCCACCGCGCGTGCTGCAGCTGACCCGCGGCGGCCACGTGCAGACCTTTGGCGACCCTGTCTGGCGCCAGGTGATGCTGCGCTATCTGGAAGATCCCGAACATTTCAACGGCCTGCGCCGCCTCGGCGAGATCCCGAACTACCCGCAACCCTCGAATTCTGAAGATGAGAGTCCGCAATGACTGAAGAACGTAACGCCATCCCGCTGATCATCACCGGTATCTGCAGCATCCTCGGCACCGTCGGGGCGCTGTGGTACTACGGTTACCTGCACTTCGCCAAACCCGAGGATGCGCTGCTGCTCAACGAATTCACCATGCTCAAGACCGTGCCGGGCGAAGACTACAAAGTCTCACTGGACCCGGCGCCGCAAATGGCGCAGTGCATCGATGGCGTGCTGGTGCTGTTCGACACCGAGCAGAAAGGCCTGACCGGGGTGCTGATCAATGCGCAGAAAAAAGCCGTGCGCTGCATGGGCCAGGAAACCCCACAAAAACTCGAACCATAACCCGATAAAAACTGTGGGAGCGGGCTTGCTCGCGAAAGCGGTGTGTCAGTCACTCTATATTCCGACTGATCCACCGCTTTCGCGAGCAAGCCCGCTCCCACAAGGGGGGAATGTGTAAGGCCAAAAAAAGCCCCGCCTGATCACTCAGGCGGGGCTTTTGCGTTAGCGCGTGTTGCTTAGTTCGAGCTGACCGCCGAACGTGGCATCACTGGCTGGTTGTCGTTGGAAATGGTCACTTCCACACGACGGTTCATCGCACGACCGGAAACGCTGCTGTTATCAGCAACCGGGTATTCCTTGCCATAACCCTGAACCACGATGCGCGAAGGATCTACGCCCATCTTGATCAGAGCGACTTGTACCGAGGTCGCGCGACGCTCGGACAGCGACTGGTTGTACGAAGCCGCGCCGGTGCTGTCGGTGTAACCCTCGACGATCACTTTGCGATCAGGGTTTTCCTGAAGGAATTGCGCCAGTTTGTTGATGTTCACCAGACCGCTGGATTTCAGGTCAGCCTTGTTGGTGGCGAACAGCACGTCACCGAAAGTCACCAAGGTACCGCGATCGGTCTGCTTGGCGTTCAGGCTCTGCTGCAGTTGTTTGATCTGCTGATCACGAGCGTCCAGACGCGCCTGAGCACGTTGCGCGGCAGCGTTTTTCAGGTTGTTTTCAGCGGTGCGCAGGGCGATGGTCTGCTTGGCCACTTCCACGCGCTGGTTGGTCAGGTAGGCCAGTTGGTCAACCTTGGCTGCGTCTTGCTTGTCCAGATAAGCCTTGTCGGCCTTGTCCAGGTAATCGCTGGCGTCCTTGGTTTCCAGGGCAGCGACTTTGCTTGCCTGTGGGTTGGCCTGCAGGCCGGCGTAGTTGGTGCGCGCCTGTTCCAGGTTCGGGTTAGGCGGAGTGGAGCAGGCAGCCAGGGCAACGCTTGCGGCCAGAAGAGCGGGGATCATCAGTTGCTTACGCATAATTTGTCGTCCTTTCTATCGATAAAAGTTTCAGCTTTGCGATTCGGGATGCGCGCTTACTGCACGGTGCGCTGACTTTCCTGACGCAGTTCCTGAACACCTTTCTGGGAATCCTTCACAGCCTGTTCGGCCTTGGCAGCCTGAGCCTTGCGTTCTGCTACGCGAGCGTCCCATTCAGCTTGTTCGGCGAGGGTGCGAGCCTGTTCATACTTCTTGTCGTGCATGGCAATTTCGGCTTGCTTGAGCTTGTCCTGAGCCTGCTTCATTTCCACTGCAGCGAACTCGGTACCACCGGCGCTGACGGCGCTGTTGACCGCCGATTGGGTCACGGCGTACTGCTCGGTCGGCGGGTTACCGGCGCAACCGGCCAGAACGAAGCTGGTACCGATAGCCAGAGCAGCCAGTTTCAGACCGCGCAGGTGGGAGAACGAGGTTTGGGTCTTCATGGTCTTCAACTCCATTGTTTAACTCCTGATAAAACCGAAAATCCATCCTGGTCGAGGAGCCGCAAGCGTCGTGTAAAAGCGCGTTTTTGAAACGCTCGTTCCAGGCGTGGTTACAGCTTCCGACCGGAGGCGTTTTTCAAAAGTTCAGAAAAGATGGCCTATCGCCAAATTTTTTTTTGACCAAACGGACAAGGCTCTAAACCGGGAACTTTGGAGGCGGGGAGAGGTACGCGCGGGGGAAAGTCAGAAAACTTTTCAAAAGGAAACACGATCCTGTAGGAGTGAGCCTGCTCGCGATAGCAGTGTGTCAGTCAGCATCAAAAGCCACAGATACACCGCTATCGCGAGCAGGCTCACTCCTACAGTTTGATCTATGTTGTGTCAGTGTTTTTGCTTGCCGGCAGCGGCGGATAAATCCTGCAGATGCCGGCGAGAAAGCGCCAGAAACCGCGGTGTCGGCCCGACGTCTTCATACAGCGGATCACCTTCCTCATCAGTCGCCACCACCGTCGAGCCTTTCACATACGGCAGGCTCGCCTCGAACTCTTCGAGCGCGGCGCCGATCAGTTCGCCGAGCAGTTCTTCCGGGTGGCGTTTGGGGTACATCTCGGCGATCGCCGCCAGCCGCGCAGCGGCCTCGACGTCCAGATGAATCGTGTAGCCAGTGTCGGTCAGGCGACCCTTGGCGTTTTCTTCCCAATGCTGGGCGAGTTCACGAATTTTCATGATGACCTCATTTCGCGCCTGCTCGTGGCAGGCCTGGGTGAGTGTCCGGCGGGGCCGGCGGCAAGCCGTTGTACGGCTTACTGTTGAGACTAGCTTCAAGCCACAAGGTTTAAAGTCCCTTCGTCGTCTGCTTGTAAGAAGCGCCGTAGAGCGGCACTCTCTGGGCAAAGCATTCGTTTCTGCGCCGTCCCGATTAACGCTGGAGAACTGCTGATGACCGATATTGATGCACGCTTGCGCGAGGACGTTCACCTGCTCGGTGAGCTGTTGGGCAATACCATCCGTGACCAGTACGGCGAGGAATTTCTCGACAAGATCGAGCAGATCCGCAAGGGCGCCAAGGCCGACCGCCGTGGCTCGATGGACGCCGAACTCAGCGCCAGCCTCAATCAGTTGAGCGAAGACGAACTGCTGCCGGTGGCGCGGGCGTTCAACCAGTTTCTCAACCTGGCGAACATCGCCGAGCAGTATCAGCTGATTCATCGCCGCGAAGAGTCGCAGCCCGCGCCGTTCGAGTCCCGCGTGCTGCCGGAACTGCTCGCCCGCCTGCGCAATGAAGGTCACAGCGCCGAATCGCTGGCGCGACAACTGGCGCGCCTGGAAATCGAACTGGTGCTGACCGCCCACCCGACCGAGGTGGCGCGGCGCACGTTGATTCAGAAGTACGACGCGATCGCTGCGCAGCTGGCCGCGCAGGATCATCGCGATCTGACCAGCGCCGAACGCGAACAGATCCAGAACACCCTGCAACGGCTGATTGCCGAAGCCTGGCACACCGAAGAAATCCGCCGCACCCGGCCGACCCCGGTCGACGAAGCGAAATGGGGTTTTGCGGTGATCGAGCATTCGCTGTGGCAGGCGATCCCCAACCATATGCGCAAGGCCGACAAGGCGCTGTATGAAGCGACGGGCCTGCGCTTGCCACTGGAGGCGGCGCCGATTCGCTTTGCCTCGTGGATGGGTGGCGATCGCGACGGCAACCCGAATGTCACGGCCGCAGTGACCCGCGAAGTGCTGTTGCTGGCGCGCTGGATGGCTGCCGACCTGTACCTGCGCGATGTCGATCACCTGGCCGCCGAGCTGTCGATGCAGCAGGCCAGCGACGCGCTCAAGGCCAAGGCCGGCGACAGCGCCGAACCTTATCGGGCGGTGCTCAAGCAATTGCGCGAACGCCTGCGCGCCACGCGCAACTGGGCCCATGCGTCGCTGACTGCGCCCACGCCGGCACCGGCCGATGTGTTGCACAACAATCGCGACCTGCTTGATCCGCTGGAACTGTGTTTCAACTCGCTGCACGAATGTGGCATGGGCGTGATCGCCGACGGGCCGTTGCTCGATTGTCTGCGCCGGGCGGTAACCTTCGGCCTGTTCCTGGTGCGCCTCGATGTGCGTCAGGACTCGAC
This sequence comes from Pseudomonas sp. MWU347, assembly GCF_017947305.1. Classification (NCBI taxonomy): domain Bacteria; kingdom Pseudomonadati; phylum Pseudomonadota; class Gammaproteobacteria; order Pseudomonadales; family Pseudomonadaceae; genus Pseudomonas; species Pseudomonas sp. MWU347. The sequence goes on from NZ_JAFGZB010000004.1 coordinate 10,651, forward strand.
GCGGCATAGCTCGGCGATGACCGAAATCACCGACTACCTCGGCCTCGGTCGCTACGAAGACTGGGATGAAGAACAGCGCATCAGCTTCCTCACCCGCGAATTGAGCAATCGTCGCCCACTGCTGCCGGCGCATTTCAAACCGTCCGCCGACACCGCTGAAGTACTCGCCACCTGCAAGGAAATCGCTGCCGCACCGGGCGCCTCGCTGGGTTCCTACGTGATCTCGATGGCGGGCGCCGCCTCCGACGTGCTGGCAGTGCAACTGCTGCTGAAAGAGTCCGGCGTGCTGCGGCCGATGCGTGTGGTGCCGCTGTTCGAAACCCTCGCCGACCTCGACAACGCCGGGCCGGTGATGGAGCGTCTGTTGCTGCTGCCGGGCTACCGCGCGAGGCTGCAAGGCCCGCAGGAAGTGATGATCGGTTATTCCGACTCGGCCAAGGACGCCGGTACCACCGCGGCGGCGTGGGCGCAATATCGCGCGCAGGAGCGGCTGGTGGAGATCTGCCGCGAGCAGCAAGTCGAACTGCTGTTGTTCCACGGTCGCGGTGGCACCGTGGGCCGTGGCGGCGGTCCGGCGCACGCGGCGATTCTGTCGCAGCCGCCGGGCTCGGTGGCGGGGCGCTTCCGCACCACCGAGCAGGGCGAAATGATTCGATTCAAATTCGGCCTGCCGGACATCGCCGAGCAGAACCTCAATCTGTATCTGGCTGCCGTGCTGGAAGCGACGTTGTTGCCACCACCGCCACCGACGCCCGAATGGCGACACCTGATGGATGAACTGGCCGCCGATGGCGTCGCCGCGTACCGCGCCGTGGTGCGTGAAAATCCGCAGTTCGTCGAGTATTTCCGCCAATCGACGCCGGAGCAGGAACTGGGGCGCTTGCCCCTTGGCAGCCGTCCGGCCAAGCGCCGTGCCGGTGGGATCGAGAGTCTGCGGGCGATTCCGTGGATCTTCGGCTGGACGCAAACGCGGCTGATGCTGCCGGCGTGGCTCGGCTGGGAAACTGCGCTGAGCAAGGCGCTGGCGCGTGGCGAGGGCGAACTGCTCGGGCAGATGCGCGAACAGTGGCCGTTCTTCCGCACCCGTATCGACATGCTGGAAATGGTCCTGGCCAAGGCCGACGCCGACATCGCGCTTTCGTACGACCAGCGTCTGGTCGAGCCGGACTTGCTGCCGTTGGGCGCGCAGTTACGCGACCTATTGTCGCAGGCGTGTGCGGTGGTGCTCGGCTTGACCGGGCAGTCGCAACTGCTGGCACATAGCCCAGACACCCTGGAATTCATCCGTCTGCGCAACACTTATCTTGATCCGCTACATCTATTGCAGGCCGAGCTGTTGGCCCGTTCACGGCAGCAGAATGTCGAGCAGGGCAGCCCGGTGGAGCAGGCGCTGCTGGTGTCTGTGGCGGGGATTGCCGCCGGGTTGCGCAATACCGGCTAAGGTTTTTGCGGTGGCATCAGGCACCCGGTGCACAGGCCGGGTGCCGCTCTGTACACAGGGAGAAAGTGCGGTCAGGCGACAGTTAGTGATGGGGTTGCGACTTGGGTTACCGCGTCGCAAGGTCGCGGCGGGCGCCGGTTTCTCCGACTTTTGGCGTCTTGTGTGGGCGCAGCCTGCTGTGTATCTTGATCAGCCTTTGGCCGTTTGTGCGGCCACGACCCGTTTTTTTGAGATTGGCCCAAAGAGGCGAATCCCGTTGTTTTCTATATAAAAAATTGAGGAGCACATCGATGCGCGTCATTCTGCTGGGAGCTCCCGGGGCCGGTAAAGGTACTCAGGCTAAGTTCATCACCGAGAAATTCGGCATTCCGCAAATCTCCACCGGCGACATGCTGCGTGCAGCGGTCAAGGCTGGCACTCCGCTGGGCGTTCAAGCCAAGAGCATCATGGATGCCGGCGGCCTGGTGTCGGATGACCTGATCATCGCGCTGGTGCAGGATCGCATCGCTCAACCAGACTGCGCCAACGGCTTTCTGTTCGACGGTTTCCCGCGCACCATTCCACAGGCCGAAGCGCTGGTAACTGCCGGTGTCGAGCTGGACGCCGTGGTTGAAATCGCTGTTGAAGACGAAGAAATCGTTCAGCGTATCGCCGGTCGTCGCGTTCACGAGGCCAGTGGCCGCGTCTACCACATCGTCTACAACCCGCCGAAAGTGGCTGGCAAAGACGACGTTACCGGCGACGATCTGGTGCAGCGCAAGGACGACACCGAAGAAACCGTACGTCATCGCCTGTCGGTCTACCATTCGCAGACCAAGCCGCTGGTGGACTTCTACCAGAAGCTTTCCGCTGCCAACGGCAAGCCGAAGTACAGCCACATTCCGGGCGTAGGTTCGGTTGAAGCGATCACCGCCAAGGTGCTCGAAGCGCTGAGCTGAAAAAGCTGATCGGCTGCATCATCCACGGCCCGCTTGCGGGCCGTAGTTGTTTATACTGACGCACTTTTTCCCCCACCTGTTTTGGATACATCGATGAGCACCTTGCTGGCCCTGGACACCGCGACCGAAGCTTGCTCCGTTGCCTTGCTGCATGACGGCAAGGTCACGAGCCATTACGAGGTGATCCCGCGTCTGCACGCGCAGAAGCTGCTGCCGATGATCCAGCAACTGCTGGCGGACGCTGGCACCACGTTGCAAGCGGTGGACGCGATCGCGTTCGGTCGCGGGCCGGGTGCGTTTACCGGTGTGCGGATTGCCATCGGCGTGGTGCAGGGGCTGGCGTTCGCGCTGGATCGTCCGGTGCTGCCGGTGTCCAACCTCGCCGTCCTGGCGCAACGTGCATATCGCGAACACGGCGTCAGCCAGGTCGCGGCGGCTATCGATGCGCGGATGGATGAAGTGTATTGGGGCTGCTACCGCGAATCGGCGGGCGAGATGCGTCTGGTCGGCGTCGAGGCGGTACTGCCGCCGGAAGTCGCGGCGCTGCCGGCCGATGCCAGCGGTGAGTGGTTCGGTGCAGGTACCGGTTGGGGCTATGGCGAGCGGATCGCGGTCAACCTCACCGGCTCCGATGCCGGCATGTTGCCTCACGCCGAAGACCTGCTGACCCTGGCGCGGTTTGCCTGGGAACGCGGCGAGTCGATCCCTGCCGATGACGCGCAACCGGTTTACCTGCGCGACAAAGTCGCCACCCCCAAGGCTCGCTGAGGCCTGACTTCTGGCGGGGAAGCTTCTGTGGTGAGGGGATTTATCCCCGATGGGTCGCGAAGCGGCCCCAAAATCGGCGACTGCTTCGCAGCCGATCGGGGATAAATCCCCTCACCACAAAAGCCCTCCACAAACTCCGTGTCTTATTCCAAATTCTGCCAATCGTCAGTTTCCAACCCCGGGCTTTAAACCTTTTGCGCTTTATGTGTTCTAGTTATCACTCGGCAATTTGCTAAGTCGGCCAAGTGCCGCTAAATTGCCATCATCGATACCGAGCATGAATTTATGCGTATAGACGGCCTCTCCTCTCAGTCCTACCCCATCAAGCGCAAGCCTCGCAAAGGCAATGTGGCGCTGGATGAATCCGTCGACGATATCGACGGCGAGCTGGAATTCCCGACTGAAGAGCAACTGGCCGCCCGCGCTGCCAAAGCCTCCGCACAACGCCTGGCCAATCTGCCTGCCCGTCAGCAAGACATGATTTATCACCGCGCCATGAGCAAAAGCGTAGCGATGGCCCTCGCCAGCTACCTGAGCACCGCCGGTTTTGTCGATTGGGATGCGGATGTGCTGGGCCTCGACCTGTACATCTGATGGATCTGCCTTACTACCTCGGTTGTCCGTCCTGGAGTGAAAACGCCTGGCGCGAGTATCTGTACCCCGAAGACGCCAAGACCTCCGACTTCCTCGCTCTCTACTCCCAAGTGTTCAACGCCGTCGAAGGCAACACGACCTTCTACGCCAGTCCGTCGCCGGCCACCGTGCAGCGCTGGGCCGAGACCATGCCCGAACACTTTCGCTTCACCGCCAAGTTTCCCGGCGACATCAGCCACAGCGGTGATCTGCGCGATCAACTGACCGCCGCCGAAACCTTCGTAAACCTCCTCAGCCCGCTCGGCGAACGCGTTTCGCCGCTGTGGCTGCAACTGTCGAAAAGCTTCACCCCGCATCGACTGCCGGAGCTGACCGCGTTCATCGACGCGCTGGACCGGCCACTGGCGGTGGAAGTGCGTCACGAACAGTTCTTCGCCAAGGGTGAGAGCGAACGCCTGCTCAATCGCTTGCTGCTCGACCGTGGCGTAGAACGCATCTGCCTCGATCCACGGGCGCTGTTCAGTTGCCTGTCGACCGAGTCTTCGGTGATCCACGCGCAATCGAAAAAGCCCCGGGTGCCGACGCGGCCGGCGGCGTTCACCCAGTTCCCGCAGGTGCGCTTCATCGGCCACCCCGAGCTGGAAGCCAATGATCCGTTCCTGGTGCCGTGGGTGGCGAAAATCGCCGAGTGGATCGAAGAGGGCCGCACGCCGTACATCTTCCTGCACACCGCCGACAACGTCATGGCGGCGAAGCTGGCGCAACGTTTTCACGCACAATTGATGCAACGTTTGCCTGGCCTGCCATCCCTGCCTGAGCTATACAGAGAACCCGCCGCCGAGCAACTCGGCTTGCTCTGAAGGCGGGTTTTTCCCCTGCCCAGGAGCCTGCCGATGGACGCCCACGCCCTTCAAGAACAAACCCGCAAAGCTCAGGCCTTCAAGGCCCTGCATGAAGGTGCGGGGATTTTCGTGATTCCCAACCCTTGGGATGCCGGCTCGGCGAAGATGCTCGCCAGTCTGGGCTATCAGGCACTGGCAACCACCAGTGCCGGTTACGCGTTTTCCCAGGGCAAGGCCGACGGCGCCCTGAGTCTCGATGACACCTTGGCCAACGTCCGGGCGATTGTCGCGGCCACGGATTTGCCGGTAGCGGTGGATCTGGAAAACGGTTTCGCCGATGACCCCGCCGAATGCGCGAAAAGCCTGTTGCGTGCCGCCGAGGCCGGCGCGGTGGGTGGTTCGATCGAGGACGCCACGGGCCGTGCCGATGCGCCGATCTACTGCTTCGAACACGCCGTGGCACGCATCGAAGCCGCCGTCGCTGCGGTGCGCACGCTGCCATTTCCCTTCATCTTGACCGCCCGCGCGGAAAACTACCTGCACGGTAATCCCGATCTCAACGACACCATTCGCCGCCTGCAAGCCTTTGCCGAGGCGGGTGCCGACGTGCTGTATGCGCCGGGTCTGCGCAGCGCCGAAGAGGTGTTGGCGGTGGTGCGCGCGGTGGCGCCAAAACCGGTCAACGTGCTCATGTCCGGCGGTTTGAAACTGACCGTACAGGAGTTGGAAGAAATGGGTGTGCGCAGGATCAGCACCGGCTCGGCGCTGGCCTTGGCAGCGTTCGGCGAGTTCTTCCGCGCGGCTGAAGAGATCCAGCAGCGCGGGACGTTCGGCTTTACGTCGCAGTCGATGCCGTACGCCAAGGCCAATCAGTTTTTCAAAGGCTGAGCATGGGTCGCTGGATCGCGCTGTCGTTACTGCTGATCATCGCGGGTGCCGTGCTCAGCGTCTGGCGCGGCTGGCTCGATGTGCCGGCCGAGTGGAACCCGTGGGCGCCGCTGGACGTGAAGGCAGCGCCGAACGGGTTGACCGGTTTCAAGCTGATGCGCCTGCGCGGCAATCCCGAATTATGCGCACAAGTCCTGAGCAACTCGGGTCTGCGCGTCACCGCGCAAGCCGACAGTCCCGATGCCAAGTGCCCGCTGATCGGCACCGTGCGCGTGCAGGGCGGCGAGGTGGCGCTGAGCAGCAGCTTCCTCGCCAGTTGCCCGCTGGCGGTGGCTTACGCGATGTTTGAACGGCATACCCTGCAACCCGCCGCGCAATCTGTTTACGGGCAGAGGGTGGCGCGCCTTGATCACCTCGGCAGCTTTGCCTGTCGCAATGTCTATAACCGCGAGAGCGGGGCGCTCAGCCGGCATGCCAGTGCCGATGCGCTGGACATCAGCGGTTTTCGGCTGGCGGACGGGCGCAGCATCAGCGTGCTCAAGGACTGGCCGAAGCAGAATCAGGATGCGCAGTTTCTGCGGCAGGTGCGCGATGGCGCCTGTGAGGCGTTCAGTGTGGTGTTGAGTCCGGATTACAACGCCGCCCACCGCAATCACTTTCATGTCGATGTCGGGCGCTGGAGCGTGTGTCGCTGAGGGATCAGGCGGCGAGGCGCAGGTTCTGCAGGACGATCGGGCGCGCCCAACCGTTATCGAAGTCCAAAGCCTTCTGCTGCTCGACGATGTCTTCCGGCGGGAACGGCGGATAAGGTTTTTGCAGCAGGTCGAGGTCGAATTCGGCAATCGGCAGGTACAGCGGCTTCTTCTGTGGCGCCGGGCCAGGCTCGGGAAGCGGCTGACCATTGTTGATCACGATTGGACGGACCCAACTGCTGTCGAAGTCCTGCTGCTCTTGCTGAGCCTTGAGTTCTTCTGGCGGGAACGGTGGGAACGGCTTGTCCAGCAGATCGGTTTCGAACTCGGCGATCGGCAGGAACAGCGGCTCCGGCGGACGCACTTCGGTCTCGACCACATCGCACTGACGCTGCTCGACGATGTGCGCGTGCAGCTCGCTGCCCAGGGTCGGTTCTTCCGGGCTGTTCAGGTCAACCGGTGGAAAGGTGCCACAGGCCGGCACCACATCACTCGTTTGTTCGGCCATCGCCTGGGCAAAGAAATCCTGCCACAGGTGACTGACGCCGCCCAATGCTTGAGTGTTATGACGGCTGAAGTCGCCCTTGGGCGAAATGTAGCCAATCGATGTGGGAAGAATGCCTGACATTTTTTTCGGTTGACGCTCAGCTCTGGCAAAATGCGCGTTGATTGGTTTATCGGCCACTTTTTGCCGATCCTTAACTTTTTTGAGCGTGTTTTCATGATTGAGCAACCCGCGGCCTGCCGCATCCATGTCCAGGCCCTCGGCCCGACGTTTGAAGCGCAAGCCGAGCAGTGGGCCGAGCGTCTGGGCCTGCCGCTGCAGGTGGACGGCGGCGAGTTCGCCTTGCAGGTCGGCGAGCAGGGTTTGCAGCTGCAGCAGCTCGGCCCGGACGCACCAGGGCCGGTGCGGGTGGATTTCGTCGAAGGTGGCGCGGCGCATCGGCGTCTGTACGGCGGCGGCAGCGGGCAGATGATCGCCAAGGCGGTCGGCATTGCTCAAGGCGTGCGCCCACGGGTGCTGGATGCCACGGCGGGGCTGGGCAAGGATGCGTTCGTGCTGGCCAGTCTGGGTTGCGAGATGAGCCTGATCGAGCGTCAGCCGTTGATCGGCGCGTTGCTGGAGGATGGTCTGGCGCGGGCGGCGGAAGATTTCGATGTGGCGCCGATTGTCGCGCGGATGAAGCTGCTCAAGGGCAACTCGATCGAGGTCATGCGCAACTGGGAAGGCGAGCCGCCGCAGGTGATCTACCTCGACCCGATGTTCCCGCACCGCGAGAAAACCGCGCTGGTGAAAAAAGAGATGCGCCTGTTCCGGCCACTGGTCGGGGATGATCCGGATGCGCCGGCATTGCTCGAAGCGGCGCTGGCCCTGGCGACACACCGGGTGGTGGTCAAGCGCCCGCGCAAGGCACCGTGCATCGAGGGGCCGAAGCCGAGCCATGCGCTGGATGGCAAGTCGAGCCGGTATGACATCTACCCGAAGAAAGCGTTAAAACCTTAAGACCGAGTTGCGCCCATTCGCGAGCAAGCTCGCTCCCACATTTGGAATGCATTTCAAATGTGGGAGCGAGCTTGCTCGCGAAGGCGTCCGCAAAAACTCCGCAAAATCAGCGCCGATACGCCCGCATGAACAACCCCACCACCTCCTGCACATGACTCTCTGAAGCCTCTTCGCTCAGCGGCTCGCCGCAGCAATACAACAAACGAAAATTCCCTGCGCCCTTGATCAGGCAGAAGAAATGCTCGGCCGCATTACGCGGCAGGTCGATGCTCAGCGCGCCGGTCTCGTCGATGCGTTTCAGCAGCCGCTCCATGCCTTGCACCATGCGCTCGGGACCGGCGTCGTAGAAAATCTGTGACAGCTTCGGATCCTGCGTGCCCAGCGCCATCATCAAGCGATGCAGATTCACCGACTCGTCGCTGTTGATCAGTTGATGAAAGCCTCGGGCAATGTTCAGCAACACATTTTCCACGGGGATTCCGGCGGGCAATTCGAAGAACAGCGGCGGTAACTGCTCCTCGCATTTGGCCATCACCGCGGAGGAGAACAGCGTCTCCTTGTCGTTGAAGTGGCTGTAAACCGTCAGTTTCGACACGCCAGCCTCAGCGGCGACCGCGTCCATGCTGGTGTTGGCGTAGCCGTGACTCAGAAACAGGGTTTTCGCCGCGTCGAGGATTGCCCGGCGCTTGGCCGGATCCTTCGGACGGCCCGGGCCGTTTGGAGCTGCAAGATTGTTCGACATTCTTCGCTTTTAATACTGGACTGGTGAGTTTGCTATTAATACCATACCGGCCAGTATAAATATTCCAAGCACCATTAGCGAAAGGTCCGTCACCATGTTCCGCCATGCGTTGTCGTTTGCCGTGCCAGTCAGCCTGGCTGTTTTATTGTCCGCATGCGGTCAGGAAGAGGCGACGCAAGTCAGCATTCGACCGGCCATGGTGGTGCAGCCAGAGCCTTCGGCGCAGGCGATGGAAAGTTATCCGGGCGAGGTGCGCGCCCGTTACGAACCGGATCTGGCATTCCGCATTGGCGGCAAAGTCAGCCGACGACTGGTCGAGGAAGGTCAGCGCGTGAAGGCCGATCAGCCACTGGCCGAGCTCGATCCGCAGGATGTGCGCCTGCAACTGGAAGCCACCCGCGCACAGGTCGCCGCCGCCGAAGCCAATCTGAATCTGGTACGCGCCGAGCGTGACCGCTACAAAACCTTGATGGAGCGGCAGATGGTCAGTCGTTCGGCCTACGACAACGCGGAAAACCTCTACCGTTCCGGCGAAGCGCGTCTCAAGCAGATCAAGGCCGAATTCAACGTCTCGACCAACCAGGCCAGTTACGCCGTGTTGCGCGCGCCGCAGGACGGCGTGGTGGCCAAGCGTGCAGTGGAAGTCGGGCAAGTGGTTGCCGCCGGGCAAACCGTATTCACCCTCGCCACCGATGGCGAGCGCGAAGTGTCGATCAGCCTGCCGGAGCAGAGCTTCGGGCGGTTCAAGGTCGGCCAGCCAGTCACCGTTGAACTGTGGACCCAGCAGAACCAGCGCTTCGCCGGGCAGATTCGTGAACTGTCACCGGCAGCCGACCCGAAATCCCGCACCTTCGCCGCGCGCATCTCGTTCACCAGCGGCAAAGTTCCGGCTGAGCTCGGGCAGAGCGCCCGGGTGTTCGTGCAATCGGCGGATGCTGTGCCGCTGTCGGTGCCGCTTTCGGCCCTGACTGCCGAGAACGGCGCGACCTACGTCTGGGTCGTCAACGCCAACAACACCTTGAAAAAGACCCCGGTGCGCATCGGCCCGTTCGGCGAGAAAAGCGTGCCAGTGCTCGAAGGCCTCAACGCCAGCGACTGGGTGGTGGCTGCCGGTGTTCACGTATTGCTCGAAGGTCAGCAGGTGCGGCCTGTGGATCGCTCCAACCGAGTGGTCAATCTGGCGGACAAGGAGTAAGTCCCGATGCGCTTCAACCTTTCTGAATGGGCGCTGCGTAATCGCCAGATCGTACTGTTCCTGATGCTTTTGCTGGCCATCGTCGGCGCCTTGTCCTACACCAAGCTCGGCCAGAGCGAAGACCCGCCGTTCACCTTCAAGGCCATGGTCATTCAGACCCGCTGGCCGGGAGCGACCGCGCAGGAAGTCTCGCGTCAGGTCACTGAACGCATCGAAAAGAAATTGATGGAAACCGGCGAGTACGAACGTATCGTGTCGTTCTCCCGCCCGGGTGAATCGCAGGTCACGTTTATTGCCCGCGATTCGATGCATTCCAAGGAAATTCCCGACCTCTGGTACCAGGTGCGCAAAAAGGTCAGCGACATTCGTCAGACCTTGCCGCCGGATATTCAGGGGCCGTTCTTCAACGATGAATTCGGCACCACGTTCGGCAACATTTACGCGCTGACCGGCGACGGTTTCGACTACGCGGTGCTCAAGGATTACGCCGACCGTATCCAGATCCAGCTGCAGCGGGTCAAGGATGTCGGCAAGGTAGACCTGCTCGGTTTGCAGGACGAGAAGATCTGGGTCGAACTGTCCAACGTCAAACTCGCCACCCTTGGCTTGCCACTGGCGGCCGTGCAGCAAGCGCTGCAAGAGCAGAACGCGGTGTCCACCGCCGGCTTCTTTGAAACCGGCAGCGAGCGTGTACAACTGCGGGTTTCGGGGAATTTTCAGACGGTCGAGGAGATCAAGAACTTCCCGATCCGCGTCGGTGACCGGACGTTCCGCATCTCCGATGTCGCCGATGTGCATCGCGGTTTCAACGATCCACCGGCGCCGCGCATGCGCTTCATGGGCGAAGACGCCATTGGTCTTGCGGTGGCGATGAAGGACGGCGGCGACATTCTGGTGCTGGGCAAAGCGCTGGAAGGCGAGTTCTCGCGTTTGCAGAAAAACCTCCCGGCCGGCATGCAACTGCGCAAGGTGTCCGACCAACCGGCAGCGGTGAAAACCGGGGTCGGCGAGTTCGTCCAGGTGCTGGTCGAGGCACTGGCGATCGTGTTGCTGGTGAGCTTCTTCTCCCTCGGCGTGCGCACCGGCATGGTGGTTGCGCTGACCATTCCGCTGGTGCTGGCGATGACCTTCGCCTGCATGTATTACCTCGGCATCGGACTGCACAAGATCTCGCTCGGCGCGCTGGTGCTGGCGCTGGGCTTGCTGGTGGACGACGCGATCATCGCCGTGGAAATGATGGCGATCAAAATGGAGCAGGGTTTCGACCGGATCAAGGCCGCAAGCTACGCCTGGACCAGCACCGCGTTCCCGATGCTCACCGGTACGCTGATCACTGCAGCCGGGTTTCTGCCGATCGCCACCGCGCAGTCCGGCACCGGCGAATACACCCGTTCGATCTTTCAGGTAGTGACCATCGCCTTGCTCGCCTCATGGGTGGCAGCGGTGATGTTCGTGCCGTATCTGGGGGAAAAACTCCTGCCGGATCTGGCGAAAATTCATGCGGCCAAACACGGCACGACTGACGGCCAGGCCGACCCGTATGGCACGCCGTTTTATCAACGGGTTCGACGTCTGGTGGAGTGGTGCGTGGCGCATCGAAAAACCGTGATTGTGCTGACCGTAGGTCTGTTCATTGCGTCGGTGATGCTGTTCCGTTTCGTGCCGCAGCAGTTCTTCCCGGCCTCCAACCGACTGGAATTGATGGTCGATCTGAAGCTGGCTGAAGGTGCGTCGCTGGCCAACACCACGGCCGAGGTCAAACGCCTGGAAGCGATGCTCAAGGATCACGCCGGCATCGATAACTACGTGGCGTATGTCGGCACCGGCTCGCCGCGTTTCTACCTGCCGCTGGATCAACAACTGCCGGCGGCGAGCTTCGCTCAGTTTGTGGTATTGGCGAAAAACATCGAAGAGCGCGAGACACTGCGCACCTGGTTGATCGAGACCCTTAACGAGCAATTCCCGACTCTGCGTTCGCGGGTTACGCGTCTGGAAAACGGTCCGCCGGTTGGCTATCCGGTGCAGTTTCGCGTCACCGGTGAGCACATCGAGGAAGTCCGTGCGCTGGCGCGCAAAGTGGCGGCCAAGGTGCGCGAGAACCCGCATGTGGTCAACGTGCACCTGGATTGGGAAGAGCCGAGCAAAGTGGTGTACCTGAACATCGATCAGGACCGTGCCCGGGCGCTCGGTGTGAGCACGGCCAATCTGGCGAAATTCCTCCAGAGTTCGCTGACCGGCTCGAGTGTCAGCCAGTACCGCGAGGACAACGAGTTGATCGAGATTCTGCTGCGCGGCACGGTGCATGAGCGCACCGAGTTGACGTTGCTGCCGAGTCTGGCGGTGCCGACCGATAACGGTCGCAGTGTGGCGCTGTCGCAGATTGCCACGCTGGAGTACGGGTTTGAGGAAGGGATCATCTGGCACCGTAATCGTCTGCCGACCGTGACTGTGCGTGCGGACATTTATGGCAAGGAGCAACCGGCGACGCTGGTCAAGCAGATCGAGCCGACGCTGGATCCGATCCGTGCCGAATTGCCTGACGGGTATCTGCTGGATGTTGGCGGTACGGTGGAGGATTCGGAGCGTGGGCAGAAGTCGGTGAATGCCGGGGTGCCGATGTTCATTGTGGTGGTGCTGACGCTGCTGATGGTGCAACTGCGCAGTTTCTCGCGTACGGCGATGGTGTTTCTGACGGCACCGCTGGGGTTGATCGGGGTGGTGTTGTTTCTGATGGTGTTCCGCCAGCCGTTCGGGTTTGTGGCGATGCTGGGGACGATCGCGCTGTCGGGGATGATCATGCGTAACTCGGTGATTCTGGTGGATCAGATCGAGCAGGATATTGCCTCTGGTCTCAAGCCTTGGCAGGCGATTATCGAGGCGACGGTGCGGCGGTTTCGGCCGATTGTGTTGACGGCTTTGGCGGCGGTGCTGGCGATGATTCCTTTGTCGCGCAGTGTGTTTTTCGGGCCGATGGCGGTGGCGATCATGGGGGGGTTGATTGTGGCTACGGCTTTGACGCTTTTGTTTTTGCCTGCTTTGTATGCGGCCTGGTTCCGGGTGCGTCGCGACGCTTGATGGTTTTGGACTTGGCGGCCTTTGGGCCGACCAGGTTCTGGGTGTTCTTTGTGAATATCCATTGCTTCGGGTGCTGCCGCTGGCGGTTTCGCTTTTACAGCGACTCCCTTTGGCAAACGCCCCAAAGGAAGCAAAGGTCTTGGCCCCGGCGTACGGCCCTCGCTTAGGCTCGGGTTCCTTCGTTGCGGGGTTCATCCGGGGGCATCGCCTCCGGTTTGCTTCGCTGCACCTCCTCTCGATGTGTTCGACTTCGTCGAAAGGTCGCTGCGCTCCCACCCCCGGATAAACCCCTCCACTCAGCCTGCCGAAGGGGCCAGCACGGCAAGATCAAGAGCTTTCGGCGAGCTGACACTCGGCCATTTGAGTGGTGAAAAGCATGCGGTTTGTCTGGACTGCTTTGCTTTTCTGTGGGAGCTGGCTTGCCAGCGATGGCGGCCTGACAGCCGACCAGGCTCTAACTGACTCACCCAACCCACTGTAGGAGTGAGCCTGCTCGCGATGGCGGCCTGACAGCCGACCAATCTCCCACTGACCGCAGCCAATCCCACTGTGGGAACTGGCTTGCCAGCGATGGCGGCCTAGTAGCCGACCAATCTCCAACTGCCCACACCCAATCCCTCTGTAGGAGTGAGCCTGCTCGCGATGGCGGTCTAGTAGCCGACCAATCTCCAACTGCACACACCCAATCCAAATGTGGGAGCGGGCTTGCTCGCGAAGGCGGCCTGACAGTCGACCAATCTCCAACTGCCTGCACCCAATCCCACTGTAGGAGTGAGCCTGCTCGCGATGGCGGTTTAGTAGCCGACCAATCTCCAACTGCACACACCCAATCCAAATGTGGGAGCGGGCTTGCTCGCGAAGGCGGCCTGACAGTCGACCAATCTCCAACTGCCTGCACCCAATCCCACTGTGGGAGCGAGCTTGCTCGCGAAGAGGCCCGCCCAGCCACCCAACCTCTTTGCTCTGTTTAAAAATGTTCCAGATAACCAGAACCTTCCCACAAGGTTTTCAGGTTGCCCGTCGGAAGCGCGATCTCTAGCCTGAGTGTGTCGCTGCAAAAATCAGCGACCGGGTTTCGCAGCCCGGTTAAACTTCAGACGCACAGCGTCCACCATCCGAAAGCGGGCGCTTTTTTATGCCTGTGTCATGGCGGTTGTGCGCGGGATACCTTCGGGTATGCCGGGTGCCTGAAGTCCCGGTCTGCGAACCTGCGTACAGCTGCCACCTTACATTCGTTTCGCAGCGAACGGTGGCGGCTCCACTACTTCAGGAGTTCCACCATGTTCAAACACACCCCGAATCCCCCCGAATCCGCACCAGAATCCACCCCCGAACGACCAACCGACCCCGTCTCTCCCTACGCCTTCCTCGACTCGCGCAAGCTCCACGACGCAGCCCTGCGTGCGCTCGATCACTACCTCCTGCCCCAGCCTGAAAAACAGCCCAAACCCGTCACTCAGCCCAGCACAATCTTCACTGTCCTCCCCGAAGTCGATTCCGAAACCTTGCTCGCCCATGCCTGTGAAACGCTGGCCTCGGCCAATGTCATGGCCAGTGAGTTGGCGTTTACCCTGAGCGGTCCGACGTGCAGTCAGCTTCTCGGTATCCAGCAGATGATTTCGCTCGCGGAGCTGTCGGTTAACCGCGTCCTCGATCAAGTCGATCCGCAAGGCTGACACGCAACAAAAAGCCCGCTGACCTTCACAGGTTCAGCGGGCTTTTTCGTGCCGCGGCAAAAATTACAAGGTGCCGAACACTTTCTTCGCCAGACCCGTCGCTGCAGCAGCCGGATTCTTGCGAATGGTTTCTTCCTGTTTGCCGATCATTTCGAACAGGCCATTGAGCGCTTGTTCAGTGACGTAGTTTTCGACGTTGGCGCTCTTCGCATCCACCACCCCCAGGGTCGCGGCCTGGCCGGCGAAGGCGTTGTACTTTTGTGCGACGCCGACTTTGTCGGTGGCTTGTTTGACGATGGGCAGGAACTTGGCGCGGATCTGTTCGCGGCTGGTTTTGTCCAGGTATTGGGTGGCCGAGTCAGTGCCGCCGCTGAGGATGCCCTTGGCGTCGGCCACGGTCATTTTCTTCACGGCGTCGACGAGGATCGGCTGGGCCTGGGTTACGGCGCTTTCTGCGGCCTTGTTCATGGCGGTTTCGAGTTCGTCGACCTGGGCGCCCATGCCGAAGGCTTTCATCTTGCCGGCGACTTTGCCGAGTTTGCCCGGCAGTTCGATTTTCACTTCCGGGTTGTTGCTGAAGCCGCCCGTGGTGCCGAGTTGTTTGACGGCGATTTGCGCGCCTTGGGTCAGGGCGTCCTTGAGGCCGCCGGTGGCGTCTTGTTGCGAGAGGTCGCTGAGCGACAGTGCCAGGGCGCTGGCAGAGATCATCAGGCCCGCGCACAGGCCGGCGAAGCGAAGGGTAGGGCGGAGCATGGCAGCTTCCTTGAAAGACAATTAGCGAATGGCGTCGACGCGGATTTTCAGCGGCTGCGGATCGTTGCCGTCCAGTTGCACGGCGTGGTTCTCGGTGGTGATGAACATCAGCTCGCCGTTGACTTCGATGCGCGCGCTGACCGAGTAGCGGTGGCCGGGTTTGACCTGGGCCGGATCGTAACTCAAGTGGAACGGCAGCGGCACCTGGCCTTTGACCGGGCCTTTCTGTTCGTCGATGACCACCGCCGGTGCGTCGGCCAGCGACACGTCCTGCAGGCTCACGCTCAGGGTCGCGCTTGGTGGCAGGGCGATGCGTTGCAGGTAGAACACTTCGCCGTCGAGGCCGACTTTGCCGGCGGGGGTGGTCGACTGGCAGGCGCTCAACAGGGTAGCTGCGGCGAGAAGGGTGAGTTTTTTCATCGGGACCTCTGAGACGGTTGCGCCGGAAGAATCCCGGCGCCGAAGGAAATCTAGCGGATTTTGGTGCCAGCGTCAGTGAACAAACGTAAGGGTTTTTCCAGCCACTGCATTAATTTCTGAAACGACAGCGCGCTTGTGTTGGGCATCGCGGGAGCCAGTTCGACTTGTTCAGGCGAGATCACAAGACGTTGATGGTAGCGGTTTTCAATACCCGTCAGTGCATAGCGTTTACCGGGTATAACGCTGTCAGGATCATATTTCAGATAAAACCCGGAGACTGACTGTTCGTCCTGTTTGACATGCACCAGCTCAACTTCGGGAGACTCTGCTTCATGCAGACTGATGGTGACCGCTTCTTCTGGCGCAACAATCTCGGCTTCTTGAGCCTCGACATATAGAAACCCGATCGGGCTCAGGTGCAGGGTTTGGCGATGGGGAGTGTTGTTGACAGTGACGAAGTAGTCCTGCTCGATCAGCAACGGTATTTGGTCATGAAGGATCTGCACATTGACTTGGTACCTGACGCCTACATCGCCGTAGTGATGAGGGAAGTCAAATTTCCAGCCGGCGTCGAAGATCGCAGCACGGTGCCAGTCCTTGATGTTAATAGGCGATTGGGAATTGAAAACTTTGACGCTGACAATGGTTTCATTGACACCATCGGCAGGCGCATGGAATTCGGGCGGTAGGCGGAAGTCCAGGATTACTGCGCAAGTTTCTTCGGTTAACAGGCTCATCTCGATATCCGTATCGTGATTGGTGGGTTGCGCCTATTAATCCATGAATCAACTAACGGGGCCATTGAAGTGCGCGCCCGTTAGTTGTCAGCAAGTTTCAGACTTGTGGTGTATCCGCTGTTTCGGCGGCATCTTCACTGCGATGCAAGGCCACTTGACGAATCGACAGGCGAATCTCCGCCGGCAACACGCGTTTGGCCGCGCCTTCGGCCAGTTCTCCGAGCAGTTCGTGGTAGCTCAGCTTACCCGCTTCGTCGCGGCGCAGCACGTCGAGGTCGAGCAGGGTCTGGATGAAGTGGCGGAACAGGCTCTTGTCGAAGAACTCCGGGGCATTCAGACCGTGGAGGATCGACAGGCGCTGGGCCATGACCGTGCACAGATCCTCCAGCTCTTCGGCGCTGATGCTGTTCTGGCCGCTGTTGAGCAGCAGGGACACGGTCATGTAGAAGCGCTGCAAGGTCTGCGCGATGCTTTTCGACAGCAGGGTCAGCAGCACAAAGTGCCGCGAACTTGGCGCCGGACGCATGTACACGTCCTTCTCGAAACGCAGCAGGCCTTGCTCGACGAAGGCTTCCAGCCATTGATCGACCACGCCGTCCAGTTCCTCCAGGCTCCAGCGAATGAACAGCTCCGATTGCAAGTACGGATACAGTGCGCGGGTGTAGCGCAGGATCTGCTCGCGGCTCATGCGCGAGGTGCTCTGGAAGAAGCTCGCCAGCAGCGCCGGCAAGGCGAAGATGTGCAGCACGTTGTTGCGGTAGTAGGTCATCAGGACGGCGTTCTGCTCGTCCAGATAGAGAATCTTGCCCAGCGCATCGTTCTGCTCGGACAGCAGATCCATGTCCTTTACATGCTCGATCAGCGCGCGGCCATCGCCTTCCGGCAGGGTCGTGTGCGGCGAATACGGGACTTTGCGCAGCAGCGCCAGATACAGATCCAGCACCCGCGCCATGGCCCGATCGTCCAGTGCCAGGCGGGTGGTCGAGAGCAGCGCCAGCGCCACCAGATTGACCGGGTTGATCGCCGCTGCTTCGTTCAAGTGCTGCGCGACTTTCTCGCCAAGGCGGTTGGTGGTCTCGTTGAGCCACGCCGGTTTGTACTGCGGGCCGAGTTCCTGCTGGCGCCAGTCTGGCTGTTCGCTGTCGAGGAATTCCGCGAGTTTGATCGGCTCGCCGAAGTTCACAGCGACCTGACCGAAGCGCTGCTTGAGCGCGCCGATGACTTTGAAGATGTCGAAGATCGACTCTTTCTTCTTGCTCGCGCCACGCAGTTCGCCGAGGTAGGTACGACCTTCCAGCACGCGCTCGTAACCGATGTACACCGGCACGAAAACGATCGGCATCCGCGACGAACGCAGGAAGCTGCGCATCGTGATCGCGAGCATGCCGGTTTTCGGTTGCAGCATGCGCCCGGTGCGCGAGCGGCCGCCCTCGACGAAGTACTCGACCGGGAAACCTTTGGTGAACAGGGTGTGCAGGTATTCGTTGAACACCGAGGTGTACAGCGGATTGCCCTTGAACGTGCGGCGCATGAAGAACGCGCCGCCACGACGCAGCAGGCTGCCGATCACCGGCATGTTCAGGTTGATTCCGGCGGCGATGTGCGGCGGTGTCAGGCCGTTGCGGAACAGCAGATACGAAAGCAGCAGGTAGTCGATGTGGCTGCGGTGGCACGGCACGTAGATCACTTCGTGACCCTGTGCGACCTTTTGCACGCCTTCGATGTGGTTGACCTTGATCCCGTCGTAGATCTTGTTCCAGAACCAGCTCAGCACCACTTCGAGGAAGCGGATCGCGGTGTAGGTGTAGTCCGAGGCGATTTCGTTGCCGTAGCGCAGGGCCTGGGCCTTGGCTTTTTCCGGGGAGATGTTCTCGCGTTCGGCTTCGTCGAGGATCGCTTGCTTGACCAGCGGCTGGTTGAGCAGGCCTTTGACCAGGTTACGACGGTGCGAGATGTCCGGGCCGATGACGGCGGCTTTCAGATTGCGGAAGTGCACGCGCAGGATGCGCTGGGCCATGCGCACGGTGCGTTCGTGGCCCTTGTTGTGGTCGATCAGTTCGCGCAGGTGAATCGGCGCGGAGAACTGCACGCGGGTCTTGCGCCCGAGGACGATGATGCTCAGCAGCCGACGCAGGCGCCCGGTGACCGCCCAACTGTCGGCGAACAGCAGCTTCCACGGGCTGTTTTCGCTGTCCGGCGACTGGCCCCAGAACACGCTGACCGGAATGATCTGTGCGTCCTCGGCGGCGTTCTGGGTCAGGGCGCTGACCAGACGGGTCAGGGTCGGCGGTGCGCCGCGCTTGTCCTGACGACCGAGCCAGTCCGGGTCCGGCGTCAGATAGAAAAACGCCGCCGGTTCGATCAACGGCCCCACCGACACCGGCAGCACCGGACGCGGCAGACCGGCCTTGGTGCACTCGGTGTCGACTACTGCCAGATCGGTGAGCGAGGGATTTTGCAGGACGTAGAACACCGGACGACTGCGGTCGAGGTTGAGGGTGAACGACGACTGGTTGATCGTCTCCGAGCGAACCCAGAGGTACAACAGTCGGCGCAAGGTGCCAAACACAAGACGGCGGAACGGGGAACGGGTCATACGGCTTCTGCGTGAGTGGATAAAACCGAGCGTTTGCTCGGGCGGTCGACAGTTTGCCGTATTAGTCGAAAATCGGCAAAAAAGCGGCGAAGTAATCTCCTGTTGAGACTTTTTGCGCCTGTCATATACTCGGCAATCTGTCGCCGGGGCCCTTTATGGACGTCGGGCGCAGGCTGACGTTCCGCAAAGGCTTTCCTGCGAAAAGCCTGTTCAATAATAAAAAAGGAGTATGAACAGATGGCAACACGTGAAACCGGCAATGTGAAGTGGTTCAACGACGCCAAGGGCTACGGCTTCATTCAGCGCGACGACGGGGTGGACGTGTTCGTGCACTACCGCGCGATCCGTGGCGAAGGGCATCGCTCGCTGACTGAAGGTCAGCAGGTTGAGTATGCGGTGATTACTGGCGAGAAGGGTTTGCAGGCTGAGGATGTGGTAGGTCTGTAATACAACCCTCCAAAACACCCCAAAACCAAATGTGGGAGCGGGCTTGCTCGCGAATGCGGTGTATCAGCTACACATGTGCTGAATGACACGACGCATTCGCGAGCAAGCCCGCTCCCACATTTGGATCTGCGTTGACTGTTGTTACGCGGTTTTCCAGGTGATCTCTTCTTCACCGTCTTCGCTGATGCGAATCCAGCGATCAGCCGTTTCCTCACCCTCTTCCTCGACCCACGTTCCCGGTGCGCAACGCACTTCGACGTTCAGCGCGGCGAAAGCTGCACGGGCGCAGGCGATGTCGTCGTCCCATGGGGTCGCATCGCTTTCCAGGTACAGGCTGTTCCACTTGCCCACGGCTTTCGGCAACCAGGTCACCGGGATGTTGCCGGCCTTGCACTTGTAGGTCTGGCCTTTCTGTACCCAGTCGCTGCACGGGCCCAGAGCCTCACCGAGCCAGGCTGAAATCGCCTTGTGGTCGACGTCGGCGTCTTTCAGGTAAATCTCGATATCCGGTTGGCGCATGGATGTCCTCACTGCGGGTCTGAAAAATCCATTCGCGGATTTAGCCGGCCCCGGGCACTTACCCGAGACCAAAAGTTATTGAAGAACGAAATAATCGTAGCGCATCGACACGGTGGTCACGAACGACTCGGCCTGTTCGATCACGGCGGCGCGGCGTTCGGCACTGGCGCGCCAGCCGTGGGGCGTCATCGCCAACAGGTTGGCGCGATCCTCGGGCTTGTCCAGCGTCAGTTTGAATTCCAGAGTTTCGCTGTGCGCCAGCGCCATGCCTTCCGGCACCAGGGCCAGATGCTTGTCGTCGGTGTATTCGCGCACTTCGTCGTACAGACGTTCGCGCAGTTCCATCAGGTGGCCGCTGGTCGGGCCGACCTTCATCAGGCCGCCGCCGACGCTGAGCAGGCGCTTGGCTTCTGCCCAGTCCAGAGGGCTGAAAACGCTGGCGAGAAACTGGCAACTGCCCGACGCCAATGGCACGCGGGCCATGCTGGCGATCAACCAGGTGATTGCCGGATTACGTTTGCAGGCGCGTTTGACCGCCTCGCGGGAGATATCCAGCGCGTAGCCATCGGCGTTCGGCAGGGCATCGGCGATCTGTGCGGTGTAGTAACCCTCACCGCAACCAATATCGACCCAGCGTGCCGG
Source organism: Pseudomonas sp. MWU347 (assembly GCF_017947305.1). NCBI lineage: Bacteria > Pseudomonadati > Pseudomonadota > Gammaproteobacteria > Pseudomonadales > Pseudomonadaceae > Pseudomonas > Pseudomonas sp. MWU347. The sequence goes on from NZ_JAFGZB010000004.1 coordinate 31,120, forward strand.
CGCATAACTTGCCGCCAGTTCGGCCAGACGCTTGGCCACCGGCGCGTAATGCCCGGCATTCAGGAAGTCGCGGCGCGCCTCGACCATCGCCTGATTGTCGCCAGGGTCACGGCTGTTCTTGTGCTGTACCGGCAACAGGTTCAGGTAGCCCTGACGCGCACGGTCGAAGCGGTGGCCGGCGGGGCAGACCACGCCGTTGTCGACGCTGTTCAGCGGTTCACTGCAGATCGGGCACGCGAGCATCAGGCGAGCAACTTGATCAGGGTCTGGTAGTAGATCTCGGTCAGCACGTCGAGATCGGCCGCCAGTACGCGCTCGTTGACCTGGTGAATGGTCGCGTTGACCGGGCCCAGTTCAACAACCTGCGTGCCCATGGTCGCGATGAAACGGCCATCGGAAGTGCCGCCGCTGGTCGACGCCTTGGTCTCGCGGCCGGTGATGTCCTTGATGCTCGACGACACCGCGTCGAGCAGCGCGCCCGGCTCGGTGAGGAACGGCAGGCCGGACAGCGCCCAGTCGATGTGCCAGTCCAGATCGTGTTTGTCGAGAATGTCGGCCACACGTTTCTGCAGGCCTTCGACGGTGGATTCGGTGGAGAAGCGGAAGTTGAACACCGCCACCAGATCACCCGGGATCACGTTGGTCGCGCCGGTGCCCGAGTTGAGGTTGGAAATCTGGAAACTGGTCGGCGGGAAGAAATCGTTGCCATGATCCCAGTGCTCGGCGGCCAGTTCGGCCAAGGCCGGGGCGGCGAGGTGGATCGGGTTCTTCGCCAGATGCGGGTAGGCCACGTGACCCTGCACACCGCGCACGGTGAGCTTGGCGCCCAGCGAGCCGCGACGACCGTTTTTCACCACGTCACCGACCAGTGTGGTGCTCGACGGTTCGCCGACGATGCACCAGTCCAGACGCTCCTTGCGCGCCACCAGACGTTCCACCACAGCCTTGGTGCCGTGGTGCGCCGGGCCTTCTTCGTCGCTGGTGATGAGGAACGCGACCTTGCCCTTGTGGTCCGGGAAGTCGGCGACAAAGCGCTCGGCGGCCACGGTCATCGACGCCAGGCTGCCTTTCATGTCCGCCGCGCCGCGACCGCAGAGCATGCCGTGTTCATCGATCACCGCGTTGAACGGGTCGATCTGCCAGGCGGTCACCGGACCGGTCGGCACCACGTCGGTGTGGCCGGCGAAGCACAGCACCGGGCCGTCGTCGTTGCCGTGGGTGGCCCAGAAGTTGTCCACGTCCTCGATGCGCATCGGCTCGAGGGTGAAACCGGCATCGCCCAGGCGCTGCATCATCTGCTTCTGGCAATCGGCGTCGACCGGCGTCACGGACGGACGGCGGATCAGGTCGATGGCGAGTTGGAGGGTCGGCGAAAGGTCGGCGTGGGCCGTCATGGAAAACTCCGGAGTCATGAATGTGGGCGCGGACTGACTGTAGGAGTGAGCCTGCTCGCGATTGCAGTGTGTCAGTCAACTTAAACATTGATTGTTACAACGCAATCGCGAGCAGGCTCACTCCTACAGGGGATGGTGTCCGGTCAGTCAGACCGTGTATCCCGCCAAGCCCTGCAAAATGGCGGTTATCTTAAAGCAAAACGGCGACCATTGGCCGCCGTTTAGTGGATCAAAGAGGAATTAGACGACAGGCGCCGGTTCAGGCGCTGTCGCAGGTTTTGGCAGCGACGAGAGGAACGCCATGATCAGCGCGGCCAGGTATGGCAGCGACTGCACCAGCAGCATCGCCACCCAGAAGCGCATGTCGTTGCTCGGAATGCCCTGCACCAGGTAGATCCCCAGCGCCGCGCCCCACAACAGCAGCATGATGAACAGCTCTTCCCGCGCTTCGGAAATCGCCACCCAGAAACCATGGTTGTCGGCGTTTTTCGGCGTGCGGAAGAACGGAATGCTGCTGGTGAAGAAGCCGTACAGCACCGCTTTGGCGATGGTGTGCGACAACGCCAGGCCGGCCAGTGCCGCGCAGAACGCATCCTTGAGGTTCACGCCCACGGCGCGACGGTAGAGGAAGATGATCTTGCCGACCTTGAACACGAACAGCGCCAATGGCGGGATTGCGAAAATCAGCAGCGGCGGATCGACCCGTTGCGGCACGATGATCATCGCCGCCGACCACAGCAGGGCGCCGACGGTGAAGAAGATGTTCATGCCGTCCGCGACCCATGGCAGCCAGCCCGCGAGGAAGTGGTAACGCTGGCCACGGGTCAGCTCGGTGTCCTTGCCGCGCAGCAGGCTGCGGGTGTGGCGCTTGATGATCTGGATTGCGCCGTAGGCCCAGCGGAAACGCTGCTTCTTGAAGTCGATAAACGTATCCGGCATCAGACCCTTGCCGTAGCTGTCGTGGTAATACGCCGCCGACAGGCCTTTTTCGAACACGCGCAGACCGAGTTCGGCGTCTTCACAGATGCACCAGTCGGCCCAGCCCAGCTCTTCCAGAACCGAACGGCGGGTCATGGTCATGGTGCCGTGCTGAATGATCGCGTCGCGGTCGTTACGGGTGACCATGCCGATGTGGAAGAAGCCTTTGTATTCGGCGTAGCAGAGCTTCTTGAAGGTACTTTCGTTCTGGTCGCGATAGTCCTGCGGCGACTGCACCACGGCGATTTTCGGATCGGCGAAGTGCGGCACCATGTGCTTGAGCCAGTTCGGATGCACGCAGTAGTCGGAGTCGATCACCGCGATCACTTCGGCGTCCTTGGCGGTGTGCGGAATCAGGTAGTTCAGCGCACCGCCCTTGAACCCGGCCAGGGGCGAAACGTGGAAGAACTTGAAACGCGGGCCGAGGGTGGCGCAGTAGTCGCGCACCGGCTCCCAGACGGCCGGGTCCTTGGTGTTGTTGTCGATGATCAGGACTTCATAGTCCGGGTAATCGAGGGCCGCGAGGGCGTCGAGGGTCTGTTTGACCATGTCCGGCGGCTCGTTGTAGCAGGGCACGTGGATCGAGACTTTCGGCCGGTAGTGCGAATCACCGATCACTGGCAGGAATTCGCGCCGACGCTTGTGAATCCACACCGCTTCGGCCAGTTCATGGGCCTCGGTGAGCAACACGATGAACACCCCGAGCGCACCCAGTGCCAGGAGGAAACCCACCGTCAGGCTGAACCACGTGCTGTATTGCTGGCTGTAGTCGTAACCGATCCACACCAGCACCGAACCGCAAAGGAACGCGATAAAGGTCAGGAAGGTGCGGCCACGCTGGCGCAGGGCCGAGCCGTCGATCATCAGCAGGGTCAGCGACAGCAGCGCCAGCACCACCGAACCGATGGCCAGCACGCGCCATTGCGGGATGGCGACGACCGGGCCTTCGAAGTTGAATTTCTGCTGGCGGGCGGCGTTGAACACGCCCCAGTAGGCGCCCACCGAACCTTCGTCACTGGCCTTCCACGGCTGGTCGAACGCTTCGATCACGAAGTAGTTGAAGCCTTGGCGGTTGAGCTTGTTGACCAGTGTGCGCAGGTAGATCGCCTGATCCGCTGGCGACGCATCGGCGCCACCGCGCATGCGCCCGTTGCTCGGCCAGCCGACTTCGGACAGCAGCAGCGGCTTTTTCGGGAACAGCTTTTTCAGGTCACGGGCGCGGTCGAAGACGAACTGTCCGGCCTTGTCGACCGGAATGAATTCCCAGTACGGCAGCACGTGCGCAGCGATCAGGTCAACGTGCTTGGCCAGTTCCGGGTGTTCTTCCCAGACGTGCCACTGCTCGGAGGTGGTCACCGGCACTTTCACCGCTGCGCGTACGCGATCCAGCAGCACGCTCAGTTGCTCGGCAGTGATTTCCTTGCGGAAGATCGCCTCGTTACCGACCACCACACGAACCACGCTGCGCGAGGTGTTGGCCAGTTCGATGGCGCGCTGGATCTCGCGCTCGTTGCGTTCCTGATCGGGGCTGATCCAGATCCCGAGGGTCACGCGCAGACCGAATTCTTCCGCCAGTTTCGGGATGTCCTGCAGCGAACCGTCGACCGAGTAGATGCGGATGTTGTCCGTCAGCTTGCTCATGATCTCCAGGTCGCGGCGCATTTCGTCGTCAGTCGGATACTGATCCTTCTGCGGGAATTGGCCCTGCTGGAATGGCGAATAGGAAAAACCGGAGATCTGTTCCGGCCAGTTGGGCGCGGAGACCGGGCGATTGATCAGCGCCCAGAAACCGGTGAACAGGGCGGCGATTGCCAGAACCACCACCAGGTTGAGACCAAATTTACGCGATGACATAGCTATTTCGGGTTCCAAAGGCTGTGGAACGAAGGAACGGATCGGCTTACGCCAAAAGGGCGCGAATCCTACACCGGCAGTTCACTGCTCGTACACCGGGCAGGAAAATGCCCGACATTGGGCAGTCCAACCTGATTTAAGTTCTTTAGTAACAGCTTGTAAGAGAAAACTTTGTTATTCAGTTATAGCAATTCCCGTGGCGAGGGAGCTTGCTCCCGCTGGGCCTGCGAAGCAGGCCGCTTTTTGAGGGCCGCTTCGCGACCCAGCGGGAGCAAGCTCCCTCGCCACAAAGGTTGTGTGAAAACGGCGGCATTCACCGTTCATAGCGTCAAAGATGCTCTTGGCCGCCGACGGCCCTATAATGCGCGCCGGTTTTTGGGGTAATGGTCATGAGTACAGAAGATCCGCGGTTTGCAGGCATCGCCCGTTTGTATGGCATCGAGGGCCTTGAGCGCCTGCGTGCGGCCCATGTGGCGATTGTCGGCGTCGGTGGCGTCGGTTCCTGGGCGGCGGAAGCCATGGCCCGCTGTGGCGTGGGCGAGATTTCGCTGTTCGACCTCGACGACGTCTGCGTCAGCAACGCCAACCGCCAGTTGCATGCGCTGGACAGCACCGTCGGCAAACCCAAGGTCGAAGTGATGGCCGAGCGCCTGCGCGGGATCAATCCGGATTGTACGGTGCATGCGGTGGCGGACTTCGTGACCCGCGACACCATGGCCGAGTACATCACGCCGAACATCGACTGCGTGATCGACTGCATCGACGCGGTCAACGCCAAGGCTGCACTGATCGCCTGGTGCAAACGCCGCAAGATCCAGATCATCACCACGGGCGGTGCGGGTGGGCAGATCGATCCGACGCTGATTCAGGTCTGCGACCTCAACCGCACGTTCAACGATCCATTGGCCTCGAAAGTGCGTTCGACGTTGCGCCGCGACTATGGCTTCTCGCGTACCGTGACTCGCCATTACAGCGTGCCGTGTGTGTTCTCCACCGAACAACTGCGCTATCCGAAACCGGACGGCAGCATCTGTTTGCAGAAGAGTTTTGTCGGCGACGGGGTGAAGCTCGACTGCGCCGGCGGGTTTGGCGCGGTGATGATGGTCACGGCGACGTTCGGCATGGTCGCGGCGACCAAGGCTGTGGATAAGATTGTGGCGGGTGTGCGGCGGCCAGCGGATCGGGTGAAGCCTCAGGTTTGATTCTGGGGCTGAGGGCCTCATCGCGAGCAGGCTCACTCCTACAGGGGGACGCATTCCAATTGTAGGAGTGAGCCTGCTCGCGATGGCTGCGAAGCAGCCGCTTTATTTAGCCAACTCATTCATCCGCTGGAGCACGGCATTCAAGCCATTACTGCGCGAAGGCGACAACTGCCGCGAAAGTCCCAGCTGATTGAACCAATCGGGCAAATCTACCTGCTGCAACTCGGCAGCGCTCAAGCCGTTGACCCGCAACAGCAGCAACGCCACCAACCCACGAATCATCCGCGCATCGCTGGCAGCGCTGAACTGCCAGTGACCGTCCTGCAACTCACCCACCAGCCACATTTGGCTCTCACAGCCATGCACGCGATTGGCTTCACATTTGTCCGCGTCATCCAGCGGCGGCAGACGATCGCCAAACTGCATCAGCAACCGTGCGCGCTGTTCCCAGCCGGCAGCATTCTGAAAGGTCTGCAGCGCTTCGGCAGCGGCGAGCGGCAGGCTCATCGCAGCAACTCCAGGGCCTGATCCAGCGCTTCGAAGAAACGCTCCAGATCCTCGGAGTCGTTGTACAGCGCCAGCGAAACGCGGATCGCCCCGGCCAGCTCAAAGCTTTTCAGCAACGGCATGGCGCAGTGATGCCCGGCGCGCACGGCGATGCCTTGCTCGGTCAGAAGATGCGCCAGATCGGCGTTGTGCACGCCCTCGACGACAAAACTCGCCAGCGCCAATTGCGGCTTGCCCAGCAGACGAATGCCGTTGCGCGCGGCCAGGCCTTGCAGCAGGTAGGCGTGCAGCGCCGCTTCGTGGGCCGACACCGCGTCCTGATCCAGCCCGGCCAAATAGTCGAGGGTTGCGCCGAGGCCAATCACGCTGGCAATCGGCGGCGTGCCCGCTTCGAAGCCCAGCGGAGCAGGGCGGAAGCGTGCATCGTGATAATTGGCTTCCAGCACCATTTCGCCGCCGAACTGCCACGGCCGCAGTTGCTCAAGCGCCTTGTTGCGCCCGAATAGCACGCCGAGGCCATCGGGGCCGTACAGCTTGTGGCTGGAAAACACATAGAAGTCGCAACCCATCGCCTGCACATCGTGGCGACCATGCACCACACCCTGGGCGCCATCGACCACGGTCAGCGTCTTGTGCGCCTTGGCCATCGCCAGCAGCGCTGGTAGCGGTTGCCAGGCACCGAGCACGTTGGACAGCTGACTGACCGCCAGCAAGCGAGTGCGCGGGGTGATCAGACGCACAGCGGCGCCGAGGTCGATCACCCCGTCGGCGTCCAGCGGCAGGATCACCAGTTTCAGCTCGCGACGCTGTGCCAGTTGCTGCCACGGCAGCAGGTTGGCGTGATGCTCCAGGGCGCTGATGACAATTTCATCGCCCGGGTGGAAAAGATGTTCCAGGCCGTAGGCCAGGAGATTCAGCGCACTGGTGGCGCCATGGGTGAAGATGATCTGCCCGCTGTCACCGGCATTCAGCCACTGGGCAACCTTGAGCCGACTGTCTTCGAACGCCTGCGTCGCGTGGGCGCCGGGCAGATGCTGCGCACGATGCACATTGGCCGCGCCGTTGGCGTAGTAGTGCGTTAGCGCGTCGAGCAGGGCCTGGGGTTTTTGCGTGGTGGCGGCGTTGTCCAGATAGGTCTGGTCTTGCCGTTGCAGGGCGGCGATGGCCGGAAAGTCGGCGCGCCAGGGGGAGGGAATCATCACAGTTTTCAGCCCTGGTGAAGAGGGGCGGGATGTACGCCGAACCTTGTGGGAGCGGGCTTGCTCGCGAATGCGTCCTGTCAGTCAATAAGTTGCTGAATGACACTACGCCTTCGCGAGCAAGCCCGCTCCCACAGGGGGGATCATGTGGCTGCTTAGTTGTGAGCGTGCAGCGCTTCGTTCAGCTCGATCGCCGATTTGTGGGTTTTGCATTCCACGGCACCGGTTTCCGAATTGCGACGGAACAGCAGGTCAGTCTGACCGGCCAGTTCACGCGCCTTCACAACCTTGACCAGGTTGTTGTGCTCGTCCAGCAGCGCCACCTTGGTGCCGGCGGTCACGTACAGGCCCGACTCGACGGTGTTGCGGTCGCCCAACGGGATACCGATACCGGCGTTGGCGCCGATCAGGCAGCCTTCACCCACCTTGATCACGATGTTGCCGCCGCCCGACAGGGTGCCCATGGTCGAGCAGCCGCCGCCCAGGTCCGAACCCTTGCCGACGAACACGCCAGCGGACACGCGGCCTTCGATCATGCCCGGGCCTTCGGTGCCGGCGTTGAAGTTGATGAAGCCTTCGTGCATCACGGTGGTGCCTTCGCCCACGTAAGCGCCCAGACGCAGACGTGCCGCGTCAGCGATACGCACGCCGGCCGGCACCACGTAGTCGGTCATTTTCGGGAACTTGTCCACCGAGAACACTTCCAGCAGCTCGCCGCGCAGACGCGCTTCCAGTTGCAGTTCGGCCAGTTCGCTCAGGTCGATTGCACCCTGGCTGGTCCAGGCCACGTTCGGCAGCAGCGGGAAGATCCCGGCCAGGCTTACGCCGTGTGGTTTGACCAGACGATGCGACAGCAGGTGCAGCTTGAGGTACGCCTCAGGCGTCGAGGTCAGTTGTGTGTCTTCGGCCAGCAGGGTGGCGACCAGTGGCTTGTGGCTCTCGGCCAGACGGGTCAGCAGCTTGCCTTGAACGGCGTCGATGCCTTTGACCGCTTCAGCCAGTTGCGCAGCCTGTGCAGTGGTGAAGGTGATGGCCTGGTTGCCTTCGGTGTAACCGAGGATCGGCGCAACAGCGGCGACCAGTTCGGCCGACGGGTTGAGCAGTGGCTGAGCGTAGAACACTTCCAGCCAGGCGCCTTGACGGTTTTGCGTGCCGACACCAAAGGCGATGCTGAACAGAGAGTTGGACATGTGAATACCTCTAGCAATAAGTGACGGGCTGCTTACTTGAGTGCGGCCGCGTAGATGTCTGGCTTGAAGCCAATCAGGGTTCGGTCACCGAGATCGAGCACCGGGCGCTTGATCATCGAGGGTTGAGCGAGCATCAGTTCGATGGCTTTCGACTGGTCGAGATCGGCTTTACGTTCGTCGTCGAGTTTGCGAAAGGTCGTGCCTGCACGGTTCAACACCGTTTGCCAGCCGTGCTCGTCACACCATTGGGTCAGGTGCTCACGGTCGATACCGGCGGTTTTGTAATCGTGGAAGTCGTAGCTGACAGCGTGTTCATCGAGCCAGGTGCGCGCCTTCTTCATGGTGTCGCAGGCTTTGATGCCGAAAAGGTGCAACGTTTTACTTGAAACGGTCAAGGAATCGCCCCCTTTACAGGTGCTGGAAAAAAATGGTGTCGGATTATGCCATGACCAAACGGTTTCGCGGCGCCGAGGTTTATCTGCTTGCAGATTACCCTGTGGGAGCGGGCTTGCTCGCGAAAGGGCCGTGTCAGTCGAAATCATTGCTCAATGACCCACCGCATTCGCGAGCAAGCCCGCTCCCACAAGGGGATTTGCGACAGGGCTGCGACATAGGTGCAACGGTCAGACGCATCCTAAGCGGCTAATATGGCAGTTCAACGCTGTCGATTGTCTGAGATTTCCGCTTTATGCAAACCGCTTATACCGTCCTGATCCTGCTGATGCTGGTCAGCGTCTCCCGGCTGGTCGGACGGGTCATCCCGCTGCCGCTACCCCTCGTGCAAATCGCCGCCGGTGCCTTGCTGGCCTGGCCGACGCTGGGCCTGCACGTCGCGCTGGACCCCGAATTGTTCCTGTTTCTGTTCCTGCCCCCGCTGCTGTTTTCCGACGGTTGGCGCATGCCCAAACGCGAGTTCTGGCATCTGCGCGGGCCGATCCTGACGCTGGCGGTCGGTCTGGTGCTGTTCACCGTGGTCGGCGCCGGGTACTTCATTCACTGGCTGTTGCCGAGCATTCCGTTGCCGGTGGCCTTCGCGCTGGCCGCCGTGCTCTCGCCGACTGACGCCGTGGCGGTCTCGGCGATTTCGCAGAACCGCCTGCCGACGCCGCTGATGCACATCCTGCAAGGCGAGGCGCTGATGAACGATGCCTCGGGTCTGGTGACGTTCAAGTTTGCCTTGGTGGCGGCGGTGACCGGGGTGTTCTCGCTGGCCAATGCCAGCCTGACGTTCGTGCTGGTGGCGGTCGGGGGCTTGGCCGTCGGCGTCGCGCTGAGCTGGCTGGTCGGGCGCTTGCGCGCGTGGATGATCGCCCGTGGCTGGGATGATCCGGCCACCCACGTGGTGTTCATGTTGCTGCTGCCGTTCGCCGCCTATGTACTGGCCGAGCGACTGGGCGCATCGGGGATTCTTTCGGCCGTCGCGGCGGGGATGATGCAGAGCTGGCTCGATCTGTTGCCACGGCAGACCAGCACCCGCCTGCTCAATCGCAGCGTGTGGTCATTGCTCGAATTTGCCTTCAACGGTCTGATCTTTCTGCTGCTGGGCCTGCAATTGCCGGACATCATCAAAGCGGTGGTCAGTCACGAAGCGACGTTGTGGCCGACGCTGCTGTACCGTGGCCTCGATGTGGTGGCGATTTTCCTCGCACTGGTGCTGTTGCGCTTTATCTGGGTACAGAGCATCTGGCGTTTGTCGGTACTGCTGCGACGGCTGCGCGGCAAGGGTGACCTGACGCAAGTGCCGACCGCGCGATCCTGCTGGTTGCTGACCGTCGGTGGTGTGCGCGGGGCGGTGACGCTGGCCGGTGTGATGTCGGTGCCGATGTTGATGGGGAGCGAGGCGTTCCCCGAGCGTGATCTGCTGATTTTCATCGCCGCCGGGGTGATTCTGTTGTCGCTGATTTGCGCCTGCATCGCCTTGCCGTTGCTGCTGCGTGGCATCGAAAAAAGCCCGGACGACAAACGCCGTCAGGAAGTGCGCGATGCCTGGCGCAAGACCGCCGAGGCGGCGATCCATGCGCTGGAAACCGAAGAGGTCGGCCCGCAGGATGCGGCGCAGGCCGCACTCTCGGCGGAACTCAAGGCTCGGATCATGTCCGAGTATCGTCATCAGCTCGATGTATTCAACGACTCCGCCGAAGCCCAGGCGCTGGCGTTCCAGATGGATCTGCTGGAACGCCGCTTGCGCTTGAAGGCGTTGCGGGCGCAACGCCTGGAGCTGTATAGCCTCAGCCGTCAGCACCAGATCGGTGATGACGTGTTGCGCGAGGTTTTGGCAGACCTGGATTTAAGCGAAGCGAATCTGGGGCAGGTCAAATAGCCGACATGGACCTGATGCGCTCACTCACTCGCGGGGCAGGGATAAGCGTTCGCCATGAAGATTTTGTCCTTTTCGCTGAGATCCAGATTAATGAAGAGCTGGAAGTCTCCGATGGTCCAGGACTGGCTGATCCGATAGTGCATGATCGACTTTGGATCGTATTCCGAATAAATGCTTTCGTCGGGATTGCCGCGGTCAAAGTACCAGTCGTGCAGGCGTTTGCGCGTCACGCTGGCCTGGGAGTCGTCTTCTTCCGGGTCGGCGGTGATTCCAAATTGTGCATAGATGGCTGGCTTGTCCCAGGGAATATCTGCCGTGGGATTGGTCTGTTCATGCTCCGCGCCCAGCATGTGACCGAACTCATGCATGACATTGGCTGCGAAGTAACGTGGCAGACTCGGATGCGGCCAGAGTGTCATGGTCGGCTCATCGGGATGTAGCAGAGCATCCGTACCTATCCGGGAGGAAAACGTTCCTTCCTGACTGAGTATGCGGATGTCGCCCACTTCACCTTCAACGAAATCGAATTTCAAGTTGATGTGCGGCAACCAGTTGCTGGCAGCGGCAATGGTCGCGTCCTTGAATTCCTGCGTACCGTTGAGGAAGGCGATGCGGAGAGTGCTGCCGGGAGTCCAGAATTTTGCCGGATTGTTTTTAGCCCACATTTTACTGAACCTCCGAAGTGCATTTGATGTTGCGGGAGGTGCGTGTGGTTTCGGTTTTTTTGTTTGGCTGAAGCCGGGTTGAGTGCATAACTGAACATCCATGTTTTCGTTCGTCATATGTAACTTCTCGGGTTGCTTGTTGTTCCCGGAAAGTCGCTTTGAATGAAGGATGCTAGTTGCTGCGCCTGAGCAGGTAAATTGGATATGTGTACGATTTTATGACGGATTACCGTGCCAACAGAACTGGCACGGTAAAGATGTGATTCAACGTGGGTAAATCAACTGCATGAGCTGTTTGTCTTTATCACTGATTTCGCGATTGGTCGGATTCGCCCAATTGCCAAGCGTCAAATTGTTGGGAACAGGATGGTGCATGATGGATTTTCGATCGTATGGCAAGTAAAGCGCGTCGGCATCGTCAAAAGGCGTAAATATATTGTCGTCAACTTCGCCTCGCGACAGTGGATTCATCGGTCTGTTCTGGTAGTAGTTGTAAACATTTTCTTTATTCCAGGGGATTTGCGCCTTGGGGTGCTGGTGTTCGTGCATCGCGCCGAGTGCGTGGCCAAACTCGTGGATGACGACCGTCTCGAAGTCTTCGTGTTCGGGGTCGATGCCAAGGTTCATGGTTGGCGTGTCAGGAAACATATCCAGTGCATCGGTACCCAGAAATGAACTGTTCACCACACCCTCGGTGGCGATTCGGATCTCACCCTCTACGCCTTCAACGAACTCAAACTTCAAACTGATATAAGGAAGCCATTTTTCGGCGGCGGCAATGATTTTATCTTTGTGTTCCGGAGTTGGGTTATCCATGAAAGCTATTTTCAGAGTGTGTCGGCTTGGCCAAAGTTTGTCGTAGTGCACCAATGAGCGTTTTTTTCGGCTGTTGTTGAGGGTGCTGGATTTGAGTTCTTTAGCCGGTTTTTGCAGCGTGCAATATTGAAAGTTGTCCATGCTTTGTCTTGCTCCTTGATTTGTCTTTTTGGTTGTTTCGCGCATGCAAAAAACCACTGCGCGAGATTAAGCTTCGGGCAGTGTCTGGAGTAGTCGTAAAGTGGTTTTAAATGTAACTTGAGGGGTATGTCCGTGCCAGATGACTGGCACGGATATTAAAAACTCAGTGTTGGCGGGTGATGAGGTCGCGGATCCGTTCTGCAGCTTCAACACATTCAGCCAAAGGCGCAACCAGTGCCATGCGCACGCGCCCGGCGCCCGGATTCACGCCGTCGACCTCGCGCGACAGATACGAGCCTGGCACGACAGTCACATGTTCCTGCTCGAACAGGTCGCGGCAGAATGCGGCATCGTCACCGGCCACGTTCGGCCAGAGGTAGAAGCTGCCGTCCGGACGCTGTACGTCCATCACCGGGCTGAGAATTGCCAGCACTGCGTCGAACTTCTCGCGGTACAGCGCACGGTTGGCGCGTACATGCACTTCGTCATTCCACGCCGCAACGCTGGCCATTTGGGTTTGCACCGGCATCGCGCAACCGTGGTAGGTGCGGTACAGCAGGAAACCTTTGAGGATATCTGCGTCACCGGCGACGAAACCGGAGCGCAGGCCCGGCAGGTTGGAGCGCTTGGACAGGCTGTGGAACACCACGCAACGCTTGAAGTCCTTGCGGCCCAGTTCGACGCAGGCGCTGAGCAGGCCTGGCGGCGGGGTCTGTTCGTCGAAGTACAGTTCGCTGTAGCACTCGTCGGCGGCGATCACAAAGTCGTATTCGTCGGCCAGGGCGATGAGTTTTTTCAGTACATCAACCGGGATCAGCGCGCCGGTCGGGTTGCCTGGCGAGCACAGGAACAGGATCTGGCAGCGTTTCCAGATGTCCGGTGACACGGCGTCGAAATCCGGGTTGAAGCCGTTTTCGTCCAGGCAAGGCAGGTAGTGCGGCTTGGCCCCGGCGAGGAACGCTGCGCCTTCGTAGATCTGATAGAACGGGTTCGGGCTGACCACCAGTGCATCGTCGCCACGGTTGACCACGGTCTGGGTGAAAGCGAACAGCGCTTCGCGGGTACCGTTGACCGGCAGCACATTGCGCGCCGGATCGATCCAGCCGCTCGGTACGCCAAAACGACGTTCGCACCAGCCGGCGATGGCTTCGCGCAGGGCCGGGATGCCGAGGGTGGTCGGATACACCGCCATCTGATCCAGATTGTTCGCCAGCGCTTCGGCGACAAAGCTTGGCGAGCGATGTTTCGGCTCGCCGATCGACAGGGCGATCGGGCGTTTGTCCGGGTTCGGCGTGACCGTGCCAAGCAGGGCGCGGAGCTTTTCGAACGGGTAGGGCTGGAGCTGGTTCAGAGCGTTGTTCATGGGGGCCTCGTTCAATGTGGGAGCGGGCTTGCTCGCGAAAGCGGTGTGTCATTGAATGATGTGTTGCCTGACACACCGCTTTCGCGAGCAAGCCCGCTCCCACAGGGGGGAAGTTGCTGGATCAAATACTGATGCGCGAAAGCTTGATATCCGGTTCCTGATTGACGCTCAGTTGCTCGACGATTGCGTCCTGCAGGCGACTGCACAGCAGCGGGTCGGAGAGCGGCTGGTTGTGGGCGTCGGTGATGAAGAACACGTCTTCTACGCGTTCGCCCAGGGTCGCAATCTTGGCGTTCTGCAGCGACAGGTCGAACTCGAGGAAGATCCCGCCGATCCGTGCCAGCAGGCCCGGGCGATCCGGTGCCGTCAGTTCCAGCACTGTCACCGGACGCTGGGCGTCGTTGTGGATCGTCACCTGCGGCGCGAAGGCGAAGTGCTTGAGCTGGCGCGGCACCCGGCGCTGGATGATCGTCGGGTAGTCGTCGGGGTTACGCAGGGCTTCGGTCAGGCCGTCGCGTATCTGTTTGACCCGGGCCGGGTTGTCGCCGATCGAGTCACCGTCGGTATCGAGCACGATGTAGGTGTCGAGGGTGAACTGGCTGCTCGAAGTGATGACCCGGGCGTCGTGAATGTTCAGGTTGAGCTGGTCCATCGCGGCCACGGTCACGGCGAAGAAATCGTGCTGGTCGGGGGCGTAGATGAAGATCTGCGTGCCACCTTCGAACTCGCGCTGGGTGGTTTCCTTGATCAGCACCAGCGGACCGCCATCGGCCGGCTGCTGCAGGATCGCGTCACTGTGCCAGGCCACGTCGCCGGCGGTGTGACGCAGGAAATAGTCATCGCCCAACTGCGCCCACAACTGCTCGACGTCGTCCGGATCGGTGCCGCCGCGCACGAGGATGTCCAGCGCCGCACTCTGGGTCTGGCGGATCTGCTCTTCGCGATCCACCGGATTTTCCAGGCCACGGCGCAGAGCGCGTTTGGTCTCGGTGTAGAGCTGGCGCAGCAGGCTGGCGCGCCACGAATTCCATAGGGTCGGGTTGGTGGCGTTGATGTCGGCCACGGTCAGCACATACAAGTAGTCCAGACGGGTCTCGTCGCTGACGATCTGGGCGAAATCGTGGATCACCTGCGGATCGGACAGATCCTTGCGCTGTGCGGTGGTCGACATCACCAGGTGGTTCTGCACCAGCCAGACGATCAGGCGGCTGTCCCACAGGGGCAACTGATGGCGCTGGCAGAACGCTTCGGCATCGACTGCGCCGATGTCCGAGTGATCGCCATGCCGGCCCTTGCCGATGTCGTGGTACAGACCGGCCATGTAGATCAGTTCAGGCTTGGGCAGTTTGGCCATGAGCTTGGCGGCCAACGGGAATTTTTCCGACACCTGGGTGTATTGCAACTTACGCAGGTGTTTGATCAGGTTCAGCGTGTGCGCATCGACCGTATAGATGTGGAACAGGTCGTGCTGCATCTGCCCGACGATGAAACCGAATTCCGGCAGGTAGCGCCCGAGGATGCCGTAGCGGTTCATCCGGCGCAGGTTGCGGTGCACGCCGATCTTGCACTTGAACAGCTCGATGAACAGGCTGGTGTTGCGGATATCGTTGCGGAAATTGTCGTCGATCAGGTGACGGTTCTCGCGCAGCAGACGAATGGTGTCGGCGCGTACGCCTTTGATTTCCGGTTGCTGGGCCATCAGCACGAAGATCTCGAGCATGGCGAACGGTGTGCGGCGGAACACGTTGTCGTTGCGTGCTTCGATGTAGCCGTCGTGCAACTGGAAACGCGAGTTGATCGGTTGCGGCGGCGCTTCGTCTTCCGGGGCGAGGATCACTTCCTCGAAGTGCTGGATGATCAGGTCGCTGAGCTGGGCGATGCTCATGACCACGCGGAAGTACTGCTGCATGAAGTTTTCGACGGCCTGTTTGGCGTCGTCGCCTTCAAAACCGAGCAGGCCGGCGATGGTCCGTTGATGATCGAACAAGAGGCGGTCTTCCGAGCGGCCGGCGAGCATGTGCAGGGCGTAACGCACTTTCCAGAGGAATTCCTGGGACGACGCCAACAGGGCGTTTTCGCTCTCGACCAGGAAACCTTCACCGGCGAGGGCGCGCAGGTTCAGGGTGCCGTACTGACGCCGTGCCACCCACAGAATCGTCTGGATATCCCGCAGGCCACCGGGCGAGCCTTTGACGTTGGGTTCCAGGTTGTATTCGGTGTCGTTGTACTTGTGGTGACGGGCCTTTTGCTCGGCGCGTTTGGCCAGGAAAAACTCCTTGGCCGGCCACATGTGCGCGGTGCTGGTGACATCGAGCATGCGCTGGCGCAGGCGCTCGGGGCCGCAGATGGTGCGGCTTTCCATCAGGTTGGTGACCACCGTCAGGTCGGCGCGGGCCTCTTCGGCGCATTCGTCGACCGAGCGTACGCTCTGACCGACTTCCAGACCGATGTCCCACAGCAGCGTCAGAAAACGCTCGATGGAATCGCGGAAGACTTCGTGATCGGCGCTGTCCAGCAGGATCAGCAGGTCGATGTCGGAATAGGGGTGCAACTCACCACGGCCGTAGCCGCCGACCGCGACCAGTGCGATATCGGCGTCTTCGCTCCAGTTGAACTGCTCCCAGGCTTTTTGCAGGATGTTGTCGACGAACCATGCACGGTCTTCGATCAGTCGGCGGATGTCGCGGCCGCTGCGAAAACGCGTGTCGAGAACCTCGCGCGCCTGGCGGATCGCCTTCTTGAACGCCGCGATGGGACTCGCTTTCAGGGCCAGTTCAGCCTGGAACTGGCCGCGGTCGAAGAGTTCGGGATCCACCTGCGGCATCGATTGGCTTTCCTTCTATAGGGCTGGGAGCGTTCTTGGGATCAGGCCGAGACGCGCGGGATGGTGTCGTCGGCGCGCAGGGTGAAGATCTCGTAGCCGGTGTCGGTCACCAGCAGGGTGTGTTCCCACTGCGCCGAGAGCTTGCGGTCCTTGGTGATGGCGGTCCAGCCGTCGCCCAATACCTTGGTGTCGGCCTTGCCCTGGTTGATCATCGGTTCGATGGTGAAGGTCATGCCGGCCTTCAGTTCCATGCCGGTGCCGGCGCGACCGTAATGCAGGATCTGCGGCTCTTCGTGGAACACCTTGCCGATGCCGTGGCCGCAGAACTCGCGAACCACCGAGAAACCGTTCTTTTCCGCGTGCTTCTGGATGATCTCACCGATGTCGCCGAGGCGGCAGCCAGGTTTGACGATTTCGATCGCCTTGTACATGCATTCCTGAGTGACCTGCGACAGGCGTTCGGCCCAGACCGGCACTTCGCCAACGTGGAACATGCGGCTGGTGTCGCCGTGGTAGCCGTCCTTGATCACGGTGACGTCGATGTTCAGGGTGTCGCCATTCTTCAGCGGCTTGTCATTCGGAATGCCGTGGCAGACGACGTGATTGATCGAGGTGCAGATCGACTTCGGGTAGCCTTTGTAGTTGAGCGGCGCAGGGATGGCCTGCTGCACGTTGACGATGTAGTCGTGGCAGATCTGGTTCAGTTGATCGGTGGTCACGCCCGGTTTGACGTGTTCGGCAATCATTTCCAGCACATCGGCGGCCAGTTTGCCGGCGACACGCATGCCAGCGATGTCCTCGGGGGTTTTGAGGTTGACGGTCATACAGGCTCTCTCTGCGCTCGGCGGCGCTTGCTGATACGGATAGGGTGGCAGGTGTGGGATTTGCGACCCTGAAAAACGCGATTCTACCAGACGAAAGGAGCAAATCCGCGCCTGCGTGCATCGCGTCTGTCTATACAATGATGCGCTTGAAGGCGATTCCAAGGGGGCTGCGCCCATGTCCCTGGTGCGATTGCAGATTCCGGGTTCCGTTTCTGTGCACCCTGTGGTATAAAATGCGCCGCTTTCCGGGGATACCCCGAAAAGCTTAAATCCACACACGTGTCGACACGATGACCTGGGTGCTTTTGGCTTTATGCCACTGGTTGGTCATTGGGATACGTGGAGGCCAAACCCGACTTATTAAGGAACTATCATGTCCCAAGTCAACATGCGCGATATGCTGAAGGCCGGTGTGCACTTCGGTCACCAAACCCGTTACTGGAATCCGAAAATGGGTAAGTACATTTTCGGCGCGCGTAACAAGATTCACATCATCAACCTTGAAAAAACCCTGCCAATGTTCAACGAAGCTCTGACTTTCGTAGAGCGTCTGGCCCAGGGCAAAAACAAGATTCTGTTCGTCGGCACCAAGCGTTCCGCTGGCAAGATCGTTGCTGAAGAAGCAGCACGTTGCGGTTCGCCGTACGTCGATCACCGCTGGTTGGGCGGCATGCTGACCAACTTCAAAACCATTCGTGCTTCCATCAAGCGTCTGCGTGACCTTGAAGTTCAAGCCGAAGACGGTACTTTCGCCAAGCTGACCAAGAAAGAAGCGCTGATGCGCTCCCGTGACCTGGAAAAGCTGGATCGCTCCTTGGGCGGCATCAAGGACATGGGCGGTCTGCCAGACGCACTGTTCGTGATCGACGTTGACCACGAGCGCATCGCGATCACCGAAGCCAACAAGCTGGGCATCCCGGTCATCGGCGTTGTCGATACCAACAGCAGCCCGGAAGGCGTTGACTACATCATCCCAGGCAACGATGACGCAATCCGCGCTATCCAGCTGTACATGGGTTCGATGGCTGACGCAGTGATCCGTGGTCGCAACAATGTTGCTGGCGGCACTGTTGAATTCGCAGCTGAAGAAACTCAGGCTGCAGCTGAGTAATCGACGCCCTGGCGTTGACTCAGTAAGCAAAAAGGGGGCTTGGCCCCCTTTTTGCCACCTCGAAAACCGTTTGTTGGCGCCCACTTGTGGCAGCGCACCTCCTGCATTTGTAACGTGCAGCAGCTACAAGGTGTTTCGGGAAGAATTGAACGCCCGTTCGATCGGGTGGAATGGTTGAAAACCTATCCAAGAGGAATTTGAAAATGGCAGCAATTACTGCAGCGTTGGTTAAAGAACTGCGCGAGCGTACCGGCGAAGGCATGATGGACTGCAAGAAAGCCCTGGAAAAGGCTGACGGCGACATCGAAAAAGCCATTGATGACATGCGTGCTTCGGGCGCGATCAAGGCTGCGAAAAAGGCTGGCAACGTTGCCGCTGAAGGCGCAATCGCAATCAAGGACGACGGTAAAGCTGCCGTTATCCTGGAAGTGAACTCGCAGACCGACTTCCTGGCTCTGCAAGACGACTTCAAAAACTTCGTCGCTGCCAGCGTTGAAAAAGCTTTCGCTGACAAGCTGACCGACGCTGCTCCGCTGATCGCTTCGCAAGAAGCTGCTCGCGAAGCACTGGTTGCCAAAGTAGGCGAGAACGTCAACATCCGTCGTCTGGCCCGTATCGAAGGTGACGTTGTCGGTTCGTACCTGCACGGCAACAAGATCGGTGTCGTTGTAGCTCTGAAAGGCGGTGACGTCGAGCTGGCCAAAGACATCGCGATGCACGTAGCTGCCAGCAACCCTGAGTTCCTGCTGCCTTCGCAAGTTTCGGCTGAAGCGATCGAGCGTGAAAAAGCTGTGTTCCTGCAGCTGAACGAAGAGAAGATCAAAGGCAAGCCAGAAAACATTGTTGAGAACATGGTCAAAGGCCGTATCAGCAAGTTCCTGGCAGAAGCAAGCCTGGTTGAGCAGGCGTTCGTCAAGAACCCTGAAATCAAGGTTGGCGAGCTGGCCAAGAAAGGCGGCGCAGAAATCGTTTCCTTCACCTACTTCAAAGTAGGCGAAGGCATCGAGAAGCCGGTCGACAACTTCGCTGAAGAAGTTGCTGCCCAGCTGGCTGCCGCCAAGCAATAAGACGGTTTTTCAACTGTCGCCCGAAAGAGGCTGCCCGCTCACGCGCGCAGCCTCTTTTCAGATGGGGTTACCAATTTTTAATTGGTTTCCACTGGGAACTGACTTACAAAGCCAGGTTCCGATGGCGCTGAAGCAGCGCCAAGCTAGAGTGAACGGCAGCTGTAAAACAGCTTGCACAGAATTTTTTAAATACGCCGCAGGAGAGATTGGCAATGGCTCAGCAGGGCAGTGGTTATCAGGCTCGCTATAAACGCATTCTACTCAAGCTTAGCGGCGAGGCCCTGATGGGCTCGGAAGAGTTCGGGATCGATCCAAAAGTGCTGGATCGCATGGCGCTGGAAGTCGGCCAACTGGTCGGCATCGGCGTACAGGTCGGTCTGGTGATCGGCGGTGGCAACCTGTTCCGTGGCGAGGCCTTGAGCAAGGCTGGCATGGATCGGGTGACAGGCGACCACATGGGCATGCTGGCCACTGTGATGAACGCCCTGGCCATGCGCGATGCGCTGGAACGTGCCAATATCTCAGCCATCGTGATGTCGGCCATTTCCATGGTTGGCGTGACCGATCACTATGATCGCCGCAAAGCCATGCGCCACCTGAACTCCAAGGACGTGGTGATCTTCGCCGCCGGTACCGGTAATCCGTTCTTTACCACGGATTCGGCAGCCTGCCTGCGTGCCATCGAAATCGATGCCGACGTCGTGCTGAAAGCGACCAAGGTTGATGGCGTTTACACCGCAGACCCGTTCAAAGACCCGCATGCCGAGAAGTTCGATCATCTGACTTATGATGAAGTGCTGGATCGCAAGCTGGGCGTGATGGATCTGACTGCTATCTGCCTGTGCCGCGATCACAAGATGCCGCTGCGCGTATTCAACATGAACAAGCCCGGCGCCCTGCTGAACATTGTGCACGGCGGCGCTGAAGGGACTTTGATCGAGGAAGGCCAACAATGATCAACGAAATCAAGAAAGACGCCCAAGCGCGTATGCAGAAATCCCTGGAATCTCTGAACCACTCGTTCGGCCAGATTCGTACCGGCAAGGCTCACCCGAGCATCCTCGGCAGCGTCATGGTGCCTTACTACGGCACTGACACCCCGCTGAGCAGCGTGGCCAACGTCACCGTGAAAGATTCGCGTACCCTGCAAGTCGTGGCCTTCGAGCGCAACATGCTCGCTGCCGTCGACAAGGCGATCCAGAGCGCCGGTCTGAACCTCAATCCGACCAACCTGGGTGAGTTGCTTTTGATCCCGATGCCTGCCCTCACCGAGGAAACGCGCAAGGGCTTCACCAAGCAGGCTCGTAGCGCAGCGGAAGATGCGCGCGTTGCCGTGCGCAACATTCGTCGTGACGCATTGGGTGAGCTTAAAAAGCTGGTCAAGGACAAGGAAATCAGTGAAGACGAAGAACGTCGTGCCATCGCTGATATCGATAAGCTGACCAAGGAATCCGAGGCCCAGATCACCAAGGCCACGGACGAGAAAGAAAAAGACCTGATGGCCGTATAAGGGTCGAGCTTTTAATGGACAAGACCAAGCAGTCTGCGCCGTCCGCGGTGCCGCGCCATGTCGCGATCATCATGGATGGCAATAATCGCTGGGCGAAAAAACGCTTTATGCCAGGTGTCGCCGGGCATAAGGCCGGCGTGGATGCTGTGCGGGCAGTGATCGAGGTGTGCGCTGAGGCCAAGGTCGAAGTGCTCACCCTGTTCGCCTTCTCCAGTGAAAACTGGCAGCGCCCGGCCGATGAGGTCAGCGCCTTGATGGATCTGTTCTTCAAGGCGCTGCGTCGTGAGGCCAAGCGTCTGAACGACAACAACATCAGCTTGCGCATCATTGGCGATCGCTCGCGTTTCCATCCTGAGCTTCAGGCAGCGATGCGCGAAGCGGAAGCCATGACCGCCGGTGCCAACCGTTTCATCCTGCAGATCGCCGCCAACTACGGCGGTCAGTGGGATATTGCCCAGGCGGCGCAGCGTCTGGCGCGTGAAGTTCAGGCCGGGCATCTGCGTCCGGAAGACATCACACCGGATCTGCTGCAAACCTGTCTGGCCACCGGCGACCTGCCGTTGCCGGACCTGTGCATCCGCACCGGTGGCGAGCACCGCATCAGCAACTTCCTGCTGTGGCAACTGGCGTATGCCGAGTTGTACTTCTCCGACCTGTTCTGGCCGGACTTCAAACACGAAGCCATGCGCACCGCGCTGGCCGATTTCGCTTCGCGCCAGCGTCGCTTCGGTAAAACGAGCGAACAGGTCGAAGCTGGAGCCCGGGTTTAATGCTTAAACAACGAATCATCACTGCGCTGATCCTGCTGCCGATCGCTTTGTGCGGGTTTTTCCTGCTCGAAGGCTCCGGTTTTGCGCTGTTCATCGGTCTGGTCGTGAGCCTGGGCGCCTGGGAATGGGCACGCCTGGCGGGCTTTACCGCGCAGTCGTTCCGTGTCGGCTTTGCCGCTGTCGTCGCGCTGATGCTGTTCGTGATGTACGTCCTGCCGGGCCTGGCCCCTTGGGTGTTGGGCGCTTCGGTGTTGTGGTGGGCTGTAGCGACGTACCTGGTGCTGACGTACCCGCGCTCGAGCGAGCACTGGTCCACGGCGGCCACCAAACTGGTGATCGGCTTGCTGATCCTGTTGCCGGCCTGGCAAGGGCTGGTGCAGATCAAACAGTACCCGCTGGGTAACTGGCTGATCATGGCGGTGATGGTGCTGGTCTGGGGGGCCGACATCGGTGCCTATTTCTCCGGCCGTGCTTTCGGCAAGCGCAAGCTGGCGCCGCAAGTCAGCCCGGGTAAGAGCTGGGAAGGTGTTTATGGTGGTCTGGCGCTGAGTCTGGTGATCACCGCGATCGTTGGCCTGGTTCGCGACTGGACGGTGGCTGAGCTGCTCAAGGGCCTGATCGGCGCTGCATTGATCGTATTCATTTCGGTGGTGGGCGACCTCACCGAAAGCATGTTCAAGCGTCAGTCCGGCATCAAGGACAGCAGCAACCTGCTGCCCGGTCATGGCGGTGTGCTTGATCGCATCGACAGCCTGACCGCTGCGATCCCGATTTTTGCCGTACTCCTGTGGATGGCTGCACCGTGAGCCGCCCGCAACAGATCACTGTTCTGGGGGCGACCGGTTCGATTGGTCTGAGCACCCTGGACGTCATCGCTCGGCATCCCGAGCGTTATCAGGTTTTCGCCCTGAGCGGCTTTACCCGCCTGAGCGAGTTGCTGGCCTTGTGCGTTCGGCATGTGCCGCAGTTTGCGGTGGTGCCTGAAGTGGCTGCGGCGCGCGGTTTGCAGGACGACCTGCGGGCTGCTGGCCTGTCCACTCGCGTATTGGTCGGGGAGGAGGGGCTGTGCCAGGTCGCCTCCGCGCCCGAAGTCGATGCCGTGATGGCCGCCATCGTCGGTGCCGCGGGCCTGCGCCCGACCCTGGCAGCGGTAGAGGCCGGGAAGAAAATCCTTCTGGCCAACAAAGAAGCGCTGGTGATGTCCGGCGCGCTGTTCATGCAGGCCGTGCACAAGAGCGGTTCGGTGTTGCTGCCGATCGACAGCGAGCACAACGCGATCTTCCAGTGCATGCCGCAGGATTTTGCCCGCGGGCTGGGTGCGGTCGGCGTGCGGCGGATTTTGCTGACGGCTTCGGGCGGTCCTTTCCGTCAGACGCCGATGAGCGAGCTGGCGCATGTTTCGCCTGATCAGGCGTGTGCGCACCCGAACTGGTCGATGGGTCGCAAGATTTCGGTGGACTCGGCCAGCATGATGAACAAGGGCCTGGAGTTGATCGAGGCCTGCTGGCTGTTCGATGCCAAGCCGTCGCAGGTGGAGGTGGTGATCCATCCGCAGAGTGTGATTCACTCGCTGGTCGACTTTGTGGATGGCTCGGTATTGGCGCAGTTGGGCAACCCTGACATGCGCACGCCGATTGCCAACGCATTGGCCTGGCCTGAGCGGATCGACTCGGGTGTGGCACCGCTGGATCTGTTTGCCGTTGCGCGCCTGGATTTCGAGGCGCCGGACGAACAGCGCTTTCCTTGCCTGCGCCTGGCGCGGCAGGCGGCGGAGGCCGGCAACAGTGCGCCGGCCATGCTCAATGCGGCCAACGAAGTGGCAGTCGCGGCGTTTCTCGACGGACGCGTTGGTTATCTGGAAATCGCGAGTATCATCGAGGACGTGCTGAACCTCGAGCCAGTGGTTGCGCTTGAGGATCTGGACGCGGTGTTTACCGCGGACGCGAAAGCGCGGATTCTGGCCGAACAGTGGCTGAATCGTCACGGCCGATAGCCGTTGCAGAACCATGGCTTCACGCGGCACTGAACAGGATTGCGGAGAAAGTAGATGAGCGCGCTCTATATGATTGCCGGCACCCTGATCGCTTTGGGTGTACTGGTCACCTTTCACGAATTCGGCCACTTCTGGGTCGCGCGTCGCTGTGGCGTCAAGGTTTTGCGTTTTTCCGTAGGCTTCGGCATGCCCCTGCTGCGCTGGCACGACAAGCAGGGCACCGAATTTGTCGTCGCCGCGATTCCGCTGGGTGGCTACGTCAAAATGCTCGATGAGCGTGAGGGCGAAGTACCGGCCGATCAGCTTCATCAATCCTTCAATCGCAAATCGGTTCGCCAGCGCATCGCCATTGTCGCGGCGGGACCGATCGCCAACTTCCTGCTGGCCCTGGTGTTTTTCTGGGTGCTGGCGATGCTCGGCAGTGAACAGATCCGTCCGGTCATCGGTGCCGTCGAGTCCGGCAGCATTGCGGCCAAGGCCGGTTTGAGTGCCGGTCAGGAGATCGTTGCCATCGATGGCGAGCCGACTTCCGGCTGGGCGGCCGTCAATTTGCAGTTGGTCCGTCGTCTTGGGGAAAGCGGTTCCCTGCAATTGCTCGTGCGCGAGCAGGGCTCTACCGCTGACACGCCGCGCGAACTGGCGCTGGATCACTGGCTCAAAGGCGCCGATGAGCCCGATCCGATTCGCTCGCTGGGTATTCGCCCATGGCGCCCGGCCTTGCCGCCGGTGCTGGCCGAGCTCGATCCAAAAGGTCCGGCGCAGGCCGCCGGTCTGAAAACCGGCGACCGCCTGTTGTCGCTCGATGGCCAGGCGCTGGGTGACTGGCAGCAAGTGGTCGATACCGTTCGTACGCGTCCTGATACCAAAATCTTGCTGCGCGTCGAGCGCGACGGTGCTCAAATCGACGTCCCGGTGACCTTGGCTGCGCGTGGCGAAAGCAAGGCGCCGAGCGGTTATCTGGGTGCTGGCGTGAAAGCAGTGGACTGGCCGCCGGAAATGATCCGCGAGGTCAGTTATGGCCCGTTGGCCGCAATTGGCGAGGGTGCCCGGCGTACCTGGACCATGAGCATCCTGACGCTGGACTCACTGAAGAAAATGCTGTTTGGCGAGCTCTCGGTAAAAAACTTGAGTGGGCCGATAACCATTGCTAAAGTGGCGGGCGCTTCTGCCCAGTCGGGCGTTGCTGATTTCCTGAATTTCCTTGCTTATCTGAGTATTAGCCTGGGGGTTCTGAATTTGCTGCCCATTCCTGTACTGGATGGGGGGCATTTGTTGTTTTATCTGATTGAGTGGGTGCGTGGTCGCCCCTTGTCGGATCGGGTGCAAGGTTGGGGGGTGCAGATCGGTATCAGTTTGGTGGTCGGAGTGATGTTGCTTGCTCTGGTCAATGATCTGGGTCGACTGTAAAGCTTCGCTGAATTGCGAATCTGCCGCATTTTGCGGCAGTTTGTTTATTGCCAGTTGGAATAAGAAAGGACTTCATGAAACGTCTGCTGCTAACTGCGGTTCTCACCGTATTGATGATCGCCGAAGTTCACGCCGAGTCCTTCACTATCTCTGATATTCGCGTCAATGGCCTCCAGCGGGTCTCCGCGGGTAGCGTCTTTGGTGCCTTGCCGTTGAACGTCGGCGAGCAGGCGGATGATCGTCGCCTGGTGGAATCCACTCGTGCGTTGTTCAAAACCGGTTTCTTTCAAGATATCCAGCTGGGCCGCGAAGGCAACGTTCTGGTGATCACGGTCGTCGAACGTCCGTCGGTCGCGAGTATCGAGATCGAAGGCAACAAGGCGATCTCCACCGAAGACCTGATGAAAGGCCTCAAGCAGTCCGGTCTGTCCGAAGGTGAAATCTTTCAGCGCGCCACCCTCGAAGGTGTCCGTAACGAGCTGCAGCGTCAGTACGTTGCCCAGGGCCGTTACTCGGCGACCGTCGATACCGAAGTGGTTTCGCAGCCGCGTAACCGTGTGGCGCTGAAAGTGAAGATCAACGAAGGCACCGTGGCTGCCATCCAGCACATCAACGTGGTGGGTAACACGGTCTTCCCTGATGACGATCTGATCGACCTGTTCGAGCTGAAAACCACCAACTGGCTGTCGTTCTTCAAGAACGACGACAAGTACGCCCGTGAAAAACTCTCCGGTGACCTGGAGCGCCTGCGTTCCTACTACCTGGACCGTGGCTACATCAACATGGATATCGCTTCGACCCAGGTGTCCATCACCCCGGACAAGAAGCACGTCTACATCACCGTCAACATCACCGAAGGCGAAAAGTACACCGTTCGTGACGTCAAGCTCAGCGGTGACCTGAAAGTGCCTGAAGACCAGGTCAAGTCGCTGTTGCTGGTGCAAAAAGGCCAGGTTTTCTCGCGCAAGCTGATGACCACCACTTCCGAACTGATCACTCGCCGTCTGGGTAACGAGGGTTACACCTTCGCCAACGTCAACGGCGTACCTCAGCCGCATGACGACGATCACACTGTGGACATCCTGTTCGCCGTCGATCCGGGCAAGCGTGCCTACGTCAATCGCATCAACTTCCGCGGCAACACCAAGTCCGAGGACGAAGTGCTGCGTCGTGAAATGCGTCAGATGGAAGGTGGCTGGGCTTCGACCTACCTGATCGACCAGTCCAAGACCCGTCTTGAGCGTCTGGGCTTCTTCAAGGAAGTGAACGTCGAGACGCCGGCCGTTCCGGGTGTCGACGACCAGGTTGACGTGAACTACGCCGTTGAAGAGCAAGCTTCCGGTTCGATCACCGCCAGCGTCGGTTTCGCCCAGAGCGCCGGTCTGATCCTCGGTGGTTCGATCACCCAGAACAACTTCCTGGGTACCGGTAACCGTGTGAGCGTGGGCCTGACCCGCAGTGAATACCAGAGCCGTTACAACTTCGGCTACGTTGACCCCTACTGGACCGCCGATGGCGTGAGTCTGGGTTACAACGCGTTCTATCGCACCACCGACTACAAAGATCTCAACATCGACGTAGCCAGCTATGCGGTAGACAGCCTGGGTGCCGGCGTCAACGTTGGCTATCCGATCAGCGAGACTTCGCGTCTGACCTTCGGTCTGTCCGCACAGCAGGACAAGATCAAGACCGGTCAGTACACCGTTGACGAGATCTTCGACTTCGTTAACAAGGAAGGCGATCAGTACCTGAACTTCAAGGCGTCTGCCGGCTGGTCCGAATCGACCCTGAACAAGGGCGTACTGCCGACCCGTGGTCGTTCGCAGAGCCTGACGCTGGAAACCACGATTCCGGGCAGCGACCTGTCGTTCTACAAACTCGACTACCGTGGTCAGTTGTTCCAGCCGATCACCGAAAACTACACCCTGCGTCTGCACACCGAGCTGGGTTATGGCGACGGTTATGGTTCGACCGACGGCTTGCCGTTCTATGAAAACTACTATGCTGGTGGTTTCAACTCGGTACGTGGCTTCAAGGACAGTACTCTGGGGCCGCGCAGTACTCCGAGTCGTGGTACCAACCCGGGTACTTCGGTTGACCCGGATCAGGATCCGCTGCCGTTCGGTGGTAACGTCCTGATCCAGGGCGGTGCCGAGGTTCTGTTCCCGCTGCCGTTCGTCAAGGATCAACGCTCCTTGCGTACCTCGGTATTCTGGGACGTGGGTAACGTTTTCGATTCGCAGTGCAAGGACACCACCAACGCAAATGGCTCGACGTCCAACACCAAGTGTAACGACATCAGCCTGAGCAACATGGCCAGTTCCGTTGGTGTGGGTGTGACCTGGGTCACCGCACTGGGTCCTCTGAGTTTTGCTCTGGCGATGCCGGTCAAAAAACCGGATAACGCTGAAACTCAAGTGTTCCAATTCTCCCTCGGCCAGACGTTCTAAGCGTCTGACCCAAGATAACGACAATGGATTTTGTAGGAGTGCATCGTGCGTAAGTTGACTCAATTGGTTCTCCTGGCCTCCGTACTGGTGGCAGGCCCGGCGTTCGCCGACATGAAAATCGCCGTTCTGAACTATCAGATGGCATTGCTGGAATCCGACGCGGCCAAGAAATACGCCGTGGATGCCGAGAAGAAGTTCGGTCCGCAACTGACCAAACTCAAGACGCTGGAAAGCAGCGCCAAGGGCATTCAGGACCGTCTGATGGCCGGTGGCGACAAGATGCAGCAGGGCGAGCGTGAGCGTCTGGAGCTGGAATTCAAGCAAAAGGCCCGTGACTTCCAGTTCCAGTCCAAGGAGCTGAACGAAGCCAAGGCAGTTGCCGACCGCGAAATGCTCAAGCAACTGAAGCCGAAACTGGATAGCGCAGTGGAAGAAGTCATCAAAAAAGGTGGCTTTGACCTGGTGTTCGAGCGTGGCGCAGTGATCGATGTCAAACCTCAGTACGACATCACGCGCCAGGTTATCGAGCGCATGAATCAGCTGAAGTAACCCATGACCGTGACTATCAAGCTCGGCCAGTTGGCCGAGTTCCTCGGCGCCACCCTGCGTGGCGACCCCGAGACGCAAATTACTGGGCTAGCCACCTTGCAGGAGGCTGGCCCAGCTCAGTTGAGCTTTCTGGCAAATCCTCAATATCGCAAATACCTGGCAAGTTCCCAGGCGGCTGCGCTGTTGCTCAAGGAAGCCGATGCCGAAGGTTTTGCCGGTAACGCGCTGGTGGTGCCGGATCCTTATCTGGCTTACGCCCGTATCTCCCATCTGTTCGATCCCAAACCGAAAGCCACTGCGGGTGTTCATCCCACGGCGGTGATTGCACCGGATGCGGTGGTTGATCCAAGCGCCAGCATCGGTCCGTTTGTGGTGATCGAGGCCGGTGCGCGCATCGGTGCGCAGGTCACCCTGGGCGCCCATTGCGTCATCGGTGCCCGCAGCGAAATCGGCGAGGGCGGCTGGCTCGCTCCGAGGGTGACGCTGTACCACGACGTGCGCATCGGCAAGCGTGTAGTGATCCAGTCCGGTGCCGTTCTCGGTGGTGAAGGCTTCGGTTTTGCCAACGAGAAAGGTATCTGGCAAAAGATCGCCCAGATCGGCGGCGTGACCATCGGCGACGATGTCGAGATCGGCGTGAACACTGCCATCGACCGTGGCGCGCTGGCGGATACCGTGATCGGCAACGGCGTGAAACTCGACAACCAGATCCAGATCGCGCACAACGTCCAGGTCGGTGATCACACCGCCATGGCGGCCTGTGTCGGTATCTCCGGCAGCACCAAGATCGGCAAGCATTGCATGCTCGCCGGTGGTGTCGGCCTGGTGGGGCACATCGATATTTGCGACAACGTTTTCCTGACCGGGATGACCATGGTGACCCACTCGATTACCGAGCCAGGCGCCTATTCTTCCGGCACAGCCATGCAACCGGCGGCCGAATGGCGCAAAAGCGCGGCCCGCATCCGTCAGCTCGATGACCTCGCGCGACGTTTGAAGCAGCTGGAAAAGCGCGTCGGGGAAGTGACCCCCGGCAGCAATGCTTCATCTGATGGCTGATACCATTTCCATATCAAGTGTGCACAGCCTCTAGACTGCCTCCTTGATTTGCTAGAGGAGTGCGCGTCAGTCGCGCTCCCAATCTTTACATAGGCTTCCCCCCGAAATGATGGACATCAACGAGATTCGCGAATACCTGCCTCACCGTTACCCGTTCCTGCTGGTGGACCGGGTGGTGGAACTGGACACTGAAGGCAAGCGCATTCGCGCCTACAAGAATGTCAGCATCAATGAGCCATTCTTCAACGGCCACTTCCCGGCGCACCCGATCATGCCGGGCGTACTGATCATCGAAGCGATGGCCCAGGCTGCCGGGATTCTCGGTTTCAAAATGCTCGACGTGAAACCGGCCGATGGCACCCTTTATTACTTCGTCGGTTCCGACAAGCTGCGTTTCCGTCAGCCGGTGCTGCCGGGTGACCAGTTGATCCTGGAAGCCAAGTTCATCAGCTGCAAGCGCCAGATCTGGAAATTCGAATGCCAGGCTTCGGTCGACGGCAAGCCAGTCTGCTCGGCTGAAATCATCTGTGCGGAACGCAAGCTATGAGTTTGATTGACCCTCGCGCAATCATCGATCCGTCGGCCGTTCTGGCTGACGGCGTCGAGGTCGGCCCGTGGTCGATCGTCGGCGCAGGTGTGGAAATCGGCGAGGGTACCGTGATCGGGCCGCATGTGGTCCTCAAAGGCCCGACCCGCATCGGCAAGCACAACCGCATCTACCAGTTTTCCTCGGTAGGCGAAGACACGCCGGATCTGAAGTACAAAGGCGAAGAAACCCGTCTGGTGATCGGTGATCACAACGTCATTCGCGAAGGCGTGACGATTCACCGTGGCACCGTGCAGGACCGTTCGGAAACCACGCTGGGCGATCACAACCTGATCATGGCCTATGCCCACATCGGGCATGACAGCGTCATCGGCAACCACTGCATCCTGGTCAACAACACCGCGTTGGCCGGGCATGTCCATGTTGACGATTGGGCGATCCTTTCCGGTTTCACCCTGGTGCATCAGTACTGCCACATCGGCGCCCACAGTTTTTCCGGCATGGGCACTGCCATCGGCAAGGACGTTCCGGCGTTCGTCACCGTGTTCGGCAACCCGGCCGAAGCGCGCAGCATGAACTTCGAAGGCATGCGCCGTCGTGGTTTCAGCGAAGACGCGATTCATGCGCTGCGCCGCGCCTATAAAACGGTGTATCGCCAGGGCCTGACCGTGGAGCAAGCGTTGGCCGAATTGGCCGAGCCTGCTGCGCAGTTCCCGGAAGTCGCGGTGTTTCGTGACTCGATTCAGTCGTCGACTCGCGGCATCACCCGCTGATCATGGCCAGTCTGCGTATTGCGCTGGTGGCGGGCGAAGCTTCCGGTGACATTCTGGGCGCCGGCCTCATGCGCGCCCTCAAGGCGCAACACCCGGCAGTCGAGTTCATCGGTGTCGGCGGCCCGTTGATGCAGGCCGAGGGCCTGACGTCTTATTTCCCCATGGAACGTCTGTCGGTCATGGGGCTGGTGGAAGTCCTTGGGCGGCTGCGCGAGTTGCTCAAGCGCCGCAAGGACCTGATCGCCACGTTGATTGCCGAGAAGCCGGACGTGTTCATCGGCATCGACGCTCCCGATTTCAACCTCAACATCGAACTCAAGCTGCGTCAGGCCGGGATCAAGACCGTGCATTACGTCAGCCCGTCGGTGTGGGCGTGGCGCCAGAAGCGTGTGCTGAAGATTCGCGAAGGCTGCGATCTGATGCTCACCCTGTTGCCGTTCGAAGCAAAATTTTACGAAGAGCAGGGCGTGCCAGTGCGGTTCGTCGGTCATACGCTGGCCGATACCATTCCGTTGCAGGCCGATCGCGCCGCAGCGCGTGCCGAACTCGGTTTGCCCGACGGGCCGCTGGTCGCGTTGATGCCCGGCAGTCGCGGTGGCGAAGTCGGCCGTCTCGGTGCGCTGTTCCTGGATACGGCCGAGCGTCTGCGGGCCATGCGCCCGGGGCTGCGTTTCGTCATCCCGTGCGCCAATGCCGAGCGTCGCGCTCAGCTCGAAGAGCTGCTGGTTGGTCGCGACTTGCCGGTCACCCTGCTCGATGGCAAATCGCACCTGGCCCTGGCGGCGTGCAACGCGGTGCTGATCGCTTCGGGCACGGCGACGCTGGAAGCGTTGCTGTACAAGCGGCCAATGGTCGTTGCGTATCGCCTGGCGCCGCTGACCTTCTGGATTCTCAAGCGCATGGTCAAGAGCCCGTACGTGTCGCTGCCGAACCTGCTGGCCCAGCGTCTGTTGGTGCCGGAATTGTTGCAGGATGATGCGACAGTCGAGGCCCTGGCCCAGACGCTGTTGCCATTGATCGAAGGCGGCGAAGAGCAGACCCGAGGCTTCGACGAAATCCACCGCACCCTGCGGCTGGATGCTTCCAATCAGGCGGCGGATGCCGTCCTCAACCTGATCGGTCAGAAACAATGAGCAAGACGATGCAGATGGGCCTGGATTTCACCCTGGTCGCCGAAGTCGAAGAACTGGTGGCCGGTGTCGACGAAGTCGGTCGCGGCCCGTTGTGCGGCGCAGTGGTGACGGCGGCGGTGATCCTCGATCCGAACCGGCCGATCCTCGGCCTCAACGACTCGAAGAAACTCACCGAAGCCAAGCGTGAGAAACTCTACGACGAGATCATCGAGAAATCCCTGAGCTGGTGCATTGCTCGCGCCGAAGTCGAGGAAATCGACGAGCTGAACATTCTGCACGCGACCATGCTCGCCATGCAGCGCGCAGTGGCCGGGCTGCATATTCAGCCGAAACTGGCGATGATCGACGGCAACCGCTGCCCGAAACTGCCGATGCGCGCCGAAGCGGTGGTGCAGGGCGACGGCAAGGTGCCGGCCATCGCTGCCGCGTCGATTCTGGCCAAGGTCAGTCGCGACCGTGAAATGGCTGCATTCGAATTGATCTACCCGGGGTACGGCATCGGCGGCCATAAAGGCTATCCGACGCCCGTTCATCTGGAAGCGTTGGTGCGGCTTGGCCCGACACCGATTCACCGGCGCTCCTTCGCCCCGGTGCGTCAGGCTTACGAGGCGCTTGAAGGTCTGACGCAGGTTTAGGCGCAAGGCTGATGTTTTGTTCGAGGCCCGGTACAATCCGGGCCTTGTTGTCTCTATGTAACTGGACAGGATCACTATGCCGGCTTCATTCGTTCATCTACGCCTGCACACTGAATACTCCCTGGTCGACGGGCTGGTGCGGATCAAGCCACTGGTCAAGGCGCTGACCGGCATGAACATGCCGGCCGTGGCGGTCACCGATCAGAACAACATGTGTTCCCTGGTCAAATTCTATAAAAACGCCATGGGCGCCGGCATCAAGCCGATCTGCGGTGCCGACCTGTGGCTGTCGAACAAGGATCCGGACGGGCCATTGAGCCGGATCAGCCTGTTGGTGATGAACGCCAAGGGTTATCGCAATCTCACCGAGCTGATCTCGCGCGGCTTCATCGACGGCCAGCGCAACGGCATGATCATCATCGAGCGTGAATGGGTCGCCGAGGCCAACGAAGGCTTGATCATGCTGTCCGCCGCCAAAGAAGGCGAGATCGGCATGGCCATGATCAGTGGCAACCCGGACGAAGCCGAAACGCTGGCGCGCGAATGGATGGCGGTGTTCCCGGATCGTTTCTATCTGGAGATCCAGCGCACCAATCGTCCCAACGACGAAGAGCAACTGCACGGTGCCGTGGCCCTGGCCGACAAGCTCGGCGCGCCGCTGGTGGCGACCAACGATGTGCGTTTCATCAAGCAGGAAGACTTCGCCGCTCACGAAACCCGCGTGTGCATCGGTGAGGGCCGTGCCCTCGACGATCCGCGGCGTTCGAAGAATTACAGCGACCAGCAATACCTCAAAAGCGCCCAGGAAATGGCCGAGCTGTTCAGCGACATTCCCGACGCGATCGAAAACACCGTCGAGATCGCCAAGCGCTGCAACATCGACGTGAAGCTGGGCAAGCACTTCCTGCCCGACTACCCGATTCCCGATGGCATGACCATCGACGAATATTTCCGCAAGGTGTCGTTCGACGGTCTGGAAGACCGCCTCAGCGTACTGCTGCCCAAGGACACTACCGAAGATTACGACGCCAAGCGTCAGGTCTATGTCGACCGGCTGAATTTCGAGCTGGATATCATCATCCAGATGGGCTTCCCCGGTTATTTCCTGATCGTGATGGACTTTATCCAGTGGGCCAAGAACAACGGTGTGCCGGTGGGCCCGGGCCGTGGGTCGGGTGCCGGCTCGCTGGTGGCCTATGTGCAGAAGATCACTGACCTCGATCCGCTGGAATACGACCTGCTGTTCGAACGGTTCCTCAACCCGGAACGGGTCTCGATGCCCGACTTCGACGTCGACTTCTGCATGGACGGTCGTGACCGGGTGATCGACTACGTGGCCGAGAAATACGGTCGCAACGCGGTAAGCCAGATCATCACCTTCGGTTCCATGGCCGCCAAGGCAGTGGTGCGCGACGTGGCGCGGGCCCAGGGCAAGTCATTCGGCCTGGCGGATCGTCTGTCGAAGATGATTCCGTTCGAAGTCGGCATGACCCTGGAAAAAGCCTACGAGCAGGAGGAGATCCTGCGCGACTTCATCAAGGTCGATGAGGAAGCGGCGGAAATCTGGGAGATGGCGCGCAAGCTCGAGGGTGTGGTGCGTAACGTCGGCAAGCACGCCGGTGGTGTGGTAATCGCCCCGACCAAGCTGACCGACTTCTCGCCGATCTATTGCGACGAGGCTGGCGATGGTCTGGTGACCCAATTCGACAAGGACGACGTCGAGGCGGCCGGTCTGGTGAAGTTCGACTTCCTCGGCCTGCGGACCCTGACGATCATCGACTGGGCGCTTAAAACCATCAACCGTGACCGCGCCAAGGTCAACGAGCCGCCGCTGGATATCGCGTTTATCCCGCTGGATGACAAACCGACTTATCAGCTGCTGCAAAAAGCTGAAACCACTGCGGTATTCCAGCTCGAATCCCGGGGCATGAAAGAGCTGATCAAAAAGCTCAAGCCTGACTGTCTCGAAGACTTGATCGCACTGGTGGCCCTGTTCCGTCCGGGCCCGCTGCAATCGGGCATGGTGGATGACTTCATCAACCGTAAGCACGGCCGCGCCGAATTGGCTTATCCGCATCCGGATTACCAGTATGAAGGCCTGCAGCCGGTACTGGCGCCGACTTACGGCATCATTCTGTATCAGGAACAGGTGATGCAGATCGCCCAGGTCATGGCCGGTTACACCCTCGGTGGTGCGGACATGCTGCGTCGGGCGATGGGTAAGAAAAAACCCGAGGAAATGGCCAAACAGCGCGGCGGCTTCATTGAGGGTTGTGCGTCGAACAATATCGACGCGGATCTTGCCGGTAACATTTTCGACCTGGTGGAAAAATTCGCCGGTTACGGCTTCAACAAGTCCCACTCCGCCGCTTACGGCCTGGTGTCGTACCAGACTGCCTGGCTGAAAGCCCACTACCCGGCGCCATTCATGGCGGCGGTGCTTTCGGCGGATATGCACAACACCGACAAGGTCGTGACCTTGATCGAGGAAGTGCGCACGATGAAGCTGCGCCTCGACGCGCCGGACGTGAACACTTCGGAGTTCAAGTTCACGGTGAACGACGAAGGCCGCATCGTGTACGGCCTGGGCGCGATCAAAGGTGTCGGTGAAGGTCCGGTGGAAGCGATCACCGAGGCTCGTCAGGCCGGTCCATTCAAGGATCTGTTCGACTTCTGCGCCAGGGTCGACCTCAAGCGCATCAACAAGCGCACGCTGGACGGTTTGATCCGCAGCGGCGCGCTGGATCGCCTCGGGCCGTACTTCCATGACGAGCAGAAGGCTTATCAGGCCAACATCGACCGCAACCGCGCGGTGCTGTTGGCGGCGATGGAGGAGGCGATCAAGTCGGCCGAACAGACCGCGCGCACCCGCGACAGCGGCCATGCCGACCTGTTCGGCGGGCTGTTTGTCGAGGAAGATGCGGACGTCTACGCGACGCACCGCAAGGCCAAGGAGCTGACCCTCAAGGAGCGGCTCAAGGGTGAGAAAGACACTCTGGGCCTGTACCTGACCGGTCACCCGATCGACGAGTACGAAGGCGAGATTCGCCGTTTCGCCCGGCAGCGCATCATCGACCTGAAACCGGCCCGCGACACGCAAACCGTGGCCGGGATGATCATTGCCCTGCGGGTGATGAAGAACAAGAAGGGCGACAAGATGGGCTTTATCACCCTCGACGACCGCTCGGGGCGGATCGAGGCGTCGCTGTTCGCCGATGCGTTCCACTCCGCGCAGTCACTGCTGCAGACCGACGCGATGGTGGTGGTCGAAGGCGAGGTCAGCAACGACGACTTCTCCGGCGGCCTGCGCCTGCGGGTCAAACGGGTGATGAGCATGGAAGATGCGCGGACCAATCTGGCCGAGAGCCTGCGCCTGAAGCTGCACACTCAGGACTTGAAAGGCGATCAGCTACGCTGGTTGGGTGAGCTGCTCAAGCGTCACCGCGGGGCGTGCCCGATCACCATGGAGTACACCAGCCCCGATGCGAAGACCTTGCTGCAGTTTGGCGAGACCTGGCGAATCGACCCGGCGGATGCGTTGATTCAAGCCCTGCGTGACCAGTTCGGGCGAGACAACGTCTTCCTCCAATACCGTTGACCGGCAAGTGCCATCATTGCGCTTGCCCACAACCTGAATTTTTAATCTCGACCTCAGCGCGCCTCTCCCTTAAGGTAGGGCGCGAATAGACAACCGGCCGGCCCAAGCTCATTTGGGACACGACCCAAGACGGACGCCTATGAACCCGAATTTTCTAGATTTCGAACAGCCGATCGCCGACCTGCAAGCCAAGATCGAAGAGTTGCGCTTGGTCGGTAATGACAATTCGCTGAATATCGGCGATGAGATCTCCCGCCTGCAGGATAAGAGCCGCACGCTGACCGAAGACATCTTCGGCAAGCTGACCAGCTGGCAGATCGCACGCCTGGCGCGTCACCCGAAACGCCCGTACACCCTCGACTACATCGAGCACATCTTCACCGAGTTCGACGAACTGCACGGTGACCGTCACTTCTCCGACGACGCGGCCATTGTGGGCGGCGTGGCACGTCTGGAAGACCAGCCGGTGATGATCATCGGCCACCAGAAGGGCCGTGAAGTGCGCGAAAAGGTACGCCGCAACTTCGGCATGCCGCGTCCGGAAGGCTACCGCAAGGCCTGCCGTCTGATGGAGATGGCCGAGCGCTTCAAGATGCCGATCCTGACCTTCATCGACACCCCGGGTGCTTACCCGGGCATTGACGCTGAGGAGCGTAACCAGAGCGAGGCTATCGCCTGGAACCTGCGCGTGATGTCGCGCCTGAAGACCCCGATCATCGCCACCGTTATCGGTGAAGGTGGTTCCGGTGGTGCACTGGCGATCGGTGTCTGCGATCAGCTGAACATGCTGCAATATTCGACCTACGCGGTGATCTCGCCGGAAGGTTGCGCTTCGATTCTGTGGAAAACCGCCGAAAAAGCGCCGGACGCCGCAGAGGCGATGGGCATCACTGCCGAGCGCCTGAAAGGCCTGGGCATCGTCGACAAGGTAATCGGCGAGCCACTGGGTGGCGCCCACCGTGATCCGGCCGCTGCTGCTGCGTCGATCCGTGCCGAGCTGAGCTCGCAACTGGCGATGCTGAAGAAGTTCGACAACGAAGCGCTGCTCAAGCGTCGTTACGATCGTCTGATGAGCTACGGTCTCTGACAGATCTCGCAATACCCAATGTGGGAGCGGGCTTGCTCGCGAAAGCGGTATAACATTCGACAGATGTGTTGATTGTTGAAACGCCTTCGCGAGCAAGCCCGCTCCCACATTTGATTTGGGCCAAGAGAAAGATATGGGTCAGTCCGTGAGTGATCTGCCTTCCCGGCTTCTGCGCAATCTTGCAGCTTGGCGCAATGCCAGGACCTGGCGCGTGGCTTTCTCCGGTGGTCTCGATTCCACCGTCCTGCTGCATCTGCTTGCGCATCTCGCTAAACACCATTCCCTGCCGGTGCTCAGCGCCATCCATATCCACCATGGCCTCCAGGCTGCGGCTGATGCGTGGCCGGCGCATTGTCAGTCGGTCTGCGATGCGCTGGGTGTGCCGTTGCACGTGATGCGGGTGACGGTGCAACCCGGCGCCAGCCTTGAAAGAGCGGCGCGGGAGGCGCGGTATGCGGCGTTCGCATCGCTGACCGAGGCTGGGGATTTGTTTCTGACAGGTCAGCACCGTGATGATCAGGCCGAAACCCTATTGTTTCGTTTAATGCGCGGTGCCGGCGTTCGCGGTCTTTCGGCGATGCCGGCGCAGCGGCCGTTGGGGCAGGGCGTGCTGCTGCGGCCATTGCTCGACGTGACGCGCGCCGAGCTTGAGGCTTACGCCCGCGCGCACCAGTTGAACTGGATCGAAGACCCGTCAAACGAAGATCGGCAGTTCTCGCGTAATTATCTGCGCCATCAGGTACTGCCGTTGCTTATCGCACGCTGGCCGCAGGCGCAGGCGAGCATGGCCCGCAGCGCGGCGCACCTGCGTGAGGCGCAAGGCCTGCTCGATGAGCTGGCGCAGCTCGATCTCGCGCAAGCCGCCACGCCGAGCGAGTTTTCATGGCTGGGCCTGCCGTCGCTGGAGCTGGCGCCGCTGATGAGTCTGTCCGCCGCTCGTCAGCGCAATGCACTCAGCCACTGGCTCGAACCGCTGACCCGGTTGCCCGACACTGACCATTGGTCGGGTTGGGACAACCTGTGCGGTGCTGCCAACGATGCTTCGCCGGTCTGGCGTCTGGCCGATGGCGAACTGCAGCGCAGCGCCGGCCGGCTATGGTGGCTGAGCGGCGACTGGCTGCGCGCGCCAGCGCTCGGCGTCGATTGGCATGACCCGTCGACAGCGCTACGTCTGCCGAATAACGGGCGTGTCATGTTCCGCGGGCAGACTCCCGTCGGGCCGCTGCGCATTGGCTATCGGCAGGGCGGCGAGCTGATGCATCTGGCGGGGCGCGGCCACCGCGATCTCAAGCGCCTGCTCAATGAGCGCGCGGTGCCGGGCTTCGTCCGTGGCAGATTGCCGCTGCTGTTTCGCGGCGCAGAATTGCTCGCCGTGGCGAATCTGCCGGGCCTTGACGGGCAGGGGCCGGACGGCTGGAAATTGCATTGGCAGCCAACAGACGAAGATCAAGGTTTGAGATGAAAGGGGCATTCCGGTAGACTACGCTCCCTTCTTGATACAACTTCTGTGGATTCGCCTGAATTGCAGGAGTTGCCGATTACCAAGCAGTCTTTGCTGGGCGATTCCAAAAAATGTGTAGCGAGCAACGTACCGGTGTTTCATCTGCCGGTCTGTCCCAACGCGGCGGTTTTTTTGAAAGGTGCACTGTGATTAATGCAGGTGATCGGGGGCTTCGGCCTTCCTTCGCTTTCCCCGGCGGCTCGTACCGCTTTAACGCAGACTTCTAGGGTTTTTCATGACGCGCTACATATTCGTCACGGGCGGTGTTGTTTCTTCATTGGGGAAAGGCATTGCCTCGGCTTCATTGGCGGCCATCCTGGAGGCGCGGGGGCTTAAGGTCACCATGCTTAAGCTGGATCCGTACATCAACGTCGACCCGGGCACCATGAGCCCGTTCCAGCACGGTGAAGTGTTCGTTACCCACGACGGCGCCGAGACCGACCTGGACCTGGGCCACTACGAGCGGTTCATCCGCACGACCATGACCCAGAACAACAACTTCACCACCGGTCGTGTCTACGAGCACGTGCTGCGCAAAGAGCGCCGTGGTGACTACCTGGGTGCAACCATCCAGGTGATTCCGCACATCACCGACGAAATCAAGCGTCGCATCATCAAGGGTGCCGGCGATGCCGACGTGGCCCTGGTGGAAATCGGCGGTACCGTTGGCGACATCGAATCGCAACCGTTCCTCGAAGCCATCCGTCAACTGCGTGTGGAAGTCGGTTCCAAGCGCGCGATGCTGATGCACCTGACGCTGGTTCCGTACATCGCCACCGCTGGCGAGACCAAAACCAAGC
Organism: Pseudomonas sp. MWU347; assembly: GCF_017947305.1. Classification (NCBI taxonomy): domain Bacteria; kingdom Pseudomonadati; phylum Pseudomonadota; class Gammaproteobacteria; order Pseudomonadales; family Pseudomonadaceae; genus Pseudomonas; species Pseudomonas sp. MWU347. The sequence continues at coordinate 70,387 of NZ_JAFGZB010000004.1, forward strand.
CAACCCAGCACTCGGTCAAAGAGCTGCGTTCGATCGGCCTGCAGCCAGACGTGCTGATCTGCCGCTCCGACCATCCGGTGGATGTGTCGTCGCGTCGCAAGATCGCGCTGTTCACCAACGTTGAAGAGCGTGCGGTGATCTCCCTGGAAGACGTCGACACCATCTACAAGATCCCGGCCGTGCTGCACGCTCAGGGTCTGGACGATTTCGTCGTCGAGCGTTTCGGCCTGCAATGCAATGGCGCCGACCTGTCCGAGTGGGAAAAGGTCGTCGATGCCAAGCTCAACCCAGAGCACGAAGTCACCATCGCGATGGTCGGCAAGTACATGGAACTGCTGGACGCCTACAAGTCGCTGATCGAAGCGATGAGTCACGCCGGCATCACCAACCGTACCAAGGTCAACCTGCGTTACATCGATTCCGAAGACATCGAGAACCAGGGCACTGCGTTGCTCGAAGGTGTCGACGCGATCCTCGTTCCGGGCGGCTTCGGTCTGCGTGGCGTGGAAGGCAAGATCACTGCCGTTCAGTACGCTCGTGAAAACAAGGTGCCGTACCTGGGCATCTGCCTGGGCATGCAAGTGGCGGTCATCGAGTTCGCCCGTAACGTGCTGGGCTGGAAAGACGCCAACTCCACCGAATTCGATCGCGCCAGCGGCCATCCGGTCGTGGGGCTGATCACCGAGTGGGAAGATGCCACCGGCGCGGTTGAAGTGCGTACCGAAGCGTCCGATCTGGGCGGCACCATGCGCCTCGGCGCTCAGGAATGCCTGCTCGAAGCCGGCTCCAAGGTGCACGATTGCTACGGCAAGGACGTGATCGTTGAACGTCACCGTCACCGCTACGAAGTGAACAACAACCTGCTGCCACAAATCATCGAAGCCGGCCTGAAAATCTCCGGTCGCTCCGCTGATGCCGCGCTGGTTGAAGTGGTCGAAGCACCGGATCATCCATGGTTCGTCGCTTGCCAGTTCCACCCGGAGTTCACCTCGACGCCACGTGACGGTCACCCGCTGTTCAGCGGTTTCGTAAAAGCAGCGTTGGCTCAACACCAGAAGAAGGCGTAACCCGATGGCACAGAAGATCATTCGCGTTGGCAACATCGAAATCGCCAACGACAAACCCATGGTGCTGTTCGGCGGCATGAACGTGCTGGAAAGCCGTGACATGGCCATGCAGGTTTGCGAAGAGTACGTGAAGGTCACCGAGAAACTCGGTATCCCTTACGTGTTCAAGGCCAGCTTCGACAAGGCCAACCGGTCTTCTGTGACTTCATATCGTGGTCCTGGCCTGGAAGAAGGCATGCGCATCTTCCAGGACATCAAACAAGCCTTCGGCGTGCCGATCATCACCGACGTCCACGAGCCGGATCAGGCCGCGGTCGTCGCTGAAGTCTGCGACATCATCCAGCTGCCGGCCTTCCTGTCGCGCCAGACCGATCTGGTCGTCGCGATGGCCAAGACCAACGCTGTGATCAACATTAAGAAAGCCCAGTTCCTCGCGCCTCAGGAAATGAAACACATCCTGAACAAGTGCGTGGAAGCGGGTAACGATCAATTGATCCTCTGCGAGCGTGGTTCGAGCTTCGGCTACAACAACCTCGTGGTCGACATGCTCGGCTTCGGCATCATGAAGCAGTTCGAGTACCCGGTATTCTTCGACGTGACCCACTCGCTGCAAATGCCTGGCGGTCGTTCCGACTCCGCCGGCGGTCGCCGCGCCCAGGTCACCGATCTGGCCAAGGCGGGCATGAGCCAGTCGCTGGCCGGTCTGTTCCTCGAAGCGCATCCGGATCCGGACAACGCCAAATGCGACGGCCCTTGCGCCTTGCGTCTGGACAAACTGGAGCCATTTCTGGCCCAGCTCAAAGCCTTGGACGAACTGGTGAAGAGTTTTCCGACGGTAGAAACCGCGTAAAGCTCAATTCTCCGGTAAAGTACCGCACGATTTGTCGCACATGCCCTCGGGCATGTGCGTTGTCGTCTGCAAGCTGCCCGCTGCACACCACTTGCCGACGGTAAAAAGATTTCCTCTAGCTGCGTCGTTTTCGTCAACTTTGGAGTGTTTACAACAATGGCAAAAATCGTCGACATCAAAGGTCGTGAAGTTCTCGACTCCCGTGGCAATCCCACCGTGGAAGCGGACGTGCTTCTCGACAACGGCATCATCGGCAGCGCCTGCGCGCCTTCCGGTGCATCCACTGGCTCGCGTGAAGCGCTCGAGCTGCGTGATGGCGACAAGAGCCGTTACCTGGGCAAAGGTGTGCTCAAGGCGGTAGCCAACATCAACGGTCCGATCCGCGATCTGCTGCTGGGCACCGACCCAAGCGACCAGAAAGCCCTGGACCACGCGATGATCAAGCTCGACGGTACCGAAAACAAGGCAACCCTGGGCGCCAACGCCATCCTCGCCGTTTCCCTGGCTGCGGCCAAGGCGGCTGCACAGGACCAGGATCTGCCACTGTACGCACACATCGCCAACCTGAACGGTACCCCGGGTGTTTACTCGATGCCAGTTCCGATGATGAACATCATCAACGGTGGCGAGCACGCCGATAACAACGTCGACATCCAGGAATTCATGGTGCAGCCGGTTGGCGCCAAGACGTTCTCGGAAGGTCTGCGTATGGGCACCGAGATTTTCCATCACCTCAAAGCTGTGCTGAAGGCCCGTGGCCTGAGCACCGCCGTTGGCGACGAAGGCGGTTTCGCACCGAACCTGGCGTCCAACGAAGACGCGCTGAAAGTGATCTCCGAAGCCGTGGCCAACGCCGGTTACAAGTTGGGCACCGACGTTACCCTGGCGCTGGACTGCGCGGCCAGCGAATTCTACGAAGACGGCAAGTACAACCTGTCCGGTGAAGGCCAGGTGTTCACCGCTGAAGGTTTCGCCGATTATCTGAAAGGCCTGACCGAACGTTATCCGATCATCTCGATCGAAGACGGTCTGGACGAGTCCGACTGGGCTGGCTGGAAGATCCTCACCGACAAGATCGGCGAGAAGACCCAACTGGTCGGCGACGACCTGTTCGTGACCAACACCAAGATCCTGAAAGAAGGCATCGATAAAAAGATCGCCAACTCGATCCTGATCAAGTTCAACCAGATCGGTACCCTGACCGAAACCCTGGAAGCCATCCAGATGGCCAAGGCTGCCGGTTACACCGCGGTGATCTCGCACCGTTCGGGCGAAACCGAAGATTCGACCATCGCCGACCTGGCCGTGGGCACTTCGGCTGGCCAGATCAAGACCGGTTCGCTGTGCCGTTCCGACCGCGTTTCCAAGTACAACCAACTGCTGCGTATCGAAGAGCAGTTGAATGGCAAAGCCAAGTACAACGGTCGCAGCGAGTTCCGCGGCTGAGTGGTAAATGGTAAAAAGACACCGGATTGTGTCGGAAAAGTCGTGACAGCGATGGATTTGCCACTAATCTGATGCCTTACATGCACAAGCCTGGATCTTCCAGGCTTCGTGCTATCAGACGTTTCAAAGTTTTCGCGTGGCTGTCTTTTTTCACTGGATACCTGATATTCGATGCGCAGTCCTTACTGGTTGTTTCTCGTTTTGCTCTTGCTGCTGGCCGGTCTGCAGTACCGCCTGTGGGTGGGCAATGGCAGTCTGGCGCAGGTCGCCGAGCTGAAGCAGCAGATTGCTGATCAGCACGCCGAGAACGAAGGCTTGCTGGAGCGCAATCGGGTGATGGACGCTGAAGTCAGCGAGTTGAAAAAAGGCATGGAGACCGTTGAAGAGCGGGCTCGCCATGAGCTGGGCATGGTCAAGGACGGTGAAACCCTTTACCAGCTCGCGCAATGATCGATTCCCTGCCGGCCTTCTGGGCCGTGATTCCTGCCGCGGGCGTCGGTGCCCGAATGGCCGCGGACCGTCCCAAGCAATATCTGCAACTGGGCGGGCGCACAATTCTCGAACACAGCCTCGGCTGTTTCCTTGATCACCCGAGCCTCAAGGGGCTGGTGGTCAGTCTGGCTGTTGATGATCCTTATTGGCCAAACCTGGCTTGCGCCAGCGACTCGCGGATTCAGCGTGTCGAGGGCGGCACGGAGCGTTCCGGGTCGGTGCTGAACGCTTTGCTGCATTTGCATGCGCAGGGTGCCGATGACGATGACTGGGTGCTGGTGCACGATGCGGCACGGCCCAACCTGAGTCGCGACGATCTCGACAAGTTGCTGGTTGAACTGGCGGATGATGCCGTCGGCGGTCTGCTGGCCGTGCCAGCGCGCGATACCCTGAAGCGGGTCGACAAGCACGGTCGTGTGCTTGAAACCGTGGATCGCAGCGTGATCTGGCAAGCCTATACGCCGCAGATGTTCCGTCTCGGTGCCTTGCATCGGGCGTTGGCCGACAGTCTGGTGGCGGATGCGGTGATTACCGATGAAGCCTCGGCGATGGAGTGGGCCGGTCTGGCGCCCCGCCTGATCGAAGGGCGGGCGGACAACCTCAAGGTCACCCGGCCGGAAGACCTGGAGTGGTTGCGTCAACGCTGGGCCAATCGCCGCTAAGTGCTGTGTTGCCTGTTCTGCCGCCTTCGCGAGCAAGCTCGCTCCCACATTTGATTCGCGCCTGACACCCAATCTGCATCCACTGCGGATCCCCTGTGGGAGCGAGCTTGCTCGCGAAGACGGCTGCTCAGGCACCGCATAACTCAGCCCCGATACTCCGGCCGCTCGGCCAATCCTTCCTTCAAGTAATCCACCAGCTTGCGCACCTTCGGCGACAAATGCCGCTGCTGTGGATACAACGCCCACACCGCCGTATTCGGCGGCTGATGCGCCTCCAGCAGCGAAATCAGCGCACCACTGTGCAAATGCTCCAGCACGTAATAGTCCGGCAACTGACACAGGCCGACCCCTTGCAGCGCCGCATCCAGCACCGCTTGCCCACTGTTGCAGCGCCAGTTTCCCTGTACGCGCTGGGAAAACTCCCGGCCGTTCTGTTCCAGTTGCCACAGGTCCGAGCTGCCGATCAGGCAATTGTGCCGGCTCAGTTCCGACAAGCTGTGTGGGCGGCCATACCGTTCCACGTAGGACGGAGACGCGCACAGGTACATCCGACGCGGCGCCAGGCGGGTGGCGACCAATCGAGAATCCTGCAATCGGCCCAGACGGATCGCCAGATCCAGTCCCTCATGCACCAGATCGAGTTGGCGGTTACTCAGCTCGATATCAACGCGCAGTTGCGGGTATTGCCCCATGAACCGCGTCACCAGCGGCACGATAAACCGCTCGCCATAGGCCACGGCGCAGGTCATGCGCAGCATGCCTTTCGGTTCGCTGGTCAGGTCGCCGACCGCGCGCAGAGCTTCCTCGCGACCGTCCTGCAGGCGCTGACAATGCTGCAGAAAGGTCTGACCGGCTTCGGTCAGGGTCACACGACGGGTGCTGCGGTAGAGCAGGCGCGTCTGTAATCGATCCTCCAGCCGTACGATTTGTCGACTGATGTGTGAGGAAGAAACCCCAAGGCGTTCGGCCGCAGCGGTGAATTGGCTGCATTCGGCGACGGCGACGAACTCATCAATACCTTCCCAGCGGTTTTCGGACATTTGATTATCCCTGTACAGCAATAATATTTTGCATTTGTCCGGATTATTAATCAGTTGGCGCTGAACTACACTGCCGGTCTGGTTTTTTATTCATTGGATTCACTGGAGAGTCAGCATGATCAAGTCGCGCGCCGCCGTTGCCTTCGAGGCCAAGAAGCCGCTGGAAATCGTAGAAGTCGATGTGGCCATGCCCAAGGCCGGTGAAGTGTTGCTGCGCGTGGTGGCTTCCGGGGTTTGCCACACCGATGCCTACACCCTGTCTGGTGCGGATCCGGAAGGCATCTTCCCGTCGATCCTTGGCCACGAAGGTGGCGCGATCGTTGAAGCCATCGGCGAGGGCGTCACCTCGGTCGCCGTCGGTGACCACGTGATTCCGCTGTACACCCCGGAATGCGGCCAGTGCAAATTCTGCAAGTCGGGCAAGACCAACCTGTGTCAGGCGATTCGCGCTACTCAGGGCAAAGGTCTGATGCCGGACGGCACTTCGCGCTTTTCCTACAAGGGCCAAACGATTTTCCACTACATGGGTACTTCGACGTTCTCGGAATACACGGTACTGCCGGAAATCTCCGTGGCGAAAATTGCCAAGGATGCGCCGCTGGAAAAGGTCTGCCTGCTCGGTTGCGGTGTAACCACCGGCATCGGTGCGGTGATCAACACCGCCAAGGTCAAGCCCGGTGACACCGTGGCGATCTTCGGTCTCGGCGGCATCGGTCTGTCGGCCGTCATTGGCGCAGTGAAAGCCAAGGCCGCGCGGATCATCGCCATCGACATCAACCCGGCCAAGTTCGAGATCGCCAAGCAGTTGGGCGCCACCGATTGCGTCAACCCGAAAGACTTCGATCGTCCGATCCAGGAAGTGATCGTCGACATGACCGACGGCGGCGTCGACTTCTCCTTCGAGTGCATCGGCAATGTGCAGCTGATGCGCGCTGCGCTGGAATGCTGCCACAAGGGCTGGGGCGAATCGGTGATCATCGGTGTTGCCGGTGCCGGTCAGGAAATTTCGACCCGTCCGTTCCAACTGGTGACCGGTCGCGTCTGGCGTGGTTCGGCATTTGGCGGCGTGCGTGGTCGTACCGAGTTGCCAAGTTACGTCGACATGGCGCAAAGCGGCGAGATTCCGCTGGATACTTTCATTACCCACACCATGGGTCTGGAAGACATCAACAAGGCCTTCGACCTGATGCACGAAGGCAAGAGCATCCGTACCGTCATTCATTTCTGATCAATCGCGACGCCACGGCTACAGACCTTGAAGGTTTATAGCCGGGGCCGCGTAGGAGTCTTTACATGAGTCTGGAAAATATCTCCTGTCAGAAAAGTTTCGGCGGCTGGCACAAGCGCTATCGCCACCGTTCCGACGTGCTCGGCTGCGACATGGTGTTTGCCGTGTACCTGCCGCCGCAAGCGGAGCAGGGTGGCAAGCTGCCGGTGCTGTACTGGCTGTCCGGTCTGACCTGCACCGACGAGAACTTCATGCAGAAGGCCGGGGCGATGCGCATGGCCGCCGAACTCGGTCTGATCATCGTCGCGCCGGACACCAGTCCGCGTGGCCCGGATGTGCCGGGTGATCCGGATGGCGCCTGGGATTTCGGTCTCGGTGCCGGGTTCTACCTGAATGCCACGCAGGAACCATGGTCGCGGCACTATCGGATGCATGACTATGTCGTGCAGGAATTGCCTGCACTGGTTGAAGCGCATTTCCCGGCGTCGGATAAACGCAGCATCAGCGGCCATTCCATGGGCGGCCACGGTGCACTGGTCTGCGCGCTGCGCAATCCGGGGCGTTACCAGTCGGTGTCGGCGTTTTCGCCGATCAACAACCCGATGGATTGTCCGTGGGGGCAGAAAGCATTCTCCCGCTATCTGGGCGAAGACCGTTCCAAGTGGAAAGAATGGGATGCCTGCGCGCTGATTGCTGACGCCGACGAGAAACTGCCGTTGCTGGTCGATCAGGGGGATCGCGATGACTTCCTCGCCACGCAGCTCAAACCCGAAGCCCTGCAACAAGCTGCAAAACAAGCGGGTCATCCGCTGACGCTGCGCCTGCAACCGGGCTACGACCACAGCTATTTCTTCATCTCAAGCTTCATTGACGACCACTTGCAGCATCACGCACGCGCCCTGCGCGGTTAATGCAGGTAGAATCACGCCCTGACAAAAATCGGGGCGTTTTTTTATGCGTATTGGCCACGGCTACGATGTTCACCGTTTCGCTGAAGGCGATTTCATTACTCTGGGCGGCGTGCGTATTGCACACGGCTTCGGGCTGCTCGCTCATTCCGACGGTGACGTCCTGCTGCACGCCTTGAGCGATGCTTTGCTAGGCGCGGCCGCGCTGGGCGATATCGGCAAGCACTTTCCGGACACCGACCCGCAATTCAAGGGCGCCGACAGCCGTGTGCTGCTGCGGCATGTGGTCGCGCTGATCCACGCCAAGGGTTGGAAAGTCGGCAACGTCGACAACACCATCGTCGCTCAGGCACCGAAAATGGCCCCGCATATCGAAGCGATGCGCGCGTTGATCGCCGCCGATCTGCAAGTTGAACTGGATCAAGTGAACGTGAAAGCTACCACCACCGAAAAGCTCGGCTTTGTCGGTCGCGAAGAAGGCATCGCCGTGCATTCCGTTGCCTTGTTGCTGCGCGCATGAACGAACTGCAATTGCTTGGCCCGCGGGCCTATGGCGAACCACTCGGCACTGCGGTTCTGAAAGCCATCGCCGAAGATTTTCAGGTCGATGAAGTGCTCGACTTCCCGTTCAGCGGCGATGGTGAGCACCTGTGGATCTGGGTCGAAAAACGTGGCCTGAATACCGAAGAAGCAGCGCGCCGAATTGCCAAGGCCGCCGGCGTGCCGTTGCGCACCGTCAGTTATGCCGGGCTCAAGGATCGTCAGGCGTTGACCCGTCAGTGGTTCAGCGTGCAACTGCCGGGCAAGGCTGATCCGGATCTGTCGGCGGCGGAAAACGACACGCTGAAGATCCTTAAAACCACGCGGCACAAGCGCAAGCTGCAACGCGGCGCGCATTCGGCGAACGGCTTCACCTTGCGCCTGACCCAGTTTGCCGGCGACAAGGATGCGATCGAGCAGCGTCTGCAACTCATCGCCAGGCAAGGCATTCCCAATTATTTCGGCGCCCAGCGTTTCGGCCATGACGGCGGTAACGTCGTTGATGCGCGTGCCTGGGCGGCGCGCAAGGCGCTACCGGAGCAGCGCAATGTGCGCTCGCGGCTGCTATCGACGGCGCGCAGTTTTCTGTTCAATCAGGTACTGGCCGCCCGGGTGGCCGATGGCACCTGGCAGCAGGCGCAAGTCGGCGATCTGCTGGCGTTCACCGACAGCCGCAGTTTTTTCCCGGCCGGTGAGGCCGAATGCAGCGATCCGCGCCTGGCGATTCTCGACCTGCACCCGACCGGTCCGCAGTGGGGCGAAGGTGACTCACCGGCCGCCGGCGCTGTCCATGATCTGGAGCAGGGGATTGCCGAGCGTGAGGCGGATCTGCGCGATTGGTTGATCAATGCCGGAATGAGCCACGAACGTCGCATCCTGCGGCTGCCCATTGGCGGGTTGTCGTGGCATTATCCCCAGCCTGACATTCTGCAACTGGAATTCGTCCTCCCGGCCGGATGCTTCGCCACCGTATTGGTGCGCGAACTCGTTGATCTGGTGCCGGTGGGGCAGACGGACAGCCCATGCGTATTCTGATTTCTAACGACGATGGGGTAACCGCACCCGGTCTCGCCGCGCTTTATGCTGCGCTGGCGGATTACACCGAGTGCGTGGTTATCGCCCCGGAGCAGGACAAAAGCGGCGCCAGCAGTTCGCTGACGCTCGACCGTCCGTTGCACCCGCAATACCTGGCAAACGGTTTCATCAGCCTCAACGGTACGCCGACCGACTGTGTGCACCTGGGCCTCAACGGCCTGCTGGAGCGCGAGCCGGACATGGTGGTTTCCGGGATCAACCTCGGTGCCAATCTGGGCGATGACGTGCTGTATTCCGGCACCGTGGCGGCTGCCCTTGAAGGGCGCTTTCTCGAGCGCCCTTCGTTTGCGTTCTCGCTGTGCTCACGACAGGTGGACAACCTGGCGACAGCCGCACATTTCGCGCGCAAACTGGTCGAGGCCCACGCCGGGCTGGACCTGCCGCCGCGCACGGTGCTGAACGTGAACATTCCCAATCTGCCGATCGATCATATTCGTGGCATTCAACTGACCCGTCTGGGCCATCGCGCCCGTGCTGCGGCGCCGATGAAAGTGGTCGACCCGCGTGGCAAGGCCGGCTACTGGATTGCTGCGGCCGGTGATGCCGAAGACGGCGGCCCGGGCACTGACTTTCATGCGGTGATGCAGGGGTATGTGTCGATCACGCCGTTGCAGCTCGATCGCACTTTCAATGATGCCTTCAGAAGTCTCGACGGCTGGCTGGAGGAACTGCGCTGATGGCTCGTGAACACGAAGATAGACTGCGCAGCGGCATCGGCATGACGTCGCAGCGCACCCGTGAACGTCTGATCCAGCGGCTGTATGAAGAAGGCCTGTCCAACGCCAAGGTGCTGGAAGTGATCCGCCGTACGCCGCGTCATCTGTTTGTCGATGAAGCGCTGGCGCACCGCGCGTACGAAGACACCGCACTGCCGATCGGCCACAACCAGACCATCTCCCAGCCTTATATGGTGGCGCGCATGAGCGAGCTGCTGCTGGAGGCGGGGCCGCTGGACAAGGTGCTGGAGATCGGGACCGGTTCGGGATATCAGACAGCCGTGCTGTCGCAACTGGTTGAGCGGGTATTTTCGGTCGAACGCATCAAGGTCCTGCAGGATCGGGCCAAGGAACGCCTGGTCGAGCTTAACTTGCGCAACGTGGTGTTCCGCTGGGGCGATGGCTGGGAAGGCTGGCCGGCGCTGGCGCCGTACAACGGCATTATCGTCACCGCGGTCGCGACCGACGTGCCGCAGGCCTTGCTCGATCAACTGGCACCGGGTGGGCGGATGGTGATTCCGGTCGGCTCGGGGGAAGTGCAGCAACTGATGTTGATCGTGCGTGAAGAACACGGCTTTTCCCGTCACGTATTGGGAGCTGTGCGTTTCGTGCCATTGCTCAATGGCCCGCTGGCCTGAGCATTTATTTGCGGGCGCTGAATTCCTTGCGCTGGCCTGTGTCTTACACCGGCAGTGATGGTTTAAACGCTACGAATTGTCCACGGGCAAACGTGTGCGTGAAGCGTTTTCGCATCTTTAACGGTAAAGCCGGTTCGGCCCGTTATACTTGCGACACTACTTGCCGCGATTCGGCATTCCACATATTTCAGCCACCACAAAGGGAGCGGCGGGTGAGTCTCACAGTCATTGCGCAGCGTATGGGTAACACGAGCTTTCAGCGCCTGGTGACTGGCCTTGTATTGAGCACCTTGCTGGTCGGTTGCTCCAGCACCAAATCGAGCAACGTGCGGGTGGTCGATCGCAACAGCGCGGCGGCCCAGCGTCCGGCCGTCACGACCGGACAGTATGTAGTCCGTCCGGGCGATACGCTGTTTTCCATCGCTTTTCGCTACGGCTGGGACTACAAAGCCCTCGCGGCCCGGAACAATATTCCTACGCCGTATACGATCCACCCGGGTCAGACAATTCGCTTTGACGGCCGCACCGGTTCAACACCGACAGCGGTGGTGAGCAACGGCAGTTCCGCGCCATCATCGTCGAGCAAAACCACGGTAATCCGGCGCCAGGCGAATGGCACGACGACCACCACCGTGACCGGCTCCGGAGCCGCTGCTGCGGGGGCTGCACCGTCCGTCGCGAACAAATCGGCTCCGGCTCCGATGCCTCCACCGGGCCCGGCCCCGACCGGCTGGGGATGGCCATCTAATGGCATTCTGATTGGAAAATTCTCTTCAAACGGTAGTTTGAATAAAGGAATTGATATCGCCGGAGATTTGGGACAGCCTGTTTTAGCTGCGTCTGATGGGACGGTGGTTTACGCCGGGAGTGGCTTAAGGGGCTACGGCGAATTAGTCATCATCAAACACAGCGAAACCTACGTCAGTGCCTACGGACATAACCGCAGGCTGTTGGTACGGGAGGGGCAGCAGGTCAAGGTCGGACAGACAATTGCCGAAATGGGGTCCACGGGTACAGACCGGGTGAAACTGCATTTTGAGATTCGCCGCCAAGGTAAACCTGTAGATCCGCTGCAGTTCCTGCCCAAACGTTGATTTGAGGCCAGCCTGTTCCGTCGCGTAGAGGGGACAGGCTCCAGCGCTGCCAAGGATAAAGGCGTCGCTTGAGCTTGGGGTCGAACTCACCAAAGGACTATAACAATGGCTCTCAGTAAAGAAGTGCCGGAGTTTGACATCGACGATGAGGTTCTCCTTATGGAGGCCGGCATCGATTCGGAATCTTCGATGTCGAATGATGAAGGGGCTGCTCCACCTTCCGTTCGTTCCAAATCCAGACAATCCGCTTCACTTAAACAACACAAGTACATCGACTACACTCGGGCACTCGATGCCACGCAGCTGTATCTCAACGAAATCGGCTTTTCACCACTGCTCTCCCCGGAGGAAGAAGTTCATTTTGCGCGTCTGTCGCAAAGTGGCGACCCTGCCGGGCGCAAGCGCATGATTGAAAGTAACCTGCGGCTGGTCGTGAAGATCGCCCGGCGTTACGTCAATCGGGGGCTGTCGCTGCTGGATCTGATCGAAGAGGGTAATCTCGGCCTGATCCGCGCAGTGGAAAAGTTCGATCCCGAGCGCGGCTTCCGCTTCTCGACCTACGCGACCTGGTGGATTCGTCAGACCATCGAGCGCGCGATCATGAATCAGACCCGGACGATCCGGTTGCCGATCCATGTGGTCAAGGAGCTCAACGTGTACCTGCGGGCGGCACGGGAGCTGACGCAAAAGCTCGATCACGAACCTTCACCTGAAGAAATCGCCAACCTGCTGGAAAAACCGGTGGGCGAGGTCAAGCGCATGCTCGGCCTGAACGAGCGGGTTTCTTCGGTCGACGTCTCGCTGGGTCCGGATTCGGATAAAACCCTGCTGGACACCCTGACGGATGACCGTCCGACCGATCCATGTGAACTGCTGCAGGATGACGACCTGTCGCAGAGCATCGATCAATGGCTCTCGGAACTGACCGACAAGCAGCGCGAGGTGGTCGTACGCCGCTTCGGCCTGCGCGGCCATGAGAGCAGCACGCTGGAAGACGTAGGCCTGGAGATCGGCCTGACCCGGGAACGGGTGCGGCAGATCCAGGTGGAAGGCCTCAAGCGCCTTCGCGAAATCCTCGAGAAGAATGGCCTGTCGAGCGAGTCGCTGTTTCAGTAAGCGCCTCACACGCCTGCCGCAAGAAGCCCCGACTGGTTCGGGGCTTTTTTATTGCTCGGATATTGGCTGATGACTGTCTGTGGCGAGGGAGCTTGCTCCCGCCGGGTTGCGCAGCAACCCTAAAGGTTCATGAGCGCTGCGCACTCAAGCGGGAGCAAGCTCCCTCGCCACAAAGTTCATTGCCGGACAAATGGTCAGCATTTCCATCGTTTGTAGTCTTGCGGTGTAAGCCTTGGCTTACTCTTTCGTAAGCGTTCCCCATTTTTGCAGGACGGTAGACGTCGACTACTGCCGAGAGTCGTATTTAACCAATTGATTTATATGCTTATTTTTTAATATGAAGTGCTTATTACAGCGATTTTCATCCCGCCGGGCCGATTGCTCTCGGCAGGGAACTCTCTAGTATCAGCACTGTGTCGACGGACAGACACGCCCTTCAGGGAAGAGGGGAACGGACATCGCAGGACGCGATTCATCAGGACGATGAAAAGGAATACAGGGAATAGGGAAAAATGTGGGCGGGTCATACCGCCCCTTTTTTTGCCTGTAGAAAAGTAAAATCCGAAAAAGCAAAAAGGCCCGCAAGGGGCCTTTTGGTAACGCGCGACAGATCAGCGTTCGAGGTCTTTGATCTTGCCTTTGACGCCATCCCACTCTTCGGCATCCGGCAGCGATTCTTTCTTCTCGGTGATGTTCGGCCAGATTTCAGCCAATTCAACGTTCAGTTGAATGAACTCCTGCATATCCTCCGGAACTTCGTCCTCAGAGAAAATCGCGACGGCCGGGCATTCCGGTTCGCACAGGGCGCAGTCGATGCACTCGTCCGGGTGAATCACCAGGAAGTTCGGGCCTTCGTAAAAGCAGTCCACCGGACAGACTTCTACGCAGTCGGTGTACTTGCACTTGATGCAGTTGTCGGTGACGACGAAGGTCATTTCTAATTTTCTCCTCAGGCGGCGGCAGCGTAGCCCCTTCACGGTTGGGGTCGCCAGGTTCGGGAGCGATGTCTGCCAGCCAGGCTATTAGCCAGCAGCATCCCAAACCGCGCGAGATTCTAACAGCTTGAAGCCGTTTGCGTTATATCCGGTTCTTTGCTGCTTAGATCCGGTTCTTAAGTGCATATAACAATTCGAGCGCTCGACGCGGGGTCAGGTCATCGAGATCCACTTTCGCCAACTCATCGAGCACTGGATGCGGCAGGCTGGCAAACATGTCGCTCTGCTGCGGGACCGCCGGTTTGCCTTTGACGGCAGGCTTGGGCGCTTCATGCGGCAATGCGGTGTCTTCCAGTCGGCTCAGGTGCTCGCGGGCGCGCACGATCACTTCACTCGGCACGCCCGCCAGTTGCGCCACCGCCAGGCCGTAGCTCTGGCTGGCAGGCCCCGGCAACACATGGTGCAGGAACACGATGCGCTCGTTGTGCTCGGTGGCGTTGAGGTGCACGTTAGCCACCAAAGGTTCGGCTTCCGGCAGCACAGTCAGTTCGAAATAGTGCGTAGCGAATAGAGTATAGGCACGCAGGTGCGCCAGACGCTCAGCCGCTGCCCATGCCAGCGACAGACCGTCGAAGGTGCTGGTGCCGCGTCCAACTTCGTCCATCAGCACCAGACTGCGCTCGGTGGCGTTGTGCAGGATGTTGGCGGTTTCGCTCATCTCGACCATGAAGGTCGAACGGCCACCGGCCAGGTCATCGCTGGAACCGATTCGGGTGAAGATCCGGTCCACCAGCGACAACTCGCAACTGGCCGCCGGCACGAAGCTGCCGATATGCGCCAGCAGCACGATCAATGCGGTTTGGCGCATGTAGGTGGATTTACCACCCATGTTCGGGCCGGTGATCACCAGCATCCGGGTGTTGTCATCCAGGCTCAGGTCATTGGCCACGAACGGCGTAGTCAGCACCTGCTCGACCACCGGGTGACGCCCTTGGGTGATGCGCATGCACGGCTCGCTGACGAAGCGCGGGCAGTTCAGGTCAAGGTTCAGCGCACGTTCGGCGAGGTTGCTCAGCACGTCCAGCTCGGCCAATGCGCCGGCAGTGTCCTGCAGCGGTGGCAACTGGCTGATCAGGTCTTCCAGCAGCGCCTCGTAGAGCATTTTCTCGCGAGCGAGGGCACGGCTCTTGGCCGAGAGCGCCTTGTCTTCGAATTCTTTCAACTCGGGCGTGATGAAACGCTCGGCGCCCTTGAGCGTCTGGCGACGGATGTAGTCTGCCGGAGCCGATTCCGCCTGCTTGCTCGGCAGTTCGATGAAGTAGCCGTGAATGCGGTTGTAGCCGACTTTCAGGTTGGCCAGACCGGTGCGGGCCTTTTCTCGGGCTTCCAGATCGATAAGGAACTGGCCGGCGTTTTCGCTCAGCGATTGCAACTCGTCGAGTTCGCTGTCGTAACCGGTTTTCAGCACGCCGCCGTCGCGGATCACCGCTGGCGGGTTGTCGATGATGGCTTTTTCCAGCAGCGCCGCCAGTTCCGGGTAGGTGCTGGTGGTGGTCGCCAGGCGTTGCAGGTGCGGCGCTTCGAGGTCGGTCATTGCCACTTGCAGTTGCGGCAAGGCACCGAGAGCATCGCGCAGGCGAGCGAGGTCACGGGGACGCGCATTGCGCAGGCCGATCCGCGCCAGAATCCGCTCGATGTCGCCGATTTCCTTGAGCTGCGGCTGCAGCTTTTCGAAGCGATAGCCGTCGAGCAAACAAGTGATCGAGGTCTGGCGCGCCAGCAGCACGGTCAGATCGCGCAGCGGACGGTTCAGCCAACGGGTCAGCAAACGGCTGCCCATGGCGGTCTGGCAGCGATCAACCACCGATTGCAGGGTGTTGTCGCGACCACCAGCCAGGTTAGTGTCGAGTTCGAGGTTGCGGCGGCTCGCGCCGTCGAGCACCACGGTGTCGTCCAGACGCTCATGGCGCAGGCTGCGCAGATGGGGCAGGGCGGTGCGCTGGGTTTCCTTGGCGTAGGCCAGCAGGCAACCGGCCGCGCCGATGGCCAGGGTCAGGGTTTCGCAACCGAAGCCTTTCAGGTCTTGTGTGGAAAACTGCTGGCAGAGACTTTTCAGCGCCGAATCACGCTCGAAATCCCACGGCGCGCGACGACGCACACCACGGCGTTTTTCCGCTGGCAGGTCTTTCGGCCAATCGTCCGGGATCAGCAGTTCCACCGGGTTGACTCGCTCCAGCTCCGCCAGCAGGTTTTCCCAGCCCTTGATCTCCAGCACCGTGAAGTTGCCGCTGGTGATGTCCAGCACCGCCAGACCGAACAGACGCTCGTCGCCGAGTACTGCGGCAATCAGGTTGTCGCGGCGTTCATCGAGCAGCGCTTCATCACTGACCGTGCCCGGTGTGATGATCCGTACCACCTGACGTTCTACCGGGCCCTTGCTGGTGGCCGGGTCGCCGACTTGCTCGCAGATCACTACCGACTCGCCGAGCTTGACCAGTTTCGCTAGGTAACCTTCCGCCGCGTGGTAAGGAATCCCGCACATCGGAATCGCTTGCCCCGCCGACTGGCCGCGTGCGGTCAGAGTGATGTCGAGCAACTTGGCCGCCTTCTTCGCGTCTTCATAGAAGATCTCGTAGAAGTCGCCCATGCGATAGAACATCAGCTGATCCGGGTGCTGGTTCTTCAGACGCCAGTACTGCTGCATCATCGGGGTGTGGGAGGACAGGTCGGAGACGGCTTTATTCATCGGATTGTCAGGTAACTCGTTAAATGATGTAGGGCAAAAGCGAGGGCAACCGCCGGGCTTTTCCGCGATGGGCGCAAGGTTACCATGGGCGGTCGGCTCGACGCAGGCATGACGGCCGGCTGACACTTTTTGCGTTTAATTGTGATTTATGCACGATTTATGCAAATCAGCATTTGTCTTCGGAAAAAACTTCAAGCACTATGCGCGTTATGCAAAAACGCAACGTATCCTCCGTCTTAAGAGCACTGCTCGACCAGCACGGGATCTCCCCCACGGAGCTCCACCGTCGCACCGGCGTGCCTCAATCAACGCTCTCGCGGATTCTCAGCGGGAAGATCGTCGATCCTTCGGATAAACATATCTCGAAGATCGCCGAATACTTCAATGTGAGCACCGATCAATTGCGTGGCCGCGCCGATGTCGCGATCGCGACCGGTGGCGCGCGCGATGACGTGCATGCGGAACTCAAGGACATAAGCCTGTGGGACGACGATACCCCTGTCGATGACGACGAGGTGTCGGTGCCCTTTCTTCGTGAGGTTGAATTGGCTGCTGGATCAGGAAGATTCGTCATCGAAGAGAGCGAACGCTCTAGCCTGCGCTTCGGCAAGCGCAGCCTGCGCCACAACGGTGTGCAGTTCGACCAGGCCAAATGCGTGACGGTGCGCGGTAACAGCATGATGCCGGTGTTGCGTGACGGCGCCACGGTCGGAGTCAATGCCGGCAAGTGCGGCATTGGCGATATCATCGATGGCGATCTGTACGCGATCAACCACAACGGTCAGTTGCGCGTGAAGCAGCTCTATCGTCTGCCGACCGGCATCCGTCTGCGCAGCTTCAACCGCGATGAACATCCGGACGAGGACTACAGCTTCCAGGATATGCAGGACGAGCAGATCGTCATCCTTGGTCACGTCTTCTGGTGGGGCATGTACGCTCGATAGGTACTCCCCTTCGCATAAAACCCGCCTCATGGCGGGTTTTTTTTCGCCTGAACAAAACCCTCGGCGCCTTGATTTATGCGGTCTGCATGCGTCCGTGCATTTCTCGTGCATAAATAAATGCATTTACGCATTGACTGTATATGCATCCATGCATATTCTTGCCACCAAGCCGCTCGACAAAGCGGCTGGCAACAACAGCTCTTTAGTTCCACAAGAACAGGCAGCGATGAACCGGCCTCAACGGTTCAGAGGGTTGGCAACTGACCCGGGTGTGCAGCGTAAAGCACCAAGAGCAGTTATCCGGCGGGCAGGGACCGCGGTCGGAAAAACAATTTGAATGGACTCGTACCGCGCCAGTAGCGCCGAAAAGTCAGCTTCCTTCTCGGATACAGGATTTGAAGGAAGGCGAAGGAGTGCATTACTGAAAAGCCCGGCCTCAGCGCCGGGCTTTTTGGAATGCCTACCTGAAGAGACATCGCTTGAACCCAACACACAACACTCATCAACTAGAACCAGGAGGCGTGACATGACAAACGAGCAACAAGCGTTGGCGGACATGCCGATCTGGCTGGTCATCCTCCTTGCGGTGGTGGGCGGGGTGTCCGGCGAAATGTGGCGCGCCGACAAGGAGGGCGCCCGTGGCTGGTCATTGCTGCGGCGTCTGGCCCTGCGCTCCGGGGCCTGCATGATCTGCGGCGTTTCGGCGATCATGCTGCTGTACGCCGCCGGACTATCCATCTGGGCCGCTGGTGCCTTCGGTTGCCTGACCGCCATGGCCGGTGCCGACGTGGCCATCGGTCTTTACGAACGCTGGGCCGCCAAGCGTATTGGCGTCTGCGAAGTTCCCCCGCCGCGCGATCCACAGTAACTCAACACTTTCTTGCCTCGCTGCACAACTCATGCGGCGGGGCTGCGCGTGGACATTTGAAAAGGAGGTCATGCATGCCCGTACCGATCCAGCAGCCTTCGCAGCTGTTCACGGCGATGGCGACAACCCTGCGCAACAGCGCCGGCCTGAATCTGCAGGTTGGCAATCACGACGACTTCACAACACCCGGTGCCCAGGCCTGGGCATTGATCGACTTTGATCGCAATGCACAGGGAGTGCGCTCCGCTGATGGGCGCATTGCTCATGTCATGACGGTGTCGCTGCAAGTCATTCCGGCACTCTCCGCCAGTGCCTTTGCCGCCTGCGATCTGATCGCCGTGCTGAAAAACCTGATCACCGACAACCGTTGGAGCCTGCCCGGCGCTCAATGTGATCTGCCGATGAACATTGATGGTTTGCCGTCAGTGCTCACACGCGCCGATCAGCAATACAAGGCTTGGACCCTGACTTTCACCCAGACCCTCTATCTCGCCCCGACCTTGCTCGACGACCCGCTCGGCACGCCGAAATTCGCCCGTACCTGGGAAGTCAGCGACATCGACGACCCCGACCAATACACCGCGCTGGAGGCCTGACCGATGTTCGACGCACTACTGCGCATACAACTGGGGCCGATTATCGAGCGGCTGGCCGAGATGGAAGCGGAAATCGACGACCTGCACCGCCGAGCCGAGAGTTTCTGTCGCATCGGCGTCTGTCAGGCAGTCGATGCCGCGAGCAACACCTGCCAAGTCAGCCACGGAGGATTGCTCACGCCGTCGATCAAGTTCTTCAACCCCAGCGCCGGAGCGCAGAGCGAGTCGCGGGTTCCAAGCGTGGGCGAGCAGTGCCTGCTATTCAACTACGGCAGCGGTGAAAGTGGCGCGCAAAGCGTGGCGTTGTTTGGTTTGAACAGTGACCGCTTTCCACCGACGGCAACGGTACCGACGCTGACGCGCCGGGTGCACGTTGATGGCAGTGAAAGCGGCTACGACGACGCCACACACATTCTGCACTGGCAGAACGGCCCGGCAGCTTTCACCGGTTCTCGCGAATCGCTTGCACTGAGCATCGGCCCGGCACAACTGACGATGACGCCACAGCTGATCAGCCTGCAACTGGGCGGCGTCGGCCTGAGCATCGACGCCTCGGGCGTGCACTTCAGCGGCCCGTTGGTGGATCACCAGGGCCGCGTCATCAGCCCCTGAATCAAGAGCTTCCCATGATCGGAATCGATAGAGACTCCGGGGCCACGGTCGACGACTGGCTGCAGTTTGTGCAGCGCGCGACCCGGGCCCTGACCACGCCGCTGGGCACCCGGCAAAAAAGGCCCCTTTATGGCTCGCTGATCCCCACGCTGCTGGGGCAGAACCTCGGTGACGACGTTCTGCTTCTGGCCCAGAGCCACGCGGCTCAGGCGTTCTACAACGCGCAGAACGGGATCAGCGATTTTCAGCCGAGCGTGATCGTCGCCAGCCGTCAGGGCGCCGGTCTGCTGCTGCGTTTCGCCGGCACCTGGAAAAACCGTCAACAGACATTCGAGGTCGTGACATGAGCATGTTGATCCCCGGCCAGAACCAATTGGCCGAACCGGCGCTGATCACTGTCGACGCCTTCGAAGACTTGCTTGCCGAGTTCAAGACCTTCGTTGTCGAATACGTCGGCACCCGGGCGCCGGACAGCGCGGCGAAACTCAAGACCAGCCTCGATAACGAAAGCGAATTGCTGACCCTCGCGCTGGAAGCTTTCTGCGTGCGCCTGCAAACCCACGAACGCAAATACAACGCCCGTATCAAGCAGATGCTGGCGTGGTGGGCGACCGGCAGCAACCTCGATGCACGGCTGGCGGACATGGGCCTTGAAAGGCAGTTGCTCGATGCGGGTGACCCTGCGGCATTCCCGCCGGTACCACCAATTTATGAAAGCGACGACGACGCCCGGCTGCGCTATTACCTGGCGCCGCATGCCCCGGCAGCGGGCTCGCGAATGCAGTATCGCCGCGAGGTATTCACCCTCGGTGAACGGCCAACGGTGAAGGTCGAATCCAGCGATGCTGGCGTGGTGAGTGTCACCTACACCTTCAACCCTGATGGCCTTGCGGCACAGGTCAAGGACGGCAACGGTCGGCGTACTGCGCCGGGCGAAGTGCAGGTCACGGTGTTGTCGCGAGACGGCGATGGCACTCCGTCTGCAGCGTTGCTGGATGGCGTTCGTCAGCACTTCGCCCGCCCTGATGTGCGACCGGAAACCGATCTGGTCACGGTCAAGGCAGCCGACATTCAGCGCTACAAGATTCGTGTCGTGGCCAAGATCAATTCCGGTCCCGATTCGGGCCTGACCAAAGTCGCCGCGCAACAGCAATTGCAGGCCTACGCCGACAGTTGCCATCGCCTGGAAGGACGGGTCGACCCGAGCTGGATCGACTACACGTTGCACAGTGCTGGCGCCGTGCAACTGCAGATTCTTGAACCGCTGGAGCCGATCATCACCAGCGCCTTCGAGGCGCCGTACTGCACGGCGGTCGAGGTCGAGGTGCTGACGTTATGAGTGAGCCAACGCATAGCCCGACGTTGCTGCCGGCCAACAGCTCGGCACTCGAGCGCGGGCTGGATCTGGGCTTCGGCGCACTGCTTGATCGCATCGCGCCGCCGTTCCCCGAACTGATGAACCCGAGCGAAACGCCGGTGGCGTTTCTGCCGTATCTGGCGGCGGATCGCGGCGTCGCCGAATGGAGCACCAGCGCGCCGGAAGCGGAGAAGCGCCTGACCGTCGAACTGGCCTGGCCCACCGCGCGGCAGGCCGGCACTCGCAAGGCGCTGGAGAACGCGGCCAAGGGTTTGCAACTGCGCCCCGAAGTACGCGCCTGGTACGAACAGACGCCGCCCGGTATGCCTTACAGCTTCTCCGTGCGCGCGTTCAGCGACCAACCCTACAGCGCAGAAATCGATGCCCGTCTCGACCGACGCCTGGCCGATGCCAAGAGCGAGCGAGACATTCTTTCGGTAACGGTTGGCTTGAGCGCATTCGGCAGCCATTGCATCGCCGCCGCGACTTTCTGCGGTGAGCTGACCACGGTTTATCCAGTGTTCATCGAAGGGCTCGAAACCTCTGGCGAGGCGTTCATGGCCGCCGCGATGTACACCGTCGAAACATCCACTATTTATCCTCAGGGGGCCTGAATGGCTGACTATTACACCCTGCTCACCAACGCAGGGATTGCCTACGAAACGGCGTGCAAGGCCGCGGGCACGCCGATCAAGTTGACGCAGATTTCCGTCGGCGACGGCGGCGGCTCGGTCTACAACCCGGCCGCAACCGCCACCGCGCTGAAACGCGAAGTCTGGCGCGGGCCGCTCAATGCGCTGTTCCAGGACGAGAGGAATCCGAGCTGGCTGCTCGCCGAAGTGACCATTCCGCCCGATGTTGGCGGCTGGTATGTGCGAGAGGCCGGGCTGTGGACTGACACCGGCATTCTCTACGCCATCGTCAAATATCCGGAGTCATTCAAACCGGTGCTGGCCTCGTCGGGCTCGGGCAAAGAGTTTTACATTCGTTCGATTTTCGAGACCAGCAATGCGTCCTTGGTGACGCTGTTGATCGACGACACGGTGGTCAAGGCCACACGTGCCTGGGTCATGAGTTACCTCGCCGAAGAACTCGGCAAACTCGATGGCAAGCAATCGGTGCGCGTCGCGGCATCCTCCAACATCGTGCTGAACGGTGCGCAGCAAATTGACGGTGTCGCCGTGATTGCCGGTGACCGCGTGCTGCTGGCGAACCAGACCCTGGCCAAGGACAACGGCCTGTGGATCGTCGCCAATGGCGACTGGGTGCGGGCGACTGATGCCAATACCAGCGCCAAGGTCACGCCAGGCCTGACGGTCATGGTGGAGGAGGGTACGGCCAACGGTGATTCGCTGTGGCACCTGACCACGAATGCGCCGATTACCCTTGGCACTACTGCGCTGACGTTCAAGATGTTGGCGGGGCGCACAGGGATTGCTGCCGGCACTTACAAGAGTCTGACCGTTGATGAGTATGGTCGGGCGACTGCCGGGGCCAATCCTGAAACGCTGGCCGGGTTCGGGATCAAGGATTCCTACACCAAGGCTGAAGTCGAAGCGTTGATTGCCAAGGCATCGGCGTTGCCTGTGGGTTCGATTGTCGCGTTTCCAGTTGACGCCCCGCCGCCGGGTTTTCTTGAGCTGGATAACAGCGTCAAGAGTAGTGCGACTTACCCGGACTTGAGCGCTTATCTGGGTGGCAAGTTCAACAAGGGGGATGAGGGGGTTGGGAACTTCCGTTTGCCTGAGGCGCGCGGGGAGTTTTTGCGCGGTTGGGATCATGGGCGAGGCGTAGACGCTGGCCGCGTGGTTGGCTCCACCCAAAAGGGGACGGTAACTACTTTTGACAGCAACCCGAATCCGAACCTCACGGTCGAGGTTGTGCAGGCATCGGTAGCGGCCGCGCAGGCCGATGTATTCATAGCCACCGATTACCCTGGGGTAGCCAGGACGTACACGACTTCGGGAGTTGTAACCTCATCGATACTGGCGGATGGCGGAGTTGTGAGGCCGCGCAACATCGCCGTCATGTGGTGCATCAAAGCCTGGAACGCCCCGATCAATCAGGGAACCATCGACGTCGCCGCATTGGCGAAGGAAGTCGAACGACTCAAATCCGCGGTTCCGGTGGGCGCCGTTCTGGCATTCCCGACGGGGATCGTCGCGCCGGGTTATCTGGAACTGGATGGCAGTGTTCAGAGCATTGCGACTTATCCGGATCTGGCGGATTTTCTCGGTACCACTTACAACAAGGGTAACGAGGGGGCGGGTAACTTCCGCTTGCCGGAGTCGCGCGGTGAGTTCCTGCGTGGTTGGGATCATGGCCGAGGAGTAGATGCAGGTCGCGCAGTTGGCAGCTATCAGAAAGGCTCACTGCTCTACGGTAACGACGACAATGGTGCTGAGGTTCATGGGCTCAATGGGATCAGTGCCAATCGAACTGGTCTGGGCTGGGACATTCCGGTGATGGCTGACTATTCCGGAGTCGGTGTTTACACGGCAAGCGGAGTGAATGTCCCAGGAACCTCCCTTTTTGCTCAGGCGCACTATGGTGTGACACGTCCGCGAAACCTGGCAGTGATGTGGTGCATCAAAGCCTGGAACGCGCCGGTCAATCAGGGAAGCATCGACATCGCACCGCTGACCGTTCTCGCGCAGCAAGCATCGGAAACCAATCAGGGTACGGCGAAGGTTGCCACCCAAACTCAAACGGTAGAAGGGACTGACGACTCTACAATTGTCACGCCCAAAAAATTGCGTCGAGGGTTTGCAATCAGCTTGGCTGTAAACGGTTATATCGCGTTGCCGAATTGGCTCGGTGGTTTGATCATTCAGTGGGGGCAAGTGAAAGGGGCTACTTACAGCAGCGTGAATAACTTTCTCGCTACACCGGTAACATGGCCCATCGCATTTCCAAATGGTGTATTTGCCACGACAACCGGTATCGCGACCGGAATTACGGCGAATACATTTACTAATACATCACTTGAAAACAGAACTAACGTTGGCGCTCTCTGGATGTATGCGTGCGGTGTAACAGGTAATACCCCCGTGCTTTCATACATCGCAATAGGAAATTGATCATGGGAAAGTACCTTTATTCAGCAGCAACAGGCGGGGTCTATCTCAAGGGATTCCATAGCGAGATTCCCCCAGACGCGCTATCGATTGCCGATGAAATCTATCGAAATCTTTTTGCCCAACCGCTTCCGGCTGGAAAGGTCGTAAGGCCAGGCGCAGAGGGATTGCCTCAAATGGTAGATGGGCCGAGTTTATCTGAAGAGGCGCTGGCTACATCCGAACGAGGCTGGCGCGATAACAAGTTATT
The DNA here is from genome assembly GCF_017947305.1 of Pseudomonas sp. MWU347. Classification (NCBI taxonomy): domain Bacteria; kingdom Pseudomonadati; phylum Pseudomonadota; class Gammaproteobacteria; order Pseudomonadales; family Pseudomonadaceae; genus Pseudomonas; species Pseudomonas sp. MWU347. The sequence goes on from NZ_JAFGZB010000004.1 coordinate 94,664, forward strand.
GCAAACGGACAATTTGGTAGCGCGTCACCGTGATGAGCAAGAACAAGGCATTACGACAACGCTGAGCTCAGAGCAATATGCCGAATTGCAGGTATTTCGCAGCCGGCTCCGTAGCTGGCCAGAGGGGCAAGAGTTTCCCCTTGCTGAACATCGGCCTGTCATTCCGTCATGGATACTTGAGGCTCTTCAATAAACGCCCCGCACCCCGGGGCGTTTTCTTGTCCGCTTAAAACAAATCAACACCCGCCAAAGCCCCTCCCCAAGAGGGGCTTTCCCGTTTATGGAGAAACGAAAAATGGCAACCCGCCAAACCTACACCGTGCTCGTCCCATTCCCCACCGGCGGTGGGCATTGGTCGAGCGTCGGTCAAGACCTTGATCTGCTCGACGTCGAGGCCAGTGCCTTGCACACCGCCGGTCGACTGGAACTGAAAACACCTACCACCCAGGCCAAAAAGGCCGCTGCCAAGAAGGCTGACTAACCATGGCTGAGGTTTTGAACTTCGAGCACAACGGCATTACCGTCAATGCCACTGAATCCCCCGAGGCCATGGGTGGCCTGGGTGACAACGTCATCGGTCTGGTCGGCACTGCGCCGAAAGCCGATCCGCTGATTCCGCGCAACGCACCGTTCCGCATCAACAGCTTCACCACCCACGCGCTGCTCGATCCGACCGGCGCTGAAGAAGGCACGCTGTATCACGCGGTTTACCAGATCCTCAAAGTGGTCAAGGTGCCAGTGTACGTGGTGATCGTCGAAGCGGGCGCGACCCCGGCCGACACCGTCAACGCAGTGATCGGCGGTGTCGATCCAACCACCGGCCGCAAGCTCGGTCTGGCGGCACTGGGCAGTGTCCCAGAAGACCTGACCATCATCGGCGCGCCAGGCTTCACCGGCACCAAAGCGGTGGCCAGCGAGTTCGCCTCGTTCGGCAAGCGCATCAAGGCCCGTGTGGTGCTGGACGGCAAGGATGCCTCGGTCGCAGATCAAGTGACTTACAGCCAGGAACTGGGCGGCGCCGATCTAGGCTTTGACCGTTGCCTGGTGGTGCACAACATGCCCGCCGTGTACTCGAAAGCCGCGAAGAAAAACGTGTTCCTCGCGCCGTCCAGCCTGGCGATTGCCGCGCTGGCCAAGGTCAAGCAGTGGGAGAGCCCGGGCAACCAGGTGACCTACGCCGAAGACGTGTCCCGGGTCGTTGAATACAACATCCTCGACACCTCCACAGAAGGCGATCTGCTCAACCGTTACGGCGTGAGCTACTACGCCCGCACTGTGCTCGGCGGCTTCTCGCTGCTGGGTAACCGCTCGATCACCGGCAAGTTCATCAGCTACGTCGGCCTCGAAGATGCGATCAGCCGCAAGCTGGTCAAGGCCGGTCAGAAAGCCATGGCCAAGAACCTGACCAAGTCGTTCATGGATCAGGAGGTCAAGCGCATCAACGACTGGCTGCAGACCTTGGTCGCCGACGAAACCATTCCTGGCGGCAGCGTGTACCTGCACCCGGAACTCAACAGCGTCGAGAAGTACAAGAACGGCACCTGGTACGTGGTCATCGACTACGGCCGCTACGCGCCGAACGAACACATGGTTTATCAACTCAACGCCCGCGATGAAATCATCGAGCAGTTCCTGGAGGACGTTCTCTAATGTTTACCAACCGCGTAAGACAGGCCATCGCGGCCACCCTGCAGGGCCTGCCGCTGTCGGCGACCGTGGAGGAATTCACCCCGCCGAAAATCGATTTCGACATGGAAAACATGACGGGCGGGCGCTTCATCGTTGAGGAAATGGCCAAGAGTGCCAAGCCGCTGAATGCTCAGATCAAGCTGCAGGGCACGGGCGCCGAAGTGTTGCTCGCCATGGGTGTGAAATTGGGCGACGACATTCTGCTGAACGTGCGTGAAGCCGGTCAGGATCAGGACGGCAACACCTGGTTTACCTATCACACCATCGGCGGCAAGCTCAAAACCATGGGTGAAGACGCAATCAAAATGGGCGGCAAAGCCCTGACGACGCTGGACTTCTCCTGCCGCACCTACAACCGTCTGGAAAACGGCATCCCGGTGATCGACATCGACGTACGCACCCAGAAGTTCGTGCTTAACGGCGTCGACATCCTTGGTGATGCGCGCCGTGCGGTGCTGATGCCGTAACCCTCGATACACCCCAAACCCTGTAGGAGTGAGCCTGCTCGCGATGAGGCCAGCACATTCAACATCAATGTGCCTGAAAGACCGCCATCGCGAGCAGGCTCACTCCTACAAGGGGATTGCTACACCCCCTCAAGAATCACCAAGGAATTCATACATGTCGTGGATGCCACCCAAGCATGACCTGCTGTCGCCGATCACCGGTGACGACGGCGCGCAGATCGAGCAGATCCAGCTAAAGCCGCTGTTCTACGCCGCGCAAAAAGAAGCGCTGGAACGCGCCGGCGATGATGAAGACGATCAGTTCTTCGAACTGGCGCTGCTCGCCACCGGCCTGTCGGTCAAGGAACTCGACCAGCTGAAACGCCCGGACTACGTGAGCATCGCTCAGTACGTGCACGAGATGTCGACCCGTCCGGCGTCGTACTTTCTGGAGCAGGTCGAGGACGCGGAAAAGTCCGACGATCCTGACGAAGTGCAACTGCTGCAACCGCTCGCCGTGACCGGCCGCACCGTGACCTCGCTGTCGCTGGAAATGCCCGCACTGCGCGCCACCAAAGTGATGAAGAAACTGAAAACGGCCAAAGAACGCGCCGAGTTCATCACTGCCCACTGCACCGGTCTGATGATCCCCGATCTGGCCCAACTGAGCGTCCCTGACTGGACCCAATTGCAGGTGCGCATCGACGATTTTTTAAACCAGCCGGCGGCCTACTTTCGGAACGCGACATCGAAGTAATCCTCGATATCGTCCCGCTCATTTACCCGGTAAGTGAAGCGGAGATTCTGGAATGGGACGCCGAAAAGGCGTTGCGCCGCTACGACATAGCGATCACTCGCCTTGGCGTGAAACAGGAGTAGAGCGGCATGGCAGATGATAACTATGCGTTGACGTTCGCTGAGGTCAATCAAGAAACCCGGGCATTGAGCACGGCCAGCAAGACTGCCGCCTTGATGGCTCCGACGATGTCAGCAGGAGCCGCAACACCTGCTTCGAACTTTGACGGCAGTGTTGCCGGGCTAAGCCTGGCGCTGGCCGATGCCACCAGCGAATTGCGAAATCTGACCGCCGAGCAGGTTCAGCTCAGGGATGTGTTGGGATCGATACACGCTGTGCTGCTTTCACAGCGCTCGCTGCAACAGTCTCTCAATGACCGGCCAGCACTAGCGGGCAGCGCGGCCGTGGGAGCTGAGTCGAAACCGTCAGGCGTCAATGGCGCAACGCAACCTTTCAAATACCTGCAGCCAGCGATCAACCTTGATAGCACGATGGCGCGACTGGGACGGGTTGCAGGCGTTGAGGGCGATCAACGCGATGCGTTGCGGGTGTCGTTGGAGAAAATGGCCGCCGAGCGCAAAGTGGCAGCCGGCGGTACCACGGTGCTGGATCTGGCAGGCGTGATGTATGCCGGTAACAAAGGTGGGGTTGGTAGCGATCAGAAGACTGAAGCCGCCCGGCAAAAAGACCTCAGTGATTTCACCCGAGACACTGGCATCACGGCCACAGCCTTTGAGATGAAGGCGCCGGATGTTGCGGATCTGCTGATCGGCTGGCGCACCTCAATGGGGCTCGACCGAGCCAAGACCCTCGACCTCGCCGATGCCACCAGCGTGCTGGGAAGCCGATTGAGTGCCACGGTGGCTGACATTGGTTCGATCCTCAGCAACTACGGCGCTTCGGCAAAAGGTGCGGGGCTGAGTCCCGAACAGACTGCGGCTTTTGCTGCGGCAATGCTCAATGTCAACGTCAACAGGGCTGACGCCGGAGTGGCACTGGAGAGGATCACCACGACGCTGGCGTTGGGCGACAACGCATCAGTTAGTCAGAAAGCGGTGATCGCTCAACTTGACCTCGATCCAAAGGCCCTCGCTGCGCAGATGCAAGGGGACGCCCCCGGCGCGATTCTCAAGGTGCTTGAAGCGCTGAAGACAAAATCCCCCGAGCAGCAAGCCAGCCTGGCGATGACGCTTTTTTCGATCGACCAGCCGGTTGTGAAAATGCTCGAGCGCAGCGCTGATGTGCGAGGTGCATTTGATCTCGTCAAAGATAAACAGCAGTACGCATCCTCGGCGCGAGGCGAGGAGGGCGGAGCAGTCAATCAGGCTGCGCTGAAGCTGTCGGATACGTCGCAAACGGGCTGGAACATTTTCACCGCTCAGAAAGATCGTCTCCTTAGCTCCGCTGGCGCTGCTGTGCTGCCTGATTTTGACAGGCTCACGGGGGTGATGGCGTGGGCGACCGATGGCTTGAGCAGCATGGCTGAAGAGTCACCGGAGCTCGCGCGGACGTTGATTTTGAGTATTGCCGGTATCAAGGGCGTGCAGGTCGCTGGGTCGATGCTGGCCAAGGGCATTAGAGGAACGACATCCACTATCGACAACCTCAAGTTCGTCGGCACAACTGCCATATCCTGGGGTTCCGCAGCGCTTAACGGTGCGAAGGCTTGGGGGGGCGTTGCGCTGAACAATGCCAAGACTTGGGGTTCCGCTGGGCTTAACAATGCCAAGACTCTGGGATCCGTTGCGCTTGACCGAGCTAAATACCTGACATCCGGTCCAGGCCGAAGTCTGGTCAGTCAAGGTGCCCGTATCGGTCGTGTAGCTGGCCCTCTGAGTATGCCGTTGATGATGCTCGACTCCGGTATGGACGTGGTCAACGGCTTGCTCGATGCCGATGGCAAACAAACAGCTAGAGGAGCGGGCGGCCTGGTGGGTGGGGTTGCTGGAAATTACCTGGGGGCGCGCGTTGGTGCCTTCCTGGGGGCTTTCGCCGGTCCTGCCGGGGCACTTGTCGGTGGAGGGGTTGGCGGAGCAGCTGGCACCTACTATGGCAATCAGTGGGGAAGCGCATTGGGTGAAAAACTCGCGACGCCTGCACCGAACCAACTCGCCCCGCCGGCAGAGGTTGCCAAAGAACTGCCGAGCGCGCAGACGCAAAACCAGCAAGTCACCTTCTCCCCACTGATCCAGGTCACCTGTCCGGCGCCAGATACTGCCGAGCAGATTCGTACGATCATCGGCCAACAACTGAGCGGGCAATTCCACGGGCAGTTCCTGCCGTTGCTGACAAACAACCCCCTCGCCACCCGCCGTGACGCAGCCCTCACCGATGGAGTCGACTGATGAAACAACAAATGGCTCTGGGCAGTTTCATCTTCGGCCTGTCGCGCAACTTCGCCTACAGCACGCTGGCGCGAAAGTCCGACGGTGGCTGGAGCGACATCCAGATCCTGACCAGCAAACCCAAGTCCAGTCAGACCGGGCAGAAAGCGGAATCGCTGACCATCAGCGGCACCTCGATGTATGCCGTGGCCATGGATCGACTCGATGAGTTACGCGCACTTCAGGCACAGCGTGTGCCGCTGCCGTTGATTGACGGTATCGGGCGCAACTGGGGTCTGTGGCGGATCAACAGCATCGACGAGAACCAGAGCGAGGTCATCGATGACGGCACCGCGATGGTGATCAAGTGGGTGGTCGGATTAACGGAGTTCAACAATGCGTAAGGTACGAAGCGTGGCCGGTGATTCAGTGAATCTGCTGCTCTACCGCGAAACCGGGCGCAGTGATGACACAGCCGAAGAGGCCCTGTGGACACTCAACCAGACCCTGGCCGAACACGGCCCGATCCTGCCTGCTGGCGTTTGGGTCACGTTGCCGGAGCTCGACTCGAAACCGGCCACGATCAAACCGCTCACGGCCTGGGATTAAGGAGGTTGCATGACACTGGGTTTCACCCCGGCGGTAAGACTCTACGGGGCCCATTCGGCCCTGCTCAATCAACGCCTGATCAGTTGGGAACACATCGACGCTGCCGGTTTCGAGTCCGATCAACTGACGTTGACGATTGATCTTGAAGGCCTCGAAGGGCTGCCGGATCTGGGCGGGAAAATCGGCCTTGAGGTCGGTTATCTGGAGTCGGGAATGGTCGACAAGGGCCAGTTCAAAGTGACGCGCCTGACGCCGACGCTGTTCCCGTTCCGCCTGACGCTGGTGGCCACGGCGGCGCCGTTCAGCAAGGATGATGAGACGGGCTTCAAGCAACGTCGCACGGCCAGTCATGGCCCGACCACCTTGGGTGCGCTGTTTCGCAAACTGGTGTCGAGCCATGGCTTTTCACCGCGCGTCGCGCCCGAGGTGGCGATGATCAGAATCGAGCACGTCGACCAGTCCAACGAAACCGATATGAGCTTTCTGACGCGCCTGGCGAAAAAGTACAACGCGGTGACCAAACCCTACAACGACGTGTACGTGCTGGCCCGTCCCGGCCAGACCAAATCGTTGTCGGGCCAGGTGCTGGCGGACGTGACCTTGTCGGTGACCAGCAACAACCGTCCCGGCGATCACGCGTTCGTCAGCGCCACGCTGGAGGAGTCTGCCCGCGAGCAGACCAAGGGTTGCAAGACCTGTTTTTGGGATGGCGCTGCAGGTGTGTTGCGCTGGGTTGAAACGGGGCTTGCGCCGTTCAAGACCCTGCGCCAGAAACAACCCAGCGAAGCCGATGCGATCGCCGTCGGCGAAGGCGAAGTGCGCAAGATGCTCCGGCAAAAATACAAGGTGAAAATCACCTGCCCCGGCAATCCACTGCTGGCCGCCGAAGGCCTTGTGCTGCTCGATGAGACCTGGCCGGACTTCATGCGTGGGCGCTGGTCGATCGAAAAAGTCACCGCCAGCGGCAATCGCGAGAACAGCTATCGCTGCGTGATCGATGCCGCGTGCCTCGACCCGAAAGCCGAAGCCAAAGACTGATCTCACACCCACGAGTCCCCTGTAGGAGTGAGCCTGCTCGCGATAGCGGTGTGTCAGGCACATTGATTGTGAATGTGGCACCGCCATCGCGAGCAGGCTCACTCCTACAGGGGATTCGCGGTGTTTTCTGCAACTCATTTCAACTCTGGAACACCACCATGAAGATCACCCCGATCCTCACGCAGCTGCGTGCGCAATGCCCAAACCTTGCCAACCGCATTGCGGTGGGTGTCGACCTGGCGTTGCTGCAAGGCAATGCCGATCTACCGACACCCTCGGCCCATGTTCTGCCCCTGGCGGATCTCGCCAGCACCAGCACCGCACAAAACCTCACCGCGCAACCGATCCGCGACCGCTTCGAAATCGTCCTGGCGCTCGACGCCAGCGACAGCACAAAAGCGCTGGATCTGTTGCACGACCTGCGCGCCGAACTGTGGCGCGCGCTGGTGGGATTCAAACCGGGCACCGACTACAGCGCCATCGTCTACGACGGCGGCGAGATGGTCTCGATCAACAGCAGCCGGGCCTTCTATCGGCTGCGCTTTTTTACCGAGTTCCAGCTCGGCCGCAATCTGCCGAGTCAGCCTGCGGAGAGTTGGCACGAACGTGAACTGGACGGTTTGTCGTCCTTTACCGGGGTCACCGTGCGGGTCGATGCGATCGACCCGGCCGACCCCAATCTGAAACACCCGGGCCCTGACGGGCGCGTGGAACTGACTTTCTCTGGAGACGTAACCCCATGAGCAATCGCATCACCGTACTGCCGGCCGCTGGCCGTGCCGTGCCTGACCCGGAAGCGGGCGATCTGCTGCCCAAAGAAGGCCGTGAAGTGCTGGACAGCGCCTGGTGGCGCCGACGTCTGGCCGACGGCGATATCACTCTCAAAACCGTAAAAGTCAAAGCACAGGGAGCCAAATAATGGCGATCGGATTCAGCAACATCCCCGCAGACATTCGTGTACCGCTGTTCTATGCCGAAATGGACAACTCGGCCGCCAATAGCGCGACTTCGGCCATGCGCCGTTTGATCGTCGCTCAGGTCAACGACAACATCGCCCCGACCGAAGTCGGCAAACTGGTGCTGGTCTCCAGCGTCGCGCTGGCAAAAAGCATCGGCGGTCAGGGCTCGATGCTCGCCTCGATGTACGAGACCTTCCGCAAGGCCGACCCGATCGGCGAGATCTGGTGCCTGCCGCTGCACAACACTGAAGGCGCCATCGCCAAAGGCGTGCTGACCCTGACTGGCACTGCGACTCAGGCTGGCGTGCTCAACCTGTACGTCGCTGGTGTGCGTGTGCAGGCCACCGTGGTCAACGGTGCCACCGCTGCTCAAGCGGCTACCGCACTGGCACAGAAAATCAACGCCACCGCCGATCTGCCGGTGAGCGCTGCGGCTGCCGAAGGCGTGGTCACTCTGACCGCCAAATGGACCGGCGACAGTGGTAACGACATCAGCCTGCAGTTCAATCGCCTGGGCAAGAGCAACGGCGAAGAAACCCCGGCCGGCCTGACCACTGCGATCACCGCCATGACCGGCGGCGCCGGTGTACCGGACCAGGTCGCAGCCGTGGCTGCACTGGGCGACGAGCCGTTCGAGTTCATCGCTCTGCCGTGGTCGGATCTGTCGACCCTCAATACCTGGCAAGCAGTGATGGATGACAGCACCGGTCGCTGGTCCTGGGCCAAGCAACTGTTCGGTCACGTCTACAGCGCCAAGCGCGGCACCGTCGGCACCCTGGTTGCTGCTGGCCAGGCACGTAACGATCAGCACATGACCATCCAGGCGCTGGAGCCGGGCGTACCGCAACCGTTCTGGGTACAAGCTGCCGCACTGGCTGCGCGCACCGCGGTGTTCATCTCCGCCGATGCCAGCCGTCCGACCCAAAGCGGCAGCCTGCCGGGTGTTGATCCGGCGCCGGCCAGCGAGCGATTCACCCTGACCGAGCGTCAATCGCTGCTCAACTACGGCATTGCCACCGCGTACTACGAAGGCGGTTACGTGCGCATTCAGCGTTCGATCACCACCTACCAGAAGAACGCTTACGGTCAGGCTGACAACTCCTACCTGGACAGCGAAACCATGCACCAGTCGGCGTTCATCGTGCGTCGTCTGCAAAGCGTGATCACCAGCAAGTACGGCCGGCACAAACTGGCTTCCGACGGCACCCGTTTCGGCGCCGGCCAGCCGATCGTCACTCCGGCGACCATTCGCGGCGAGCTGATCGCGCAGTACGCCAAGCTGGAACTGGAAGGCCACGTGGAGAACGCCGAGCTGTTCGCCGAGCACCTGATCGTCGAGCGCGACGTACAGGATCCGAGCCGCGTGAACGTGCTGTTCCCGCCGGATTACATCAACGGTCTGCGCGTGTTCGCACTGCTCAACCAATTCCGTCTGCAATACGACGACGCGGCCTGATCGCCGCGTTTGGCCGTAAGCATTCAGCCCACTCCGGTGGGCTTTTTTATTTGAAGGGAGTAACACCATGGGTCAAGTGATTGCAGGCACCTGCTACGTCAAAGTCGACGGTGCACAACTGACTATCAACGGCGGCTGCGAAGCCCCGCTGATGGCCGTCAAACGCGAAACCGTCGTACCGGGTTTCTACAAGGAAACCGACGTCGCGCCGTCGTTCAAAGTGACCGCGCTGCACACCGCCGACTTCCCGCTGAAGAAGCTGATCGAAGGCACCGACATCACCGTCACCTGCGAATTCAGCAACGGCAAAGTCTACGTGCTGGCCGGTGCCTATCTGGTCGAAGAGCCGGTTTCAAAGGGCGATGACGCCACCATCGAACTGAAATTCGAAGGCATCAAGGGGACCTGGCAATGAGCGGCGCCGTGAAGCTTCAGGTTGCGATCGAAGCTCACGGCGAGCCCCTGACCGAACTCGTCCTGCGCCGTCCGACGGTGCAGGAAGTGCGAGCGATCAAGGCGCTGCCGTACAAGATCGACAAAAGCGAAGAGGTCAGCCTCGACATGGACGTGGCGGCCAAATACATCGCCGTGTGCGCCGGTATTCCACCGTCGTCGGTCAACCAGCTCGATCTGGCTGACCTCAACGCGCTGAGCTGGGCCGTTGCGAGTTTTTTCATGAGTGCGGCGTCGGAGCCATCACCGACCTGATCGCAGTCGCCTATGACCTGGCCTGGTTCTGGAAGGTTGACCCCGAACAGATGATGGCCAGGCCACTGGATGTGCTCCGCGAATCGCTGGAGCACGCGCAACGGATCAATGCGATGCAGCAGGTGCAGTGATGGCAGACGAAGAAAAGAAAGTGCAAACACCGGTGCTGATCACGGGCATCGATGAACTGTCGCCCAAACTCGGCGCCCTGCGAGTAAAGGTCGAGAGCTTCAAGAAAAATCTCGAACAGACCGGCCTCGGGAAACTGGATATCAGCGGTCTGTTCAAGGGCGGCAGCGTGATCACGCCGTTCGTGGACGGGATCAAATCGGCGGCAGCGTTTCAGGGCAAATTGACTGAAGTCAGCGAGACGGCGAAAACCGTCGACCTGCCCGCCGCACCGAAAGTCGCTGCGCAGAACATGAACGTGTTCAGTGCGTCGATGGAAAAGGTTTCCGCTGCTGTTGACGCGGCGCTGGTGCCGGCAGTCGGTGCGTTGGTCGTCGGGCTTGAGCCAATGCTGACTCAGGTCGCCAGCCTGCTTGCCGACAACCCGCAACTGGTGGAAGGCCTGGCTGCGGGGGCCATCGCCTTCTCGGCGATGCAAACCGCGGTCACCGGCGCCACGCAAGTGTTCGATGTCATGAGCATGGTGCTCAAGACCAATCCGATCATGCTCATCGCCATGGGCATCGCGGTGGCGGCCGGTTTGATCTATGCCAACTGGACGCCGATCAGTGCGTTCTTCAAAGGCATGTGGGAAGGCGTGAAAAACATCGGTGCGAGTGCGATGGCGACGTTGCGCTCGATTCTTGACTGGCGACCACTGGATGCACTGGCGGCGCTGTGGTCACCGGTCGCGGGATTCTTCTCGGGCATGTGGGACGAGGTCAAAGCCGTCACTGCGCCGGTCATCGACTTCTTCAAATCGGTGTTCTCGTGGACGCCCGCCGGCATGATCCTGGAAAACTGGGCGCCGCTGACCGGACTGTTTTCGGCGATCTGGGAACTGCTCAAGGCCTTGACTGTGCCGGTGATGGCGTTCCTCCGAAACCTGTTCGATTTCTCGCCGATGCAGATGATCAACAGTGCGTGGGGTGGCGTTGTCAGGTTCTTCGAGCCGATGTTCAGCAGCCTGCGAAAAGTCGCGCAACCGGCTAAAGAGTTTCTGGTGTCGTTGTTCGATTTCTCGCCCATGCAGATGATCACCAGCGCCTGGGGCGGTGTTGTTGCGTACTTCCAGCCGCTGTGGACGACGCTGCAATCGGCCGTGCAAAGCACCCGGGATACATTTCGGGAACTGTTCGATTATTTCCCGATGGAACTGATCACCAGCGCCTGGGGTGGTGTCGTCGGGTACTTCGAACCGATCTGGACGGCACTGCAAACGTCAGTGCAGCGGGTCAAAGGCTTTTTCACCAGTCTGGTCGAGTGGTCGCCGCTGGAACAGATTGCGCAGTACTGGCAGCCGGTCGGCGACGTCTTTTCGGCGCTGTGGGATGTCGTGTTGGCGGCGTCTGCACCGGTCGTGGACTTTCTGCACACCCTGTTCGAATGGAAACCTCTGGATCAGATCATCGAGAGCTGGGGGCCGATTGTCGGGTGGTTCGGCGAGTTGTGGCAAAAGCTGCAAACCGTCATCGCGCCGATCAAGGAGCTGTTCGACGGTGGTTTCGCCGGGTTGATCGCCAAGGTCACCGGCAAGGTTGAAACTCTGACCCAGGCGCAGCGCCAGACCAATGCCGAAGGCAAGGGTGAGCTGGCGCCGGCGTTCTTTGGCGCAGGTCCCGCGTCTGCTGGAAACGGGGCGTTGCAGGGCGGATCGCTGCCACAAACCTCCAGCGCCCTGATCCAGCAAAGCGCGGCCAACAACCGTACGCAACTCGAAGGCGGCCTGACCGTGCGCTTCGAAAATGCACCGGCGGGGCTGCGCACCGATCAACCACAAACCAATCAACCGGGCCTGGCGCTGTCTTCGCGCATCGGCTATCGCTCGCTGTCGGCAGGAGGTTCCAATGAACTGGCGTGACCGCTTGTTGCCGGCATCGTTTCGCGGTGTCGGATTCTGGATCGATCAGGCGAAAACTCCGGTCGGTCGCAAAGGTCAGTTGCACGAATACCCGCAACGCGACCTGCCGTATTTCGAGGATCTCGGCCAGCAGGCCAAAACCCACGATCTGACGGCGTTCATCATCGGCGCCGATTGCCTGGAGCAGCGCGACAAGCTGCTCAAGGCCTTGGAGGCGGGCAGTGGTGAATTGGTGCATCCGTGGCTCGGACGCCTGCAAGTCAAGGTCGGCGAATGCGACATGACCCACACCCGCCAGGACGGCGGGCTGGTGACGTTCAGTCTGAAGTTTTACCCGGACCGGCCGTTGCCGTTTCCGACCGCCACGGTCAGTACGCAAAAAGTTCTGTTGGCCAAGGCTGACACTTTGTTGGGGTCGGCGGTGGCGCGCTTCGAGCAGGCGATGACGTTGATCAAGGCTGCGCGGATCGGCATCGCCAATCTGCGCAACAGCCTGACCGGCGTGTATGAGGTGATCAAAGAGCAGCTCAAACCGCTGATCGAGCAGTACCGGCAGATCACCGAACTGGTCAAAGCGGTCAAGGAGTTGCCCAAGGAAGTGGCGGCGGAGTTCAAAGGCTTGCTCGGCGATATCAAGGAACTCAAGGCATTCGCGAAGGAGGGCTACCGTGGCGTGATTGCCGACGTGTCCCAACAACTCGAAGCCATCCGCAAGGCTGATGCGCCGAAGATCACCACCGGCAAGGACACCAACGCGGCGGCACAGGCCATGGCCGATCTGGTGCAGGACACGGTGCTGGTCAAAGTCGCGCAATGGGTGGCGTCGATGCCGGTGGCGACAAGCCCGGTGAAACTGTCATCGACACCTACGGTAGGGCAGCAGGCGACGAGCCCGGTGACCCGCCAGGAAGTCCCGGTCAGTGACGACATGCAGGCATTGCGTGACGCCGTGGCGGTGGCGATCAACCCGATGCTGGACAAGGCCGACCCGGCGCACTACCAAGCCATCACCGATGTGAAAGAGGCGCTGCTTGCGCACCTCAAGGCCGTCGCGTCGTCGGGTGTGCGGCAAGTCAGCAAGTCGTTCCAGGAAAGCTTTCCGGCACTGGTGGTGGCCTACAAGTACCTTGGCGATGCGACGCGGGTCACGGAAATCACTCAACGCAACGGGATCACCCATCCCGGTTTCTCACCCAACGAAGTGAAAGTCTCCGGGGAGTAAACCATGAGCGAGATAGACAACCGTGTCACGCTGACCGTCAACAACATGGAATACGGCGGCTGGAAAAGCGTGGAAATCACCGCCGATCTTGAGCGTCAGTTCCGCACCTTCAAACTCGACATCACCTGGCAGTGGCCGGGGCAGACGGTGGATCAACGGATCAAACCGGGTGACCCGTGCGAAGTGAAAATCGGCCAGGACCTGGTGCTCACTGGCTACGTGTTCAAGGCCCCGATCAGTTACGACGGACGCCAGATCAGCCTGAGCATCGAGGGTAGCTCCAAGACTCAGGATCTGGTCGATTGCGCAGCCACCAACCGGCCGAACCAATGGCAGGAGCAACCGCTGCTGAGCATCGTCCAGGCTCTGGCGGCGGAATACTCGCTGTACGTGGTCAACGAAATTCCCGAGACCGCGCGGCTCGCCAAACACACCATCGTGCCGGGCGAAACGGTGTTCCAGTCGATCGATCGTCTGCTCTCGCTGTTCCGGGTGTTTTCCACTGATGACGAGCAAGGCCGGCTGGTGCTGGCCAAGCCCGGTAGTGGTGGTCGGGCCAGTGACGCGCTGGAGTTGGGCAAGAACATTCTGTCGGCGAACGCGCCGATGGATCAGAGCCAGGTGTTTTCTGAATACCGAGTGATCGGTCAGCAGAAAGGCTCGGACAATAAGAGCGGGGCGGCCGTCAGCGAGGTTCAATCCAGCGCGGCTGATCTGAGCTTCAAGCGCCGCCGCACCACGATCATCAACGAGGGCACCGCGCTGACGTTCGAGTTGGCCCAGCAACGCGCCCAATGGGAAAGCGCCACCCGCATGGGCCGGGCGCAGACCACCACCTATCAGGTGCAGGGCTGGCGTCAGTCCAATGGCGATCTGTGGCGCCACAACACGCTGGTGAAGGTCACGGATCCGGTGCTCGGTTTTGACGGCGACATGCTGATCTCCAAAGTCACGTATTCGCTCTCGGCGCAGGGCTCGGTGACCACGCTGCAAGTGGCGCCACCGCATACCTTCGATCCTGATCCCACGCCTCCGAAAAAAACCTGAGCCTGACACCGAACCCCTGTGGGAGCGGGCTTGCTCGCGAAAGCGTCAGCAGCTCCAACATCCCATTGACTGACCCACCGCTTTCGCGAGCAAGCCCGCTCCCACATGTTGTCCGTGTCGGGTCTGCTCCCTGAGGACAATTCATGAGCCTACTGACACGCCTGCTGGCGCGCGGCACTGTCGTGCTCGCCCATTCGGCATCCAAGCTGCAATCGCTGCAAATGCGCCTCACCGCCGGTGAAGTGAACGACGACCTGGAGCACTTCGAACCCTACGGTTTCACCAGCAACCCGCTGGCCGGCGCCGAAGGCATCGTCACGTTTCTCGGCGGTGACCGCTCTCACGCCATCGCCTTGGTGGTCGCCGACCGCCGCTATCGCTTGCAGTCGCTGGCCTCTGGCGAAGTGGCGATCTACACCGACGAGGGCGACAAAATTCACTTCAAGCGCGGGCGGATCATCGACATCGAAACCGCCACCCTGAACATCCGCGCCAGCAGCGCGGTGAACTTCGACACGCCGGTGATCAACCAGACCGGCAAGATCGTTTCCACCGGCGACCAACTCGCCGGCGGCATCAGCCAGATCAAACACGTGCACGTCGGCGTGCAGGCCGGCAGCGGCCAGACCGGTGCGCCGGCAGGAGGCAAATAATGCTTGTCAGCCAGAACCTCCACGCCGCACTGACCCGCGCCGTGCTCATCAGCCTGTTCACCTGGCGCCGCGCCGCCGATGACGACGCCCTCGACGACGAGGAGCGCTTCGGCTGGTGGGGCGACAGCTTTCCCACCGTCGCCGACGATCGCATCGGTTCGCGGCTGTGGCTTTTGCGTCGGGTCAAGCTGACCCGACAGACCCAGATGGACGCCGAGTTCTATGCCCGCGAAGCCTTGCAATGGCTGATCGACGACGGCCACTGCAGCGCCATCGACATCATCAGCGAACGCCTCGACGCCCAGCGCCTGAACCTGCGCACGGTCCTGACCCTGGCCGACGGCGAACGTCTGGACATCAACCCCGATAACAGTTGGCAGGTGATCTATGCCGTTTGAAACCCCTTCGCTGCCGGTGCTGATCAAGCGCACCCAAAGCGACCTGGCCGGCGATTCGCTGCGCCAGTCCGATGCGCAAGTGTTGGCCCGCACCCTCGGTGGCGCCGCGTATGGCCTGTACGGTTATCTCGACTGGATTGCCGAGCAGATCCTGCCGGACAAGGCCGACGAGTCGACCCTGGAACGCATCGCCGCGCTGCGCCTGAATCAGCCACGCAAACCGGCGCAAGTCGCCACCGGCAGCGTCAGTTTTACCGCGACCGCCGGTGCGGTGCTGGATGTCGACACGCTGCTGCAAGCGAGCGATGGCCGTACTTACAAAGTCACCGCCGCGCGCACCACCGTCAATGGCAGCAACACCACCACGATTGCTGCGCTCGACGCTGGCAGCCTCGGTAATGCCGACGCCGGTCTGGCGCTGAACCCGGTGCAGCCGATCGCCGGCGTGGTCGGCAACAGTTTTGTGGTGCTCACGCCCGGCCTCAGTGGCGGCGTGGCGCGAGAAAGCCTGGAGTCGTTGCGTTCGCGGGTGATCCGTTCTTATCGAGTGATACCCCACGGCGGTTCGGCGAGCGACTACGAAACCTGGGCGCTGGAAGTGCCGGGTGTGACGCGGGCCTGGTGCCGTGGCGGCCTGCTCGGGCCAGGCACAGTGACGGTGTTCATCATGCGTGACGAAGACCCGCAACCGGTGCCCAACGATGAGCAACTGGCGGAGGTTCAGGAGTACATCGAACCGCTGCGTCCGGTGACGGCGGAAGTGCATGTGCAGCGGCCGATTCAGGTGCCGGTGGTGTACCGCTTCAAGAGCGTCAATCCAGACACCACTGCGGTGCGCGCCGCCGTTGAAGCGCAGTTGCGCGACCTGCACAACCGCGAGGCCGACCTCGGTGTGCCATTGCTGATCAGCCATATCCGCGAAGCCATCAGCAGCGCCGGCGGTGAGTACGACCACACGCTGACCGCGCCGGCCGCTGACGTGCCTGCCGGGCAAAGCGAACTGCTGACCTTCGGAGGTTGCGTATGGGGGGCATAAGAACCGCCGCGCAATATCAGGCGCAGCTGCGCGCCTTGCTGCCGAGCGGCCCGGCGTGGGACCCGGAACGCGTCCCGGAACTTGAGGAAGTGCTGCAAGGCGTGGCCGTCGAACTGGCGCGCCTCGACGCCCGCGCCGCCGATTTGCTCAACGAGATGGACCCGGCCGGCGTCAGCGAACTGGTGCCGGACTGGGAACGGGTGATGGAGCTGCCCGACCCGTGCCTGGGCGCCACACCGCTGTTCGACGACCGCCGCCTCGCCGTACGCCGACGCTTGCTCGCGGTCGGCAGTCAGGCTGTCGGTTACTACCTCGACATCGCCAAAAGCCAGGGCTACCCCAACGCCAGCATCACCGAACACGAAGCCCCCCGCATGGGTCGCGCGCGTTTCGGCGCCGCGCACTGGGGCACCTGGGAAGCGCAATTCATGTGGACCCTCAACACCGGCGGCCGCCTGCTGCTTGGTCGGCGCTATGGCGCGAGTTACTGGGGCGAGCGCTTCGGCGTCAACCCGGGCTCGGCGCTGGAGTGCCTGATCCACCGCAGTGCGCCGGCGCATACCAAGGTGCACATCAATTATGACTAGGGAGGAATGACGGGATGGATTATCCGAAAAGTGTGCCCAGCGCCGGTCTGGTGAATGGGAAATTTGTCGATGAAAACCCGCTGACCGGGACGCCGGGATCGCTGATTCCAGCTGACTGGGGCAACGGGGTTACCCAGGAAATTCTCAACGTGATCAAGGCCGGAGATCTGACTCCGGACGAGAAGAAATACGATCAGTTGTTGCAGGCGATTCAGAGCGTTTCGGCCAAGGGCTGGAATCTGGATTCGGCGTTGCCGATCGGGTCTTTGCCGACCGCGACGGTGGCGACGCCGGACGGTCGTCTGGCAATCACTCCGGCAGCGGTTGCCACCAGTGGCGGACGGATCTCGATTCCGGCGGGCGTGCTGATCAGCCTCGGTCAGGAAGTGGTGGCCGGGCAGTTGGGGCGTGCGCGTACGTTCACCACCCAGGTGTGGAGCAGTCCCGATTTGCTACCCAGTACCGGCTACTTCCTCCGGGCGCAGGTGATTGCGGGCGCGCTGACCTTCTATATGCAGCGCGGCACGATCTACGACGCTACGCCTGACGGTTTGAAAGGGACGGTCAATGGTGCGGCGGGCGGTGGTTTCCAGTCGACGCCGCTGGACATCTGTCTGGCCTGGGTCGTAACGGCGGGACCTGGGTCCATACCCATTGTCCGGGCGATCTACAACCGTAACCGCTTGTCGTGGACGCAGACCGTCAATGGCAATGGCGTGGTTTACCTGCCACTTGATCCGCATGCCCGAGCGGCGCGGTTGGTAGTGGGTAACCCGACACCGCATCCCACCGGGATTACCAGCGTGAACTTCGCGCCGACGGGTTGGCTGGGGGGCAACTACTGCTTCCTCAACCCGACAGTAGGCACCTCCAGCAACTGGGATGGCTGGACAACGGCAGGTGGCGCCGTGCTGATTTTTTCCAGCAACGTGGTCAGCGATACAACGGTTTCTACCTTGACCGCCAGCTTCGATCACAACGAATTGCGCTCGCTGTGGCAGTCGTACCAGGCGGAACATACGTTGGGTGCAGCTAATGCCGCCAGTGACGAATTATTGTTCAGTATGGGACTCAAGAGTGTTGGCCCAGCCGATTACGCCAATGGCATCGCGGTTAATTTTTCTGCAGCGGTAAACGTGAATTTTTCCTGGGAGCTGATCCGATGATCATCATTCAAGAGCTGCATCAGTTCGAGGAAGGCTTGCGTCCGGCCCAGCCTTCCAGTGCCCATGATTGGGATGGAGAAAAGTGGCAGTTGAATGCGTCCAGAGTTACCGAGCTGGAACTTCAGCAAGCCGAACAGCTGTGTTCCAAGGTCGACTCGGCGGCCGACAGTGCTCGCACCGTTTTGGCCGGCGACCCGCTCAAAGCCATGGAGTACGCCCAGGCTGCTGCCGACGCTCAGGCCTATCAGGACGCTGGTTACCCGAAAAAAGAGGTGCCACTGTCGGTTGCTGCGTGGGTGATTAAAGGCCGTACTGCCAAACAGGCTGCCGAGCAGATTCTCAGCAAGGCCGACCAACTCACTGACCATCTGCTGACCCTGCGTACCTTGCGCCTGAAGGCAAAAAACCAGATCCGCATGCATGCGGCCAAAGGCAATCTCGATCTGGCGCGCCGTGCTGGCGATGACGTGTTGGCGGCGATTCGCGAACTGGTCAGCAGCCAGACTCTCTAGCAGCAACGCCGTCATTCTGCATCACCCAAGCCCACTTCACCGTGGGCTCTTTATTTTCAGAAACAGACCGCCACTGGCTCGCATCAGCGATCGCCGTGATGCGGTTCATTTGTTATTTCAGAGGAACGAAAGACCTATGGATTATCCAAAAAGCGTCCCCAGCGTC
Source organism: Pseudomonas sp. MWU347 (assembly GCF_017947305.1). Classification (NCBI taxonomy): domain Bacteria; kingdom Pseudomonadati; phylum Pseudomonadota; class Gammaproteobacteria; order Pseudomonadales; family Pseudomonadaceae; genus Pseudomonas; species Pseudomonas sp. MWU347. The sequence goes on from NZ_JAFGZB010000004.1 coordinate 113,505, forward strand.
GGCCTGGTCGATGGCCGCTTTGTCGATGAAAACCCGGTGGCAGGAACCCCGGGTTCGTTGATTCCGGCGGTGTGGGGTAACAGCGTAACCGAAGAGCTGTTGTCCGTGATCAAGGCGGCCGGAATGACCCCGGCTGAAGGGGCCAACAATCAGTTGTTATCGGCGTTGCAAAAGCTCCTGAGCCTGGCCAGCCCGATGTCTTCGCGGGTCACTGAAGTTTCGACATCAAAAGTCCTGGCACCGGAGGAAGCCGGGCTGGTTCTGATCAGCGCCAGTACAGCGGATACCACGATCAATCTGCCGGCCGTCAGTACGTTGTCCGGCATTCGCGACTTCATCGTTCGTCGTGTCGACAACAGCAGTAAACGCCTGGTGGTGCAAGCTTCCGGCAATGACCGGATCAGGTTTCACACGCACTTGTCGGCAAACGGCTATCCGTTTCTGGCGTTGATAGGGGCGGGAGACTGGTGGCACCTGCGCAGTGACGGCACTGGTAACTGGTGGCCGGTCGGTCGGTTCGACGCGACACCTTTGGGCCGGATCGTATTCGAGACCTCGACAGCCGCGAACCCCGGCGGCTACGGCGCGTTGGATGGCCGGGAAATGCTGCGTTCCGAATGGCCTTGGCTCTGGGATCACGCCGTGCAGTCCGGCATGTTGCGCGCAGAAGCTGCGCGGGCCGGCGGCTGGAGCAGCGGTGACGGGGTCAAGACATTTCGAGGCCCGGAGGTCCGTGGCGAATTTATCCGGGTGCTCGATGAACAGCGCAACATCGATACGGCGCGGGTCGCCGGGTCCTGGCAGTCCGGCACCAACATCACCGGTGACAACGGTAATGCTCCAGCGGTGCAGGGGATTGGTGATCTGGCGACGGTTGGCGTCGACCCGACATCGTTCGCCGGTCTTTCCTATTGGTCGGCTGCGGCGTTTGCCGAAAATCTGGTCAGTGGCTACTGGGGTATGACTCGCCCGCGAAATGTCGCCTATCCAGCTCGCATAAAACTCATCTGATGCCGGTGCCTCCGGCCCCTTGCAATAGCAAATGGAAGTGAACAATGCCTTATTACTATGTCGATGAAATGACGCGAGAAATTACCGGTCCATTCGAACCCATGCTCGTTCCCGGGATAGGTGTGCAAATACCCGGCAACGCAATCGAACTTCCGCAACCGCTGCCGGCCGTCGAGTCTGGTTATGCGTGGGTGTGGCGTGATGGGCAAGCGGCGCAACTGCTCGATTTACGTGAGCGCCTGGTGTTTCGCAAGGACAATGGCCTCTCGTTCTATTGGACCGAGTTCGGCCCATTGCCTGATCACCTGACTGTCACGCCTCGGCCCAACGAATATTACATCTGGAAGGATGATGGCTGGGTTCTGGATGCCGATGCCGAACGTGCGGGGCAGGCTGCCCAGGCGGACATCGAGCGCGATAATCGTCTGCGCACCGTGGTGATTCGCGTCGCGCCGCTGCAATACGCTTACGAGCTGGGCGAGGCGGCCAGTGAACAACTGACCGCATTGCAAGCCTGGAAGCGTTATGCATTGAACTTGGCGCGGATCGACCTGCAACCGGGTTACCCGGCAATCATCGAATGGCCGATCGCGCCGGAACAGAGCGTTGTTTCGCCAGCGATATAACTCGTCATTTCACTGAAAACGTTGCAGATGGCCTTTTGCTGCAGGCGTTCGGCTGTCTGTAAAAACTGGAGGGTTATGACGTGGATTATCCAAAAAGTATTCCCGGCGTTGGCCTGGTCAACGGCGGCTTTGTCGATGAAAACCCGATCGCCGGTTCCCCGGGATCGTTGATCCCGGCCGCGTGGGGCAACAGCGTCACGCAGGAAATTCTCAACGCGATCAAGGCTGCCGGGCTGACGCCTGATGAAGCCAGAACCGACCAGTTGGCAACGGCCATCGGCGCGTTGGTCGACTTCACCAAACTGAAAAACACCCCGACTACATTGGCCGGTTACGGCATCACCGATGCGGTGGGGCGGTTGTTGGCAGTTCGGCAGATCGAGACCGTCGGGATCACGGTTTACAAGCCCAATCCGAGGGCCAAACGGATTCGCGTGCGATTGGTGGGGGCGGGTGGTTCGGGTGGTGGTTGTGTGCCCATCGCAGCGACGTTTCAAGGAATCGGCGGCGGCGGAGGGGCGGGCGCTTACGGCGAGAGTCTGTATGACGTCACGCCGGAAATGCTCGCGGGCATACCTGTTTCGTTGGGAGCCGGAGGGGCCGCCCGTAATGCGATCGGCCAAGCGGGGGGCGGTGCATCTTTTGGCTCATACATGAGTGTTTCCGGCGGTATGGGCGGGCAGATGATTTCAGTCCCGACCGGAGCAGGTATGTCCGGTTTTGTGCAAGGTGGCGCGGGAGGCCAAATAGTGACGGGGGGCAATCTCTGCAGTGCGCGAGGTATCCCCGGAACTTATGCGATGTACAACGCCAATTGGGGAGTGCTTTGCGGAGGTGGCGGTCCTAGCCCGTTTGATGGCGGTGGTCCATTGGTGGGTGTGAACGGCACCGGCATCGCCGGCGTTCGAGGTTCGGGCGGCAGCGGTTCCTGCTCGACCAATGCTTCGGCATCTGTCCTCAGCGGCGCTGGCGGCAACGCCTTCTGTGAAATCTGGGAGTACGAATAATGGCCCGTTATGCACGAGTGGAAAATGGTGTCGCGGTCGAACTGATCGACACCGGCGACTACGCGATCACCCAACTGTTTGCTCCCGCTTTCGTCGAGACGATGGTGCAGGTGCCGGAGGGTATGCAGATCGAAATCGGCGCGCCCATCGGCGAACTGCGCCAGGAGATTGCGCCGTCGTCGGTGACGAGCAGTCCGGTCATTACCCCTGAAACAGTCCCCGATGAGCAAGATCCTCTGGCGGCAGCGCGGCTCTGGCGCCAGTCCAGTCTGTCGGCCACCGAATGGTGGGTGACGCGGCATCGTGACGAGCAGGAACTGGGGCGCGGGACGACGCTCAAGGCGGCGCAGTATCTGGAATTGCTGGAGTACCGCCAGGCGCTGCGCGACTGGCCGGATTCAAGTCATTTCCCGGCATTTGCTTTCCGTCCGTCAGTGCCGGAATGGCTGGGGGGCGTACATGTCTGAGGCCATGTTTTATGTTTTCAAACAGGGAGAAGAGTGATGGATTACCCAAAAAACATTCCCAGCGCAGGTTTAGTGAACGGCAGGTTTGTAGATGAAAACCCTCTCACCGGAACCCCGGGTTCATTGATTCCGGCGAGCTGGGGAAACGGCGTAACTCAAGAGATTCTTGAAGTCATCAAAAGTGCGGGCGCAGCCGCCGATGAAAGTGATAACACTCAGCTCAAAGCGGCAATCGATACGCTGATCTCGAAGAAACAAAGCGACAGTCTGGCCAGTCAGGAAGAAGCAGAGGCGGGCGCCAGCAATACACGGTTGATGACGCCGCTACGAGTGTTTCAATCCATAGCGAAAAAGATGCAACAGGCGACAGAGTCGCTGATGGGGATTGCAAAGCTTGCTTCTCAGGCAGAGGTCAACGCCGGTGTCAGTGATACCTCTGTCGTGACCCCTAAAAAACTCAGGCTCGGGTTCATGGTGAGACTGGGAGCATCCGGTTATATCGTATTCCCCTCTTGGATGGGCGGGGTGATTATCCAGTGGATCACCGGAGGCGCGAGCCAGGCGGGCAACAATGGTTACGGCGATCTGAATCTATGGCCGCTGGTCTTTCCAAATGCATTATTTCTTGCCGTCGCGACCCATGAGGGCACGGCACCCGGAACACAGCTGATCTGGAACAACAACGCGACCGTGAGTCGCCAGGCAGGCATCAATGTTCGTTGTCCTGAATGGCCGTCAGGCTCCATTTCCGCTCGGGTCATCGGAATAGGGTATTGAGCATGTATTACTTTTCTCCGAAAACTTCCGGCTTTTATCACGCCGATCTGCATGGCGCCAATATCCCCGCGGACGCGTTCGAATTGAGCGAGGGCGAGTATTGCGCGCTGGTCTCGAACGCTCCAAAGGGAACCGTTCTTTCCCTGACCGTCAGCGGGCGCCCTGAACGGGTGCTACTGGCAGAGCAAACCCCCGATGTCATGGAACGGACCTGGCGAGACAAGGTATTGGATCGTACCCAGTGGCTGGTCCTTCGCGATGCCGAAGAACTGGAAATGGGCGAGGGCACCACCCTGCGCAGCGAAGAGTTCAAGCAACTCCTGGCCTATCGGCAGGCGCTGCGCGACTGGCCCAACAATCCAGGGTTCCCAGATGCCCGTTCGCGTCCGATCGAACCCGATTGGCTGGAAGACTTGCTACGGACCAATGGGTGAGCGATTTGCTCATCGGCCGAGGATAAATAAATATGGATTACCCAAAAAGCATCCCGGGCTCAGGCCTGGTCGACGGAAAATTTGTCGATGAAGATGCCATTGCCGGCACGCCGGGATCGTTGATCCCGGCGAGCTGGGGCAACAGCGTCACCCAGGAGATTCTCGGCGCGATTACTGCGGCTGGTTTGAAACCTGATGAAGCACAAACCGATCAGTTGGCGCAGGCGATCCGCCAATTATCGAAGCCTGATCCACTGCAGCAATTTCCGGCGCAGGTGTATCGCCGGAATGTGCTGATCAATGGCGGCTTCGATATCTGGCAGCGCGGAACGACCAACCAAGGCCCCAATATTGGTGGGTATGTAGCCGATCGTTTTCGTTGCGACTGGAATGGCAATGCTGCCGTGGCCATCTCTCGCCAGGATTTTGCCCCTGGCCAGACAGACGTGGCGGGTGAGCCGAGCTATTTCTTGCGCTGGCAGCAAACCACGGCGGGCGTTGGCGCTACCGAGCACAAGATTTCCCAAAGCGTTGAATCCGTCAGGACTCTGGCTGGAAAAACCGCCACCGTAACATTTTGGGCGCGCTCCGACGCCGCGCGCCCGTTGAAGGTAACCATCGGTCAGTACTTCGGCAACGGTGGTTCGGAAGCCGTCGTCAAAGTGGTCGATGTCTTTGCATTGAGCACTGCATGGACCAAATTCAGCGCAACATTTCAGGTGCCAGTGATCGCTGGGAAAATGCTCGGTGCCAATGATTACTTGAGGTTGGCTTTTGATCTGCCACTTAACGTTTTGCAAACTGTGGATCTTGCGCGGGTTCAACTCGAGGAAGGACCGGTTTCCACGCCATTCGAATACCGCCCGGTTGGTGAAGAGCTGATGTTGTGTCAGCGCTACTTCGAGAAGTCCTTTGCCAGTCGTTTACAGATTCGTGCAAACAATGGTGTCGGAACCTGCATCGTTACGTTCACTCAGGCTGCGGCCGGGAATACCGGTCAATACGGCATGGTTACAGACATGCAGGTTCAGAAGAGAGTGCAACCCACCGTTATCCTGTATTGCCCTGGAAATGAAAGTAGTCAGGTCTGGAACTACTCGCAGGGAGTGGCATGCACGGGGACCACTGTGCAAAGTGTGACACAGCGAAGTTTCGCCATCGGTACCGTGACGCCTGTGAGCAGTCAGCCCGGTAACGGATTGCAGATTGAATGGACTGCGGACGCTGAAGTCTAGGGGTAGCTCATGACATATCAACTGACTGCTTGTGGCGTATTGCGCGTTGAAGATTCTGCGTTTATTCCGCAGGACACGACCAATCGTGACTGGCTTGAGTATCAGCAATGGCTGTTAACCGGTGGGCAAGTGCTGCCACTAAATGAAGCACTCGAAGAATCTTTGTCGAACAACACCCTGACAACTCTGGCAAAAAAATGGCTGGGGGCCGTTGTCCGTCAACCATGATTCAATCGGAGCATCCAGGGAGGATTACGCATCATGCAAATAACAGAAGACAACCTTAAAACCATCATGCCCAACGCCCGCTCCCAAGCGGGCGTTTTTGTTTCTGCACTGAATAACGCAATGAATCGCCGCCATATCGACTCGCCAAAACGCATCGCCGCGTTTCTTGCGCAGATCGGTCACGAGTCGGGCCAGTTGCAATACGTGCGCGAGCTGGGCAACAACCAGTACCTGAGCAAATACGACACTGGCACGCTGGCGTTACGTCTGGGCAACACGCCCGAGGCCGACGGCGATGGGCAGAAATACCGCGGTCGCGGGCTGATCCAGATCACCGGGCGCAGCAACTATCGGCAGTGCAGCCTCGGCCTATTCGGCGATGAGCGCTTGCTGTCCTTGCCGGAATTGCTTGAGCAACCGCAATGGGCAGCGGAATCGGCGGCATGGTTCTGGGAACAGAACGGCCTGAACGATCTGGCCGACCGCGACCAGTTCAACAGCATCACCCGCCGAATCAACGGCGGGTTGAATGGCCTGCAGGATCGGCTCGACATCTGGGCGCGGGCGAGGGCGGTGCTATGTCCGTCTCCTGGCGTTTAACCGGCTTTTTGTTGCTGACCTTGGGGGGCGCTGCGTTGGCCTGGCAGTTTCAGGACTGGCGTTACGAGCGACAACTCGCGGAGCAGGCGCGGTTAAACGCCGACACTCTCAATCAGCTGAATGTGGCCGCAGCCAGCGCGCAGCAGGTCGAGCAGGATAAACGTCTGGCCCTTGAGCAACGCCTCGCGGCCAGTGAACAAACCCACTATCGAGCACTCAGTGATGCCCAACGTGATCAGGATCGCCTGCGCGATCGTCTTGCCACTGCTGATCTGCGCCTGTCAGTCCTCATCGACGCCGGCGACGCTGCCCAAGGCTGCGGGGTGCCAGCCGCCACCGGCCCCGGCGGCGTGGATCATGCAGCCGTACGCGCCCGACTTGACCCGGCGCATGCTCAACGAATTATCGCCATCACCGACACCGGTGACCGCGGACTGATTGCCTTGCAGGCCTGTCAGGCCTATGTCAGAGCGCTGGCGCCCGAACATTTTGAATGAGTCTGTGTATTGAAAGCGCAACCGGGTCGTGTACGGTGGTAGTCATTCCATCCGATCCGGAGCGCACCGTGAAAGAGATCACTCAACTGGCTGCCGAGCTCGGCCGACGTTTGCAGTTGCTCAACGCCCACGTCACCACGGCCGAGTCGTGTACCGGTGGCGGGATTGCTGAAGCGATCACGCGGATTCCGGGGAGCTCGGCGTGGTTCGAGGCCGGTTACGTGACCTACTCCAACCGGCAGAAGACCCGGCAACTGAATGTCCCCACCGAATTGTTCGGCACGGTGGGTGCGGTCAGTCGCGAAGTCGTCGAGGCGATGGTGCGTGGTGCGCAGAAGCACAGTCTGGCGCGGTTTGCCGTGGCGGTCAGCGGCGTGGCGGGGCCCGATGGCGGTACACCGAACAAACCGGTGGGCACGGTGTGGCTGGCCTGGGGCGTGGGCGATGCGGTTTCCAGTGAGGTTCAGCACTTCCCCGGCAACCGCGATGAAGTCCGCCGACAAACGGTGAAGGCCGCGCTAGAGGGGCTGTTGCGACTAGCGGCACGAGAAATCGAAAATCAGGGGTAGGCGATCCGCGAACGCTGTGGAATAATACTGGCTACTTATACAGGTGTTGGCCGTCAGGCCTTATTGATTACGTGAGGACTTTAATGGACGACAACAAGAAGAAAGCCTTGGCTGCGGCCCTGGGTCAGATCGAACGTCAATTCGGCAAGGGTGCCGTGATGCGTATGGGCGATCAGGACCGTCAGGCGATCCCGGCTATCTCCACCGGCTCTCTGGGTCTGGACATCGCACTCGGCATCGGCGGTCTGCCAAAAGGCCGTATTGTTGAAATCTACGGTCCTGAATCTTCCGGTAAAACCACACTGACGCTGTCCGTGATCGCCCAGGCTCAAAAAGCCGGCGCGACCTGCGCCTTCGTCGACGCCGAACACGCCCTCGACCCTGAGTACGCCGGCAAGCTGGGCGTCAACGTCGACGACCTGCTGGTTTCCCAGCCGGACACCGGTGAACAGGCGCTGGAAATCACTGACATGCTGGTGCGCTCCAACGCAGTAGACGTGATCATCGTCGACTCCGTGGCTGCACTGGTACCGAAGGCTGAAATCGAAGGCGAAATGGGTGACATGCACGTGGGCCTGCAAGCCCGTCTGATGTCCCAGGCGCTGCGTAAAATCACCGGTAACATCAAGAACGCCAACTGCCTGGTGATCTTCATCAACCAGATCCGCATGAAGATCGGCGTGATGTTCGGCAGCCCGGAAACCACCACCGGTGGTAACGCGCTGAAGTTCTACGCTTCGGTCCGTCTCGACATCCGCCGTACCGGCGCGGTGAAGGAAGGCGACGAAGTGGTCGGCAGCGAAACCCGCGTCAAGGTTGTGAAGAACAAGGTGGCGTCGCCGTTCCGTCAGGCCGAATTCCAGATCCTTTACGGCAAAGGCATCTACCTCAATGGCGAGATGATCGACCTGGGCGTGCTGCATGGTTTCGTCGAGAAATCCGGCGCCTGGTATGCCTATGAAGGCACCAAGATCGGTCAGGGCAAGGCCAACTCGGCCAAGTTCCTGGCAGACAACCCGGAAGTCGCTGCCAAGCTCGAGAAGCAGCTGCGTGACAAACTGCTGTCACCAGCGGTGATCGCCGACTCCAAGGCTTCTGCGGTCAAAGAGACCGAAGACGACCTGGCTGACGCTGATATCTGATCGCAGCGATGACCACCGCTGTACTCGATACCCTCGTCGCGGTGCGGCGAACCGCCATGGACCTGCTCGCTCGACGCGAGCACGGTCGAGTCGAACTGACGCGTAAACTGCGTCAGCGCGGCGCTGAGGCGGAAATGATCGAAACAGCCCTCGACCGATTGACGGAAGAGGGGCTGCTTTCCGAAGCCCGTTACCTTGAAAGCTTTGTTTCCTACCGTGCCCGCTCCGGCTATGGCCCCTTGCGCATTCGCGAAGAGCTGGGTCAGCGTGGTTTGCAACGCGCCGATATCGAACTTGCCCTGCGTGAAAGCGGTATCGACTGGCAGGAGCAGCTTCGCGAGACGTGGCAACGCAAGTTCTCGGGACACTTGCCGATTGACGCCAAGGAGCGGGCCAAACAAGGCCGCTTCCTCGCCTATCGGGGTTTTTCGATGGAGATGATCAACCGCTTGTTCAGCGGCAGAAGCATGGACGATTAAGTCGGTTTAATAGAAACGGCCCGCTATGAAAATAGCGGGCCGTTTTTTTTTGCCTTCAAATTACCTTTGATGGCTCACGTGCACGTTGGGCGGTCTGCGGTTGGGTGTGAGCCCAGTTTTCGGGGAGGTTGATGTAATCCACCAGTTCCCTGAGACGGCCATGATTTCGGGCATTGAACGCGAAAGCCAACCGCACCAGGTGGCTGTACTGCGCTTCGTCATGTTCCTCGCCGCTGTAAGCGTGTTGATGGAACTGGTCACTCAGGCACAGATCGGCGAAAGCCTCCTGCATATGCGCCATCGCCACGTCACTGAGCTTGTGATGCATACGAATCACGAACTGACGCTTGAGCCAGCGACTGGAGTGGAAGTTGCTGTAGAACTGGTTGATCTGCTCCACCGCCTCATCGACGTTATAGACCAGACGCATCAGTTTCAGGTCGGTGGGCAGGATGTAGTGGTTTTCTTCGAGTTGCTGGCGAATGAAGTCCAGGGCGCCTTGCCAGAATGTTCCGCCCGGCGCATCCAGCAACACCACCGGCACCAACGGGCTTTTGCCGGTCTGGATCAGTGTCAGTACTTCCAGTGCCTCGTCCAGGGTGCCGAACCCGCCAGGGCACAGCACCAGCGCATCGGCTTCCTTGACGAAGAACAGTTTGCGGGTGAAGAAAAAATGGAACGGCAGCAGATTGCCGGTGCCGTCCACAGTCGGGTTGGCATGCTGCTCGAAGGGCAGGGTGATGTTGAACCCGAGGCTGTGGTCACGCCCGGCGCCTTCGTGCGCGGCGGCCATGATCCCGCCACCCGCACCGGTGATGACCATCATGTCTGATCGCGTCAGGGCCGCGCCGAGTTCACGCGCCATTGCATACAGGGGGTGCTCGACCGGCGTGCGCGCCGAGCCGAATACCGTGACTTTGCGTCGTCCCTTGAATTGTTCCAGCACCCGGAACGCCTGCTCCAGTTCACGCAGGGCCTGCAGGGTGATCTTGGCGTTCCAGCGGTTGTGATCCTCTTGGGCCATGCGCAGCACGGTCAGGATCATGTCGCGATAAATCGGCAGGTTCGGGCTGTCGGGGGAAATCTGCTTGAGCTGTTCTTCGACCTTGCTGATGAGGTCGGGGCCGCTTTCCTGAAAATGTCGGCTGAGCAGGTCATTCGGTTGGTAAGGCATTCAACGTCTCCTTCTGCACAGAGCGGGTGGCCCTGACGTGCGGCGTCAGTGCCGCGCTGCAAAAAACACACACTCGGCAGCTCCTTTTTCTGCCGTGAACAGGTGATCGGGAATACTTTGAATCTAGACCCTTGCGAGCCATTGCGCTGAGTTGATCTTTACGCCGCGCAGGCTTTCCTGGCAACCGTTGCGGGCTGGCTGGCAATGAATATTCACCACTCGTCCGAACGTACGCCGTAGAGCAATCACTCTGATTTACTAACCTACAGGCACTGTACGACAGCTTTGAGTCGGCAACCGTACGCAGGGTGCGCGCTTTTCAAGGATTCGCGGGTAGCAGGCATGGAGGCGGGAGAGATGGCCAGAGTGGTTCTGGAAATCGATACGCAGTTGTATCGGATGCTGAAAGCATCAGCCGAGACCAATCAAGTGAGTCTCGAAGAGGAGTGCTGCCGTCGGTTGGCAGGTGGAGAACGACGTTCTCGCTACTTGCAGGCCCTGGTGGCCGAATTGCGCGCCGAAGATGAACAACGGCGCGCCAATACCCGATGATTACTTCTTCTTCGCCGGGGCAGCTTTCGGGCAATCGGAATCCTGGTAGCTGGCCGAGCCGATGGCCTTGTTGGTTTTATATTCACTGAAGTCGTAACGCATGATCGCACCCTTGGCCATCAGCTTGCGGTACGACGGGTTATTGCACACCGAAGCACCCAGCTGGAAATACACGGCTTTTGGGTCAGCGCGCATCTTTTCGGCGTGGCTGGCCTGGACGCTCAGGTGGTTGATCAGGGTAACGCCCTCAACGGTGTAGCCCTGATCGAGAATGTCTTCATTGATCGCCCGTGGCGTGCCGACGCTGCTTTGTTCGGCGATGTTGCGCAGTTCTTTGTTCAGATTCTGCTCTTTCAAGGACGCCGCTTGTGCGCTGAAGGACAACGCCAGTGCGATGGCCGCGGTAGGAACGATAAGGCGCAGCATGAAACTCTCCTGATTCAGTGACTGGTGGTTCGACCAGCCCCGTGGCTGTGCGTTCAGTGGCGCCGGATTATAGGGGAGCCGGTCGGGACGGTACAGGTTTGCGCTCGTCGCTCTGGTAAACTGCCGCCCTTTATTGCCTTGCCGAGTGCTGTGTGTGTCGAGTTTTCCTGCCATAAGGCGTTGCCCGTGATCCATCATGCCCCCAACGCCGTAGCCCGCTTGCGTGACCAGCGCGAGGACGAAGGTATCAAGCCGATTCAGGCCCGTGGTTTTCGCTCCGAGCGTTGCCGCGACTGCCGGGTGATCATCAGCCACTGCCTGTGCGCCTGGCGGCCGACCGTCGAAACCCGTTCCGGTGTGTGTCTGATCATGACCGGCAAGGAAGTGTTCAAGCCGAGCAACACCGGTTGGTTGATCGCCGATGTGGTGCGCGACAACCACGCGTTCATCTGGTCGCGCACCGAACCCGACCCGCGGATGCTGGCGCTGCTCAACGACCCGCAATGGCAGCCGTACCTTGTATTTCCCGGCGAATATGTAGAACCGTCGCGGGTGACCAACACCGTCGTGCCCGATAGCAGCAAGCGTCCGTTGTTCATCCTGCTGGATGCGACCTGGACCGAGGCGCGCAAGATTTTCCGCAAGAGTCCGTACTTCGACCGTTTGCCGATTCTCAGCCTGCTGCCCGACAGACTCTCGCGTTATCGCCTGCGCCGCTCGACCCGCAGCGAGCACCTGTGCACCGCCGAAGTCGCGGCTTTGTGCCTGGAACTGGCCGGGGACAGCGATGCAGCGTCGGCGCTGGACGCATACTTCGATGTGTTCAGCCAGCACTATCTGGGCGCCAAACAACAGTTGCCGCTCAACGAGTCGACTCCGGCCCACGCCGAGCTCTTGCCTTATATACGAAAGCCGCAAGCGGTGTTGGCCCCATAGTGGCCCATACTTCACCCAGCGGCGGCCGTGCTGCTTGACCACCCCGGCTACGCTGGGCATGCTTGGCGCCGATTGGGGTGCGGCCAAGGTTTGAAACGCCGTGTTTGCTCGTGATTGGCGTTGAACGTGCCCCTGTGGATAGCGCTGTGCGGCGGTATCTCGAGTTGCTTTGGCGAGGCCCGAATGCGTCGGGTCTGCCATCAAAAAACAGGATCATTTGAAAAATGGCCACATACGACATCCTGATTGCCGATGATCACCCTCTGTTTCGTAGCGCGCTGCATCAAGCGGTGACACTGGGCCTTGGCCCGGATGTGCGACTGGTGGAGGTGGCGAGCATCGCCGAGCTGGAAGCGCGCCTGACCGAAAAATCCGACTGGGATCTGGTCCTGCTGGACCTGAACATGCCCGGCGCGTTCGGGTTTTCCGGTCTGGTCATGCTGCGCGGGCAGTACCCGCAGATTCCGGTGGTGATGGTTTCGGCGCAGGAAGAAGCCTCGGTCATGGTCAAGTCTCGCGAGTTTGGCGCCAGTGGCTTCATTCCCAAGTCCAGCGACCTGAATGTGATTCAGCAAGCCGTGCGCAAGGTGCTCGATGGCGATGTGTTCTGGCCCCCGCAGGCGTTCGAAGCCGTCAGTGTCTCCGATGAAGCCAAAGCCGCCAGCGACGGCCTGGCCAGTCTCACCCCGCAGCAGTTCCGCGTACTGACCATGGTCTGTGAAGGCCTGCTGAACAAGCAGATTGCCTACGAGTTGAGCGTGTCCGAAGCGACCATCAAGGCCCACGTCACGGCGATCTTTCGCAAGTTGAATGTGCGCACCCGGACTCAGGCGGCATTACTTCTGCAACAACTTGAGTCAATTCCGAGCCAATAAAGGCTGGCGTCTTCACGCTTTTTTGACTTTTGTTGCTCTAGCTTTCCCACTCCTTTCTGGTTGGTTTTTACGTTATGTCACCTTTCAAGGGCCAGACCGGCCTGAAACGCATCCTCAACGCATCCGGTTACTCGCTGGACGGTCTGCGCGCAGCCTTCACCGGCGAAGCCGCATTTCGCCAACTGGTCCTGCTCAATTTGGTGCTGATTCCGCTGACGTTCTTCCTGAATGTCAGTCGCGTCGAACAGGCACTGCTGATCGCCGTGTGCCTGCTGGCGCTGATCGTCGAGTTGCTGAACTCGGCGGTAGAAGCGGCGATTGACCGCATTTCCCTGGAACTGCACCCGCTGTCGAAGAACGCCAAGGACATGGGCAGTGCCGCGCAATTCGTGGCCCTGAGCATGATTGCCCTGGTGTGGGCGGTGATTCTGCTTTAAGCGATACTCGGCAAGACGATCTCGTCGCTGCGCTGCACCCCGGCGGTGAAGGCGCGGCACAGATCGAGAAACTCGCGCATGGCCGAGGTCTGGTACTTTTGCTTGTGCCAGATGAAGTAAAACTGCCGCGCCAGGTCCAGATCCGGCGTTTCCACCGCCACCAGGCTGCCACGCCGAAAGGCATCGCGCAGCGCCAGCCGCGATATACAGCCAATCCCCAACCCTGATTCCACCGCGCGTTTGATCGCTTCGGTGTGCTCCAGCTCCAGACGGATATTCAGCGCACTGCGATGGTGCCGCATGGCCTGATCAAAGGTCAGGCGCGTGCCGGAACCCTGTTCACGCAGAATCCACGCTTCGTGCGTCAACTCTTCCATGGTCGCGCTGTCACGTTTGGCCAGTGGGTGCTGCGGCGCGCAAAACACCACCAGTTCATCTTCCACCCAGCTCTGCACTTCGATGTCCGGATGGCTGCAGTCGCCTTCGATTAGACCCAGATCAATTTCGTAGTGGGCGACTTGATGCACGATATTGGCAGTGTTCTGTACGTGCAGTTTTACCTGGCTTTCCGGGTGGCGCTGCATGAAGCCGCCGATCAACAGGGTCGCCAGATAATTGCCGATGGTCAGGGTGGCGCCCACCGAGAGTGAGCCGAAACCGGATTTGCCGTTGAGCAGGTCTTCGATTTCCTTGGACTGGTCGAGCAGGGCCACCGCTTGCGGCAACAGCTGTTTACCGAGGGCGTTCAGGCTCAGGCGTTTGCCGGCGCGATCGAACAGCTGGCAGCTGGACTGGCGCTCCAGTTCGGTGATCGAGGTGCTCGCCGCCGACTGCGAGAGGTTGAGCAGACCCGCAGCACGGGATACGCTCTCCTGCTGGGCGACGGCGACGAAGACTTGCAGTTGACGAAGAGTAAATCGCATATCGATATAACCGATAACCCTTATCTTAATAATCCAGTTAACAGATATTGTCGTCGCTATTAGAATGCGATGCAATTGCGCACTGTTGGCCGCAAAGGCGAGCGCAGACCCAATATCCAGGAGTCCCACGTACATGAGCAACATGAACCACGAGCGTGTCCTCAGTGTTCATCACTGGAACGACACTCTGTTCAGCTTCAAGTGCACCCGTGATCCGGGCCTGCGCTTCGAGAACGGTCAGTTCGTGATGATCGGCCTGCAACAGCCCAACGGCCGCCCGCTTATGCGCGCTTACTCGATCGCCAGCCCGAACTGGGAAGAGCATCTCGAGTTCTTCAGCATCAAGGTGCAGGATGGTCCGCTGACCTCGCAGCTGCAGCACCTGAAGGAAGGCGACGAGATCATCATCTCGAAGAAGCCTACCGGCACCCTGGTGCTGGACGACCTGAACCCGGGCAAGCACCTGTATCTGCTGAGCACCGGCACCGGTCTGGCGCCGTTCATGAGCGTGATCCAGGACCCGGAAACCTACGAGCGCTTTGAAAAAGTGATCCTGGTGCACGGCGTGCGTTACGTCAACGAAGTCGCCTACCGCGAATTCATCACCGAGCACCTGCCGCAGAACGAGTTCTTCGGTGAAGCGCTGCGTGACAAGCTGATCTACTACCCGACCGTGACCCGCGAGCCGTTCGAGAACCAGGGCCGTCTGACCGACCTGATGCGCAGCGGCAAGCTGTTCAGCGACATCGGCCTGCCACCGATCAATCCGCAGGACGACCGCGCGATGATCTGCGGCAGCCCGAGCATGCTCGACGAGACCAGCGAAGTGCTCGACAGCTTCGGCCTGAAGATCTCGGCGCGGATGCGCGAGCCGGGTGACTACCTGATCGAGCGTGCATTCGTCGAGAAGTAACCCGCAATACCTGTGGGAGCGGGCTTGCTCGCGAAGGGGGCTGTCAGTCGACGTCAATGTTGAATGGCGCACCGCTTTCGCGAGCAAGCCCGCTCCCACATTGGTTTCGTGCTACACAGAAAAGCCCGCGTTGCCTGAGAAGGCAGCGCGGGCTTTTGCGTTTCCGGGGATTCAGGTGTTGGCGGGGATGACTTCCAGTACCCGGATCTGCTCCGGCGTCGGGTAATGCCAGCGCACGTCCAGATCCCAGAACTGCGCACCGTATTCGCGCTCTGGTGTCGGCGTCTGATACGCCGGACGCGGATCCTGGGCCAGACACTGCTCGATCAACTCGACCAAAGGCTCGCCGAGGCGCTGAGCATGGCCGTGCGCCTGTTGCAGTGCGGCGTCCGTCCACCGCACGTCAATCAGCTGTGGCGCGGCGCTGGCGATGCTGTTGGAGGCGTCAGCGATGATGTCGGCGTAAGGTACATAGGGTTTGATGTCGAGAATCGGTGTGCCATCGAGCAAATCGATCCCCGAAATGAACAGCCGATGGGCCTCGACCTTGTCCAGCTTCACCACAGACTGCCCGATGCCATTGGGCCGGTGCGTCGCACGGGTGGCGAACACGCCCATGGACTTGTTGCCGCCCAGGCGCGGTGGCCGCACTTTCAGACGCGGCTTTTCTTCCAGCGCCTGATGAAACAGGAACAGCAGCCAGACATGGCTGACCTGCTCCAGCCCTTGCACGGCGTCACCCTGATCGAACGGCGCCACCAGCTCCAGCACACCACGGGCAGCGGGGGCCAATTGCGGCTGGCGCGGGATGGCGAACTTTTCCTTGAAACAGGAGCGCACGAAGCCGATGGGGGAGACGTTGTAAGTCATGGTCTGGAGTCGAGGTGGGAGCGGGGTGGGGATGATAACCCGAGGTGGCCGGGCCGACGCCTTCGCGAGCAAGCCCGCTCCCACAGGGATCTCGAGTGGAGTCCGGTTTTGTGTCAGCCACAAAACCTGTGGGAGCGGGCTTGCTCGCGAAGGCCGCGCCGCCGATTCAGAGCTTGTGGCGCAGATCAGCCGCGAACGCGCAGGGTCAAGCCCTTGAGGAAGTTGCGCAGCAACTGGTCGCCGCACGCGCGGTAATTGGTGTGGCCGACCTTGCGGAACAGTGCGCTCAGCTCAGGCTTGGACACCGGGAACTCGGCTGCCTTGAGGATCGCGTGCATGTCGTCTTCCTTGAGTTCGAAGGCCACGCGCAGCTTCTTCAGGATGATGTTGTTGGTCACTGGCACTTCGATCGGCTGCGGCGGACGGCTTTCGTCCTTGCCGCGCTTGAACACCACCAGACCGTCGAGGAAGTGCGCCATGACTTCGTCCGGGCAGCGCACGAAGCCTTCTTCGTCTTCTTCTTTCTTGTCGAGGTACGCGACGACGTCTTTCAGCTCCACGTCCAGGCCGCCGAGCTTGATGATCTCGATGACTTTCTTGTCGCTGATGTCGAGCATGTAGCGCACGCTACGCAATACGTCGTTATGAATCATGTGGGTAATCCTGATAATCGTTGTGGGCAGCACGCAGGCGCGCTGCCGGAATGTGTGGCGGCAGTGGAAGCCTTAGAACTTCTCTTTGCCGGACAGGTAGCGCCATTGGCCCACCGGAACCTTGCCAATCGACACGCCGCCGATGCGGATGCGGCGGATGCCGACGACCTTCAGGCCAACCGCTTCGCAGAACTGCGCGATGATCCCCGGCTGCGGGTTCTTCATGGCGAAGCGCAGGCGGTTTTCGTTCTGCCAGCTGGCCTTGACCGGCGGCAGCTCCTTGCCCTTGTGGGTGAGGCCGTGCTGCAGGCGATTGAGGCCGTGGGCAACCATGTCGCCTTCGACCTCGACCACGTATTCCTGCTCGATCTTGGCCGCGTCGGCAGTCAGTTTGCGCAGCACTTTCCAGTCCTGAGTGAACACCAGCAGGCCGCTGGCCTTGGGCTGCAGATCGGCGCTGGCGGTCAAGCGCAGGAAGTGCCCGCGCAGCGGGCGTTTGCCGTAGCGGTGCTCGTCGCTGAGGGTGTCGGCGCTGAGCGACTGCATGGCGGTGTCGACATCCATGCCGGCCGGCACGTTGAGCAGAATCGTGACCGGCTCCGGCGCGGTGGCCTGAGCGTCCTTGTCGAGCTCGACCTTTTGGTTGCCGACCTTGAATTGCGGTTCGTCGATCACTTCGCCGTCCACGGTGACCCAGCCGCCCTCGATGAACAGCTCGGCCTCCCGGCGGGAGCAACCGACCAGTTCGATGAGGCGTTTGGAGAGGCGAATCGGGTCAGTCATGACAGGGCCGTA
The DNA here is from genome assembly GCF_017947305.1 of Pseudomonas sp. MWU347. Classification (NCBI taxonomy): domain Bacteria; kingdom Pseudomonadati; phylum Pseudomonadota; class Gammaproteobacteria; order Pseudomonadales; family Pseudomonadaceae; genus Pseudomonas; species Pseudomonas sp. MWU347. Next base: position 131,131 of record NZ_JAFGZB010000004.1, read on the forward strand.
ACAAAAAAGGGGTGGGCATTGTACCTGCCTGGCGCCGGTTAAGCCCGGTTCCATTTCGGTAGGTGGTTTTTTGTAGGAGTGAGCCTGCTCGCGATTGCCGTCTGACATTCAGCATTGATGTCGGCTGGTCCGGCGCTATCGCGAGCAGGCTCACTCCTACAAGGGTACTTTGGTGTGTCAGCCGTTACTTGAGCGCTGCTGGGTCTGCCGCAGGCGCATATGCAGCAACGGGTACGGCTGGCCCATGCCATCCACCTCCGAGCGGCCGATCACTTCAAAACCCTGCTTGAAATAAAATCCCAGTGCCTGCGGGTTCTGTTCGTTGACGTCGAGTTCATCGGCATTCAGATGTTGCATGGCGTAGTTGAGCAGTTTCTTGCCCAAGCCTTGGCCACGATACTCGGGATCGATGAACAGCATTTCGATCTTGCCCGCCGCCACCCCGGCGAATCCGGTGATGCGCTGGTTGGCGTCCTTGGTACAGATCAGCATCACTGCATCCAGGTAACGCGTGAGCACCAGATTACGCAGCAACTCGATGTAGCTGTCCGGCAGAAAATCATGGGTCGCGCGGACCGAGGCCTCCCAGACCCGGGTCAGTTCCTGATAATCGCTGAGTTTCGGCGTGTGAATGACCGAATGCTGACGCATGCCCGGCTGCCTCTTTTCAAATGGATGAGCGGGATTCCTTCCCACTGCAAACGATAGACGCAAAAAAGCCCCGCATCTCGTAAAAAGAGCGGGGCTTTTTGTATTTATTTCGGTGTCTGGCTGGCTGTTAATGTTGCCTGCAAGAGCTTCCCCCTCACCCCAACCCTCTCCCCCCCAAGGGGGGAAGGGAGCTGATCTTCATGCTGTTCAAAATCTGAGGTCGACTCGATATTTCAAGTCGCCGTCATTCGAAAGAGCAACTCAATCAGTTCCCTCTCCCTCAGGGAGAGGGTTAGGGTGAGGGGCTTTTGATCTTCAGATCAGATCTGCTCAGCCCACAGATCGTATTCGTCAGCGTCAGTCACCTTGCACCAGACCTTGTCGCCCGGCTTGAGGTTGCTGCCGTTGTCGATGAATACGTTACCGTCGATTTCCGGGGCATCGAAGAAGCAGCGGCCGACGGCACCTTGCTCGTCGACCTCGTCCACCAGCACTTCGATCTCGCGGCCGATGCGCATCTGCAGGCGTGCCGAGCTGATCGCCTGCTGGTGCGCCATGAAGCGCTCCCAACGGTCCTGCTTGACGTCGTCCGGTACCACTTCAAGGTCCAGATCATTGGCGGGCGCACCATCGACCGGCGAGTACTGGAAGCAGCCGACGCGGTCGAGCTGGGCTTCGGTCAGCCAGTTCAGCAGGTACTGGAAGTCTTCTTCGGTTTCGCCCGGGAAGCCGACGATGAAGGTCGAACGGATGATCAGGTCCGGGCAGATCTCGCGCCAGTTCTTGATCCGCGCCAGGGTCTTGTCTTCGAACGCCGGGCGTTTCATCGACTTCAGCACTTTCGGGCTGGCGTGCTGGAACGGGATGTCCAGGTACGGCAGGATCTTGCCGGCGGCCATCAGCGGGATCAACTCGTCGACGTGCGGGTACGGGTAAACGTAGTGCAGACGGACCCACACACCCAAGGTACTCAGCGCTTCGCAGAGTTCGGTCATGCGGGTTTTCACCGGCGCGCCGTTCCAGAAACCGGTGCGGTATTTCACGTCGACACCGTAGGCGCTGGTGTCTTGCGAGATCACCAGCAGCTCTTTGACGCCGGATTTGACCAGACGCTGGGCTTCGTCGAGTACATCACCCACCGGACGGCTGACCAGTTTGCCGCGCATCGACGGAATGATGCAGAAGCTGCAGCTGTGGTTGCAGCCTTCGGAAATCTTCAGGTAGGCGTAATGACGCGGAGTCAGCTTGATGCCTTGCGGCGGCACCAGGTCGATCAGCGGGTTGTGATCCTGACGCGGTGGCACGACTTCGTGCACGGCGTTGACCACTTGCTCGTATTGCTGCGGACCGGTCACGGCCAGCACGCTCGGGTGTACGTCGCGGATGTTGCCTTCTTCCACGCCCATGCAACCGGTGACGATCACCTTGCCGTTTTCCTTGATCGCTTCACCGATCACTTCCAGCGACTCAGCCTTGGCCGAGTCGATGAAACCGCAGGTGTTGACCACCACCACGTCGGCGTCCTGATAGGTGGACACCACGTCATAGCCTTCCATGCGCAGTTGGGTCAGGATGCGCTCGGAGTCGACCAGTGCTTTCGGGCAACCCAGAGATACGAAGCCAACCTTTGGATTGGCCGGCGCAGGAGTGGTGGACATGTCTAACCTCGGTGTTTTGTGACGTCGCTTGCCGTGTGGGAAAGCCGACGGATGGGCGCTTAGGGTGCGCCTCTGATCAAAAAGTGCGCAATTCTAGCGATGAGCAACGCACTTGACCAGCTTTATGCAGGGAAATACGACGAGTGCTGCGCTATGCTTCGCGCCGTTGAGCTTTACCAATTTTTTACAGTCAACAAAACGTCTGTAACAACAGGTAAAACAGCGCATGCTGCACCACAAAGCATAGTGCTTCATTCAAAGAAGCCGGTTCGAGAATCAGGAGTGTTGGATGGGTCAGGCAAGTAGTCAGGCGGCGGGCGCCGAGCATTCGGCTGCAAAACCGCTGAGCATGCTGGTCGCGGCAGTCGGGGTAGTTTACGGCGACATCGGCACGAGCCCGTTGTACACCCTCAAAGAAGTATTCGCCGGTCATTATGGGGTGCCGGTCAATCACGACGGCGTCTTCGGGATTCTGGCATTGATATTCTGGTCGCTGATCTGGGTCGTCACGATCAAGTACGTGTTGTTCGTCTTGCGGGCCGACAACCAGGGCGAAGGGGGGATCATGGCGCTGACCGCCCTGGCGCGACGCGCATCCAGCCGCTATCCCAAATTGCAGGCGGTGCTGGTGATCCTGGGATTGATCGGTGCCGCACTGTTTTACGGCGACAGCATGATCACCCCGGCGATTTCCGTATTGTCGGCGGTGGAAGGTCTGGAGCTGGCATTCGATGGCCTGGAGCGCTGGGTGGTGCCGATGGCGCTGGTGGTCCTGGTCGCACTGTTCCTGATCCAGAAGCATGGCACCGATCGCATTGGCAAGCTGTTTGGTCCGGTGATGGTGGCGTGGTTCCTGGTGCTGGGCGGTCTGGGTGTCAGCGGGATCGTCAGACACCCTGAAGTATTGAGCGCGCTGAACCCGATCTGGGGCGTGCGTTTCTTCATGGTTCACCCGGGCATGGGGGTGGCGATTCTCGGTGCGGTGGTGCTGGCGCTGACCGGCGCTGAGGCCCTGTATGCCGACATGGGCCACTTCGGGCGCAAGCCGATTGCCCGCGCCTGGTTGGCGCTGGTACTGCCGGCACTGGTGCTGAATTACTTCGGTCAGGGCGCATTGCTGCTGGAAAACCCGGAAGCGGCACGTAACCCGTTTTACCTGCTGGCGCCGAACTGGGCACTGGTGCCTTTGGTGGTGCTGGCAACCCTGGCCACGGTGATCGCTTCGCAAGCCGTGATTTCCGGTGCGTTTTCGCTGACCCGTCAAGCAATTCAGCTTGGCTACATTCCGCGCATGCACATTCAGCACACATCCAGTGCCGAACAGGGGCAGATCTATATTGGTGCGGTGAACTGGGCGCTGATGGTCGGCGTGATTCTGCTGGTGATCGGTTTCGAGTCCTCCGGCGCATTGGCGTCTGCCTACGGCGTGGCAGTGACGGGCACCATGCTGATCACCAGTATTCTGGTGGCTGCGGTGATCCTGCTGCTATGGAAATGGCCCCCGCTGCTGGCGGTGCCGATTCTGCTCGGTTTCCTGCTGGTCGATGGCATGTTCTTCGCGGCCAACGTGCCGAAGATCATTCAGGGCGGTGCCTTCCCGGTGCTGGCGGGGATCGTGCTGTTCATCCTGATGACCACCTGGAAACGCGGCAAGGAGCTGCTGGTCGATCGCCTCGACGAAGGCGCGCTGCCGCTGCCGATCTTCATCAGCAGCATCCGTGTGCAGCCGCCGCACCGCGTGCAGGGTACTGCGGTGTTCCTCACCGCGCGTTCCGACGCCGTGCCGCATGCGCTGTTGCACAACCTGCTGCACAACCAGGTGCTGCACGAGCAAGTGGTGCTGCTGACCGTGGTCTACGAAGACATCCCGCGTGTGCCGCCATCGCGCCGCTTCGAGGTCGAGGCCCACGGCGAAGGCTTCTTCCGCGTCATCCTGCACTTCGGCTTCACCGACGAGCCGGATGTGCCGCAGGCGCTGAAACTGTGTCATCTGGATGAACTGGATTTCAGCCCGATGCGCACCACTTACTTCCTCAGCCGCGAAACGGTGATCGCCTCGAAACTCGAAGGCATGGCCCGCTGGCGCGAGGCGCTGTTTGCGTTCATGTTGAAGAATGCCAACGGCAACTTGCGGTTCTTCAATCTGCCGCTGAACCGGGTGATTGAGTTGGGGACGCAGGTGGAGATGTAGCCGCGCCCTAACTGGAAAGCCCCCGTCAGCTTCAAGGCTGGCGGGGGCTTTTTTGTGCCCGCACATAAACCTCTAACCCACTGCAAATCCCCTGTGGGAGCGAGCTTGCTCGCGAAGGCCGAGTGTCAGTCGAGACATGTGGTGGCTGATCCACCGCATTCGCGAGCAAGCTCGCTCCCACAAGGATTCTGTGGTGTCAGTGGCTTTCAGGCAATTCTTCTTCAGATTCGGTCTTCGTCCGCGCAGGTCGCGGCATCAGCGCTTGGATCACGTCATCAATCAAGGCTTTGCCCATCACCGTCAGGTAATGCGCAGCCCAGGCATGACGGTCGGAGTCTTTGATGAAGGCAGCGTCCTCAGCGAAGGATTTGGCGAGGGACAGCAGGTCGGAGGATTGGGACAGGGCATCGATGATCGGGATGCCGGCGCGGACGTTGAAGAACGCTTGATCCGAGTGGTAGAGGAAGGGGGTGAAGCCGATGGTTTTAATGTTTGCGGGTCCGTGCAGATCAGTTTCGGTCATCGTGTTACTCCTTGGTTCGAAGTGCCGCGACTTTCGTTACCACACGAAAGGGAGGCGACTGTACGCAGGGTGGTAAACCGGGAACCAAGGAAACCGGCACGCTCGAAAGCGTCCCACGCACAGCCGCCATTACTCGATGAGCGGGCTCTTGCGCTGGGTTCTCCGGGTTACCACACCCGATCGCTGAATGGGTCAGCGACGTCCGGAGAGTATCTCGTCAAAAAACAGCGCAATAGAGCCGCAAAGCGCCCGAACACGAGTTTCGGAGTTTGCCTACAAGGTCTGTGGGCGTCATCTGATATTGAGAAACTGGAAGTAAACGATACTAAACGTCTGACACGAACTGGCGTGTGCAAATGAGCGAGACGCGTATGACTGCATCATCGAAACAAGAAAAGCAGGATGATCTCGAGAACCTTCGGATTGAAGCGCAAGCTATGGAGCGATTGATCAACTTCGATCCGGCACAAGCGATCAGCCATGACTATATGCGGGCAAGATACGCTTGCAAGGATTGATGATTATTTGAATTCAGCGCAATTCCCTTGTAGGAGTGAGCCTGCTCGCGATAGCGGTGTGTCAGTTGGCAACTAGGTGGCTGACACTCCGCTATCGCGAGCAGGCTCACTCCTACAGGGGAATGGGTTAGTCGTCCGAGATGTAAAAAGCCCCCGCAACTGCGAAGTTGCGGGGGCTTTTTGTTCTGCCGGCGCAGATCACTCTGTCGGCTGATCCTTGCTCTGACGCTTCTCGATCAGGTCCACCAGACGCTTGGCCAGCGCCGGGTAGTTCTCGTCGAAGTGGTGGCCGCCAGGCAGTTTCACCGCTTCGCCGACTGCCGTCTTGTCGGTGCAGCCGCTTTCGTCGGTTTCTTCGGCGCCGTAGATGCACACTACTTTGGCCGCTGGCAACTTGGCCATTTCCGGGCCGGTGGCGGCTTCTTTGCCGGCGTTGCCGAGCCAGCCTTCGACTTCGATTTCGAAGCTGCCGGTGCGGGCGAAAGCCAGCAGGATGATGGCGTCGACGCGTTGCTGCTCGGTGTCCGGCAGGCGGTTGTAGATCGCTGGCAGGACGTCGGCACCGAACGAGTAACCGGTCAGGATGAAGCGTTTAGTGCCCCATTTCTGCCGGTAGTGCTGCATCAGTTCGGTCAGGTCCAGGGCGCTTTGCTCAGGGCTCTTGTGCTGCCAGTAGTAGCGCAGGGTGTCGATGCCGACCACCGGGTAGCCAATCTTGGCCATCTCGCCCGCTACGTCGCGGTCGAGGTCGCGCCAGCCGCCGTCACCGGAGAGGAACAGCGTGACGGTGTCTTTGGCCTGACCGGCCGGCACTTCCACCACCGGGATTGCCAGACCGCCGTTGGCCTTGTCGCCGCCGACGAGGATCTTGCGCAGCTCGTTGTTCAGCACCTGCGGCAGGTTGATGTCGTAGTCGCTGATGCTGGTTTCGGCGTTCGGTTGATCGCGCACGAAACCGGCGCTGGTGTCGTCCGGGTTGTCGTTCCACGCCACCAGCCAGTGGCCATGAGCCGCGGATTTCGGCAGCAGGTGAGTGCAACCGGGTTTTTCCAGCGCCAGGTCAACCGAGATCGCCTGGGCCTTGTCGTCCTTCTGCTCGGACAACCAGCGCCAGGCCAGTACCGCGCCAGGGCCGATACCGCTGACCAGCGTGGCCGGGCCATTCAGTTCGCGCAGGCCGGTTTGCAGGGCGCGGCTCTGTTGCAGGCAGTCCTTGGGCAGAATCACCTGAACGATCTGCGCCGAGGCGCTGCGGCTCAGGGTGCTCAGTTGGTTGTCGGTCAGCTTCTGGTCGTCATTGACCGCGACCAGCACCTGCGCTTTGGGCTGAGTGCCGGGTATGACGCGGGTCATGACCGTGCCGTCGGCGGCCGTCAGTGGTTGCAGAGTCGGTTGCGGTGCCGGGCGTTTGAGGTACCAGTAACCGCCGCCGGCAATCACGGCCAGCACGATCAGTGCGGCCAGGATGTACTTCAGGGAGCGTTGAATCATCAGCGTTTCACCAATCCAGTCAAGCCGCCCGCGATCAGGGCAGCAGTATCGGCCAGCGCCACCAGCGGATCGAGTCCGGCGGGCACTGCCATATAACGGGGTTCCCAGTCAGGCTGGAACTTGTCTTTGAAGCGGCGCAAGCCTTGGAAGTTGTACAGCTGCTCACCACGGCGGAAGACCATCGAGCCCAGGCGCTGGGTCAGCGGTGCACCACGCCGGGGTTGCAACCCCGACAACGGCACCATGCCCAGGCTGAAGCGCGCGTATCCGTGACTCTTATAGTGTTGAATCAGGCCGACCATCAGGAACTCCATGGTCAGCTTGGGGGCGTCCGGGTGCGAGCGCATCAGGTCGAGACTGGCCAGGTCATGGCTGAAAGTCTCGAGCAGGTTGGCGAACGCCACCGGGCGACCTTCGAAGCGAATCACCGCAATACGGAAATGCTTCAGGTAATCGTCGCTGAAACGACCGAGGGAGAAACCTTTCTCGCGCACATTCTTGCCGGTCAGCCACGCATCGGAAATCACTTTCAACTCGTCCATCGGCGCCTGGCCCGGCTCATGGATTTCCAGCGACAGACCATCGCGAGTGCCACGGTTCCAGGTGTAGCGCAGGTCCTTCATCTCTTTGCCCTTGGCTTCCAGGTCAAAGCGCTGCAGATCGACCCGGGCTTCTTCGCCGAGCTTGATCGCGGTCAGGCCGATGTCCATGTAGTACGGCAGGTTTTCCGCACGTACCTGATAGAACACCGGACGCGCGTGATGGATGTCGCACAGGTCGCGGAACTGCCAGATCATCTCGGCGCGTTGCTGGCCGGGGCCGATCGGGTCGTACAGCGCCACCAGGCTGCGGCCACGGCGGGCGTACATCAGGAAGGCTTCGTCGTTTTGGTGAAACAGCAACGCCTTGTCACCGGTCAGCGCGAGGCCGCCATCGGGTTGCGACGAAGCCATCAGGATTTTCGCGGCGCGATCCAGTTCGTCCGGGGTCGGCAGGTGGATCACCGGGCGCGCGGTGCGCAGCAGCCAGGTCAGCGCGATCACCAGTAACAGCACGGCGGCGCCGAGCAACGAACGCAAGCCGCGCGGGGCGTCTGCGTCGAGGGTGAACTGCCACCACAGTTGATGGCTGTACGGCACGTCCTGATAGGCGAACAGCAGCAACCAGGTCGAAGCGCCGAGGACGCAGAGGCTGGCCACCAGATACAGCGGCGAGAACGGCAGTTCGGTCAGGCGGCTCGGGCGATAGAACGAACGGCGGAACACCCCCAGCAACGCTGCGGTGAGTGTCATCAGCGTGGCTTCTTCCCAGTCGAAGCCTTTGAGCAGCGAGAGTAGGGCGCCGACCAGCAACAGAATGGTGGTCAGCATCCACGCCGCCGACAGGCGCCGGCGCAGGCCCTGCGCCAGCATCAGACACAACACACCGATCAGGCTGGCGCCGAAGTGCGAGGCGTCAACCAGACGATGCGGGATCAGAAAACCGATGTGTTCAAGACGCGTGTCGATCTCCGGGGTGGCACCGGAAAACAGCAGCACCACGCCGGACAGGAACACCAGCACCGCCAGAATCGGCGCGGCCAGACCGGATGCGGCGCGCATGGTCTGGGTCTGGAACAGGCGCTGGCCTTCGTTGATCAGCAAGAACAGGCAGGCCACCAGCAGCGGCAGCACGACGTAGATCAGGCGGTAAAGCAGCAGGGCGGCGGCGAGTGGTGCGGCACCGAGTGTGTCGGCGAACGCTGCGAGCAGGATCGCTTCGAAGACCCCGACACCGCCAGGCACATGGCTGAGGACGCCGGCGGCCAGGGCCAGCAGGTACACCAGCAGGAAGGCGCCGAATGGCGGGGCTTCCGGCAGCAGCAGATACAGCACGGTGGCTGCTGCGGCGACGTCGAGGGCGGTGATGATCAGTTGCAGGAAGGTCAGGCGTCGGCCCGGCAGGCGCAGCGTCCGGCGACCGGCCCTGACCAGCAGGTTGTCGCGGTACGGCTGCTCCGGCAGGCGGCGGCGATAGATGCCGATCGCCAGAATCGCGCCCAGACCCAGCACCACCATGGCAATCGTGCCGAGCAGGCCTTCTGACAGGCCCAGTGCGGCGGAGGCGGCGGGCAGGTCGCTCAGGGTCGCGAGAGCCGCCAGCGGTGGCAGGGCGCAACCCAGCGACAGGCTGGCGAACAGGGTCATGTGCGCGACTTCTGAGGCGCCCAGCCCATGGCGTGCATATAAACGGTAGCGCACCGAGCCGCCGGACAGCAGCGACAGGCCGATGGCGTTGCCAATCGCAAATGCGGTGAAGCCACCCAGCGCCAGAGTGCGCGGCGGCAGTGTCACGCCGGCATAGCGGCTGGCCGACCATTCATAGCCCAGCAATATGATGAAGCCGACCACCGTAGCAGCCACTGCGCCGAGCAGGGCCGGTTTCGGCACCGCCAGGATCGAGTCATGCAGGGCATACAGATCGAGTTCGCTCAGCAGATGGCGGCAGGCAATCAGCGCAATGGCAAACAGCAGCAACGTGACCGCCAGACCGATCGGCTGGCGATATTTGCTCAACCGATCCAGCAAGCGCAGGCGCTCGGGTTTGATCGGATGTTCTGCTGTGACGGTGTCTTGTGAATCAGACGAGTTGGCGCGCATCAATCACCTCTTGGATTGTGCGCGACAGGATGGAGGTATCCAGCCAAGTTACCAATCCCTGTAGAAAAAAATAATCACAAAATACTACGCCTCTCATCCGGGATCGGCGAGGGCGGGTCATGGATTGCAGACGTCTTGCCTGCGACTCAAGCATAGTCGCAACTCGGCGGGTCTGATGATCCTGAGCGTTTCACTGCAGCGTGACAGATCATTGTTGCGAAAGGACTTTTTCCACAGATACAAAAAAGGCCACTCTTTCGAGCAGCCTTTTTTGATGTTTGGTTGCGGGAGCCGGATTTGAACCGACGACCTTCGGGTTATGAGCCCGACGAGCTACCAGACTGCTCCATCCCGCGTCTGTGTGGCGGCATTCTACAGGCGAACGGCGAGGTGTCAACCGCTAATCCCGTAAAGGGTCAAATAAGTGTGAATTTGCGTCAAACGGTCGCAGCGGCGCGGTAAGTTTCGGAAATGCAACGAATTCCTGTTCGCCCCGATGTGCGTGATGCGGAGGGCGGTCTGAAAAACAGACAGGCACAAAAAAGGCCACTCTTTCGAGTAGCCTTTTTTGATGTTTGGTTGCGGGAGCCGGATTTGAACCGACGACCTTCGGGTTATGAGCCCGACGAGCTACCAGACTGCTCCATCCCGCGTCTGTGTGTCGGCATTCTACAGAGGATCGCCGGGGTGTCAACCTTGAATCTGGATAAATCTGTTCCTGTTCAATCGGTTAGCGCTATTTTCGGTGCGGATGAAGAGGGCGCAGGGCAGGCGGGGCAAGGGTTTCAGCTCTATCGGTTGGTGATTCTCGATTGAGAAAATAAATTCATGGTTGTTTTCCCACAGGCTGAAAAGAACATTCAGACCACTGGTGCTATATACAGGTGTCAGTGAGATACTGCGTTTCCGGCTCGCCATGTTTCCTTTTCTGTCATGACCCAGCGAAAAATCATCCACGTCGACTGTGACTGTTTCTACGCCGCCATCGAGATGCGCGACGACCCGAACCTGGCCGGCAAACCGCTGGCGGTGGGCGGGTCGGCGGATCGGCGTGGGGTGATCGCCACCTGCAACTATGAAGCGCGGGCGTACGGCGTGCGTTCGGCAATGTCGTCCGGGCATGCCTTGAAGCTCTGCCCCGACCTGACCATCGTCAAGCCGCGCATGGAGGCCTATCGCGAAGCCTCGAAGGAAATCCACACTATCTTTCGCGATTACACCGACCTGATCGAGCCACTGTCGCTGGACGAGGCCTACCTCGACGTCTCCGACAGCGCGCATTTTGGCGGCAGTGCCACGCGCATTGCGCAGGATATCCGCCGGCGGGTGTCCAATCAGTTGCACATCACCGTGTCTGCGGGCGTGGCCCCGAACAAGTTTCTGGCCAAAATCGCCAGCGACTGGAAGAAGCCCAACGGGTTGTTCGTGATTACTCCGGACCAGGTCGAGGATTTCGTCAGTGGCTTGCCGGTGAGCAAGTTGCACGGCGTCGGCAAAGTCACTGCCGACAAGCTGGGCAAGCTCGGCATCGTCGATTGCCTGGAACTGCGCGAGTGGGACAAGTTGGCGCTGGTGCGCGAATTCGGCAGTTTCGGTGAGCGACTCTGGAGTCTGGCCCGTGGGATCGATGACCGGTTGGTGCACAACGACAGCCGCCGACAGTCAATCAGCGTGGAAAACACCTACGACGTTGATCTGCCCGATCTGCGCAGTTGCCTCGACAAGCTGCCGGAGCTGCTGGAAACCCTGAAAACCCGCATGGAGCGGATCGACAGCAGTTATCGACCGGGCAAGCCGTTCGTCAAAGTGAAGTTCCATGACTTTACCCAGACCACACTGGAGCAGGCCGGGGCAGGGCGCGATCTGGGCAGTTATCAGTTGATGTTGACCCAGGCGTTCAACCGGGGCGGGAAACCGGTGCGGTTGTTGGGGGTTGGGGTCAGGCTGGAGGATTTGCGGGGTGGGTTTGAGCAGATGGAGTTGTTTGAGCGCTAATTGCTGCGGTGTTGCTGATGCCGCTTTCGCGAGCAAGCCCGCTCCCACATTTGATCGAGTTCCTTCAGTGGAATGCAATCAACTGTGGGAGCGGGCTTGCTCGCGAAGCTTTTCAGGCTTAATTCGGTCCAGGATCAGCGACCAGACGCCCCGCATCCTTGGTCAGCGACTTGAGAAACTCGGCCTGCAACTCAGGATCGTTGCGCGTCAGTTCAATGAGGCTTTGTTCCAGCTCGCTGGCCTCTTCCTCCAGACCCAGTTCCGACAGACGTTTGACCCGGTGGACCCACTGGCTCACTTCGTCGTCTTCCAGATCGTCATAAATCAGCCCGTGCGCTTCGAGCAACTTGCTGCGCAAATGGCTGCTGATTGCCAGAGATGAATCGCTGTGCACGTCATCCTTGCCGTCTTCGACGCTGATCTGCAGTTTGCCGATATGATTCAGGTCATTTTCGGCGAACGGACTGTCCAGCAGGTTCAGGCGCAGCACGCCGTTGCGGTCGGTGGTCATGTCGAAGGTCTGCTTGCCGGCCTTGACCTGCACCGGACGCTCGCTCCACGGCAGGCTCGAATACTCCGTGCGCTTGTCGCGCTGGACTTCATCGATACCGGCCAGGTTCTGTTGCGCACGACCGTGGGACTGCACGTTCATGAACGGGTTGACCCCGGCAATGCCGTAGTTCAACCAGTCCTTGGTCACGCTGTCCGGCAGGTTGCCCAGAGCGAATACGTTGACCACATTGGCGCCAACACCGGCGACCACGGCCACTGCACCCAGCGGAATCTCGTAGATTTCGCGCCAGGGCTGATAAGGCGTGTAGCGATCGTAACGACGGGTGACCTCAAACTCGGTGACTTCGAAGGTCTTCTGTTCGTTGATTTTCACGCGACGCTGCGGCAGTTCGAGCACCTTAGGCTCACCGACATCGATCTGCAGGCTGTGATCGAGCAGTTTGCGCTCGACCCGCTCTTCGTGCTCGCTGCGCTGTGACATCTGATTGGCACAGCCGCTGACCAGCAGGGCGCCGCACAAGGCGGCGCCACCGAGGCCCAAGGTGTTTCGCTTGAACATGAGGTCTCTATCTGGATTCAGCGGCGGATACGGGCCTGAAGGAAGGACAGCACATCGGCAACCGGCAGCGCTTGCGCTTCGGCCTCGGTGCGGCTCTTGTATTCCAGGTTGCCTTCGGCGAGGCCGCGGTCACTGACCACGATCCGGTGAGGAATGCCGATCAGCTCCATGTCCGCGAACTTGATGCCCGGGCTGGTTTTCTTGTCGCGATCGTCCAGCAACACTTCGAAACCGGCCGCCGTCAGTTCTGCGTACAGCTTGTCAGTGGCTTCGCGCACCTGCTCGGTTTCATAACGCAGCGGTACCAGAGCGATCTGGAACGGCGCCAGGGTGTCGCTCCAGATGATGCCTTTCTCGTCGTTGTTCTGCTCGATGGCGGCAGCGACCACGCGGGATACGCCGATACCGTAGCAACCCATTTCCAGGGTGACCGGTTTGCCGTTCTCGCCCAGCACTTCGCACTTCATCGCCTTGCTGTACTTGTTGCCCAGCTGGAAGATGTGCCCGACTTCGATGCCGCGCTTGATTTCCAGGGTGCCTTTGCCGTCCGGGCTTGGGTCACCGGCCACGACGTTACGCAGGTCGGCAACGGTTGGAACCGGCAGATCGCGTTCCCAGTTCACGCCGAAGTAGTGCTTGTCGTCGATGTTCGCGCCGATACCGAAGTCGCTCATCAGTTCGACCGAGCGGTCGATGATGATCGGCAGCGGCAGGTTCAGCGGGCCGAGCGAACCGGCACCGGCGCCAATGGCGTCACGCAGCTCGGCATCGGAAGCCATGACCAGCGGGCTGGCCACGCCTGGCTGGTTGGCAGCCTTGATTTCGTTCAGCTCGTGGTCGCCACGGATGATCAGGGCAATCAGCTTGCCTGGCTCTTCGGCGTGGACGATCAGGGTCTTGATGGTCTTTTCAATCGGCAGATTGAATTTTTCCACCAGCGCGGCAATGGTCTTGGTGTCTGGAGTGTCGACCAGGCGCAGCTCTTCGGCCGGCGCTGGACGCGAGGTTTCCCGTGGCACGGCTTCGGCTTTCTCGATGTTCGCCGCGTAGTCGGAGCCGTTGCTGAAGACGATGTCGTCTTCGCCGGACTCGGCCAGTACGTGGAACTCGTGGGAGCCGGCGCCACCGATCGAGCCGTTGTCGGCTTCAACCGGGCGGAATTTCAGGCCCAGACGGGTGAATACGTTGCAGTACGCCTGATGCATGCGGTCGTAGGTGACCTGCAGCGACGCCTGATCGGCGTGAAACGAGTAGGCGTCCTTCATGATGAATTCGCGGCCGCGCATCAAACCGAAGCGTGGGCGGATTTCGTCACGGAATTTGGTCTGGATCTGGTACAGGTTGATCGGCAACTGCTTGTAGCTGCTCAACTCGTTGCGCATCAGATCGGTGATCACTTCTTCGTGGGTCGGGCCCGCGCAGAAGTCGCGACCGTGGCGGTCTTTGATGCGCAGCAGCTCAGGGCCGTATTCTTCCCAGCGCCCCGATTCCTGCCACAGCTCGGCCGGTTGGGTGCTCGGCATCAACACTTCAAGAGAACCGGCAGCGTTCATTTCTTCGCGAACGATGGCTTCAACCTTGCGCATTACCCGCAAGCCCATCGGCAGCCAGGTGTACAGGCCCGAAGCGAGTTTGCGGATCATGCCGGCGCGCAGCATCAGCTGATGGCTGACGACGACCGCATCGGAAGGCGTTTCTTTCTGTGTGGCGAGCAAAAATTGACTGGTGCGCATGGTTGGCCGTTGTCGGTTGCTATGACTGGAAATGACGGAGCAGTGTACCGGCGAGATTTGCCGACGTACAGGATTGCGCTCGGCGGTGAGGCTCAACGGCGGGAATCCTCCCGCCGTATCTGAATTGTCCTACGACTCTTCGACCACGGTGGTCGGCACAGGCTCGGGCGTTGGTGTCGGGCCTTCGCGGCGGTTTTCCTGAAACCAGTGCAGGGCGATCAGCACCAGGGTCGGCACGCCGAGCAGCGCCGTGATCATGAAGAAGTTGTGGTAGCCGAACTTCTCGACCATTACCCCGGAATAACCGCCGATCAGGCGCGGCAGCAACAGCATGATCGAGCTGAGCAGGGCGTACTGGGTGGCCGAGAACTTCAGGTTGGTCAGACTCGACAGGTAGGCGACGAAGGCTGAGGTCGCCATGCCCGAACTGAAGTTGTCGAGGGAGATGGTCACCACCAGCATCTGCAGGTTCGGGCCCATGTCAGCCAGCATCACGAACAGCAGGTTGGTTGCCGCCGAAGCTGCGCCGCCAATGAACAGGATCGGCAGGATGCCGAAGCGCACGATCAGCAGGCCGCCCATCCCGGCGCCGAGGAGGGTCATGATCAGGCCGAAGATCTTGCTGACGCTGGCGATCTGATCCTTGGTGAAGCCCTGGTCGATATAGAACACGTTGGCCATCACGCCCATCACCGTGTCGGACATCCGGTAAGTGGCGATCAGCCCGAGCAACAGCAACGCCTGCCAGCGGTAGCGCAGGATGAAGTCGTTGACCGGGGTCAGCACCGGCGCCAGGCCGCGACGGCCCATGGTCGACAGGCACAGGCCGGTGAGCAGGGTGTAGAGGATGGCGCGCAGGAAGGCGCGGTCTTCGAGCAACAGGTCGAGCGGGCTCATATTGCCGAACAGCACGCCGGCGAAATCGGTGTTGTAGAGCTGGGTGAACATCGCCGGAACCGACACCAGCAACACGATCAGCACGAATACCGAGGCCAGTTGATGCCCGAAACTGTAGCGGCCGGCCTGCAACTGCGTGCGCAGTGGCACTGGCGGTTCGCGCATCAGCAGCGAGGTCAGCAGGGCAGGCACCATCAACACGCCGAACAGGGCGTAGGTGCCGGTCCAGGCCGAGTGTTGATAGTTGAAACCGGTGGAGCCGAAGCCTTCGGCAAAGAACAGCGCGCCCGCCGTGGCGAGCAGGGCGGCGACGCGGTAGCCGGACATGTAACTGGCAGCCAGCGCGGCCTGGCGGCTGTCGTCAGCGATTTCCAGGCGATAGGCGTCGACCGCGATGTCTTGGGTGGCGGAGGCGAAGGCGACGATGACGGCAATGGCGATCAGCCAGGACAGGTGTTTCTGCGGATCACAGAAGCCCATGCCGATCAGCCCCAGAATCACCAGGGTCTGCGAGAGCACCAGCCACGAACGGCGGCGGCCAAGCTTGCCCAATAAAGGCAGGCGCCATTGGTCGAGCAGCGGTGACCACACCCATTTGAAGGCGTAGGCCAGGCCGATCAGGCTGGCGTAGCCGATGGTTTCACGGGCAACACCGGCTTCACGCAGCCAGACGGAAAGCGTCGAAAATACCAGCATGTACGGCAGGCCGGCAGCAAAACCGAGCAACAACAGCACGAGCGTCGAAGGACTGGCATAGGCGGCGAGCGCGGCGCGCCAGGTTTTACGGGGCATGGGCTGAAGTCTGCCTCAAGATTGCGAAAACAAAGCGCGCACTCTAACCGCTGTGCTCTATCGGACGCCAGCCATGGCGCTGAATATCCACACGATTGTTCAGGACGGTGACGCCTTCAGAACGCAATCGTGCCCGTTGTTCGTCCCCCGAGGGGCTGCCCAGTGGCAGACTGATCCGACCGCCGGCACCCAGTACCCGGTGCCACGGCAGTTTGGTATCGCCGGGCAATTGGCTCAGGGTCCGACCGACCCAGCGGGCGGCGCGCCCCAACCCTGCGAGTTCAGCTAACTGACCATAGCTGACCACCTTGCCCTCAGGCACTTGGGCCAGCGTCGAATAAAGCGCCGTGCGTCGGATTTGCGCTTGGCTTTCCTCGGGATGATTCGGCTCTTTCACCTGCGCGGTTCCTGAACAATAGTCATATCGATGGGCTCAAGCGTAATCGCTCGTTGGCCAGATGAGAAATGAACTCAATGGAAATCGCCCGGTCAGTCCTTGTCAGGGTCTTATTCCTACGGATAATGCCGACCTTTTTTCGCAAACTTGAGCCCTCGATCCACTTATGTTGTCCAGAACCCTGCTGTGCCTTGCTGTCTTCAGTGCCTCCACGCCGCTGCTTGCCGATACCGTCTGGTTAAAGAACGGTGACAAGCTGAGCGGTAAGATCTCCGTTTTCGATGGCGGCAAATTGCTGATTCAGACCCAGTATGCGGGTGCGGTCAGCATCGACTGGAAAGAGGTCAAGACGCTGCAAAGCGATCAGGAACTGCTGGTCAAACAGGACGCCTACAACGGTGAAAAAGCCAAGTCGCTGACCGCTGCCGATGACGGCAAGGTCACCCTGGCCAACGGCGAGGCGCCGAAGACCGTCGAGCTGGCGAGCATTCAGCAGATTCTCAAGCCGAAACCGGTGGTCGAGGATCTGGTGTGGAAGGGTAACGTTGGCCTCGCGCTGGATTATCAGCGTGCGGAAAAGGACACCGACGACTACGACATCGACTTCAAGACCACCGCGCGTCATGGCCGCTGGCGGCACACCGCCGAGGGCGAATACAACCGCGAAGTGCAGGACGAGCAGGTCACCACCAATAACTGGCGCGCCGAATACGCACTTGACCGCTTCCTCACTGACAAATGGTTCTGGCAGGGCCGCCTGAACTACAAGCGTGACTACGTTGAAGAGCTGTCGCGTCAGCGTGTGGTCGGTACCGGTCCGGGTTACCAGTTCTGGGACGACGAGCTGGGCGCGTTCTCGCTCGGTTCGTTGCTCAACCGCACCGATTACGAGTACAGCGATGGCGGCAAGGACAACTTCTATTCGGTCGCCATGAAGTGGGATTACAACCGCTACCTGATCGGCAAAAAAGTCGAGTTCTTCACCAACGGCGAGCTGGGCAAGCCGCTGTCTGACGTAGCCAATTACGCGCTGGATGCCGAGATGGGCCTGCGCTACAAGGTCACCGACTGGGCGTCGCTCAACCTCAAGGCCGAACGCGACATCATCAGTGGTACCAAGGATGCAGATTTGAACAAGACCCGCTACACCGCAGGGTTTGGCGTGGCCTGGTAAGGCAAGTCGAAAAAAAAGCAGCCGTGAGGGCTGCTTTTTTTGTGGCCGTTAAAAAACACACGCCCACAAAAAAGCCCCGCTTTGAGGGCGGGGCTCTTTTCTAAAGAAGCTACAAGTTAGATAACTTGTACTTCTTCAGCTTGCATGCCTTTCTGACCGCGGGTAGCGATGAAAGAAACCTGTTGGCCTTCTTTCAGGCTTTTGAAGCCGTCGGATTGGATAGCTTTGAAGTGAACGAACAGGTCGTCACCGGATTGTGGAGTGATGAAGCCGAAGCCTTTTTCATCGTTGAACCACTTAACGGTACCGGTTTGGCGATTAGACATGGTGTAACTCCTTGAACAAAGATAACTGCGACTCAGGAAGAACCCTGGCCGAGACTGAGTGCAAAGAGCAGGAAAAATTCTTGTAGATGGTTGGATCGAAATTCAACATATCGTGTAGAGATTCTCAGTGACACAAGCAACACAGTGGCGCCACCTTAACCCTTTTTCCGGAACGTGCCAATGTTTCTTGCGAAGGTTTCTCTGTTTTAGGGATCGACGGTGTGACGGTTCGTCGCCAGAGCCTGTATTTCCAGGGTGTTCGGCGAGAATTTCAGCGCGGACTTTGAACCCGGCGGCGCGCCCGGTAAGATGCCGGACAGATTTTTTCCACCTCGCTATTCAGGACACCCGCCATGAGCATCAAATCGGACAAGTGGATTCGCCGCATGGCGCAGGAACACGGCATGATCGAGCCTTTCGTCGAGCGCCAGGTGCGCGGCAGCGACGACAGCCGTGTGATTTCCTACGGTGTGTCGAGCTATGGCTACGATGTACGCTGCACCAACCATTTCAAGGTGTTCACCAACATCAATTCGGCGATCGTCGATCCGAAGAACTTCGATGCCGGCAGCTTTGTCGACATCCACAGCGACGTCTGCATCATCCCGCCGAACTCCTTCGCCCTGGCCAGCACCGTCGAATACTTCCGCATTCCGCGCAACGTATTGACCATCTGCCTGGGTAAAAGCACCTACGCGCGCTGCGGCATCATCGTTAACGTCACCCCGCTCGAGCCTGAGTGGGAAGGCCACGTGACCCTGGAATTCTCCAACACCACCAACCTGCCGGCGAAAATCTACGCCAACGAGGGCGTGGCGCAGATGCTGTTCCTCGAATCCGACGAGCAGTGCGAAGTTTCGTACAAGGATCGCGGCGGCAAATATCAGGGCCAGCGTGGCGTGACCCTGCCGCGTACCTGATCCATCCGGCAGTTCGCGGGAATTCTTTGGCGGGCAGACACTCTATGGGGTGTACTGCCCGTTTTTGCTTCTGGCAAAGCGGGCCTTCGCCGAGGAGGTTGCATGAAGATCGATCCGCATATCACCGCCCAACTGGCAAGGCTTGAGCCCAATCAGGTTGGCGTTTTGGCCTGGTCATTGTTGGCACACCCGGCTTTCCATATGGCAGGCGGCATTCCCGGTCAGCCTGATCCCGACACCCCTAACGAACAACCGACCGAACCCGGCGAGCCGACGCTGCCGGACGAGCCGCCACCCGCGCCAGTGGCCTGAGTCGCTACTCCATGAATGGCCAGTCGGCTGAGGTTTGCCCAAGACCTCAACTGACGGGCCATATTTCGTTGTCGCCGATGACGAAAATCCTGCACTGAGCGTCTTTCTCGACCTGATAACCACCGGTAAAGGCACCAAAGGCCGGCAGCAGGCTCAATCGCTCACCCAGTCGAAAACACGCCAGCCGCAAACGCTGCCGCCCCTTGCCGTTGAGCCGATAGACCGGATGCACATGCCCGGCCAGCACATGCCGCTCGGGATGTGGATCCGGTTCGTGTTGCAGGGCAAACGGCCCGAGCAGCAGGGGCTCCGGAACCACGCGGATATTCAGCGCCGCCGGGGGATCCCCGGCACGTTTGTCGTGGTTGCCGCGAATCAGCGTCATCGGCAGATCCGCGTGCCGTGCACGCCACTCGGCCAGGGCATTCAGCGTACCCGTCGCATGCGAACCGGGGCCGTGCAGAAAGTCACCGAGGAAAATCAGCTGCCGACAGGGCAGTCTGGCCAGCAAGCGGTCGAGCACTTCGATATTCGCCGTCGTGGTGCCCTGGGGTACCGGCTGGCCGAGGCTGCGATAGGCCGCGGCTTTGCCGAAATGCACATCGGCGATCAGCAGTGCTTGCTGCGCCGGCCAGTACAGGGCCTTTTCCGGCAGCAGCCAGAGTTCTTCACCGGCCAGGCGCACTGGATACGCTGCACTCATGAGGCTTGACCCTTGTCGGCGGATTTCTCCAGATCGCCGACCATGCGCCGGATGCGGTCAGCGAGTTTTTCCGAACTCATGCTTTCGCGCATGCGCTCCACCAGCAACGGAAAGCCTAGCGGTGTAGGACGTTTGATCAGGTGCATGTCCAGTTTCATCCGGTTGATCCGCTCCAATGTCTGTTCCAGACGACGAATATCCAGTTCTTCCCGTAAGACTTCTTCCCCGGCTTGAGCCAGCAGCAGGTTGTCAGCGTCGTATTGTTTGAACACTTCGAAGAACAATCCGCTGGAAGCCTGTACCTGGCGGGTACTTTTCGGCGCGCCGGGATAGCCGGCGAACACCAGCCCGGCGATCCGCGCGATCTCGCGAAAGCGCCGCAACGCCAGCTCCCCGGCATTGAGGCTGGCCAGCACGTCGCGCAGCAGATGCTCGGGGCTGAGCAGCGCCGCATCGAGTTGCTCGAACCAATCGACCGGCGTGGCGCTGAGCAACTCCAGCCCGTAATCATTCACCGCAATCGAGAACGTCAGCGGCTGGCGCTGACTCACGCGCCACGCCAACAGGCTGGCGAGCCCCAGATGCACCTGGCGCCCGGCAAACGGATAAAGGAAAAGGTGCCAGCCTTCACGGGATTTCAGCGCTTCGGCCAACAGACTGTCGGAGGTGGGCAGACCCGACCAGTGCGCCTGGGTTTGCAGCAACGGTTGTAGCGCCTGCATTTCCGGGCCGACGAACTCACCCCGCGCTGCTGCAGTAAAGCGGCTGACCACCGCGGCGGCCAGTTCGTTGGAAAGCGGCATCCGCCCGCCATTCCAGCGCGGCACGGCGGCTTTTTTCGCGGTGCTGCGTTTGACGTACGCGGTCATGTTCTCCACCCGCACCAACTCCAGCAGGCGCCCGGCAAACAGAAAGCCATCGCCCGGTTTCAGCCGCGCGATAAAGCCTTCCTCGACACTGCCCAACTGCTTGCCGCCGCCACCCTTGCTCCAGAATTTCAGGTTGATGCTGGCGTCGCTGACGATGGTGCCGATGCTCATGCGATGACGGCGCGCCAATCGCGCATCGGGTACCCGCCAGACGCCGTGTTCATCCGGTTCGACCCGACGGTAATCCGGATAGGCCGTCAGAGAAAGCCCGCCGTGACGTACGAAAGCCAGCGCCCAGGCCCAATCTGCCCGTGTCAGATCACGATAAGCCCAGGCACCACGCACTTCTTCGTACAGCTCTTCGGGAATAAAGCCACCGCCCAGCGCCATGCTGACCAGATGCTGCACCAGCACATCCAGCGGTTTGTGCGGCGACAGACGCGGTTCGATGAGTCGTTGCGCCACGGCGTCGCCTGCGGCAGCGGCTTCGATCAGTTCCAGGCTGTGGGTCGGCACCAGCGTCACGCGCGAGGTGCGCCCCGGCGCGTGACCAGAGCGCCCGGCGCGTTGCATCAGTCGCGCTACGCCTTTGGCCGAGCCGATCTGCAGGACCCGTTCCACCGGTAAAAAGTCCACGCCCAGATCCAGGCTCGAGGTGCAGACCACGGCTTTCAGCTTGCCGTCCTTCAACGCTTGCTCGACCCAGTCGCGGGTCTCGCGGGACAGTGAACTGTGGTGCAACGCGATCAGCCCGGCCCAGTCCGGCCGCGCTTCGAGCAATGCCTGATACCAGATTTCCGACTGTGCCCGGGTGTTGGTGAAGACCAGGCTGCTGGCGCAGGCATCCAGTTCGGCGACCACCTGCGGCAGCATCTTCAGACCGATGTGCCCGGCCCACGGAAACCGCTCGATGGCCGGTGGGACCAAGGTGTCGACATTGAGTGATTTTTCGCTCTGGCCCTGCACGCTGATCCCGCCGCCCTGTGGGATCAGCACCTGTTCGGCGTGGGCTTGATTACCGAGGGTGGCGGACACGCCCCAGACGATCAGTTCGGGTTGCCAATGGCGCAGGCGGGCGAGGGCCAGTTGCAGTTGTACGCCGCGTTTGTTGCCGAGCAGTTCGTGCCATTCATCGACAACGATCATCCGCAGGCTCGACAACGCAGTCCTGGCGTCGGCTCGGGCAAGCAGCAGGGTCAGGCTTTCCGGGGTGGTGATCAGCGTGGTTGGCAGGCGCCGGCCCTGACGCGCACGTTCGGCGCTGCTGGTGTCGCCGGTGCGCAGACCGATGCTCCACGGAATCTGCAAATCGCTGACTGGCGCTTGCAGGGCGCGTGCGGTGTCGGCGGCGAGGGCACGCATCGGCGTGATCCACAGCACGGTCAGTGGTTCGGCTGGTGCTTTGCGTTTTTTGCTGTCTGCAACGCTGGGTTTGATGCGGGCGAAGCGGTTGAGCGCGGCGAACCACACCGCATAGGTTTTACCGGCGCCGGTGCTGGCGTGGAGCAGGCCAGACTGACCTTTTTTAACGGCGGCCCAGACGTTTTTCTGAAAGGCGAACGGCTTCCAGCCGCGTGCGCTGAACCAGAGTTTTGCGAAGTCGGTGGAGGTCGGCATACCGGCGGCTTGCGCTCTGAAGGTGTTCCTTCAGTGACCGCGCCGTTGAGGGACAAGTTTAATTTTGTGCGAGTACATACACCCTTGTGGGAGCGGGCTTGCTCGCGAAAGCGGTGGGTCAGTCAAAACAATGCTGACTGACCCACCGCTTTCGCGAGCAAGCCCGCTCCCACAGGTTTTTATCTGCGTCTGTTACTTGAGGTTACCGCTGAGGAACTGCTTCAGCCGTTCGCTGCGCGGATTGCCCAGCACATCTTCCGGCGCGCCTTCTTCTTCCACCAGCCCTTGATGCAGAAACAACACCTGGCTGGAGACCTTGCGGGCGAAGCTCATTTCATGGGTCACCATGATCATCGTCCGACCTTCTTCAGCCAGACCCTGAATCACCCGCAACACCTCACCCACCAGCTCCGGGTCGAGCGCCGAGGTCGGTTCGTCGAACAGCATCACTTCCGGCTCCATCGCCAGCGCCCGGGCAATCGCCACCCGCTGTTGCTGGCCGCCAGAGAGAAACGCCGGGTACTGATCGGCAACCCGCGCCGGCAGGCCCACTTTATCCAGATAACGGCGGGCGCGGTCTTCGGCTTCCTGCTTGCTGCAACCCAGCACCCGGCGCGGGGCCATGGTGATGTTTTCCAGCACGGTCATGTGGCTCCACAGGTTGAAGTGCTGGAACACCATGGCCAGTCGCGTGCGCAGGCGTTGCAGTTCATTCGGGTCGGCGACGTGCATGCCGTGGCGGTCGGTGACCATGCGGATCGCCTGGCCATCGAGGCTCATGGCGCCGTCGTTGGGTTGTTCGAGGAAGTTGATGCAGCGCAAAAAGGTGCTTTTACCCGAGCCGCTGGCGCCGATCAGGCTGATCACGTCGCCGGTCTTGGCCTTGAGCGAAACGCCTTTGAGTACCTGATGGTCGCCATAGCTTTTGTGCAGACCTTCAACAGTCAATTTGTACATGGGGCAGACATCCTCAAGGCGAAAGTAGGTAGCCGCTGCGATAGGCTTCGGCGCCCGCCACGTGGGCGATCACCATGCCGGCAGTAGCCATGCGCCGCAGCGAGCGGGCGTACAGCAGGCCGGCGGCAGTGCAATGAATGGGGGTGACCCGGTCGTGGATCGGGTCGATGATTTCGGCAATCTGTTGCCCGGCTTGCAGGTAT
Source organism: Pseudomonas sp. MWU347 (assembly GCF_017947305.1). Classification (NCBI taxonomy): domain Bacteria; kingdom Pseudomonadati; phylum Pseudomonadota; class Gammaproteobacteria; order Pseudomonadales; family Pseudomonadaceae; genus Pseudomonas; species Pseudomonas sp. MWU347. The sequence continues at coordinate 154,769 of NZ_JAFGZB010000004.1, forward strand.
TGCCCGGCCGTAGCGGTGTACACCAGCAAGCCGCCCACCGGCGTGGTCACCGGTTCGACGCCGGCCAACGGCGTGGCGGGGAACGGCAGGGGCGGCTGCGGTTTGGTCTCGCCGACGATCGCATCGAACTGGATCAGGTAATCGATCAAGGCCTGGCAGTCACGACTGGCCATTGGGTGATTGACGTCACCCTGGCCGCGCAACTCCACGGTCACCGAAAAACTGCCCAGCGGAATCTCGAAGTGTTCGCCAAAGCGCTCCTGCAGTTGCCACCACAACAGGGTGAAGCATTCGTCGAATGACTGGCCGCCGGAATCGGTGGCCAGCAGACTGGCCTGAGCTTCGATGTAACGCGCCAGCGGCTCGACCTGCGGCCACGCTTCGGGCGTGGTGTAGAGATGAACCACGGATTCGAAATCGCAGTGCAGATCCAGCACCATGTCGGCATCGCACGCCAGCCGTTGCAGGGTCAGGCGCTGGGATTGCAGTTGCGTGCCGGGTGTCTGGCGGGCGAGGGCGTTGCGCAGGCTGGTGCGGATCAGCTCAAGGTTGCGCTGCGGGTCGTCGCCCAGCTTGCCCTCGATGTCGTTGCCGATTTCTTCGCTGAGGTCGACGAACCAGCGATTGAAATTCTGCCCGCTCTCCATCTCGTACCGGCCCAGCGGCACGTCCATCAGCACTTGTTCGAGGCCGACCGGATTGGCCACCGGCACCAGCACAATCTGGCTGCGCAGGCGCCCGGCGGCTTCCAGCTCCGCCAGTCGCTGCTTGAGGTGCCAGGCCACGAGCATGCCGGGCATTTCGTCGGCATGCAGCGAGGACTGGATGTAGATCTTGCCTTGGGCCTGCTCCGGGCCGAAGTGGAAGCTGTGGATCTGTCGTGCGGTCCCCGGCACCGGGGCCAACAGGTCATGGATCTGGTGTCGCATTACAGGTTTTCCTAGTGGGTCGGCCCGAGGAATGCCAGCCATCGGCGTTCGGCGAGGCGGAACAGGCCGACCAGCGCAAAGGTAATGGTCAGGTAGATCAGCGCGGCGATGCCGAACGACTGGAAGGTCAGGTAGGTCGCCGAGTTGGCGTCCCGCGCAACTTTCAGGATGTCGGGGATGGTCGCGGTGAAGGCCACGGTGGTCGAGTGCAGCATCAGGATCACTTCGTTGCTGTAATACGGCAACGAGCGACGCAGCGCCGAGGGCATGATCACGTAGGCGTACAGCTTCCAGCCGGTCAGGCCGTAGGCCTTGGCCGCTTCGACTTCGCCATGGTTCATGCTGCGGATCGCCCCGGCGAAAATCTCCGTGGTGTAGGCGCAGGTGTTGAGGGCGAACGCGAGGATCGTGCAGTTCATCGCATCGCGAAAGAAACTGTCGAGCAACGGCTGCGCGCGCACGGCGGCCAGGCTGTAGATCCCGGTGTAGCAGATCAGCAGCTGGATGTAGAGCGGCGTGCCACGGAACAGGTAGGTGTAGAACTGCACTGGCCAGCGCACATAGAAGTGCGAGGACACCCGGGCGATCGACAACGGGATCGACACCAGAAAACCGATGAAAATCGAGGCGCTGAGCAGCCACAGGGTCATCGCCAGACCGGTGATGTTGGTACCGTCGGTATAAAGGAAGGGTTTCCAGTATTCCTGTAGGAGTTCGATCATCGTACGGCCTCCCGGGCACCGGCGGCGTAACGGCGCTCGAGCCAGCGCAGGATGACGTTGGATGCACTGGTGATCAGCAGATAGATCAAGGCGGCGAGTACCAGGAAGTAGAACAGTTGATAGGTGCTTTTACCGGCGTCCTGCGCGGCTTTGACCAGATCGGCCAGGCCGATGATCGACACCAGCGCGGTGGCCTTGAGCATTACCATCCAGTTGTTGCCGATGCCCGGCAGGGCGAAGCGCATCATTTGCGGGAACACCACGAAGCGAAAACGCTGGCCACGTTTGAGGCCGTAGGCGGTGGCCGCTTCGACCTGACCGCGTGGTACGGCGAGGATCGCCCCACGGAAGGTTTCGGTGAAATACGCGCCATAGATGAAGCCCAGGGTGATCACCCCGGCGGTAAAGGAGTCGATTTCGATGTAGTCCCACTCCATGACGTCGGTCAGGGCTGTCAGCCAGGTTTGCAGGCTGTAGAAAATCAACAGCATCAGCACCAGATCCGGCACCCCGCGAATCAGCGTGGTGTAGAGCTGGGCAGGCAGGCGCAACAGTTTGGATTTCGACAGTTTGGCACTGGCACCCAAGAGGCCGAGCAACACGGCCACCAGCAGCGACAACGCCGACAATTTGATGGTCATCCAGGTGCCTTCCAACAGCAACGGGCCGAAGCCCTTGAGGCTGAAGGCGGAGAGCCCCAGATTTTGTAAGAGGTTTTCGAACATAAATCAGCAACCTGAGCGGATGGAAAAGGCGCCCATCGAACGATGGGCGCCAGGGCATTATTTACCGCTGTACAGATTCAGATCGCCAAAGTGTTTCTTTTGAATCTCGGCGTATTTGCCGTCATCGTGTAACGCTTTGATACCTTTATCTAAAAGCGCCTTCAGCTCTTTGTTACCTTTCTTAATACCGACAGCGGTTTTGGCTGGCAGCAATTCACTGTCGACCGGCTTGCTGACTTCGTAGTTGGCGCCATCAGGCGACTTCAAAAAGCCCAATTCGGCTTGCAGCATGTCCTGGATCGAGGCGTCGAGGCGGCCGTTTTTCAGGTCGGCATAGACCTGATCCTGGTTGGCGTACGCCTGGATTTTTACCCCGGCCTTCTCCAATACGGCCTTGGCGTAGGCTTCCTGGATGGTGCCTTGCTCGTAACCGACGGACTTGCCCTTGAGGGAAGCGACGTCATCGCTCAGGCCGGAACCCTTCTTGAACACGTAGGAAGTCGGGCCGGAGAACAGCTCGCTGGAGAAGTCGATCGCCTTTTCACGGGCCGGGGTCACGGTCATCGACGAGATCACACCGTCGAATTTGTTGGCGTTGAGGCCCGGAATCATGCCGTCGAAGTCACTTTCAACCCATTTGCACTTGACCTTCAGCTCGGCGCAGATTGCGTTGCCCAAGTCGATGTCGAAGCCCACCAGGCTGCCGTCGGCAGCTTTCGACTCGAACGGTGCGTAGGAAGGATCAACGCCAAAACGCAGCTCTTTGTATTCCTTGGCCAGCGCGGAGCCGGCAGCCATGCACAACGCCAGTGCAGAAAGGGTCAGCAATGCTTTTTTCATTATTCAATCCCTAAGAACCAATATGAGCGCTTGTGGCGCAGAATTATTGTTACTGGAACGCGTACGACCTATAGAAAGTAGCAATTTCCGAACCAGAGTCCCGAACAAGTGTTTTAAAAGGTTGGGGGAGGGAGGAGGGAGAGGGAATGGTGCACGGGAATGGGCGTGGGGATTGAGCTGCACCAAGTTGGGTCGATGCAGGCATTTTTTAGTGATTCAGAATACTTGTAGCGAGGGGATTTATCCCCGAACGGCTGCGCAGCAGTCGCAAATCCGGTACACGCGGTTTACTGAAAGAATGATGGGGGGCCGCTTCGCGGCCCATCGGGGATAAATCCCCTCACCACAAGATCTCCTCACCAGAAAATCCACTCACTACAGGATGTTCATTCAGGACGATTGGAGGTTTGTCCCGGAAAACCGGGTCAGGCCAGCAAATCCTGCAACGTTGCCAGGCTATCGGCCTCATCCACCGTCTTGTCCTGCCGCCAGCGCAGCATCCTTGGAAAACGCACGGCGATCCCGCTCTTGTGCCGCCGCGACAGGGCGATGCCTTCGAAACCCAGTTCGAACACCAGACTCGGCTTGACGCTGCTGACCGGGCCGAACTTTTCCACGGTGGTCTTGCGCACGATGCTGTCGACCTGGCGCATTTCCTCGTCGGTCAGCCCCGAATAGGCCTTGGCGAACGGCACCAGCGCTCGTTGGCTGGACTCGGGCGGGCCGTCCCACACGGCGAAGGTGTAATCGCTGTACAGACTGGCGCGCCGGCCATGTCCGCGCTGGGCATAGATCAACACCGCATCGACGCTGAACGGATCGACCTTCCACTTCCACCACACGCCCATGTCCTTGGTCCGGCCTACGCCATACAGGGCGTCGCGGGCCTTGAGCATCATGCCCTCGACACCGAGGCGCCGTGAGGCTTCGCGCTGCTGGGCGAGGTCGAACCAGTCACTGCCAGTGAGAATCGGCGAGGCCAGTAACACCGGGTTGTTACCGTGAGCGATGACCTGCTCCAGTTGTGCGCGTCGTTCGGCCTGTGGGCGGTTGCGCCAGTCTTCGCCCTGCCACTCCAGCAAGTCGTAGGCGAGCACCACCACCGGCACTTCTTCGAGGATTTTCTTGTCGAGGGTTTTGCGCCCGATGCGCTGCTGCAGCAGGGCGAACGGTTGCACCGCCGGCGGTGCGCTCGATTGCGGATCGAAGGCGTCTGCGGTGCTCGGATGGGTGCTTTTCCAGACCACGATTTCGCCGTCGATTACCGTGCCGTCGGGTAACGCGTGGACCAGTGTGTCGAACTCGGGGAAACGCTCGGTCACCAGTTCTTCACCCCGCGACCAGACCCACAGCCGACCCTCGCGCTTGACCACCTGCGCCCGGATGCCATCCCACTTCCATTCCACTTGCCAGTTGCTCGCCGGCCCCAGCAGCCCTTCAAATTCCTCCACCGGTTGTGACAAGCCATGCGCGAGGAAGAACGGGTAGGGTTGGCCGCCACGTTGCGCATGTTCATCGGCGGATTCCGGCGCGATCAGTTTCAGGTAGCTGGTCGCGTTCGGCCGGTTCGACAGGTCGGTGTAACCCACCAGGCGCTGCGCCACGCGTTTGCTGTCGAGGCCGGCCATCGACGCCAGAGCGCGGGTGACCAGCAGTTTCGACACGCCGACGCGGAAACTGCCGGTGATCAGCTTGATGCACAGCATCAGGCTCGGCCGATCCAGTTGCGCCCACAGCGCGGGCAGGTGGCGGGCGAGGTATTCCGGGGTTTCACCGCGCAGTGGCAGCAGCTTGTCTTCAATCCATTCGGCAAGGCCGGCCTCGGAGCTGTGCGAATTTTCCGGGAGCACCAGGGAAATGGTTTCCGCCAGATCGCCTACGGATTGATAACTTTCCTCGAACAGCCACGGTTGCAGTCCCGAGACTTCCACTGCCAGTTCGCGCAGGATGCGCACCGGCACCAGTTGCCGCGGGCGTCCACCAGACAGAAAGTACACCGCCCATGCCGCGTCCTGCGGTGCTGCTTGAGCGAAGTAGGTTTGCATCGCCGCCAGTTTGGCATTGCTTGACGTGGTGGCGTCGAGTTCGGCGTACAGCTCGGCGAAAGCTTTCATGCTTGCACCTCGGCGATAACCGGCTCGGCGCCAATGTTCTCCTCTTCATCGTCGCCGTATTCGGTGTTGAAACCCTGCGCGTCCAGGCCTTGTTCGCGCAGATGCCGGACCAGCACGCCGATCGAGCCGTGGGTGACCATCACCCGTTCGGCGCCGGTCTGTTCGATGGCCCAGAGCAGGCCCGGCCAGTCGGCGTGATCCGACAGCACGAAACCGCGATCCACACCGCGCCGCCGGCGGGTGCCGCGCAGGCGCATCCAGCCGCTGGCAAAGGCGTCGCTGTAGTCACCGAACCGGCGCATCCAGGTGCTGCCGCCCGCCGAGGGCGGGGCGATCACCAGCGCCTGACGCATGATCGGGTCGGATTTTTTGATGTCGCCGGCGTAGATCGTCGGCGGCAGGTACACGCCGGCCTCGCGGTAGACCCGGTTCAGCGGCTCGACCGCGCCGTGGCTGAGGATCGGGCCGAGGCTGGCGTCGATGCCGTGCAGGATCCGCTGAGCCTTGCCGAACGAATAACAGAACAGCACGCTGGCCTTGCCCGCCGCGATGTTCGCCTGCCACCACTGGTTGATCTCGCTGAACACCTGCGCCTGTGGTTGCCAGCGGTAGATCGGCAGGCCGAACGTCGATTCGGTGATGAAAGTGTGGCAGCGCACCGGTTCGAACGGCGCGCAGGTGCCATCGGGTTCGATTTTGTAATCCCCCGACGCGACCCAGACTTCGCCGCCGTATTCCAGACGCACCTGGGCCGAACCGAGCACATGCCCGGCGGGATGGAAACTCAAGGTCACGCCGTGATGGGTGAGCCGCTGGCCGTAGGCGAGGGTTTGCAGGTTGATGTCCTGACCCAGACGCGCACGCAAAATCCCTTCGCTGGCGCTGCTGGCAAGGTAGTGCTGATTGCCGTTACGGGCGTGATCGCCGTGGGCATGGGTGATCACCGAGCGCTCGACCGGGCGCCACGGATCAATGTAGAAATCCCCGGCAGGGCAGTACAAACCTTCGGGGCGGGCGATAACAAGGTCCATGTCGTTACCTGAATGGAGGGCTTGTTAGCTATGAGGTTGGCGCGAGTCCGGAAGTTCTATCGATTTTCAAAGCTCCCTCACCCCAGCCCTCTCCCGGAGGGAGAGGGAGCCGACCGAGGTGTCTGGCGAGCTTCATCGGCCTGAAAGTCCGCGTCGATTATGGATTCGGCGCGACGGTTCAGGTCGGTGTATTGCGAAAGAACAACTCCGTCGGTCCCCTCTCCCTTGGGAGAGGGTTAGGGTGAGGGGCTTTTGATCTGTGCCTTACTTGCCGGGGGTCAGGGTCAAACGCGTCTTGCCATACACCCGGTCAAAGTTCTGCGGCTGCATCGGCAAGCCGATGTACTGACCCTTGAGCCAAGCGTCGATGCCGTTGAGGTAGTTCGGGCTGGCCGGGTTGCCGGACTGGCCGGTGCCGTTCTGCCCCATCAGCGGCTCAGCCTGGCTGAAATCGACGATGAACCGCATCGACGGCGCCCGCGTGGTGTTGAAGTCCTTGCCCCAGGTAAACGCCGAGGTATTGAGCGTGGTGTGATCGCCACCGGCTGCCAGCGGGCCGCGAACGGTCTGGCCGTTGGCGTTTTTCCACGTGTAGCTGTGCAGTTTGCCCCACTGCCAGGCCTTGTGATCGCCACCCAACTGACTGTCGCCAGCGTTGATCGCGGCGGCCAGACTGCGCGCCAGAATCACGGCTTTGTCTTCTTTCTGCGGGGTACGCAAGTCATCCCAGAACGGGCTGTCTTCGCGCCCGAGCAGGTGATCGGCCTGCGCCGCGTAGGACAAGTCGCCATTGGCAACAAAGGCTTTCCACGCCGGACTCGACTCGGGGCCGAGCTCATCGAGGAAGATCTGCTTCATGCTTTCTTGCAGGAACAGTTCATAGATCGCCGCATCCGCCGAGGTCGGGCTGAGCTTGCCGTCAAACGCCATCAATCGGGTGAACGCCTCGCGCGCCTTGTTGCGATCGGCTTCCGGCAGGGCGTCGATCGCCTGTTTCAGCGGCTGCTTCATGCCCGGCGCTTCAAACATTTTCTTCAGCTTGGCAGCGAAGGTGGTGGTCTGGTCGTACTGCATGGCGATCACGCTGCGACCGTCCTGTTTGCCGCTGTTGGCCAGTTCCGCCAAGCGCTCACCGCGCTCCGGCGCCGCCCACGAGTTGGACAACTGCATGCCGTAGCCGTGAGGAATGACCCGCTGGTTGGCGGTGCCGAGCCAGCCCTGGGTCGGATCCTGATCGTACGGGTGCAACATCGGGTCGGCGTAACCGTCCCAGTCATAACGACCTTCCCAGCCCGGCGATGGCAGCAGGCCTTCGCCTTCGCGCCGGTTGGGGAAACGCCCGGTGACCTGCCAGCCGATGTTGCTGGCGTCGGCGAATACCATGTTCAGGGCGATGGCGCGGATCTCGCGGCTGGCGTCTGACGCGCGTTCAACGTTCTGCGCACGGGTCAGGTCAAAAAATGCGTCCAGCGATTTGTCGTCGGTGAAGCTCGGGGTTTGCAGGGCCAGACCAAAACCGTTGCCCTGTACGGCCTGAGCACTGTTGAGCAGCGCGCCGTGGCGGGTTTCGTACACCGCTTCGCGAATTGGTCGCTGGCCTTTGACGAAATAGGTTTCGTTGCGCACGCCCAGCGGCTGCCATTTGCCATTGACCTCATAGGTCAGGCTGTTGCCCTGACGGCGGATTTTTTCCAGGAACAGGTCCTGATTGTCGCCGAGCACGCTGGTGGCGCTCCACGCGACTTTGCCGTTGAAACCGTCGAGTATCATCGGCAGACCGGCGACGGTGACACCGGCAGCCTGATATTTCGGCGCGCGTATCTGCACGAAGCTCCACAGCGACGGTGCCGCCAGCGGGCCATGGCTGTCGCTGGCCAGAATGCTCTTGCCGCTGCGGCTGCGCTGCGGGGCGATCGCCCAGTTGTTCGACGTGCTGGCGCCCAGCAGATTCATCGCTGCCAATTGCTGGCTGGCATTGCTCAGCTCGGTGAGACCGGGGATCTGCCCGTTGAGCTTGAGGCCTTGCAGCTTGTCGGCCTCGGCCAGCGGCAGATTTTCATCGGGTGCGGACGGGGTCAGCCAGGCGAGTTTGTCGCTGGTCACGGTTTGCGCCAGCACCAGGGATGAGATCTCTTCCGGCAGGTTGGCCGACTGGCTGAAGTTCAGCAACGCGAACATCAGCGCCGAATCTTCCGGTTTCCAGTATTCCGGCTTGTAGCCGCTGGCGGCGAGATCGCCCGGCAGTTTGTCGGCGTAGCGGAACAGGTAGGCGTTGACGCCCCGCGCATAGACTTCGAAGAAACGCTTGAGGCGTGGCGACGAGGCCTTGTACAGCTCGTCGGCGCTTTTCTTCAGGTTGACCGCGCGCATGTAGCGGTCGGCGTCGAGCATCGAGGCGCCGGACATTTCCGCCAGACGCCCCTGGGCCAACAGGCGCAGGGTGACCATCTGGTTGATGCGGTCGCTGGCATGCACGTAACCGAGGGTGAACAGTGCGTCGTGGAAGCTGTTGCTTTCGATCAACGGCATGCCCATGGCATTGCGTCGCACCGAAACGTTCTGCGCCAGACCCTTGAGCGGTTGCACGCCGGAGGTGGGCGGGAGGGTGTCCTGCGCGTTCCAGGTCTGGCAACCGGACAGGCTCAAGACACCGGTCACTGCTGCGGCAACGCCGAACCGGGGAAGAAAATGTGTAAGGGCTGGCGAGGCCATGGCAAAGCTCCTGCGGGGGTGTAGAGGCTGGGGGCGCAATAAAGCCGCTACGTTAGTGAGCAGGAGATGGCCGCGCAAGCGGGGGACAAACTTATTTGTGAGGTGTGACAGAACCTGTGGTGAGGGGATTTATCCCCGATGGGCAGCGCAGCAGCCCCAAACCTGCCATCTCGGTGGGTCAGCTCTGTCTCGGTTGCAGGAATTAGGGCCGCTTCGCTGCCCATCGGGGATAAATCCCCTCACCACAAAGCGCTTCAATCTGCCGTGTTCGATAGCTTGCTTAATAAGTGGCGGTGATGCTGAACTGCGGAGCTCACTGACCCCGCATGAGAAAAAAACGCCATGGAGCTCAAGGCCAACGCCGCACTGATCATCATCGACCAGCAACAAGGCATTCTGCAGCCGCGACTGGGTAGGCGGAATAATCCACAGGCCGAAGAACGCATGCTCGATTTACTGAGGGCGTGGCGCAGTAGCGGGCGGCCGGTGATTCATGTGCAGCATCTGTCGCGTGAACCGGATTCGGTGTTCTGGCCCGGGCAGTCAGGGGTGGAATTTCAGCAGCGATTCATGCCGCAGGACGGTGAATGGCTGATCCAGAAACAGGTACCGGATGCGTTTTGTGCCACGGGGCTGGAAGCGCAGCTGCGTGAGGCGGGGATCGGGCAATTGATCATTGTTGGTGTAGCGACCAACAACTCGGTGGAATCCACAGCGCGCACGGCGGGCAATCTGGGGTTTGAGGCGTGGGTGGCGGAGGATGCGTGTTTCACCTTCGACAAGGCCGATTATTTCGGCACACCGCGTTCAGCCGAAGAAGTGCACGGGATGTCGCTGGGGAATGTGCACGGGGAGTATGCGACGGTGGTCAGCGCTGCGCAGATTCTGGCGGCTGTCTGAACATTTTGGGGTGAATGTACCGGCCCATTCGCGAGCAAGCCCGCTCCCACAGTCGACTGCGTTCAGTCAGCGGGAACGCGGTCAACTGTGGGAGCGGGCTTGCTCGCGAAGGCAATGTGTCAGGCGAAAAATATCTTCACCTGAAGCATCAAGCGCCGTGGCACTTCTTGAATTTCTTGCCGTTGCCGCATGGGCAAGGGTCGTTGCGGCCGACGTCTTTCAGGGCGTTGCGCACCGGTTCCTGGTGGGCGTGGCCGCAGTTCGGGCCGTGGACATGGCCATGATCGTGATCGTGATGATGGTCATGATCGTGGTTGCAGTCAGGGCCATGGACATGAGGTTGCTGAGTCATCGGTTGTGCTCCGGAATTAAATCGGCGGGGATTATCACGCCATTGCGCTCCAGGTGCACGTAGTGGGCGATGAATAAACCGGTTTCCATCTCGCCCTGCAATCGATAGGGCACCTGCTGGTGCTGACTTTTCAGCATTTTCACCACGTCCTTGACCCGCGGCCACAGGTTGGTGCGGATCGGTATCCGATAGAACGCGCTGCTTTTGGGGGGCACGGTGATCCAGTGTTCATGTTCGCCTTCGGCCAGCAGCAGATCCGCCAGATGAATGCGATATTCCATACCGCGCACGGTCAGGTCGCTGTCGTTGGGGTTGTCGATCCGAAAGTGCAGGATGAATTTCTGTTCGAGCAACTTGGCCCGCACTACCTCGACTTTCACCAGGTGCACGGCGGGGTCGACGCTGTCGTCGCTGAACCATGAGGCGCAACCGCCGAGGTTCAGGATCAGCATCAATAACAAGCCATGCAGTGTGCGACAGTGACCGAGCATCGAAAAAACTCCCTTTGTGCCCCAGTCTAGTCGGCACTTCCCTTTATGCGCCGAAATACCCCGCACAGCACTTCTTGAACTTCTGCCCGCTGGCACACGGGCACGCGTCATTGCGCCCCAGCTTCAACTGCACGGTCGGGTCGATGAAGTACCAGCGCCCGGCGTTTTGCACGAACGAGGAGCGCTCGCGGTGGCTGTGTTCGCCCTGGCTGTCGTGCCAGCGCGCGGTAAAGGTGACGAAGGCATGCTCGGGTTGGCCGCCGAACACTTCCGAGCTTTCGACCTCAAGGCCGAGCCAGGTGCTCTGCGCGCTCCAGGCGCTGATCGACTGGCGATCCAGACCGGCCTGCTGGGCGGGCAGGGTGGTGGCCACCAGATAATCGATCAGCCCCAGCACGTAGGCGCTGTAGCGCGAACGCATCAGCGCTTCGGCGCAAGGCGCCGGGTGGCCTTCGTGATAGTGGCCGCAGCAGGCCTCCAGCAGGTTGCCGCTGCCGCACGGGCAAATGGCTGTACTCATTGCATTACCACCAGTATTTGCCGAAGTTTTCCGGATTGGCCCAGAATCGCGAGTTGAGCCAGTCGGGGACTTGTTTGTAGTCAAGCAGATCATAGGTGAACAGGGTCAGTACCTGATCGTCACGCTGGAAGCGTTCACTGGCCTGCAGCGCCAGCGAGTAGAAATCGGTTTCCTGCCAGCCGCTGGCCGGCAGATCCGCCAGCACTGCAATGCGGCTGGCGTTGAGGTTGCGAATCCCGCCCAGCAGATTCAAGCCGTCACGCTTGGGCAGGTGCTCAAGGCAATCGACCACCAGCGCCAGGTCGAAGCGCCGCGCCGCGAGTTCGGCGGGCAATGCACCGGGTGCGGCGTGGGCCACGCAGGTGTCCGGATGTGCCTGCTTGAAAGCGGCGAGCGCCGGAAATTCGCTGGCGCCGATCAGCAGTAAACGCGCCGGGGCATAGCGATCCAGTAAAGCAGCCAGCGCCTGTTGCGGCGTGCGCGAAGAAATGGCGACGTTCATCGAAGCTCCTCAATCAGATCGCCAAGACTAGCGCGCCAGACGGATCCGGCCTAGACCCCGAATTGCCGCGCCTGGCAAAAGTGCCGAATCCCTGTGAACACGGTCCCAAATGCCAGTGGCCTATTGCTGGCGGAGATTAAAACTCCGGTCTTTACTCCGTGAATCGGTTCTAAGCCGATCCCTCAGGAGAAAACCAGATGAGCATAGTTCGGACAGCATTACCTTTGATTCTGCTAACCAGTGTGTTGACTGGTTGCGCAGGTTTGCAGAAAACCGACTGGCCGACCTGTGCGGCGGTCGGTGGTGTAGTCGGTGCCGGTCTCGGCGCGACGGAAAGTTCGGCGTGGGCCGGTTATGGCGCGCTGGTGGTCGGTGGTACGGCAGCCGCCTATTGCTGGGTGCACGGTGATGGCGACGAAGACGGCGATGGTGTGCCGGACAGTCGCGACAAGTGCCCGCACACGCCTAAAGGCGTGCAGGTCGATGCTGACGGCTGCCCACCACCTGCCCCTGCGCCAGTGGTAGAAGAGGCCGTTGTGGTCAAGGAAGAAACTATCGTCATTCGCGATGTGCACTTCCAGTTCGACAAAGCCACCCTGACCGGCTCCGACAAACAGGTGCTGGATAAAGTCGCCACGCGCCTGAAACAAGAGTCGTCCACGGCGCAACTGACCGTGACCGGCCACACCGACAGCGTCGGCAGCGATGCCTACAACAAAAAACTGTCGGATCGCCGTGCGCACTCGGTGGTGGAATACCTGATCCAGCAGGGTGTGCCGCGTGCCAGCTTCGTTTCGGTCTCGGGCATGGGTGAAAGCCAGCCAGTGGCGGATAACAAAACCGCAGACGGTCGCGCACAGAACCGTCGTACCGAAATCAAAATCGTCCGCTAGCCCCTCTCGCATCCGCGGCTTGTGCAGTCGCGGATGCGGGTCTTTACTCCTGTGTAACCGGTATGGGCCGGTGACACAGGAGCTTTCACAATGACTGTTTTCTCAAGGTCCGTCTTGCCGGTGCTGCTGCTGGGCAGCCTGCTCACCGGTTGCGCCACTCATAGCGATGGCGATGCCCCCCTCAATCAACGTACGTGGCCGATCTGCAGCCTGATCGGCGGGCTGGTCGGTGGCGGTCTTGGCGCCATTGAAAGTGGCGGCTGGGCCGGTGGCGGTGCGGCGTTGGGGATTCTGACTGGCGGGCTGATCTGTTATGCCCAGGATGGCGATGAAGACGGCGATGGCGTGTTCGACCGCCGCGACCGTTGCCCTGACACCCCGGCCAATACCCCGGTCGATCATCGCGGCTGTCCGCTGCCGCAATATCCGGTCACTGCAAAAGCTCCCGAACCTGCGCCGCAATCGGAAGTCATCACCCTCAGCGATGCCGGTAATGTGTTGTTCGATTTCGACAAGTCGGATCTGACCCCGGCCGCCAAGGCCCAGCTCGATACGCTGATGGACAAATTGCGCAACGCCGACGTGGTCAGCATCAAGGTTATCGGCCATACCGACAGCAAAGGTTCGGACGCCTACAACCAGGCACTGTCGGAACGACGCGCCAGCAGCGTGGCGGCGTACCTGCTGAGTCAGGGCCTGGCGCCGGACAAACTGACCAGTGAAGGGCGCGGCGAGAGCGAGCCGGTGGCTGACAACGCAACGGACGAGGGACGGGCAAAAAACCGTCGGGTGGAGTTGCATATCAATCGCTAGGACTTGTCTGTAGTCCGCAGGCTAGAGCTGCCGGTCGACGATCGTCGTCGAACCGGCAGCGATCCGACGACTGACAAATGTTTTTTCTTTTGCCCCTCTGGCTTATCCCCCGCGTAAGCCGTTACTGTGCGCCCAAAGAATAATTCCGACACGGGGGAGCGTATGAAGGTTTTCTGGGGGCTGGGGCGTTTGCTGACCCTGCTGTTCTGGTGCGTGGTGGTGGTCAATCTGCTGCTGCCGTTTGTGCATCCGCTGCATGCGCTGGTCAATCTGGCCGGTGCCTCGCTGCTGGCGCTGCATGTGCTGGAGTTGCTTTTCTCGCGCCTCAAAGGGCGTCCCAACCCGTGGCGCGACCGTCTGCGCATCCTGCTGTTCGGCGTTTTTCACCTGCAAACCATCCCGGCCCCGGCCGCTCCGGAGGCTTCTTCCCATGCGTAAACTTTGCCTGCTCGCTGCACTCATCAGTCCTCTGGCCTGCGCCCAGGTGGTCAGCGTCGAAACCAACTCCCTGATGCGTTTGCCCAACACCGCCAGCACCTTGCAGCTGGAACGGCTGGACGTGGCGGACTATGGCACCTTGCTGATTCCTGCCAATGTGACCGAGCTGACCGTCGGCGAATTGCGCCTGGGCCATGAAGCGCGCATTGCGATCGTCCCGAGTGAACAGGCGCTGGACATGAAAGTCATTCGTGCCGAACTGTCCGAAGGCAGCCTGATCACCGCACGTGGCGCGCCGGGCACCTATGAAAAAGCCGCCCGTGCCGGGCGCAATCTGAATTTGCAGTTCAAGGCACTGAACGCGCCAAAACTGTTTGTCGATGCCCGTGGCGGCACCGGCGCACCGGGTTTCGTCGGCCTGGATGGCGGCAACGGCGAAGATCCGGGCTGTACCTGGGGCGCGGCCGGTCATGGTTTTGATGGCAGCAACGGCAGCGACGGTCAGCCGGGCGCACCGGGTGCGTTGGTGCGTCTTGAAGTGCCGCGCGAGTTTCCGGCCGAGCTGATCAAGGTCAACGTTGCGGGCGGCGCCGGTGGTCCAGCGGGTGTTGGCGGCAAGGCGGGCAAGGGCGGCCAGTCCAAGGGCTGCCTGGTGTATCGCGCCGATGGCGGCAAGAACGGCAAGGCCGGTGCGGATGGTCAGCCTGGGCCGGTGGGTGCGGCGGGGGCTGTGACCGTACAGCGCCTCTGAATAACCGCGCTATTCACAATTGTGGTGAGGGGATTTATCCCCGATGGGCTGCGAAGCAGCCCACTCCAGATAGCGCGTTTCTTCAGATTGAACGCGTCAGCTGATTTGGGGCCGCTTCGCGCGCCATCGGGGATAAATCCCCTCACCACAACAGTGTTCACAGCGCAAAAAAATGGGGTGGGTCAGAACATCGGCCGCGCCGCCGCAATCGCCACCAGCACCAACCCGACAATCAGGTTGATCCCCACCACCCGGCGAATCCGCCCCAGCACTGCCGCGCCCGCCGGCCAGTCCTTGGCTTCCACCGCTTTACGCAATTCCGGCAGCATCAAACCCTGAATCCGGATGAACAGCGCCGTCATCACCACGTATAGCCCGATCATCACCTGGACGTACTTCGGCGCGGTCTCGAAACCGACCTGCTGTAAATGCAACATGCCCACGCCGCTGATCGGCAACAGGATCACCGCGACCCAGACCCAGCGGAAAAAACCTTGAAACACTTCCACCCACAAGGTCAGGCGAGCAGGGCCGTCGAGAGCCTTGACCGCCGCCGGGCGCAGGACCATCCAGGCGAAAAACATGCCGCCGACCCAGACCAGGGCGGACAGGACATGCAGCGGATAAACGAGGCTAAAAGGTGTCATTGGGGCACTCCGTTCTGCGCGGGATTAATTAGCGGGGTATGATAGCCGCCATCCGAAACCACTGAAAATTTATCCAGCGTTTTTAGCGCCCGACAATCAATGATCAGCACTGAACTCAAAACCACGATCCAGGGCGCCTATTCGCGTTTTCTTGAAGCCAAGAGCCTCAAGCCGCGTTACGGCCAGCGCCTGATGATCGCTGAAATCGCCAAAGTCCTCGGGGATATCGACACCGACGACGAAGGCCGGCGCAGTGGCGACCCCGCGATTGTCGCGGTGGAAGCCGGCACCGGTACCGGCAAGACCGTGGCCTACAGCCTGGCGGCAATCCCCACGGCGAAACTGGCCGGCAAGCGCCTGGTGATCGCCACCGCGACCGTGGCTCTGCAAGAGCAGATCGTCTACAAGGACTTGCCCGACCTGATGCGCAACAGCGGGCTGAACTTCAGCTTCGCGCTGGCCAAGGGCCGTGGCCGCTACATGTGCCTGTCCAAGCTCGACATGCTGCTGCAGGAAGGCCACGCGCAAACCGCCACCGCCCAGTTGTTCGAAGAGGAAGGCTTCAAAATCGAGGTCGACGAGGCCAGTCAGAAGCTGTTCACCAGCATGATCGAGAAACTCGCCGGCAATAAATGGGACGGCGACCGCGACAGCTGGCCCAACGCGCTGGAAGATGCCGATTGGGCGCGCCTGACCACCGATCACAGCCAGTGCACCAACCGCCACTGCCCGAACTTCGGCCAATGCGCTTTCTACAAGGCGCGCGAAGGCATGGGCAAGGTCGACGTGATCGTCACCAACCATGACATGGTGCTGGCTGACCTCGCCCTCGGCGGCGGCGCGGTACTGCCTGACCCGCGTGACACCATTTACGTGTTCGACGAAGGCCATCACCTCCCGGACAAGGCCATCGGCCACTTCGCCCACTACACGCGTCTGCGTTCCACCGCCGACTGGCTGGAAACCACCGCGAAGAACCTCACCAAATTGTTGGCCCAGCATCCGCTGCCGGGGGATCTCGGCAAGCTGATCGAGCAAGTGCCCGAGCTGGCGCGCGAGATCAAGACCCAGCAGCAGTTCATGTTCACCGCGTGCGAGCAGATTTCCGATTTCAAACCCGGCGAAGACGTCGAAGGCCGCGAGCGGCCACGCCATCGTTTCGTCGGCGGGGTGATTCCCGAGCACATGCGCGAAATGGGCATCGAGTTGAAAAAGGGCTATTCGCGGCTCAACGATCTGTTCACCCGCCTGACCGACCTGCTCAAGGAAGGCATGGACGGCGAGGTCAACATCGGCATCGCCAGCAATCAGGCCGAGGAGTGGTATCCGCTGTTCGGCAGCCTGTTGTCGCGGGCTTCGGGCAACTGGGAGTTGTGGACCGCGTTCACCGCCGAAGACCCGGAAGACAGCCCGCCTATGGCCCGCTGGCTGACGCTGGCGGAAAGCGGTTCGCTGTTCGACATCGAGGTTAACGCCAGCCCGATTCTCGCCGCCGAGACCCTGCGCCGCAGCCTGTGGAACGTGGCCTACGGCTGCCTGGTGACCTCGGCAACCTTGACGGCACTGGGCACTTTCGACCGTTTCCGCATGCGCGCCGGCCTGCCGAAAAAAGCCGTCACCGCCGTGGTGCCGAGCCCGTTCCATCATGCCGACGCCGGCGTGCTGCGGGTGCCGGATCTGAAGGCCGACCCACGCGACGCCGCAGCTCACACCGCGGCGATCATCCGCGAGTTGCCGGATCTGGTCGAAGGCTCGCGCGGCACGCTGGTGCTGTTCTCTTCGCGCAAACAGATGCAGGACGTGTTCGATGGCCTCGACCGCGACTGGCGCAAGCAAGTGTTCATTCAAGGCAACCTGTCGAAACAGGAAACCCTGAACAAGCACAAGGCGCGGGTCGATGGCGGCGATTCCAGCGTGCTGTTCGGTCTTGCCAGTTTCGCCGAAGGGGTGGACTTGCCGGGGGCGTACTGCGAGCACGTGGTGATCGCCAAGATCCCGTTCTCGGTGCCGGACGACCCGGTCGAGGCGGCGCTGTCGGAGTGGATCGAGGCCCGGGGCGGCAATCCGTTCATGGAAATCTCGGTGCCCGATGCCTCGCTGAAACTGGTTCAGGCCTGCGGGCGTCTGCTGCGTACCGAAGAAGACCGCGGCACCATCACCTTGCTCGATCGGCGCCTGGTCACCCAGCGCTACGGCAAGGCGATCCTCAATGCGTTGCCGCCATTCCGTCGTGAAATATCCTGAGACAACGGTGGGCAGTTTTGCCCGCCGCGTTGTCTATCTCTCTGCCATGCTTTTCCATTGGCCTTAGTTGGTCGTTAGGGAGAACTCCGTTCTTATGATTCGTCGTTCGTTGCCTGCCGTATTCGCCTTGATTTTCGCTGCCCCGTTACTGGCGGCGCCTGCGGGTCAGCAGACCCTGTTCAACTTCGTCCGTCCTGCCGACGTGGTGAAAGTCGTCACCGAAAACACTGACCTGCCACAAGCCAACGCCGAGCAAACCCCGGAAGGTGAAGTGTTGCGCCGAGTGACGTTCAACCCGGTAGCCCGTCCGACCCTGCGCCTGACTCCGCAAACCGGCGCCTGGGACTGGTCGCAGTCGGGCATGATGAGCCTGCGTCTGCAGAGTGCAATGAACTGGGCCGTGACGGTCTATGTGCAAATCCAGAGCAACAACGGCCAGACCCTGACCAGCCGCGTCGACCTGCCGGCCGGCCCGGCGCAAACCCTTTTGGTGCCGCTGGTGGCGACTTCGCCACTGAGCCAGGGCATGAAGGCCGGGCCGCCGATGCCGATGACCGTCGATGGCCAGCGGATTCTGCTGGCCAGCAGCAGCGGTGAACTCGATCGCAGCCAGGTGGTGTCGGTGAGCTTGTGGATGGATCAGCCGAAAGCCGCGCAGAGCCTGCTGCTCGAACGTTTCGGCGTGCAGGATGGCGATGCTGTGACCCAGGCCGTCTACGGCAATCTGGTGGATGCCTACGGTCAATCGACCCGCAGCAAATGGCCGGAAAAAGTCAGCAACGACGAACAACTGAAATCCGCCGCCGCCAAGGAACAGCAACAGCTGAAGACCTGGTTGGCCGAGCGCGAAAAGTCTTCGCTGGACAAGTTCGGCGGCTGGAACAAAGGCCCGGCGTTCAAGGCCAGCGGCTTTTTCCGCACTGAAAAACGTGACGGTCGCTGGTATCTGGTGACCCCTGAAGGACATCCGTTCTATTCGCTGGGGGTCAACACCGTCAGCCCGCAGGTCAACCAGACTTACGTGGCCGGGCGTGAGTGGATGTTCGAATCCCTGCCCAATGCCGACGAGCCGCTCGCCAGCCATTTCGGCGAGGGCGACAACCGTGGCGGCAACGGCGCCGATCAGGGCCGCGGCTATGGCAACGGGCGCTGGTACGACTTCTATGGCGCCAACCTGCAGCGGGTTTACGGCGAGCCCTGCAAACCGGACAGCGATACCGAGGCCGGAATTGCTGAAGCGGCCAAGGCTGGTGCGGTTGAAGAAACCGCATTAAAAGCTGCCGAGCCTGTGCCAAAGTCAAACGAGGCGAAGGCCGGTGTCGCCGCAGCGGCGAAAACAGACGCCGTAGCGACGACTGCTGAAAAGGCTGCCGATCAACCCGTCGCTGCGCCGTGCAAGGCCACGGTCGATCAGCAGAAGTGGGCCACGCACACCCTCGATCGCCTGCAGGCCTGGGGTTTCAACACCGTCGGCAACTGGAGTGCCGACTCGCTCGCCGACGCCGAGCGGGTGCCGTACACCTTGCCGCTGTCGATCGTCGGCGACTACACCAGCATCAGCACCGGCACAGACTGGTGGGGCGGCATGCCTGACCCGTTCGACCCGCGTTTCGCCATGGCTACCGAGCGTGCCGTGGCCATCGCTGCCCGTGATCACCGCGATGATCCATGGTTGATCGGGTACTACGCCGATAACGAACTGGCCTGGGCCGGTCCCGGCGACGATCCGCAGTCGCGCTACGCCCTGGCCTACGGCACGTTGAAAATGACCACCGACGTGCCAGCCAAACGCGCGTTCCTCAAGCAACTGCGCGACAAGTACCGCAACCAGGCGGGCCTGTCGAAAGCGTGGGGCATTGATCTGCCGGCGTGGGAATTGATGGAAGACCCGGGTTTCGTGCCGCCGATGCCGAATCCGGAGCACCCGGAAATCGAAAACGACTTCAAATACTTCCAGAAAGTGTTCGCCGACACCTACTTCAAAACCATCTCCGATTCGCTGAAATGGCACGCGCCGAATCAGTTGCTGCTCGGCGGCCGTTTCGCCACCAGCACTCCGGAAGCGGTGGCGTCCTGCGCGCAGTATTGCGACGTGTTGAGTTTCAACATGTACACGCTGAAACCACAGGACGGCTATGACTTCGCCGCTCTGCGCGCCCTCGACAAACCGGTATTGATCACCGAATTCAACTTCGGCTCCAGTGATCGTGGCCCGTTCTGGGGTGGCGTGACGCAACTGGCGCGGGAAGAAGATCGCGGCCCGGCGTATGCCAACTTCCTCAAACAGGCGTTGAGTGAGCCGTCGATTGTCGGCGTGCACTGGTTCCAGTATCTGGATCAACCGGTGACCGGGCGTCTGCTCGATGGCGAGAACGGGCACTTCGGCCTGGTGGGGATTACCGATCTGCCGTATCAGGGCTTTGTCGAGGCGGTACGCAAGAGCAACCTGCAGGCAGTTGATCAGTTGGGCAAAGAGGCTGAGAAGGCCGCGGCCGCCGCCGGTCATGAAGCGGAGGGCGGGCGCAAGGGTGAAGCTGGCAAAGGCCCGGGGGGCGGGCATGCCGGTGGGCATTCGGGCAATGGTCATTAAGGTTTAGACCGCGTCATCGTTCTTCGCGAGCAAGCCCGCTCCCACACTGATCTCCAGTGCCGCAGAGATCAAATGTGGGAGCGGGCTTGCTCGCGAAGGCGGCAGCCGTCTCAGCAAACATCTGGAAGTAACCGTCCGGCCCGCAGCTGTTCCCAAATCCCTCAAGGGCTGGAACAATGCGGGCCACTTTGTAGAGCGTTTTCGCGGGGGAGTTGCGGGTGCAGATTCAGGGACATTACGAGCTTCAATTCGAAGCGGTGCGCGAGGCTTTCGCGGCACTGTTCGACGATCCCCAGGAACGCGGCGCAGCCCTGTGCATCAAGGTCGGCGGCGAAACCGTCCTCGACCTCTGGTCCGGTACGGCCGACAAGGACGGAACCGAGGCCTGGCACAGCGACACCATCGCCAACCTGTTTTCCTGCACCAAGACCTTCACCGCGGTCACGGCGCTGCAACTGGTGGCCGAAGGCAAACTGCAGCTGGATGCACCGGTTGCCCGCTACTGGCCGGAATTCGCTGCCGCCGGTAAAGAATCCGTCACCCTGCGCCAACTGCTCTGCCATCAGGCCGGTCTGCCGGCCCTGCGCGAGTTGCTGGCGCCCGCCGCCCTTTACGAATGGCAAACCATGGTTGATGCCCTCGCGGCCGAAGCGCCGTGGTGGACGCCGGGTACCGGCCACGGTTATGCCGCCATCACCTACGGCTGGCTGGTCGGCGAGTTGCTGCGTCGCGCTGACGGTCGCGGGCCGGGCGAGTCGATCGTCGCCCGTGTCGCCAAGCCGCTGGGGCTGGATTTCCATGTCGGTCTGGCTGACGAAGAATTCCACCGCGTGGCGCATATTGCTCGCGGCAAGGGCAACGTCGGTGACGCTGCTGCCCAACGCCTGTTGCAGGTGACCATGCGCGAACCCACCGCCATGACCACTCGCGCCTTCACCAATCCGCCGTCGGTGCTCACCAGCACCAACAAACCGGAATGGCGCCGCATGCAGCAGCCGGCCGCCAATGGTCATGGCAACGCGCGCAGCCTGGCCGGTTTCTACGCCGGTTTGCTCGACGGCAGCCTGCTTGAAAGCGAAATGCTCGAAGAGCTGACCCGCGAACACAGCTACGGCGAGGACAAGACCCTGCTGACCCGCACCCGCTTCGGTCTGGGCTGCATGCTCGATCAACCGGACATGGCGAACGCCACCTACGGCCTCGGCCCGCGGGCGTTTGGTCATCCGGGGGCGGGCGGTTCAGTGGGTTTTGCTGATCCTGAGCACGATGTCGCGTTCGGTTTTGTGACAAATACCCTTGGGCCGTACGTCTTGATGGATCCGCGCGCGCAGCAACTGGCGCGGGTACTTGCCACTTGTCTGTAAAGCTTTACATGAGGTTCCAGGGTTGGAACCAGATCCGGTTTTTCGATTCAAAGCGTCAGTTTATCCGGGCAAAAGAGCTCTGATTTTTCATTACTTCACTTTGTGGATTTTCAATGTCATCCAAAAAAACTCTCGCCCTGGCCCTGTGTGTTGCGATCACCGGTTGTGCACAGACTCCTAAAAACGATGCGGACGGCGGTAGCTGGTGGCCGTTCGGGTCCTCCGACAAAGTGGCGGCCAAAGAGCCGGCCCCGGCTCCGGCTTCTGTCGCAGCCCCGGCGCCGCTCAAACCTGCCGCGACCGCACCGGTGGCCAAGACTGAAAGCAGCAGCCACTGGTACTGGCCGTTCGGCGGTTCCGATGATGCGGCGGCCAAAGCCGAGGTGAAACCCGAAGTCAAACCAGAAGCCAAACCGGCGGTAGTGGCCAAGGCCGATGCCGACACCGGCACGAAGTGGTGGTGGCCGTTCGGCGGCAAGGATCAATCCACTGCCAAAGTGGTGCCGATGCCTGATCCGAAAGTCACCCAAGCCTGGCTGGATGACTACGAGCCACGCCTGCGTGCAGCGATCAAGGACAGCAATCTGCAACTTGAGCGCCGTGACAACGTGCTGGTGGTGATCGCGCCGGTTGAAGGCTCGTTCAACCCGAAGCGTCCAGCGATGCTGCTGCCGGTGACCCTCAGCCCGTTCACCAATGTCGCGAAAATCCTCGAAGCTGACCCAAAAACCGCAGTCCTGGTGCTTGGTCACAGCGACAACACCGGTGCCGCGCCGGCCAACGTCAAACTCAGCCAGGAGCGCGCCCAGTCCGTGGCGGCGATCTTCCGCCTGAGCGGCTTGCAGCGTGATCGCCTGATGCTGCGTGGCATGGGTGGCGATGCCCCGCGTGCCGCCAACGACAGCGCCGAAGGCCGTGCCCTGAACCGTCGCGTCGAACTGCTGGTGACCCCGCAAAACACCATGGTTGCGCTGCTGAGCAAGTACAACATGCCAGCGCCGGCACCGACCACGATGCTTGCCGCACAGGACGTCAAGCCTGCAGCCAAACCGGTAACCCCGGCGCCGGCAGCGGCGAAAGCTGCGGTGCCTGCGAGCAAAAAGGCACCAGCGAAGAAAGCGGCGGCCAAGGCACCTGCGAAGAAGGCGGCAACCAAGGCTCCGGCGAAAACCCCTGCCAAGAAAACCGCTCCGGCCAAAGCCGCGGCGACTGACAAGAAAGTTGCCGCAAGCGATACTTCCAAGCAGTGATCCGCTAACGAAAAGGAATGCGCCATGACCCAGGCTCTGGCAGATATGCGTCGTGATTACACCCGGGACGGACTGACCGAGGCGCAAGCCCCGGGCGAGCCGTTTGCGCTGTTCCACCAATGGTTTGCCGACGCGGTGAAAACCGAACAGGCGCCAGTGGAAGCCAACGCCATGACCCTGGCCACGGTCGATGCGGACGGGCGGCCGCATTGCCGCATTCTGCTGCTCAAGGGTCTGGATGCGCAGGGCTTCACCTTTTTCACCAACTACGACAGCGCCAAGGGCCAGCATCTGGCGGCGAATCCTTTCGCGGCCATGACATTTTTCTGGCCAAGCCTGGAGCGCCAGGTGCGCATCGAAGGGCGGGTGGTCAAGGTCACGCCGCAAGAGTCCGACGCGTATTATCAGGTGCGACCGCTGGGCAGCCGGCTCGGCGCCTGGGCCTCACCGCAGAGCCGGGTGATCAACGGGCGTGGCGAGCTGGAAGATCTGCTCAAGGCGACTGAACAGCGCTTCAGCGACACCCAGCCCGACTGCCCGGAACACTGGGGCGGTTATCGTCTGCTGCCGGAGCGCATCGAGTTCTGGCAAGGCCGTCCAAGTCGTCTGCATGATCGCCTGAACTACCGTTTGCAGGGCGCCAACTGGATTCTTGAACGTCTGGCGCCTTAAGCAGTCTACCGAGCGTGATAGCCTGCCGCAGTGGCCTCAAGCCACTTCGGCAAGTCCCGACGCTTGATTTTCTGCGCCCGGGCATGGGCCAGTTGTTCGAGCATGAAGGCGCGCTTGCCCTCATCCTTGCCCGCCAGCGACAGGGCCAGATCACGATCCATCCAGCGTTTGATCCGCACGTACAGCCACCAATGGAAGTACAGACCGGCGACGGTGGTGACGAAAATGATCAGGTAATCCATGAAAATCCTTGGGTCGGCAGGGCGGATTGAGCGATTTGGCGCTACTGTTGGGTGAGTTTGCAGGTGCCTGTACCGGGCCTGAATAAAATCAAGTTTATCCGGGCTGCGTCGTGACAGGCGTCAAGCAGCGGGGTTTAATGAACACATGTTCTTTTGGAGTTGATGCTATGCGTAAGTCTGTTCTGCTGGTTGCTTCCTTTTCCACGATGGCGATGTTGCTGACCGGCTGCCAGTCGAGCCTGACCGGTGACTCCTACTCCCGTGACGAAGCGCGTCGTGTGCAGACGATTCGCATGGGCACCATCGAATCCCTGCGTCCGGTGAAAATCGAAGGCACCAAGACCCCGATCGGCGGCGCTGCAGGCGCAGTGGTCGGCGGTGTCGGCGGCAGCGCCATCGGTGGCGGCAAAGGCAGCATCGTCGCGGCGGTCATCGGTGCTGTGGCCGGTGGTTTGATCGGTTCCGCGACTGAAGAAGGCCTGACCCGCACCCAGGGCGTGGAAATCACCGTGCGCGAAGACGACGGCAGCATGCGCGCCTACGTGCAACAGGTTCAGGAAAACGAAGTGTTCCGTGTCGGTGAGCGCGTGCGCATCTCCACCGTCGGTGGCACCAGCCGCGTTTCGCACTAAGCGGCAACGAGCGGTAAAGAAAAACCCCGATCAGGTGACTGGTCGGGGTTTTTTATGATCTGAGGTGCCGCTTACCAGACGTCGCTGTAGTCGAACGAAATTTGATAGTCGTAAGTCGTTAGGGAAATATTATTTTGAAAGTAAGGTTGAAGGACAGGTTTCCAACTTTCGAGTACGTTGAAGCCGCCATTATTAATGTTGTTTTCCACCGGTATACCCAAGGCATTCAAAACGGTTTCATCGTCGCCTAAATCCTCGGAATATTCTTCGCCCTCGCATAGATGGGTTTGCTTGTCGTACCACTCCAGCCTTAGTTTTAATCCCATCATCACCCTCACAAGTATTTTTTTCTGATGCTTCTTTCATCTTTCGGGTCTTCTCGTCGCTCTCCTGTAAAAGGGTCAAAAGCGCCTAGGTGAGTTCCGTCACTTGCACGGTAAACTTCCAACTCGCCGTGCATCGAGTCCCACTCATAAATTCTCCTGCCTTTTGCATCCTTCCATCGCTCCCGAAGTCCGCCACCTCCTTGTACGGGATTCATTTTCTGTGCCTTTTTCAGGCCGGGAAACGCGGTAATTTCCTCTGCTTTCGGAGGTTTATGATAGCTGTGTCCTGCTGGTGGTAAGCCTTTGCGCGAGGTGTTGACCACGATGTATAGAGGCCGAACCCCCGAATCCGCCGGAAACACCAGAATGAAATCCCGATACTCCGGCGGATAAACCGGATTCACCAGAATCCCGTCCGCCGCTTTCGTTGGTGGGTACACCCAGATATGCGGTGCCTGCGGAGCGGCCTCCAGCGCGGGGATGCCGAGGATGTCGGAGCCGTCCACGGCGGGCGTCCAGATCAGTTCGATGCCTTCGCCGAGGTCTGCGACAAAGCGGTTATCACGTGCGGTGAACTGCGCGACATCGACCATTTCCCAGTCGCGATTCTTGCCGGTGTAGAAACCATAACCCTTGAGGCTGCCGTCGGCCTGTTGTTCGACATGTAGGCGCACGCGGGTTCGAGCCTGTCTGAGGGCGAGCAACTGGTCTTCGGTGTAGAGGGCGCTGTCGCCCAGGTTCGATGGCATGAGCAACGCCACCAGCCCGACCAAAGGGGTCACTACGGCGGCGGAAGCGATGGCGGGCAATGCCTTGAACGCCTCACCCGCAAGGGCGAAGGTGCCCAGGCCTGCCGGGATGGCAGTGCCGCTGATTTTCTTGAGTGGAACGCCGCCGCTGTCATCGGCTTCACGGCCGCCGAGCAGGGCCAGATCTCCGTAATCTTTCAGGCTGTCGGTGGGTACCATCCCCGAAGAATTCGAGTAATCGATGATCGCGTCCGGCAATTTGCAGGACTTGGCGAACACGCACCCGGCGCGTACGGGATCAGGCTTTTTCGCCGCAACCTCTCGACTGCGTTCGAAGGCCTCCTGCCGCGCCAGCATGGCGTCGTATGCATTTTGTCGGGCGTCGCGCTCGGCCAGTTCAGTGGCCGTCATGTAGCGCCAGGTGACGTGATGACCGTCGCCCGCCGGCGGGTTGGGGACCCGGGGAATGTCCTTGTTGCGAGCCACTGAGCGTCCTTTCGTTCATCCATCGACAACCCTTCTAAAGGGCTGTGCGACGTTAACGAAGCGGACAAATGCTGGCTGTAGGACGGATCTTTGATTAAGTGCGGATTGTTCGCTATTTGTCAGGCAGGGGGGCGAGCAGGCCGCTTCAGTTCAAAGAACGGGGGGATAGGTTCTGCGCAATTACAGCAAAAGCCTGATACCCATTTGCCCAGAACCTGGCAGTTGGTGGATGAATTGAGCCTCAGCTGTATCTGTGAGCCTTGCCGGTTTTTTCCTATGCTGGGGGACTGAGCCTGTGACAAGGCTACTCCTGCCCGACTCAACGAGAGCATGACCATGAGTGACAACCGCCAGTGGGCCCGCGAAGCCATCCGCATCATCGAAGCGGACTTCCAGCGCAGCGCCGACACCCATCTGATCCCCTTGCCGCTGCCAGGTTTTGCGGGAATTGAGCTGTACTTCAAGGACGAATCCAGCCATCCCACCGGCAGCCTCAAACATCGTCTGGCGCGGTCGTTGTTCCTGTATGCGTTGTGTAACGGGTGGCTCAAACCCGGCGCGCCGGTGATCGAGGCGTCCAGCGGTTCGACGGCGATTTCCGAGGCGTATTTCGCGCGTATGCTCGGTTTGCCGTTCATTGCGGTGATGCCGGCGACCACCTCGAAAGAGAAGATCGCGCAGATCGCCTTCTACGGTGGTCAGAGCCATCTGGTGAAAGATCCGACGCAGATTTACGCCGAATCCGAACGTCTGGCCCGCGAGCATGGCGGCCACTTCATCGACCAGTTCACCTACGCCGAGCGGGCCACCGACTGGCGGGCGAACAACAACATCGCCGAGTCGATCTTCCAGCAGATGCGTTTCGAGAAACACCCGGAACCGAGCTGGCTGATTTCCAGCCCCGGCACCGGCGGCACCACCGCGACCCTCGGTCGTTACGTGCGTTACCGCCAGCATTGCACCCGGGTGCTGTGCGCCGACGCCGAGCGCTCGGTGTTCTTCGATTATTACCAGACCGGAGACGCGAGCCTGCGTCTGGACTGCGGTTCGCGGATCGAAGGCATTGGCCGGCCTCGGGTGGAAGCGTCGTTCCTGCCCAAGGTTATCGATGCGATGGTCAAGGTGCCGGACGCCTTGTCGCTGTCGGCCATGCATTATCTGGCGCAGCGTCTGGGACGGCATGTCGGCGGGTCGAGCGGCACCAACCTGATCGGCGCGCTGATGGCGGCGCAGCAGATGAAAGCGGCGGGGGAGTCGGGGTCGATCGTGGCGATTCTGTGCGATGGCGGCGAGCGCTATGCCGACACCTATTACGATCAGGGCTGGCTGAAGGCGCAGGGCTATGAGCTGGAGGGATTGATTGCGGCGGTGGCGGCGAGTGCCGAACGGGGTGAGGCGCTGCCAACCACAGTGCTGCGCGCAAATATCTAAAGCCAGACTCGGAAACCAATGTGGGAGCGGGCTTGCTCGCGAAGGCGCTGTGTCAGTCAACATTGTCGTCGACTGACACAGCGCCTTCGCGAGCAAGCCCGCTCCCACAGGAGGTTGGTGTTACTTCAAGACAGATGTATCAGGCTTCCAGACCGAGAATGTCGCGCGCCACGGCCTCGGCAATCCGAATCCCGTCCACACCCGCCGACAGAATCCCACCGGCATAACCCGCACCTTCACCCGCCGGGAACAGACCTTTGACGTTCATGCTCTGCAGCGACTCGTTACGCGTGATGCGCAGCGGCGACGAGGTGCGGGTTTCGATCCCGGTCAACACCGCATCGTGCAGCGAGTAGCCGCGAATCTGTTTCTCGAACGCCGGCAACGCTTCACGAATCGCTTCGATGGCAAAGTCCGGCAGCGCCAGGGCCAGGTCGCCCAGGGCCACGCCCGGTTTGTACGACGGCTCGACTTCGCCCAGTTCGGTGGACGGGGTGCCGTTGATGAAGTCGCCGACCAGTTGCGCCGGGGCCTTGTAGTCGCTGCCGCCGAGGATGAACGCGTGGGATTCCAGACGCTCCTGCAACTCGATCCCGGCCAGCGGGCCGCCCGGGTAATCGACTTCCGGGGTGATGCCGACGACGATCCCGGAGTTGGCGTTACGCTCGTTACGCGAGTACTGGCTCATGCCGTTGGTGACCACGCGGTTCGGCTCGGACGTCGCTGCAACCACGGTGCCGCCCGGGCACATGCAGAAGCTGTAGACCGAACGGCCGTTCTTGGCGTGGTGCACCAGTTTGTAGTCGGCAGCGCCCAGCTTCGGGTGGCCGGCGTACTTGCCCAGCCGCGCACGGTCGATCAGCGATTGCGGGTGCTCGATGCGGAAACCCACCGAGAACGGCTTGGCTTCCATGAACACGCCACGGCTGTGGAGCATGCGGAAGGTGTCACGGGCACTGTGACCAAGGGCCAGAACCACGTGTTTCGAATGCAGGGTTTCGCCGCTCGCCAGCTCGACGCCGACCAGTTGGCCGTCTTCGATCAGCACATCGGTGACGCGCTCCTGGAAGCGCACTTCGCCACCCAGGGCGCGGATCTCTTCACGCATGGTCTCGACCATGCCGGTCAGACGGAACGTACCGATGTGCGGTTTGCTGACGTAGAGAATTTCTTCCGGCGCGCCGGCCTTGACGAACTCGTGCAGGACCTTGCGGCCAAGGAACTTCGGATCCTTGATCTGGCTGTACAGCTTGCCGTCGGAGAACGTACCCGCGCCGCCTTCGCCGAACTGCACGTTGGACTCGGGGTTGAGCACGCTTTTACGCCACAGGCCCCAGGTGTCCTTGGTGCGCTGACGAACTTCGGTGCCGCGTTCAAGGATGATCGGTTTGAAGCCCATCTGCGCCAGCAGCAGGCCGGCGAAAATCCCGCACGGGCCGAAACCGACCACGATCGGGCGCTGGCTCAGGTCGCTCGGCGCCTGACCGACGAATTTGTAGCTGACATCCGGCGCCACGTTGACGTTACGGTCGTCGGCGAACTTGCCCAGCACCTTGGCCTCGTCGCGCACGGTGAGGTCGATGGTGTAGATGAAGCACAGTTCGGAGGACTTTTTTCGCGCGTCGTAGCTGCGCTTGAACAAGGTGAAATCGAGCAAGTCATCGCTGGCGATGCCCAGGCGCTGCACGATGGCGGCACGCAGGTCTTCTTCGGGATGGTCGATTGGCAGCTTGAGTTCGGTGATTCGTAACATGGCGAGGATCCGGATTCGCGGGGCGCACAACTGCGCCAGGGCGTTTGAAGGCCGCGATTATAAGCCGCAAAGGCCGGATCCGGTGAGGCTAAAACGCTCAGTCGTTGCGCGATCCGCCGAAATACCCGCAACCACGCTCGACCTTGCCGTCGATGCGCAGTTCGGCGCTCATGTGCTGCACGCTGCCGGTGCTGCTGTCGACGCAGCGCTGCGGCGCGACCCACAACTCGATGCGTTGGTTGTTGGCTTCGCTGCTGAGGTTGAAGCGGCCGTCGCCCAGTTGCTCCTCGACATACGGCACGGCCAGTGCCGGCTGGCCTTCGCGGTCGATGACCATGCCCTTGCCGCTGACTTTGACGTTCCATTCGGGACCGTGGCCGGCGGCACGCAGGATCAACAGCTTGAAGTTCGGGTCATCGCACGCGGTGCCGGAGCGCTCGACGCGATACAACTGGCCAAGGTCGAGGCGGTCGCCGGCGATCCTCCCGCGCACATCGGCAAACAGCTTGCCCTGCTGATCGGCGAGGGTCGCAGCCTCTTGCAGCACGCTGGTGCCGCCGATGTCGTTGACCACGTACTGACGCTGTTCGCCACACGGCTGGAACACCAGTTTGCCCTCGGCTGCCGTCAACTGCCCCTGCATCCGGGTCTGCCCGACGTGGGACGCGCTTTCACGCGGGCCATCGAGCAATTGGCAGGCGGCGAACAACGGCAGCAGGGCAACAACGATCAACGAACGGGCAACACGCATCTTCGGCTCTCCAGACAAGTGCCGCCACGTTACGCAGGCTGACCGTTGATCACAAGGGTTTAGCCCACGTGAAAGGTCTGACCGGTTTGCAGGCCTTCGACACTTTTCGCGTAGGCCAATGCCACATCGGCTGCCGGAACCGGCTTGTAGCCACGGAAGTACGGGGCATAGCTGCCCATCGCTTCCAGCAGCACGGTCGGGCTGATCGAGTTGATGCGCAGGCCACGCGGCAATTCGATGGCGGCGGCTTTGACGAAGCTGTCCAGAGCGCCGTTGACCAGTGCCGCCGAGGCGCCGGTGCGGATCGGGTCGTGGCTGAGCACGCCGGTGGTGAAGGTGAACGAGGCACCGTCGTTGGCGTATTCGCGGCCGATCAGCAGCAGGTTGACCTGGCCCATCAGCTTGTCTTTCAGGCCCAGGGCGAAGCTGTCAGCGTTCATCTCGCCGAGCGGGGCGAAGGTCACGTTACCGGCGGCGCAGATCAGCGCGTCGAACTTGCCGGTCTGCTCGAACAGTTTGCGAATCGAGGCGCTGTCGCTGATGTCCACCTGGAAGTCGCCGCTGCTGCGACCGATGCGGATCACTTCATGACGCTGGCTCAGCTCTTTATCCACGGCCGAACCGATGGTGCCGGCGGCACCGATCAACAGAATCTTCATGGGCTGTTCCTCAATGGGTTGAACGAGGTTTCAGTCTAGAGTGGTTTTTTCTGCGGATAAGCGCACTAATAGGCAACCTTTGGTTTTCAAATGGAAACAATCCATGAGCGAAATGGATGATCTGGCGGCGTTCGCGGTGTTGATCGAGGCCGGCAGCTTTACCTTGGCGGCGCAGCAACTGGGTTGCAGCAAGGGCCAGTTGTCCAAGCGCATCAGTCAGTTGGAAGCGCAGTTTTCCGTGGTGCTGCTGCAGCGCACGACGCGCCGCCTGAGCCTGACTGCCGCCGGCGCCGCTTTGCTGCCGCAGGCGCAAGCGCTGGTCGTCCAGGTGGAGCGCGCGCGTCAGGCGCTGGCGCGTTTGAAAGACGACATGGCCGGCCCGGTGCGGATGACGGTGCCGGTGTCGCTGGGGGAAACGTTTTTCGATGGCCTGCTGCTGGAGTTCTCGCAGAAATACCCCGAGGTGCTGATCGAGCTGGAGCTGAACAACCACTATCGCGACCTGTCCCGGGATGGCTTCGATCTGGCGATTCGCTCCGAGGTGGCCAATGACGAGCGGCTGGTGGCCAAGCCGCTGCTGGCTTGGCAGGAAATGACCTGCGCCAGCCCGGCTTATCTAGAACAGTTCGGCGAACCGCTGACCCCGCAGGAGCTGGCCGAACACCGCTGCCTGCTCAACAGCCACTACAGTGGTCGCGAGGAATGGCTGTATCACCAACAGCACGAATTGCTGCGGGTGCGGGTGTCGGGGCCGTTCGCCAGCAACCATTACAACCTGCTGAAGAAAGCCGCACTGGCCGGCGCCGGTATCGCACGATTGCCGTCGTACCTGCTGCAAACGGAGTTGGCTGATGGCCGGTTGCGCTGGCTGCTGCGCGATTTTCAGACGCGGCGGATGCCGATGTATCTGGTGCACCCGTACCAGGGCGGTTTGCCCAAGCGCACGCAAGTGCTGGCGGATTATCTGATTGGCTGGTTCAAACGCAGCGGCGAGGCGTTGGATCGCCTTCAGCGCTAACTCATTTCCTGTAGGAGTGAGCCTGCTCGCGATTGCGTAAGCAAATTCAACAGAAATGTTGGCTGGATTACCGCTATCGCGAGCAGGCTCACTCCTACAGTTTGTGGTCAACTGACAAAACGTCGTGCGATCAGATGATCAATCGACAATTTCCCCGGCCCGGTCGCCATCAGGTACAGCAGCACCGCCGCCCAGGTGCCATGGGTCGGGTAGGCATCGGGGTAGACAAACACCTCGATGACCAGCGTCATGCCCAGTAGCGCCAGCGCCGAAAACCTCGTGGCGAAGCCGATCAATATCAGCACCGGAAAGAAGTGTTCGGCAAACGCCGCCATGTGCGCGGCGATTTCCGGTGACAGCAGCGGTACGTGGTATTCGCTCTGGAACAACGGAATCGTCGAGTCCGCCAAGCGTGGCCAGCCGAGTTGAACGGTGCCGTCGATCAAGTCGATGGCCAGCCCCTCGACCTTGGTCTGCCCGGACTTCCAGAACACCGCGGCAATCGAGAATCGCGCGATGAAGGCGATCAGGCTGTGGGGGATTTTTTCCATGAGTCCGATGGCGCGAATGATGAGGTTGTTCATGGCGATACCTTGGTGTTCAGGTCGGTGATGGCGTTGTGGCCGATCAGCAGGGCGAGCGTCTGCGGCAGATCGAAAGGTGGACTGTCTTGCGCGGCTTGCAGCAGCGGTCGGTGATGGAGCAGATGGCGGATGAATACGCTGTCGCCGTGATCGAGGGCAAACACCTCGACCTCCAGAGCGTTGCGCAGCACCAGTGCGTGTTGCCCTTGATGGATGTCGATGCCTGCCAGCGTCGCTTCTCCTTGATGCGCCGCCCAGATCGAAACCACCGCGTAAGCCGAATCGAGCAGGTGCAGCGAGGGATGCAGGGTGATGTCCAGTTCGGCGAGTGTTTGCGGATCGGCCAGTGCAGCGCTGATCTGTTGCGCACTGACCGTCGCGGCATCGGCGGCGTGATAAGCGCGGGTGCGCAAGCGTTCGAGCCGTGCGACATCGGCCAGATACGGCACCTCGGCCGCCGCTTCGAATGCGTCAATGAAGTCCGCCAGACCGTCGCCGTAACGGCTCATCAACGGACTGTGCGGCGGCTGCTGCTGGATGAATATGCCGGCCATGCCACGGAAGAATTCCTCGCCGACCAACTGCTGCACCACCGGATAACTGTCGGCCAGCGCGTTGATCAACGAACCTTGCACGTTATTGCGATACACCGAGAATCGGCTGGCAGGATCAGCACCGTTGGCGCTGCACAGGCCAGCGGGGCAGGGCAGGCGGGTGTCGAGCAGGGCGGCGCTGAAGTCGGCTTGCGTGCTCATGGCTGACTCCCTGCGTGCAGCAACAACGCTTCGGCCTGCTGCGCCTCGGCCAGCAGCACATTGAACGCCGGGACCTGATTGTCCCGCTCGATCAACGTTGCCACCGGGCCAACGCGTTCGAGCGCCTGTCGGTATAGCGCCCAGACCGCGTCATCAATCGGCGCGCCGTGATCGTCGATCAGCAAACGGTCGCCGAGGCTGTCGGCATCTTCGGCGAACCCGGCCAGATGAATCTCGCCAACCGCGTGCAAGGGCAGTGCGTCAAGGTACGCCAGTGGATCGCGTTGATGATTGATGCACGAGACGTAGACGTTGTTGACGTCGAGTAGCAGACCGCAGCCGCTGCGGCGGATCACCTCGGTGATGAACGCCGGCTCGTCGATGGTCGAGCGCTCGAAGCCGAGATAGGTCGCTGGATTCTCCAGCAGCATCGGCCGCTTGAGGCTGTTCTGCACTTGATCGATGTGTTCGCAGACGCGGTTCAGCGTCGGCGTGTCATACGCCAGCGGCAGCAGGTCATTGAGGAACACCGGGCCGTGGCTCGACCAGGCCAGGTGTTCGGAAAAGGCTTGCGGTTGATAACGCTCGATCAGTGTTTGCAGGCGTTGCAGGTGCTGAATGTCCAATGGCCCTTCGGCCCCGATGGACAGCCCGACACCGTGCAGCGACAGCGGATACTGCTCGCGGATCAACCCGAGAAAATGATGAAACGGACCGCCGTCGACCATGTAGTTTTCGGCGTGGACTTCGAAGAAACCTATGTCCGGTAGGGTGCCGAGCACTTCACGCAAGTGCCCGGTCTTGAGCCCCAGCCCCGCGCGGGGCGGGAGCCCGCAGAGGGCTGCCCGAGTGCGCGGTGGGACAGTTTCGTTGGTGGTGAACATGGGCGTCACTCGGGCAGGCAATGGATCAGGACTTGGCTTTGAAGGCTTCCATCTGACCGAAACCGGTCGGCGAGGTCTTGCTCTCGGTAGTGGTGCAGGTGCCTTTCGGCACGAACTTCCACGAGTTGGCCTGGTAGTCCATCTTCGCTGTGCCGGCACAGGTAGTGCCCGCGCCCGCGGCGCAATCGTTGTGACCCTTCATGGCCACGCCGAAGCATTTTTCCATGTTGCTGTTATCGGCGGCATTGGCGCTGGAAACGGCAGTCATGCTCAGGGCGGAACCAAGAGCCAGAACCAGTGCAGCGGCGGACAGGGTGCGAGTGGTAGCAGTCATGATGTTTCTCCAGATTTGAGCTTGGGTTTTACAAGCGAAGTGCGCTTGCTTACCCCACTAGAGAACGCTCATGGCGATGCGTTACAGCGCAGTGCAAAGTTTTTTCGAAAAGATTTTCGAACACTGCAATCCACTGTGGGAGCGGGCTTGCTCGCGAAGGCGTAGTGTCAGACACCATTGATGTCGGATGACACAGCGCTTTCGCGAGCAAGCCCGCTCCCACAGGGGATCTGTGTTGGATTCAATCTATCTGCCAGGCACAAAAAAAACGGCCCGAAGGCCGTTTTTCTGTTCAGCGAAAAGGATCAACCGCCGAGGTACGCCTCGCGCACTTTCGGGTCGGTCAGCAGCGCTTCACCGGTGCCTTGCATGACCACGCGGCCGTTCTCCAGAACGTACGCACGGTCAGCGATTTTCAGCGCCTGGTTGGCGTTCTGCTCGACCAGGAACACCGTTACACCGTCCTTGCGCAGCTGTTCGATGATGTCGAAGATCTGCTGGATGATGATCGGTGCCAGGCCCAGCGACGGCTCGTCGAGCAGCAGCAGTTTCGGCTTGCTCATCAGCGCCCGGCCGATGGCGAGCATCTGCTGTTCGCCGCCGGACATGGTGCCGCCGCGCTGGTTGAAGCGTTCTTTCAGGCGCGGGAACAGGCCGAGGACCTTGTCCATCTGCTCCTGATAGTCGCCCTTGTCGGTGAAGAAGCCGCCCATGGACAGGTTCTCTTCAACGGTCAGACGGGCGAATACCCGACGACCTTCCGGCACCACGGCGATGCTCTTGCGCATGATCTGCGACGAGTCCTGGCCGACCAGTTCCTCACCCATGTAGCGGATGCTGCCGCTGTGCGCCTGCGGCGAACCGCAGAGCGTCATCAGCAGCGTGGACTTGCCGGCACCGTTGGCACCGATCAGGGTCACGATCTCGCCCTGGCGGACTTCGACGTTGACGCTGTGCAGGGCCTGGATCTTGCCGTAGAAGGTGGAAACGTTTTCGAACTGCAGCATTTACGCTTCCCCCAGGTAGGCTTTGATCACTTCAGGATTGTCGCGGATCTGTTCCGGCGTACCGTCAGCCAGAGGTGTGCCCTGGTTGATCACGACGATGTGGTCGGAAATGCTCATGACCAGTTTCATGTCGTGTTCGATCAGCAGCACGGTGACGTTGTGCTCTTCACGCAGCACGCTGATCAGCGCCTTGAGGTCTTCGGTTTCCTTCGGGTTCAGGCCGGCGGCCGGTTCGTCGAGCATGAGGATCCGCGGACGGGTCATCATGCAGCGGGCGATTTCCAGACGTCGTTGCTGACCGTAGGCCAGGGTGCCGGCGGTACGGTTGGCGAACTCTTTCAGGTTGACCTTTTCCAGCCAGTATTCGGCGTATTCCATGGCCTCGCGTTCGCTCTTGCGGAACGCCGGGGTCTTGAACAGGCCGGACAGGAAGTTGGTGTTCAGGTGACGGTGCTGGGCGATCAACAGGTTCTCGACCGCCGTCATGTCCTTGAACAACCGCACGTTCTGGAAGGTGCGCACCACGCCCTTGAGGGCGATCTTGTGCCCCGGCAGGCCCTGGATCGGCTCGCCGTCCAGCAGGATGCTGCCGCCCGAGGGCTGGTAGAAACCGGTCAGGCAGTTGAAAACGGTGGTCTTGCCCGCGCCGTTCGGCCCGATCAGCGCCACCACTTGTTTTTCCTTGACGGTCAGGGCCACGCCATTGACCGCCAGCAAGCCGCCGAAGCGCATGCTCAGGTTTTCGACTTTAAGAATCTCGCGGCTCATTTTCGCAACTCCATGTGTGGGCGTTGCATCGGCAGCAGACCTTGTGGACGCCAGATCATCATCAACACCATCAGCGCACCGAACATCAACATCCGGTATTCGCTGAACTCACGCATCATTTCCGGCAACAGGATCATCACCACGGCCGCGAGAATCACGCCCAGTTGCGAGCCCATGCCACCCAGCACGACGATGGCGAGGATGATCGCCGACTCGATGAAGGTGAACGATTCCGGCGTCACCAGACCCTGACGGGCAGCGAAGAAGCTACCGGCGAAACCGGCGAAGCTCGCACCCAGGGTGAACGCCGACAGCTTGATGATCGTCGGATTCAGACCCAGTGCACGGCAGGCGATTTCATCTTCACGCAGCGCTTCCCACGCACGGCCGATCGGCATGCGCAGCAGGCGGTTGATGATGAACAGCGCTGCCAGCGCCAGCAACAGGGCAACCAGGTAGAGGAAGATCACCTTGTTGATCGAGTTGTATTCGAGGCCGAAATACTCGTGGAAGGTTTGCATGCCTTCCGCCGCTTTACGTTCGAAGGTCAGGCCGAAGAACGTCGGTTTCTCGATGTTGCTGATGCCGTTCGGGCCACCAGTGATGTCGGTCAGGTTACGCAGGAACAGACGAATGATTTCGCCGAAACCGAGGGTCACGATCGCCAGATAGTCACCGCGCAGACGCAACACCGGGAAGCCCAGCAGGAAGCCGAACGTCGCCGCCATCAGGCCGGCAATCGGCAGGCAGATCCAGAAGCTCAGGCCGTAGTAGTGCGACAGCAGCGCGTAGCTGTAGGCGCCGACGGCGTAGAAGCCGACGTAACCCAGGTCAAGCAGACCGGCCAGACCGACGACGATGTTCAGACCGAGGCCGAGCATCACGTAGATCAGGATCAGCGTGGCGATGTCCACCGCACCACGGGAGCCGAAGAACGGCCACACCAGTGCACCGAGGATCAGCGCAATGATGATGTAGCGTTGCGTGGTCGGCAGGGTCAGGAAGTTGCTGGCCTTGGCCGGGATCAACGGCAGGCCCGGCGAGGATTTCCACGCCTTGCTGATCTGCTGGTTGAACAGCACGCGCAGGAACATCAGCACCGAGCACACGGCGATGGTCGCCAGAATGGCCGGGCTGGTGCCGTGCACTTCGAGGTTGATGCCGACGATGGTCAGTTTCAGACCGAGTACCGGGTAGGCCACGGCCCATACCAGCAAGGCACTGAACAGTGCCTGTTTAAGATTCCTAGTCATACTTTCTCAACCTCCGGACGGCCCAGAATGCCGGTCGGACGGAACAACAGCACCAGAACCAACAAGCCGAAAGCCACGACGTCCTTGTACTGGTCGCCGAAGATATCGGCGCCAAAGGCTTCCGCCACCCCAAGCACCAGCCCGCCGAGCATGGCGCCGGGGATGCTGCCGATCCCGCCGAGTACCGCAGCGGTGAAGGCCTTGAGGCCGACGAGGAAACCGGCGTTCGGGTTGATCACGCCGTACTGCATGCTCAGCAGCACAGCCGCAACGGCTGCCAGCGCAGCACCGATGACGAAGGTCAGGGCGATGATGTTGTTGGTGTTGATGCCCAGCAGGTTGGCCATCTTGATGTCTTCGGCGCAGGCACGGCAGGCGCGACCCAGGCGAGAGCGGGAGATGAACAGCGTGAGGCCGAGCATGGCGACCAGGGTCACCACGAACACCACGATTTGCATGTAGGAAATCAGCACTTCATGTGCACCACCTGGCCCGATGGAGAAGTTGCCGGGGATCAGGTTGGGGATGGATTTGTCCTTGGAGTCTTGCGCGAGCAGAACCGTGTTCTGCAGGAAGATCGACATACCGATCGCGGAAATCAGCGGGATCAGACGGTTGCTGCCGCGCAGGGGGCGGTAGGCGATCCGTTCGATGCTGTAACCGTAGGAACTGGTGACGACGATGCTCGCGATGAACGCGGCGGTCATCAACAGCGGGACGTTGTCGATTCCCATCATGGCCAGCCCGGCGATGGCGATGAACGCCACGTAGGAACCGATCATGTACACCTCGCCGTGGGCGAAGTTGATCATTCCAATGATGCCGTAAACCATCGTATAGCCGATGGCGATCAGGGCATACGTGCTGCCAATGGTCAGGCCATTAACCAGCTGTTGGAAGAAGTGATAGATGTCAGGCATTACAACGCTCCTAAAAACCTGATACGCATTTCACTGGTGGAGTCATTTTCCCGCCCGGCCCCGTGGATCTTTATCCACTTCGAATCCGGGTTTTGCCAGCGAACCGCTGATGACGGTTTTGAGATTTTCAGGTGGGGAGACTGGCGGATCACGCCAGCGCGGCCCATACATTCGTAAAACAAAGCCCACGGCACGCCGTGGGCTTTATTGGCAGTCAGTCAGGGCGCGCCTTACTGAGGCGAAACTTCAGTTTTCGGTTTGCCGAAGTGCCACTCGTAAACCACAAATTTGAAGTCCTTCAGGTCGCCCTTGGCGTCGAAGCTCAGGTCGCCGGTAGGGGTCTTGAAGGTGCCGGCGTGGATGGCTTCGGCCACTTTGGCAGGGTCTTCGGATTTGGCTGCGGTGATACCGCCGGCAATCACTTCAACCGCCGAGTAGGAAGGGAACACGAACGGGCCGCTCGGGTCTTCTTTCTTCGCCTTGAATGCATCAGCCAGGGCAACGTTGGCCGGATCCTGGTCGAAGGATTTCGGCAGGGTCACCAGCAGGCCTTCGGAGGCGTCTTTGGCGATCTGCGAAATGGAGTCGTTACCCACGCCTTCCGGACCCATGAACTTGGCTTTCAGGCCTTTTTCCTGAGATTGACGCAGGATCAGACCCAGCTCCGGGTGGTAGCCGCCGTAGTAGACGAAGTCGACGTTGGCTTGCTTGAGCTTGGCGATCATCGAGGAGAAGTCCTTGTCGCCGGCGTTGACGCCTTCGAACACGGCGACTTTCACGCCTTTCTTCTCCAGAGTCGCCTTGACTGCGGTAGCGATGCCTTCACCGTATTGCTGCTTGTCGTGCAGGACGGCAACGATTTTCGGCTTCACGTGGTCGGCGATGTAGTTACCGGCGGCAGGGCCCTGGGCGCTGTCCAGACCGATGGTGCGGAAGACCATTTTGTAACCACGGGCGGTGATGTCCGGGCTGGTGGCAGCCGGGGTGATCATCACGACGCCTTCGTCTTCGTAGATGTCCGAAGCAGGCTGAGTGGAGCTGGAGCACAGGTGACCGACCACGAACTTGACGCCGTCGTTGACGACCTTGTTCGCGACCGCTACCGCTTGTTTCGGATCGCACGCGTCATCGTATTCAACGGCTTCGAGTTTCTTGCCGTCGACGCCGCCCTTGGCGTTGATCTGCTCGATGGCCATTTTCGCGCCACTGAACTGCATGTCGCCGTATTGGGCTACAGGACCGGTTTTAGGGCCGGCGATACCGATCTTGATGGTGTCAGCGGCGAACGAATGGCTGGCAACCCCGGCCAGAACCATAGCGGCAAACAGTTTGGAAATCTGCTTAGTAGCCTTAGTCATAGTGCTCCACTCTTACTGTTGTAATTTTTTTGAGTTCTGGCGCCGCAGCAGCAGAACCGGGTCAGATATCTTTGCGATACCCTCCGGAAATGCCCCCGGCAACTGTACCGGTACAGTGTAGAGCGCCGGTTGTTGGCCTGGGAAGCAGGCGCCGAGGGGCAAAACTTGGGGGTGTCGCATTTTTGAATGAAAAAGACAGAATTGCGGCGGGGCTTTCGTGGGCATATATCCCAAACACCAGCATTCCTTGGCGTTCCTGCTCTTTTCGTTCGGTGAAGCCATTTGCAACCGGGTTTTTCTGCCGGACCACCGACGTTATCATTCGCGTCGATTTCTTTTCCGGACAGTCCCATGAATCAAGAACCTAGCACCCTCTATGCCAAGCTGCTTGGTGAAACCGCATCTATTACCTGGAAAGAGCTGGAGCCGTTCTTCGCCAAGGGTGCCCTATTGTGGGTCGACCCGGCTCTGGATTTGATCGCCGCCGCCGAGGCCGTGGCCTCGGATGATGGCGAGAAAGTCGCCGCCTGGCTGGCCGAGGACAAGGTCGCCAAGCTGTCTGAAACGCGGGCGCTGGATATTTTCGAGCGTGATCCAGCGCTGTGGGCGGTGGTGGTGAGTCCGTGGATTCTGATCCAGGAAAGGGCGGTCGCCTGAGCTCGCGCACCTTTGTAGTGCGTGAGACCATCAGCGAAAAGTGTGTAGCCGAGTAGCGTGATGGCACGTTGCCGTAGAGAAAGGCCACAAGCGTGGGTGGCCTCACGGTGACGTAAACGTAACGGGAACAGTTTATTGAGCAGCCGGAGGGCTGCTTAATTGTTTCTGGATATTGGAAGGGCTGAGATTTTCAGGGAATTTGAGGGCCCCATCGCGAGCAGGCTCACTCCTACAGGGGAACGCATTTCAACTGTAGGAGTGAGCCTGCTCGCGATAGGGGCAACTCGGATCTGGATCAGACCGAGTAAGTCTTCCCGGTATGGTTATTCAAGGAAATAACCTTGGTCTTGCCGATCCGGTGACGGTAGATCTCGCGCAGGTACTTGATCGACTTCTTCACGCAATCGCGCGACAGGCGAATGTCGTTGATCGAGACGAACTTGTCCTTGTCGTTGATCAGCTCGCGGTACTTCTTCTCGTACATCGGCTTGATCGCGTACCAGTTGGTGTCGAGGATCTTCGCCGGGTTCTCGAACTCGTTGAGCAGATCGTCGATGCGGTCTTCGTCGAACTCTTCATTAATGATGAAGTCGAGGATCGAGTTGTCCAAAGTCTCGTCAAAACGGTACGGGGTCTTGGCGAAGCAGCGCTTGATGAACGCCACGATCAACGTCAGGAAGTCGTCCGACAGGCACGGGCTCTTGGCGATCAGGGTGGTCAGCGACAGGTTGGCCGAAGCGCCGATCACCAGCGCATAACGCTTGAGCGTGGTGTTGGGGAACAGGCTGTTGAGGTGGGTCTTCAACCGGTTCAGGTCCATGTACGACAGTTTGTAGTCCTTCGGCAACGAGACGATCGACACCACCGACGAGCAGTTCTTGAAGAAGTGCAGGTCGTGCAGCGCCGCGGCGTCGTAGCCGGAATTCTTGTACTGCTCGAGCGAGGCGCGATAGCGCTTGGATTCGATCGGCAGCAGGCTGATGCCTTCGATGGCCTGGGTGACCTTGTTGAAGTGCGGCAGGTCGATCGAGCGGAAGAACAGGTCGTCGATGTTCAGACGCTGTGGCTCTTTGTCGAAGACCTTGAACTTGTCGCTGCTCGGCGGCGGGGTTTCCGGCACCACCGATTCGGCGTAGGCAATCGCCACCGGGCCGGCCAGACTCATGAACAGGTCGTTGGCATCCAGGCGAATGGTTTCGCCGATGTCGATGCCGGCGCGGCGGAAGTAGTTCTGGTCGTAGTCGGTGGTCACCGCCTGCGCCGTCAGTATGTTGAAGATCTGCTGCGAGATGTACTGGTTGGCGTGCTTTTCCATCGCATTGACATCAATGTTCTGGATGTTGCCGTCATCGCTCTCTTCGGCGTAACGCATGATGTCGTTGGAGATCAGCATCATCGCGTTCCATGGGCGGATACGGCCCATGACGCTGGCTTCGCTGCTGTCTTCATTGGCGAAGTTGTAGGAGAAATCCCATTCCTCCGACAGGTATTTGCACAGCAGGCGGCCGGCGTTGATGTGCAGCGCCTCGGACATTTCACTGCGGTGGTCGGAAATGTTCGGCAGCACGCAGATGCCGCTGGTGAAGATCGGCTCGAACACGAACGAATGCCCGCTCTTGCCGTCGTGCTCGTCCATCGGCTTGGTGTCGAACGTCTTGTTCATGTACGAGTGCTGCTGGGCCAGGCCGAATTCCGAGGCCATGCCCGAACCGGTACCGCCGCCGGCACTGAAGATCGAGAAGTACAGGCGCGACTGGTTGGCCTTGATGCCGCAGCTGTCGATCAGGTACGAGTGGATCATTTTCCAGTCAGGGCTGGAGAAGCGCTGGGTGTCCTTGTTGAGGATGATTTTCGCCAGATACTGGCCGAGGATCGGCGCGTTACCGGCGCCACCGGCGTGGACTTCGGACAAGTCCATGATCTTCATTTTGCTGTAATCGCGCAGGAAGCCGCTTTTCTCGCCCTTGCGCGAGAAGCGGATGCGCCCGGCGATGTCCTTGTCGAGGTCGCCGAGCATCACCAGCGGTTCGACGAGGAACACCGGTTTGCTCGACTTGTTGGTGCCGATCCGCAGGTTGTTTTTGATCCACTGCGCCGGGCTGTAGCCCTTGTCGGCCAGACGGCGGTCAGCAGCGCGGTCTTCGTTGTTGAATTCGTTGAGGTAGAACTTGCGCGCGTTGTACACCAGCTCCGCGACGTCGAGTGCGATGTTCGAGCCGCAGCGACCGAGGCCGATCAGGCACACCGACGGAAACTCCTGATCGTTGTGCTGTTCGTTGTCGCCTTCCAGGTGCGGTGGACGCGGGAACACCAGATCACGCAGGCCATCGAGGTTGTCGAGGATGCGGTCGGTGTTGGTTTCGGTGTAGTACAGATATTGCTGAGTGCCCAGCGGGCGCGAGGGAGGCAATGGCTTCGATGATGACGGGCTGTTTGCGGCAGGGCTCAGGGTCAGATCGGATACCGCAGTGGCGGGATTGTTTTTAGAAGTCATTGTGCGCCATATACCTGGACTGGTTGGTCCGCTGACCAGTGTCAGCGAGCCTCACGGAATAAGATCTCGCGTCTTTTATTGCGCGAATTTGGCCCGGGCGTCAGGGGCTTGGCCTGATCGTCGCACGGGGGAATCCTTTCCTGATCGCTCATGAATCGGCCATTATTCAGTGATCTTTAATCAAAAAGAGGCGAAATGATGTCAACGCTCCCTTCGTTGGGTTTTGCCGGAATCGGCCTGATGGGCCTGCCGATGTGCCGCCGTTTGCTGGCTGCCGGCTACCCGTTGACCGTGTGGAATCGCAACCCGGCCAAGTGCGCGCCACTGGTCGAAGCTGGCGCCCGGCAGGTGGCAAGCCCCGCTGAACTGTGCGAACACGCGGACGTGGTGATGCTCTGTCTGGCCGACACGGCGGTGGTGCGCGAGGTGGTGTTTGGCGCCGGGGGTGTCGCTGAAGGTGCGAAAAGCGGCCAGTTGCTGGTGGACTTTTCCAGCCTCGAACCGACCGCTACCCGCGAATTGGCCACCGAGTTGGCCGACAAGACCGGGATGAGCTGGCTCGACTCACCGGTGTCCGGCGGCGTGGTGGGTGCCGAGGCCGGCAGTCTGGCGATCATGGTCGGCGGCGCGGTGGCGGATCTGGAGCGGGTGCGCCCGGTGCTGCTCAACCTTGGTCAACGGGTCACGCACATGGGTGGCATCGGCGCCGGGCAGGTCACCAAGGCTTGCAACCAGATGATCGTCGCCTGTAATGCGCTGGTGATCGCCGAAGTAGTGGCGCTGGCCGAACAGGCCGGGGTCGATGCGAGCCTGATTGCCGAAGCGCTGGCCGGTGGTTTTGCCGATTCGAAACCGTTGCAGATCCTCGCCCCGCAAATGGCCGAGAGCCGTTTTGAACCGGTGAAATGGCACGTACGCACGCTGCTCAAGGACCTCGATACCGCAGTGAAATTCTCCCGCGAACAAGGCTCGGCCACGCCGATCAGCGGATTGGCCGCACAATTGATGCGCCTGCATGGGGCGCAGGGCTTTTTGCAGAAGGATCCAGCGACACTGGTACAAATGTACCGCGCGCCAGACTCAACGGATTGACCGCGTGCGAGTGTTTGCGCTGATTGATTTCTTCCAGCACCGGGCGTAACTCGTCCAGCGGCACCGGGCGGCTGAGCAGGTAGCCCTGAATGAAATCGCAGCCTGAGCGCTCGAGGAATTCGTACTGTTCCAGGCTCTCCACGCCTTCGGTCACCACCTGCAAATGCAGGGTGTGGGCCATGACGATGATCGCCTGGACGATCTCCATGTCGGCGGTCGCCTTGGGAATGTCGAGGATGAACGAGCGGTCGATTTTCAGCGTATTGAGCGGCAGACGCTTGAGGTAGGCCAGCGACGAATAGCCGGTGCCGAAGTCGTCGATCGACAGCGAGACGCCGAGGGCGCGGATCTGCCGCAGCAGCACCAGGGTGTTGGCGATGTTGCCCATCAGCGCGTTTTCGGTGACTTCCAGTTCCAGCCGTTCCGGCGCAACGCCAGCGCTGCGCAGTGCGCTTTCGATCTCATCGGCCAGCTCTTCCCGGGCAAGGTTGAGCGGCGAGCAGTTCCAGGCGATTTTCAGGTCGTTGCAGCCATGCCGCGTCAGTTCGCCAAGGTCAGTGCAGGCCCGGCGCAACACCCAGTTATCCAGTTCGGCGATCAGGCCATTGGTTTCGGCAATCGCGATGAAGCGATCCGGGGCCAGCAAGCCATGCACCGGATGCTGCCAGCGGATCAGCGCTTCGAGTTTGGTCACTCGACCGGTTTTCAGTTCGAAGATCGGTTGGTAATACAGCGTCAGCCCGTTTTCTTCGCGCAGGGCCTGGCGCAGTTCTTCTTCCAATTGCAGTTCGAGGCTGGCGCGGG
The DNA here is from genome assembly GCF_017947305.1 of Pseudomonas sp. MWU347. Taxonomy (NCBI): domain Bacteria; kingdom Pseudomonadati; phylum Pseudomonadota; class Gammaproteobacteria; order Pseudomonadales; family Pseudomonadaceae; genus Pseudomonas; species Pseudomonas sp. MWU347. The sequence continues at coordinate 199,226 of NZ_JAFGZB010000004.1, forward strand.
TCTTCATGTTGGCACTGAAAAAATGCAGGCCGTTACGCCCGGCGCCCTTGGATTGATACAGCGCCAGATCCGCGTGCTTGAGCAGTTCTTCGCAGGTGGTGCCGTCGTCCGGGAACAGGCTGATGCCGATGCTGGTGGTCATCACCATACGGCGGCCGGCCAGTTCGATCGGCTCCTTCATTTTCAGCATGATCCGTTGCGCCATGTTGCGCGCTTCCTCACGTTCACGCAGGCTGATCAGGATGCAGAACTCGTCACCGCCGAAGCGGGCGACCACGTCTTCATGGCTGCGCACCGAGCCTTTGATGTGATTGGCGATGACTTTGAGCAGGGCGTCGCCGGCGTCATGGCCGAGGCTGTCGTTGATTCGCTTGAAGTGGTCGATGTCGAGAAACATCACCGCGAGCATGCCGCCCTCGCTGGTTTTCTGGTTGAGTTTCTCGGCGAAAAGCTGGTTGAAACCGCGGCGGTTGATCAGGTTGGTCAGCGCGTCGTAATTGGCCACTTGCTGCAATGACATCCGCGCCTGATCGAGCTGGCCGAGCAGGGCGTTGACCCGGCGCAGATCGTGTTCCTTGCTTTGCAGTTTCTTGTCGGCGAGTGCCGCGCTGATCGCGCTGCCGAGAATCAGCAGGATGATCAATGCGACGGTCAGGCCCAGTTGCAGGTAATTGGTTTCGCCACTCAGGGGCGGCACTGCGCCCTCGGGCACCACCAGATTCAACGCGGCCATGCCGGTGAAGTGCATGCTGATGATGCCGGCGCCGAGGATCACTGCGGCGGTGTATTTGAGCAACTGATGAAAACGGCCGCTGCCTTCACGCAGATAACCGGCGACCCACAGCGCGGCGAAGCTGGCGCCGATGGCAATCACGATCGACAGGCAGAACAGCAGCGGCTGGTAATACGCAGTGGCCACCGAGTGCATCGCCGCCATGCCGACGTAATGCATGCCGGCGATGCCCAGGCCAATGACGATGGCGGTTTTCAGGTATTGCATCAGCGAGGGATGAGGCACGCTCAGGGTGTGCATCGCCAGCCATGAGGCGAGCAGGGCGATCACCAGGGAAAACAGGGTGGTGGCCAGTTCGTAATGGATTTCCAGCGGCGCCTGGAATGCCAGCATGGCGATGAAGTGCATGGCCCAGATGCCGCCAGCCAGACAGGTGGCGCCGATCCAGCGCCAGACCCGTTGCGAACCCGGATCTTCGGCGTGGCCAACCCGCTCGGCCATGTCGAGGGTGGCAAAACTCGCGGCGCAGGCGACCAGATAGGCCACCAGCACCAGCAAGGGATTGTGTGTGCAATCGAGAATGACCTGCCCGCTCTGCGGCAGCTCGGTAACAAACTGCAAACCAAGCCACTCCATAGCATCCCCGTCTGTGAAGTCGTCCCTGCTGCGTCAGCAACGCAGGCGAATGAGAGGAGTATAGAGGCGGTTTTTGCCATGCAAGCGGTAGTGGCACATTGGCGCCAACCATTTCGGCATGAGCGTTATAGCGATTGGCGCTAAACCATCAGGCGCTTTGGTCGTAAGGGATCTGATTCCATTCCGGTTCGAGCGGCGGCAAGCCGAAGCGGGCGCGCGCCTTGTCGCAATCGACATTCTGTTCGCCGTATTCCCAGGAAGCATCGAATTCGCGGCAGGGACTGGAGCGTTGCTCGTAAATCGAGCACTGCACGTTACTGCCCACTTCACCGATCAACGCCGTACACCGCGGCGATTTGCAGTCGGTGCCGTTCATCGCTACCCGACTGGGACTGATCTGCGTCACCAGTTCATCGGGCACCGTACCGCCGGAGGAGGCGCATTCACCCCAGAAAAAAGACACGCGAAAATGGGAACAGCAGGCACCGCAATTCAGACACGGACTGACTTCGGACATGGGGAGGGTATCAAAGGGGTTGATCGGCGAATCCGGACGGATCCGGCGGCTATTCTAGGCTTCGCCATGAACTTGGGAAGGGGGGCGCGAAAGTATTTTTTTGTAGCCGGATTTTGCCGCAAAACCCCAGGTTTATGGGGGATTGCTGACTTATCAAGGGCTTACGTTTCTTTACAGTGCCATGCCTCGTTATCAGCTTGACGAATGATCACAGACAGCCCCGGCAGGCCTGTCTAGATTGCAGGTTCCGGGCTCGGATGCGTCGGCAGTGAAGCCCACATAACAATAAAGAGACGGACCCATGCAGAACTCGACCCAAGCGGCGAATGCCTGGCGCATTCTGTTCCTGTTATTCCTTGCCAACCTGTTCAATTTCTTCGACCGCACCATTCCGGCGATCATCATCGAGCCGATCCGCATGGAATGGCACCTCAGCGATTTTCAACTGGGAATCGTCGGCACCGCGTTCACCCTGGTTTATGCGATCGCCGGCCTGCCGTTGGGACGCATGGCCGATACCGGTTCGCGCAGCAAATTGATGGGCTGGGGCCTGGCGACCTGGAGCGCGCTGACGGCGGTCAACGGGCTGGTCGGCAGTTTCTGGAGTTTTCTGCTGGTGCGCATGGGCATCGGCATTGGCGAGGCCAGTTACGCGCCGGCCGCCAACTCGTTGATCGGTGACCTGTTCCCGGCGCACCGTCGGGCGCGGGCCATGGGTATTTTCATGCTCGGCCTGCCGTTGGGCCTGTTGCTGGCATTCTTCACCATCGGCGCGATGGTCAAGGCCTTCGACAGCTGGCGCGCGCCGTTCTTTATCGCGGCGGTGCCGGGGCTGATCCTCGCGGTGTTCATGTTCTTCATCAAGGAACCCAAACGCGGCGCGGCGGAAACCGTGCAGGTGTCCCAAGAGAGAGTCGACAAGCCTATCCGCCGGGTGCTGGCGGTGCCGACATTCCTGTGGCTGGTGATGGCCGGTTTGTGCTTCAACTTCGCCACCTATGCCTGCAACTCGTTTCTGGTGCCGATGCTGCAGCGCTACTTCCTGATGCCGTTGCAGGAGGCGGCGGTGGCGACCGGCGTGATCGTCGGTGTCACCGGGTTGATCGGTCTGACCCTCGGCGGCTGGATCGCTGACAAGATTCATCAACGAGTCGCCAACGGCCGGCTGCTGTTTGCCGGCTTCAGCCTGATCATCTCGACCCTGTGCACCGCGTGGGCGCTGCACGCCGGACGGGTCGAGATCGGCGTGTTCGTCGCGGTGTTCAGCGTCGGCTGGCTGTTTGCCTATAACTTCTACACCTGCGTGTACACGGCGATTCAGGACGTGGTCGAACCGCGCCTGCGGGCCACGGCGATGGCGCTGTTCTTTGCCGGGCTGTACCTGCTCGGCGGCGGTTTGGGGCCAGTGGTGGTGGGGGCCTTGTCCGATCATTTCGCCAAATCGGCGATGCTCTCGGCGGGGGCCGAGCAGATGACTGAGGCGTTCAAGGCTGTGGGGCTGCATGACGCGATGTACCTGATTCCGGTGGCGCTGTTCTTCACCATGGTGTTTCTGTTTCTGGCGGCGCGGTGTTTTGTGCGGGATGCGCAGCGGATGAAGGAGGGGTTGGTGGCAGTGGTTGAGCCTGATGTTTCTGTGGCGACTGCATAACCGCCTTCGCGAGCAAGCCCGCTCCCACATGGGAACGCATTCCAAACTGTGGGAGCGGGCTTGCTCGCGAAGGGGTCATCAGCATCAACTGATAAATAGCAGACAAAAAAAAGGCCCGCATCACTGCGGGCCTATTCATTTATAGCGCTAGAGCGGGGACTTAACCCGCCACCAGCACCCGTATCGCTTCCAGACGCAATGCATCCAGCTCCCACATTCGACCGCATTGCTTCCTGAAACAACTCGGTCAACTGTGGGAGCGGGCTTGCTCGCGAAAGGGCCATCAGCATCAGCCGATAAATACCAGACAAACAAAAAGGCCCGCATCGCTGCGGGCCTCTTCATTTATAGCGGTAGAGCGGGGGACTTAACCCGCCACCAACACCCGTATCGCTTCCAGACGCAATGCCGCTTTATCCAGCATCGCCAGACCCAGTTCACGCTGCTTGCGCAACGCATCCAGTTCGCTGTCGCGCACGGTCGGGTTGACTGCTTGCAACGCGGTCAGGCGCGCCAGTTCTTCGTCGGTGTCCGCCGCTAGACGACGACGGGCCTCGGCCACGCGCTCGGCGTGACGCGGGGTGATCTTGTCTTCACCGGCGTTGATCCGTGGCGTCAGCTGATCGCGCTGGGCCTGGATGAACTTGTTGGCGCTGGCGCGGGGCACGCTTTCCAGTTGATCGTTCAAGGTTTCGAACGAGACGCGGGCCGACAGATCGTTGCCGTTGGCGTCGAGCAGGCAGCGCAGGGCGGCCGGCGGCAGGTAGCGGCCCAGTTGCAGCGAGCGCGGTGCAACCACTTCGCTGACGTAGAGCAGTTCCAGCAGCACGGTGCCCGGTTTCAGCGCCTTGTTCTTGATCAGGGCGACGGCGGTGTTGCCCATCGAGCCGGACAGCACCAGGTCCATGCCGCCCTGCACCATCGGGTGTTCCCAGGTGATGAACTGCATGTCTTCGCGCGACAGCGCCTGGTTGCGGTCGTAGGTGATGGTCACGCCTTCGTCATCGCCCAGCGGGAAGCTGGCGTCGAGCATCTTCTCGCTCGGCTTGAGGATCAGGGCGTTTTCCGAATGGTCTTCGCTGTCGATGCCGAACGCGTCGAACAGGGTTTCCATATAGATCGGCAGGGCGAACTGATCGTCTTGCTCAAGGATGTCCTCGACCAACTGATCGCCTTCGCCCGAACCGCCGGAGTTCAGCTCCAGCAGACGGTCGCGGCCGGTGTGCAGCTCGGCTTCCAGACGCTCACGCTCGGTGCGCGCTTCGTCGATCAGCGCTTGCCATTCGCCGTCATCGGCTTCTTCGAGCAGCGGCAGCAGGCGCGGGCCGAACTGGTGCTGCAAGGCGTTGCCGGTCGGGCAGGTGTTGAGGAACGCGTTCAGCGCTTCGTGGTACCACTGGAACAGACGCTCTTGCGGGCTGGTTTCCAGGTACGGCACGTGCAGTTCGATGATGTGCTTCTGGCCGATCCGGTCGAGACGCCCGATACGTTGCTCGAGCAGGTCCGGGTGCGACGGCAGATCGAACAGCACCAGGTGGTGAGCGAATTGGAAGTTGCGACCTTCACTGCCGATTTCCGAGCAGATCAGCACCTGCGCGCCGAACTCTTCATCGGCAAAGTAGGCGGCGGCGCGGTCACGCTCAAGGATGTTCATGCCTTCATGGAACACCGTGGCCGGGATGCCGGAACGCACGCGCAGCGCGTCTTCCAGGTCCATCGCGGTTTCGGCGTGGGCGCAGATCACCAGCACTTTGGTGCGCTTGAGCATTTTCAGCTGATCGATCAGCCACTCGACGCGCGGGTCGAATTTCCACCAGCGCTCTTCTTCGCTGGCGTCCGGCTGGGCCTGGAAGCTGACTTCCGGGTACAGCTCGGCGTGATCGCCCAGCGGCAGTTCGAGGTATTCGTCCGGGCATGGCAGCGGGTACGGGTGCAGTTTGCGCTCCGGGAAACCCTGCACCGCGGCGCGGGTGTTACGGAACAGCACGCGGCCGGTGCCGTGGCGGTCGAGCAGCTCGCGCACCAGACGGGCGCTGGCTTCGCTATCGCCATCGTTGACCGCAGTCAGCAGGGCTTCGCCTTCGTTGCCGAGGAAACCGTGGATGGTCTTGTGCGCTTCCGGCGACAGGCGCCCCTTGTCGAGCAGTTCCTGAACGGCTTCGGCCACCGGGCGATAGTTCTCGCTCTCGGCGCGGAACGCGGCCAGGTCATGGAAACGGTTCGGATCGAGCAGGCGCAGACGGGCGAAGTGGCTGTCCTGACCGAGCTGTTCCGGGGTCGCGGTGAGCAGCAGCACGCCGGGAATCACTTCAGCCAGTTGTTCGACCAGCGAATACTCGGGGCTGGCCTTGTCTTCGTGCCACACCAGGTGGTGGGCTTCGTCGACCACCATCAGGTCCCAGCCGGCGGCGAACAAGGCGTCCTGCGCCTTCTCGTCTTCGACCAGCCACTCCAGGGCAACCAATGCCAGTTGGGTGTCTTCGAACGGGTTGGTGGCATCGCTTTCGATGAAGCGTTCTTCGTCGAACAGCGCCACCTGCAGGTTGAAGCGGCGGCGCATTTCCACCAGCCACTGGTGCTGCAGGTTTTCCGGCACCAGGATCAGCACACGGTTGGCGCGGCCAGAGAGCAGTTGGCGATGGATCACCAGACCGGCTTCGATGGTTTTCCCCAGACCCACTTCGTCCGCCAGCAGAACCCGCGGCGCGATACGGTCGGCGACTTCACGGGCGATGTGCAACTGGTGCGCGATCGGTTGCGCACGCACGCCGCCCAGGCCCCAGAGCGAAGACTGCAACTGGCGGCTGGTGTGTTCCAGGGTGTTGTAGCGCAGGGAGAACCACGACAGCGGGTCGATCTGCCCGGCGAACAGACGATCGCTGGCCAGGCGGAACTGAATGAAGTTCGACAGCTGGGTTTCCGGCAGGGTGACGGCTTCGTTCTGCCCGTTGAGGCCGTGATAGACCATCAGCCCGTCGACGTCGTCGACTTCGCGCACGGTCATCTTCCAGCCTTCGAAGTGGGTAATGGTGTCACCCGGCGAGAACCGCACGCGGGTGAGGGGCGCATTCCGTAGCGCGTACTGGCGGGTTTCGCCAGTGGCCGGGTAAAGCACGGTCAACAAGCGGCCGTCCTGTGCCAGAACGGTGCCTAAACCAAGCTCTGCTTCGCTGTCACTGATCCAGCGTTGCCCCGGTTGATACTGCTGCGCCATGCTGCCTGACTCCCACCTTGAAAAAGCGGGCTATCTTAACGGAATGCAGGCTCCAGGGCCAAAGATTACTGGGCAGAAGCTGCCGCAGACAGCGATCTTCTGATCTTTGGAAACACTTGAGTTTTGTGATGTCCGATTAAAAGATCGCAGCCTGCGGCAGTTCCTGCAGTGCCAACCCGATCACAGATTTGCGACGGATGGCTCAAGGCGCCTTTGCCGCAGCCGATAGCCTGCTGACAGGAGACCCTTTATATGCTGCCACCGATGCTCCCCCTGAGCGCTGTGCCGATCACTTCCCAGCAGGATCCGATTCGCCAGCGGCCGGACATTCCTCCGGTGGTGCCGGTGCAGGAAAGCTCCAACGAAAGCACGATCGACCTGCAAAAACGCGACCCGGAAGAGGATCGACTGCTGGCGCGCGAAGAACAGCGTCGCCAACAGGAGCGTGATCGTCGCCGTCGCGAAGCCGACGAAGACCCGGAAGAACATCTGGCCGTGCCGGGTACCGAACTGAATGCCGACAACACGGTGCCGGTGGTGCCGCTGATGGAAGATCAGCCGCGTCAGGGCTTATGGGTCGATATCGAGATCTGAGTCTGCTTATTTACATCAATTGTTGTCGAGCGCTGGCGTCAGGCTGCATGATTGGCGCAGTCCTGCCTCTGATGCGGCAGTTGTGTTTTCTTCAAGTGATGCGCTGAACGTCATGAGCCAAGATGAAAAACTGATCGACCTCGGCACCGAGCGCGCCAAGCGTGTGCATGATCTCAACGAAAAGCGGCTGAACGAAGTGCGCAAGGCCTTCGAGCAAGCCATGCCGTTGGGAAAAGCTCAGAAAAAGCCGAAAAAGAAACCGAAAAAGCGTTGATCTTCCCCTGCATCCTTTGATGCAGGTCAGTTATTTCCCGCCTTTGCCTTCTGTGTTGTCCGGACTTGATCCTGGTCAATTTCTGCGCCTGCGCGATTGGTTAACTTAGCTCCATCGCAGCAAAGCAGGGGCCAGGAGGCCACAGTCATGTTTTTCGATAACGTGGTGTTTGCCGGGGTTCTGACCGTGGGGCTCATGGTTCTGTTTTTTGCAGGGTTTGGATTTTTTATCTGGAAGGATGCGAATAAGCGCAAGAAGTAGGTCTTTCCGGGTTTGATGAGCACGCAAGGCATTTTGGGCAACTTCGGTTGCCCTTTTTTTTTGTGTTTTTGGCGGCCGCTGGGCCGACCATGTTCTTGGGGTTTTGGGTGTATATCCGTTGCTGCGGGTGTTGCTTATTACGGTTCCGCCCTTACGGCGGGTCACCTTTTCCAAACGCCGAAAAGGTAACCCAAAAGGCTTTACCCTGACGTTCGGCCCTCGCTTAGGCTCGGGTTCCTTCGCTGCGGGATTCATCCGGGGGGCAGCGCCTACGGTTTGCTTCGCTGCACCTCCTCTCGCTGTGTTTGGCTGCGCCAAACGGTCGCTGCGCTCCCACCCCCGGACAAATCCCTCCACTCAGCCTGCCGACGGGCCCTCAGATCAAAAGCTTTACTCGAGCTAACGCTCATCGTGTTGAGTGGTGGAAAAGCGTGCGCTCGGCTTTTGCTTTTTTGTAGGAGCCAGCCTGCTGGCGATGGCGGCCTACGAGCCGACCGATCTCCAACTGAATACACCCACTCCAACTGTGGGAGCGGGCTTGCTCGCGAAGGCGTCCTGTCAGCCAACCAATCTCCAACTGAAAATACCCAATCTCAAGTAGGAGCTGCCGAAGGCTGCGATCTTTTGATCTGCTTTGGCTTTGGCTTTGGCTTTGGCTTTGGCTTTGGCTTTGGCTTTGGCTTTGGCCTTGGCTCTTGCTCTTGATGTGGCTTTTGATCTTCAGCCCCTTCGGCAGGCCGAGCGAAGGTGTCCATCAGGGGGTTAGGCGCGCAGCGCCATGCGGCGAAGCCGCATACATCGAGAGGAGGTGCAGCGAAGCAAACCGGAGGCGATGCCCCCTGATGGACACCGTAGCGAGGGAACACTGAGCCTAAGCGAAGTGCCGTACGCCGGGGGAAGCCTTTTTGGTTACTTTTTCGGCGTTTGGAAAAAGTGACCCGCCGTAAGGGCGGAACCATAGGAGGCCGTTACCGCAGCAACGGATATGCTCACAAAACCAAACCCAAAAAAAAAGGCGCGATCCTCAAGAATCGCGCCTTTCTCATGTGCTGCGGTCTATCAGCTACCCAACGCTTTGGACGCCAGCCAGAACAACCCAGCCGACAGCGCCACAGTCGCCGGCAAGGTCAGAACCCACGCCAGCAGGATAGTGCGAACAGTCCCACCCTGCAGGCCGCTCTTGTTGGCGACCATGGTGCCCGCCACGCCCGAGGACAGCACGTGAGTGGTGGACACTGGCAGGCTGAAGATGTTGGCCATACCGATCAAACTGGCGGTAGTGATCTGCGCCGACATGCCCTGAGAGTAGGTCATGCCCTGCTTGCCGATCTTCTCGCCGATGGTCAGTACCACGCGTTTCCAGCCGACCATGGTACCCAGGCCGAGGGCCAGGGCCACCGCGAGAATCACCCAGAACGGGGCGTATTCGGTGGTGGTGGTCAGGTCTTTGCGCAGTTTGTCCAGGTCAGCCTTCTCACGCGCTTCGAGGCCTGGCAGCTTGCCGACTTTCTTCGCGGTGTCGTCCAGGCACAGCAAGTAGCGACGGACTTCGATGCGGCTTTCCGAGGACAGCGAATGGTAGTCCGCTACACCTTTAAGGGTGCCAAGCAGGGCGTTGATGGTCGGTTCGGTCTGCTGCGGGTTGCAGCGGAATTTCTCCGGCAGATCGCCTTCAACACTTTTGCCCAGGGCCAGGAATTCGCCCAGAGAATCGGCATTGCGCTTGTAGAACTGGCTCAGGTGCAGGGTCGCGTCGCGGGTGCGCTCGATCTGGTAGGTGGTGCTGCTCAGGTCGAGGACGAACTGCGCAGGCACGATACCGATCAGTACCAGCATGATCAGGCCGATGCCTTTCTGGCCATCGTTGGAACCGTGCACGAAGCTCACGGCCATGGCCGAAATCACCAGAACCAGACGGTTCCAGAACGGCGGGTGCTTTTTGTCGTCGATCTTGCGGCGCTGTTCCGGGGTCTTGTGCATCTTCGACAGCGGGCGCCACCACTTCAGGCCGATCAGGATCAGCGCGGCAATCAGGAAGCCAGCCATTGGCGAAAACACCAGCGAGGCGCCGATGTCGATCGCTTTCTGCCAGTTCACGCCGTCGGCCAACGGGATGTTGTTGATCAGGGCATTGGCCAGGCCGACGCCGAGGATCGAGCCGATCAGGGTGTGGGAACTGGAGGCCGGGATACCGAAGTACCAGGTGCCCAGGTTCCAGGTGATCGCCGCGGCGAGCAACGAGAACACCATCGCCAGGCCATGGCCGGTGTTCACATTGATCAGCAGTTCTACCGGCAGCAGGTGAACAATGGCATACGCCACGCCAACGCCGCCCAGCAACACGCCGAGGAAGTTGAACACACCGGAGAAGAACACCGCCAGGTGAGGCGGCATGGCTTTGGTGTAGATAACAGTGGCTACCGCGTTAGCGGTGTCATGAAATCCATTGATGAACTCGAAGGCGAGGACAAACGTCAGGGCGAGCAAGAGGCTCACAAGCACCCAAGCATCCAGTCCGCTGAATAAATCGATCATGAAGGTTTTCTGACCCGGTCATAAGGGGGCGCGATTATGCCAGAAAAGACTGGAAATCGATCCCCTACCTGCTCATCGGTAGCAATCAATGTCGAATTAAATTGTTGCAAGGTGCAATGCCCGAGCGTGTTGCAGGGTTTTTCAAGTGCTTGATTGGCTTGGAAAAACTTTCAGGCAGCAGGCGTTTTGTCGAGCGCGCAGGGGCCTCAAACGTTTGTGTGAAATATCTCTGAAACGAGTCAGACACGCTCCTTTCCCGTGCAGGCCGGGGGAGGTGGGCCGCTGCCCGCGGATAGCGGGCGCGCAAGGCATGGTCGGGTCACCGTGCTTTTAGCCGGTGGCGACGCAGACCCTCGAAAATCTCAGGATCGCCCGTTCAGGGCTCTTCGGTTTTGAGTTCTTCTTCCATCTTTTTCAGTTCTTGCTGGAAAACCTGATCCTGAACGGTGGGGCGTTTGCGCCATGCCTTGCGTTCCGGTTCGGGTTGCGCGGCGTAGGTGGTGACTTCCCCGCCGTAAACTTCCTTGTAACGTTGTTCCTGGCGCTCAAGTTCCGCGCGCAGTTCGTCTTTCGTCACAGTGCTACCTGTTTGAGTTGAGATAAATATCTGGTGAAACGCACGGCAACGAGTCGATTGAACACGTCCACCAAAGGGCCATGCCGGTTCAGGCATTGGCGTTATCGGCAGGGCGATCAAGACTTCCATGTTGCAGGCGGCTACGGCACCAGATTAAAACTGACGCAGCATCAGTTTCCTGTTTCAGCAAGCGCGCTGGCGGTGCATGAATAATGAGCGTCAGGCGCTGGCCGGGCTGACGGCAATAGGCATCGGGTCAGCAGGCGGCACCCTCGGCCAGTGAAAACGTGGCGCCACTGAGGTGCATTATAGCGGTCGATTCGGGAATGACTATCTTTGCCAAGTTAAAAACGGTTCGGGATGTGTGATCGTTTTGTTACTGACAAGTTTTATCGCTAGTTGAAATTCGCCGAAACCTTTTAAGGACTCGCGTTCAGTTTCTGGCGCCATTAAGTCGATCAACTAATGAGGCATGCGAAGTTGGATGAAGAGGCAGGTGAACGAATGAAGAAGCCAAGAAGGACAGAGGCTGATGGATTGCGATAATCGGTCGGCGGTTCGATAATCGCCCGATGTTGGCGACTCGACTCTTGTACATCCGTCGGCGAGCCGCTTGTATAGCCATTGATCCGTGCCGGAAACAAGGACAAGAAATGAACGATCAAATGCGCAACTCCTTCAGCTCCGTGGCGCCGCCGATCGTCGCTTCGCCGGCCAAACGCATCCAGGCGCTGACCGGCGATCCGGATTTCATGACCTCGCTGGCCCGTGGCCTGGCGGTGGTGCAGGCGTTTCAGGAGCGCAAGCGGCACCTGACCATCGCCCAGATCAGCCATCGCACGGAAATTCCCCGCGCTGCTGTGCGCCGTTGCCTGCACACTCTGATCAAACTGGGTTACGCCACCACCGATGGCCGCACGTACTCGTTGTTGCCCAAAGTGCTGACCCTCGGCCACGCGTATCTGTCGTCGACGCCGCTGGCGGTGTCGGCCCAGCCGTACCTCGACCGCATGAGCGAGCAACTGCACGAAGCCTGCAACATGGCCACGCTCGAAGGTGACGACATTCTGTACATCGCCCGCTCGGCGACCACGCAACGGCTGATCTCGGTGGACCTGTCGGTGGGCGGGCGTCTGCCGGCCTATTGCACATCGATGGGCCGCATCCTGCTGGCGGCGCTGGACGACACCTCGCTGCGCGAATACCTCGACCATGCCGAACTGGTGGCCAAGACCAGCCGCACGCTGCACACCCCCGAAAGTCTGCTCGAATGCCTGCAGGAAGTACGGCAGCAGGGATGGTGCATCGTCGATCAGGAACTCGAACAAGGCCTGCGTTCGATTGCCGTGCCGGTTTACGATGCGTCGGGCCAGGTGGTCGCGGCGCTCAACGTCAGTACCCACGCCGGTCGCGTCAGTCGTACCGAACTGGAACAACGCTTCCTGCCGGGCCTGCTCAGTGCCAGCCGCGACCTCAGCGCGCAGTTGTTCGCCTGATGAAGCTGTTCGATAAACGCACAGTGTTGCGTTTATCGAATTGACGCTAAAAGCCCCGGATCATTAATGTCGCGGCAGCGTCATCCGGCGCAGATTTGAATGAGCCTGCCGGATTGTCGACTCCCATAATAATGACAAGAGGCAACTCACCATGCGCATGCTCCCCGACTGTCTCAGCTCCGTTCCCTGTTGCCGGATTCACCGCAACGCCTGATTTCGATCTTCTATTCTCGTGACCGTGCCGCTCTTCGGCCGGCCGCCGTTCGACTGCGTTTTTTGCGTGGAATAAAAATAATGAACCAGCCTGAGTCCGCTGTAGGTAACTGCCTCGATGTGCAGACCTTCATCAATGCCCAACCGATCTCGCGCTATCAGTGGCGGGTGGTGATCCTGTGTTTCCTGATTGTATTTCTCGATGGTCTCGACACCGCGGCGATGGGTTTTATCGCGCCGGCACTGTCCCAGGACTGGGGCATCGACCGCGCCAGCCTTGGCCCGGTAATGAGCGCCGCGTTGATCGGCATGGTCTTCGGTGCATTGGGTTCCGGCCCGCTGGCTGACCGCTTCGGACGCAAAGTGGTGCTGGTTGGCGCGGTGCTGCTGTTCGGCGCTTTCAGCCTGGCCTCGGCCTACAGCACCAACGTCGAGCAACTGCTGGTGTTGCGCTTCCTCACCGGCCTCGGTCTGGGCGCCGGCATGCCCAACGCCACCACGCTGCTCTCGGAATACACCCCGGAGCGCAAGAAATCCTTGCTGGTGACCAGCATGTTCTGCGGCTTCAACCTCGGCATGGCCGGTGGCGGTTTCATTTCGGCGAAGCTGATCCCTGCGTTCGGCTGGCACAGCCTGCTGCTGATCGGCGGGATCCTGCCGCTGATCCTCGCGGTGGTGCTGCTGTTCTGGCTGCCGGAGTCGGCGCGTTTTCTGGTGGTGCGCAATCGCGGCACCGACAAAGTACGCAAGACCTTGTCGCCAATCGATCCGGTCACCGTCGCGCAGGCCTCGAGTTTCAGCGTGCCGGAACAGAAAACCGTCAAGGCGCGCAATGTGTTCGCGGTGATTTTCTCCGGCACCTACAGCGTCGGCACCTTGCTGCTGTGGCTGACCTACTTCATGGGCCTGGTCATCGTTTATCTGCTGACCAGTTGGCTGCCGACCCTGATGCGTGACAGCGGCGCGAGCATGGAGCAGGCGGCGTTCATTGGCGCGTTGTTCCAGTTTGGCGGGGTGTTGAGTGCGGTCGCTGTGGGTTGGGCGATGGACCGCTTCAATCCGCACAAGGTCATCGGCACGTTCTACCTGCTGGCCGGGGTGTTTGCCTACGCGGTGGGGCAGAGCCTGGGCAACATCACGCTGCTCGCGACCTTGGTGTTGGTGGCGGGTATGTGCGTCAACGGCGCGCAATCGGCGATGCCTTCATTGGCGGCACGGTTTTATCCGACCCAGGGGCGCGCGACCGGGGTCTCGTGGATGCTCGGGATTGGCCGCTTTGGCGCGATTCTCGGGGCGTGGATGGGCGCGACGTTGCTGGGGTTGGGCTGGAATTTCGAGCAGGTGCTGACGGCGCTGGTGATTCCGGCGGCGTTGGCGACGACGGCGGTGGTGATCAAAGGCATGGTCAGTCATGCGGATGCGACTTGAGTCGAGTCATTTTGATTTGCGTTGAATGTTCCGGCGCCTTCGCGAGCAAGCCCGCTCCCACAGGGAAAACACATTTCAAATGTGGGAGCGGGCTTGCTCGCGAAGCTTTTGCTTGTGATTGATAGGGTGATAACAATCCGTTCGATAAACGAACACTCAGTCGATTATCGGATTGTTTGGCGATTTTCAGCGGCTTAATCTTCAGTGACTCCGGCGCTGAACCTCGCGCCTTTTTATCACTGGCGATTCACTACAAAAACGGGAGCCTGCTCCATGGCTGAGATCCTTTCGCTGCACGACGCGGTGAAGCAATTCGTCAACGACGGCGACACCGTCGCGCTCGAAGGCTTCACTCACCTGATCCCTACGGCGGCAGGTCATGAAATCATTCGCCAGGGCAAGAAAGATCTGACCCTGGTGCGGATGACGCCTGACCTGATCTACGACCAACTGATCGGTGCCGGTTGTGCACGCAAGCTGATCTTTTCCTGGGGCGGCAATCCGGGTGTGGGTTCGCTGCACCGTCTGCGCGATGCGGTCGAGAAGCAGTGGCCGCATGCGCTGGAAATCGAAGAGCACAGCCACGCCGACCTGGCCAATGCCTACGTCGCCGGCGCTTCCGGCCTACCGTTCGCCGTGCTGCGGGCCTACGCCGGTTCCGACCTGCCGAAGGTCAACCCGCTGATCAAGTCCGTGACCTGCCCGTTCACCGGTGAAGTGCTGGCGGCCGTGCCGTCGGTGCGTCCGGACGTCACCGTGATCCACGCGCAGAAAGCCGACCGTCAGGGCAACGTGCTGCTGTGGGGCATTCTCGGCGTGCAGAAAGAAGCGGCACTGGCGGCCAAGCGCTGCATCGTCACCGTCGAGGAAATCGTCGACAACCTCAACGCCCCGATGAACGCTTGCGTGTTGCCGACCTGGGCCTTGAGCGCGGTTTGCCACGTACCCGGCGGCGCGCATCCGTCCTACGCCCACGGTTACACCGAGCGTGACAATCGCTTCTATCAGGCGTGGGATCCGATCGCCCGCGACCGTGAGACGTTTACCGCGTGGATCAACGAATACATCCACGGCTGCGCTGACTTCAGCGAGTTTCAGGCCAAGTTGGCCGCTGCTTCGGAGGCCAAGTAATGACTTACACCACCAATGAAATGATGACCGTCGCTGCGGCCCGTCGCCTGAAGAACGGCTCGGTGTGCTTCGTCGGCATCGGCCTGCCGTCGAAAGCCGCCAACCTTGCGCGCCTGACTTCGTCGCCGGACGTGGTGCTGATCTACGAATCGGGTCCGATTGGCGCCAAGCCGAGCGTGCTGCCGCTGTCGATCGGTGATGGTGAACTGGCGGAAACCGCCGACACCGTCGTGCCGACCGGTGAGATTTTTCGCTACTGGCTGCAAGGCGGGCGCATCGACGTCGGTTTTCTCGGCGCGGCGCAGGTCGACCGTTTCGGCAACATCAACACCACTGTGGTCGGCGACTATCACGCGCCGAAAGTGCGCCTGCCGGGTGCCGGTGGCGCGCCGGAAATCGCCGGTTCGGCGAAGAGCGTGTTGATTATCCTCAAGCAGTCGGCGCGTTCGTTCGTCGACAAGCTCGACTTCATTACCTCGGTCGGTCACGGCGAGGGCGGCGATTCGCGCAAGCGTCTGGGCCTGCCGGGTGCCGGCCCGGTCGGGATCATTACCGACCTGTGCATCATGGAACCGGAGCAGGGCACCCACGAATTCGTGGTCACCGCCCTGCACCCAGGGGTGACCCGCGAGCAAGTGGTCGCCGCCACCGGTTGGGCCATTCGTTTTGCCGACAACGTTGAAACCACGGCGGCACCGACCGAAGTCGAACTGACCGCCCTGCGCGATCTCGAAGCGCGCACCGCCGCCGCCCACGGCCAGGCACCGGGAGAAGCATGATGCGTGACGTATATATCTGCGACGCGATTCGTACCCCCATCGGCCGTTTTGGCGGCGGTTTGTCTGCCGTGCGTGCCGATGACCTGGCCGCTGTGCCGATCAAAGCGCTGATGGAACGCAATCCCTCGGTGGACTGGAACGCGATCGACGAAGTGTTCCTCGGCTGCGCCAACCAGGCTGGTGAAGACAACCGCAACGTGGCGCGCATGGCGCTGCTGCTGGCGGGCTTGCCGGACAGCGTGCCGGGCGTGACCCTCAACCGTCTCTGCGCTTCGGGCATGGACGCGATCGGCACTGCTTTCCGTGCGATTGCCAGCGGCGAGATGGAGCTGGCGATTGCCGGCGGCGTCGAGTCGATGTCCCGCGCGCCGTTCGTGATGGGCAAGGCGGACGCAGCGTTCTCGCGCAACATGAAACTGGAAGACACCACCATTGGCTGGCGTTTCATCAACCCGCTGATGAAAGCCCAGTACGGCGTCGATGCGATGCCGCAAACCGCCGACAACGTCGCTGACGACTATAAGGTTTCGCGTGCCGATCAGGACGCTTTCGCCCTGCGCAGTCAGCAACGCACGGCCGCTGCACAAGCGGCGGGCTACTTCGCCGAGGAAATCGTCGAAGTGCGGATCGCCCACAAGAAGGGCGAAACCGTGGTCAGCCAGGACGAGCATCCACGCGCCGACACCACGCTTGAAGCGCTGACCAAACTCAAACCGGTCAACGGCCCGGACAAGACGGTTACCGCTGGCAACGCGTCCGGGGTCAACGACGGTGCTGCTGCGCTGATTCTCGCGTCTGCCGAAGCGGTGAAGAAACACGGCCTGACCGCCCGCGCCAAAGTGCTCGGCATGGCCAGTGCCGGTGTCGCACCTCGGGTGATGGGCATCGGCCCGGTGCCAGCGGTGCGCAAACTGATCGAGCGTCTTGGTGTGGCGGTCAGCGATTTCGATGTGATCGAACTCAACGAAGCCTTCGCCAGCCAGGGCCTGGCAGTGCTGCGTGAATTGGGTCTGGCCGACGATGCGCCGCAGGTCAACCCGAACGGTGGCGCGATTGCCTTGGGCCATCCGCTGGGCATGAGCGGGGCGCGACTGGTGCTGACTGCGTTGCATCAGCTGGAAAAGACCGGCGGCAAGAAAGGTCTGGCGACCATGTGCGTCGGCGTCGGGCAGGGTCTGGCTCTGGCCATCGAACGCGTCTGACGCAGCGCGTCGACTGATAAGAACTGAGGAAAGCGAAATGACTGACAAGCCTGGCTACCGTCGTCCGCAGGAAGGCACCCAGCCTGAGTACCTGCACCCGACGTATCAATCCACCAACCTGCGCTCGCCGTCCAAGCCGTTGGTGTTTCTGCCGCATTCGTTGTCGGAGATCACCGGCCCGACCATCGGTGCCGAACGCGTCGCCGAGAAAGACAACGACCTGACCGCGCAGCACGACGGCGAGCCGTTGGGCGAGCGCATCATCATTCACGGCCGTGTGCTCGACGAAAACGGTCTGCCGGTGCCGGGGATTCTGGTGGAGATCTGGCAGGCCAACGCCGCCGGTCGCTACAACCACAAGCGCGACCTGCACGACGCACCGCTGGACCCGAACTTCACCGGCACCGGCCGCACCGTGACCGACGCCGATGGCTGGTATCAGTTCCAGACCATCAAGCCCGGCGCCTATCCGTGGGGCAACCACCACAACGCGTGGCGCCCGGCGCACATCCATTTCTCGCTGTTCGGGCCGAGCATCCTCACCCGTCTGGTGACGCAGATGTATTTCCCCGGCGACCCGCTGCTGGCCTACGACCCGATCTATAACTGCGTGCCGGACACCTCCGCCAAGGAACGTCTGATCGCCGCTTTCGATCTGGAAAAAACCATTCCGTCCTACGCCCTCGGCTATCGCTGGGACATCGTCTTGCGCGGCCGCGACGCCACGCCGATGGAGAAATAAGATGACGCTGACTGCCACCACGTCCCACACCGTCGGGCCGTACTACCACATCGGCCTGACCTGGCTGAACCGCGAAAACCTCGCGGTCGAACAAACCCTCGGCGAGCGCGTGGCGATCACCGGCCAAGTCGTTGACGGCAACGGCGATGTGGTCAACGACGCGATGCTCGAAGTCTGGCAGGCCAACGCCGCCGGCAAGTACGCGCACCCGGAAGACGAGCAGGACAAACCGCTGGATCCGCACTTCGAAGGTTTTGGCCGGGTGCCGGTGGACGCCGAAGGGCGCTTCCGTTTCACCACGATCAAACCGGGCACGGTCGAAGGCCTGAAGGGCTCGACCCAGGCCCCGCATCTGGTGGTGCTGGTGTTTGCCCGTGGTCTGGTCAAGCACTTGCTGACACGCATCTACTTCGAAGGCGATCCGGCGAACGTCAATGATCCGCTGCTGGAATGTGTGCCGGCGGAGCGCCGCGGGACGTTGCTGGCGAAGCCGGATGCGGCGGGTGTTTATCAGTGGAATGTGATTTTGCAGGGCACCGAGGCGGAGACGGTGTTCTTCGATTATTGATCGCACCTCGTTCCATTGGAGTGAGTTTGTGGTGAGGGGATTTATCCCCGATGGGCTGCGAAGCAGCCCCAAGACCGGAGTTCACGGTGAAACTGACACACCGCGTCTGCCAGATTTGCGAGTGCTGCGCACTCGATCGGGGATGAATCCCCTCGCCACAAGCCCTCTTTCAGAGGAGGGGTTGCGTAATGCCTCGTGGATGTATCTGTGGAACGGGACTGTTGCGAAGTGTGTCTAGACTCTCACCTGTCCCTTCAGAGTAAAAAACAATGACCACTACCACCGCTCATTACACCGGCGAGGAGCGCAGCAAGCGCATCTTCGCCATTGTCGGTGCCTCGTCCGGCAACCTGGTCGAATGGTTCGACTTCTACGTCTACGCCTTCTGCGCGATCTATTTCGCCCCGGCGTTTTTCCCCTCCGACAACCCCACGGTGCAACTGGTCAACACGGCCGGGGTGTTCGCTGCCGGGTTTCTGATGCGCCCGATTGGCGGCTGGATTTTCGGGCGGCTGGCGGACAAGAAGGGCCGCAAGACCTCGATGATGATTTCGGTGCTGATGATGTGCTTCGGCTCCCTGCTCATCGCCTGTCTGCCGACTTACGCCAGCATCGGCGTCTGGGCACCGCTGCTGTTGCTGTTCGCGCGGCTGTTGCAAGGCCTGTCGGTGGGTGGCGAGTACGGCACCACCGCGACCTACATGAGTGAAGTCGCGCTCAAGGGCCAGCGCGGCTTTTTTGCCTCGTTCCAGTACGTGACGCTGATTGGCGGGCAACTGCTGGCGGTGTCGCTGGTGGTGATCCTGCAACAGTTCCTCAGTGAAGATGAACTGCGTGCTTACGGCTGGCGCATTCCGTTTGTGGTCGGTGCGGTGGCGGCGGTGATTTCGCTGTTCCTGCGTCGCTCCCTGAAAGAAACCACCAGCAAGGAAATGCGCGAGAACAAGGACGCCGGCAGCATCCGCGCGCTGTTCCGTGATCACAAAGCCGCGTTCATCACCGTGCTCGGTTACACCGCCGGTGGCTCGCTGATTTTCTACACCTTCACCACGTACATGCAGAAGTACCTGGTGAACACCGCCGGCATGCACGCCAAGACCGCCAGCTACATCATGACCGGCGCGCTGTTCCTGTACATGTGCATGCAGCCGCTGTTCGGCATGCTCGCCGACAAGATCGGCCGACGTAATTCGATGCTCTGGTTCGGCGCGCTCGGCACGCTGTTCACTGTGCCGATCCTGTTGAGCCTGAAAAGCATCAGCAGCCCGATTCTGGCCTTTGCGCTGATCACCGTGGCGCTGGCAATCGTCAGTTTCTACACCTCGATCAGCGGCCTGGTGAAAGCCGAAATGTTCCCGCCGGAAGTCCGCGCCCTCGGCGTCGGTCTGGCCTATGCGGTGGCCAACGCGATCTTCGGCGGTTCGGCGGAATACGTGGCCCTGAGCCTGAAGGCCGGGGGCATGGAAAACGCGTTCTACTGGTACGTCACGGTGATGATGGCGGTGGCGTTCCTGTTCAGCCTGCGCCTGCCGAAACAGGCGGCGTACTTGCACCACGATCTGTAAACCGATGTGCGCGGGCCGCATTGGCCCGCGCCGGCAAGGACTGTTTATGACTCAGCGACCGGGCAATCAATTGTTCGATGCCTACTTCACTGCCCGCGACATGCGCGAGGTGTTCTGCGATCAGGGCCGGGTGCAGGCCATGCTCGATTTCGAAGCGGCGCTGGCCCGTGCCGAGGCGCGGGTCGGGGTGATTCCGGCGTCTGCCGTGGCGCCGATTGCCGCCGCTTGCAATGCCGGTCTGTATGACTTCGCGGCGCTGGGCGAGGCGATTGCCACGGCCGGCAACTCGGCAATTCCACTGGTCAAGGCATTGGGCAAGCAGATCGCCGCGAGCAGTGCCGAGGCCGAGCGCTATGTGCATCTGGGCGCTACCAGTCAGGACGTGATGGATTCCGGGCTGGTCCTGCAATTGCGGCAGGCGCTGGAGCTGATTGAAAGCGATCTGGCAGCGCTGGCCGATTCGCTCGCCACCCAAGCCCAACGGCATGCGGCGACGCCACTGGCCGGGCGCACCTGGCTGCAGCACGCCACGCCCGTCACCCTCGGGATGAAGATTGCCGGTTGGCTCGGCGCGGTGAGCCGCAGCCGTCAGCGTCTGCGCGAACTCAAGCCACGGCTGCTGGTGCTGCAATTCGGCGGCGCTTCCGGCACCCTCGCGGCACTCGGCGAGCAAGCGCTGCCGATCGCTCAGGCGCTGGCCGAAGAGCTGCAACTGACTTTGCCTGAGCAACCGTGGCACACCCAGCGGGATCGCATCGTCGAGTTCGGCGCGGTACTCGGTTTGATCGCCGGCAGCCTCGGCAAGCTCGGGCGCGACGTCAGTCTGTTGATGCAGACCGAAGCGGCGGAAGTGTTCGAGCCGTCGGCACCGGGCAAGGGCGGTTCCTCGACCATGCCGCACAAGCGCAATCCGGTCGGCGCGGCGGTGTTGATCGGCGCGGCGACCCGGGTACCGGGGCTGGTCTCGACGCTGTTCAGCGCCATGCCGCAAGAGCACGAGCGCAGCCTCGGTCTGTGGCATGCCGAATGGGAAACCCTGCCGGAGATCTGCTGCCTGGTGTCCGGTGCGCTGCAACAGGCGCGCCTGCTGGCCGATGGTCTGGAGGTCGATGCCGAACGCATGGCGCGCAATCTGCAATTGACCCAAGGGCTGGTGCTGGCCGAAGCGGTGAGCATCGTCCTCGCGCAACGGGTCGGTCGCGACACCGCGCATCACCTGCTCGAACAATGCTGCAAACGTGCGGTGGCCGAACAGCGCCACCTGCGTGCGGTACTCGGCGACGAGCCGCAAGTGACCGCCGAACTGAGCAGCACCGAACTCGATCATCTGCTCGACCCCGCGCATTACCTCGGCCAGGCGCAAGCCTGGGTCGAGCGCGCAGTGGCCGAACACAACGCATTGTCTGTCTGAAAGGAGAGGGCTGTGGCTTTCGTTCAACTCGCCGATGGCGAACTGCATTACGTTATTGAAGGCCCGGTCGACGCACCGGTGCTGGTGCTGTCCAACTCGCTGGGCACCGACCTGCACATGTGGGACGCGCAGATGCCGGCGTTCACCGAGTATTTCCGGGTGCTGCGTTTCGACACCCGTGGTCACGGCCAGTCGCTGGTGACGCCGGGGCCTTACAGCATCGAGCAACTGGGCCGCGACGTGCTGAGTCTGCTGGATGCGCTGCACATCGAGCGTGCGCATTTCTGCGGATTGTCGATGGGCGGGTTGATCGGCCAGTGGCTGGGGATCAATGCCGGTCATCGTCTGCACAAATTGATCGTGTGCAACACCGCCGCGAAGATCGGCGACCCGTCGGTGTGGAATCCGCGCATCGAAACCGTGTTGCGTGATGGCCCGGCAGCGATGGTCGCATTGCGTGATGCGTCGATTGCCCGTTGGTTCACGCCTGATTTTTCCGCTGCCAATCCGGCCGCGGCGAAGAAAATTACCGACATGCTCGCGGCGACTTCGCCTGAAGGTTATGCGGCCAATTGCGCGGCGGTGCGCGATGCCGATTTCCGTGAGCAACTGGCCTCGATCAACCTGCCGCTTCTGGTGATCGCGGGTACCGAAGATGCGGTGACGCCACCGTCCGGCGGGCATTTCATTCAGGAGCATGTGCGCGGCGCCGAGTACGCCGAGTTCTATGCTGCGCACCTGTCCAACGTGCAGGCCGGTGCCGCTTTCAGTGATCGTGTGTTGGCGTTTCTGAACGCTCAGTGAGGGGAAGTTTGTGGACGAGAAACAACGTTACGACGAAGGCCTGCAAGTACGCCGCGCGGTATTGGGCGATGCCCACGTTGATCGCAGCCTGAATGCGCTGACCGAGTTCAACTCGGAATTCCAGGAGATGATCACCCGCCACGCCTGGGGCGACATCTGGACCCGCCCGGGCCTGCCTCGGCACACGCGCAGCCTGATCACCATCGCCATGCTGATCGGGATGAACCGCGAGGCCGAGCTGAAATTGCATCTGCGTGCGGCGGCCAACAACGGTGTGAGCCGGAGCGAGATCAAGGAAGTGATCATGCAGAGCGCGATTTATTGCGGGATCCCGGCGGCGAATGCGACGTTCCATCTGGCGGAGTCGGTGTGGGATGAGCTGGGAGTCGAATCCCGGGAGTGATGGTGCCTGAACTGACGCCTTCGCGAGCAAGCCCGCTCCCACATTCAGAATGCATTTCCCTGTGGGAGCGGGCTTGCTCGCGAAAGCGGCAGACGCCGTGATGCATCAATCAGCACAGACACTCAGACCTTGGCGACAATGAAAATCCGCTTGAACGGAAACAGCGTCTGCCCGTTTTCCTCCGGCGGGTAATGCTTATGCACCCGCATCAGGTAGTGGTAGATAAACCGCGCCTGTTCCTGTGACGTCAGCGTCTGCATCACCGGCCGCAGCGCCGAGACCTTCACCCAGTCGTACACCGGCGATTTGCCGCCAACCACCTGCAATTGCTCGGTTTCCCAGATCTCCAGCGACGTGGTCAGCGGCGCCAGCACGCGGTAATAGTCCTCCAGTGTCAACAATGACCGCGCAGCCATGCATCGGCGCAGTTGCGGTGTGCCGATGGGGGTGTGTCCCGGTCCCGCGTCGTCGAGGGTGTCGAGCATCAATCGATACCACAAGGCATCGCGCCAGTCCGGCATGTGCACCGCCAGACAGCCGCCCGGGCGCAGATACCCCAGCAGGCGCGGCAGCAGGTGTTGATGATCGCCAATGAAATGCAGCACCGCCGCCGCGAGCAGCAGATCGGCCGGTTGTTCAGGTTGCCAGTCGAGCAGGTCGCACTCTTGCCATTGGGCGTTGATCGGCAGGCACCGGGCCTGATCAAGCATCTGCCGCGAGCTGTCGACACCCAGCAACTGCGCACGCGGCCAGCGCTCGGCCAGCAGTTGAGTGGCGATGCCGGTGCCGCAGCCCAGGTCACAAATTCTTCTGGGGTCGGGCAGATCGATACGGTCGAGCAATTCGTTGACCGGGCGTTGCCTGAGACGGGAAAACTGCTGGTACGCCTTGGCGTCCCAGTGGGTGCTGGCGTTCCCTGCCGTTTCGAGTTTGGCGCTCATGAGGAGGTCCTCTCTGGCGGATTTACAGTTGTCGTCCAATGACGTTGAGGGTTTTCAGGACAACGGCCACGCCTTTGCGTGTGTCCTCTTCATTCAGCAGTTTGA
The DNA here is from genome assembly GCF_017947305.1 of Pseudomonas sp. MWU347. NCBI lineage: Bacteria > Pseudomonadati > Pseudomonadota > Gammaproteobacteria > Pseudomonadales > Pseudomonadaceae > Pseudomonas > Pseudomonas sp. MWU347. Next base: position 223,006 of record NZ_JAFGZB010000004.1, read on the forward strand.
GCAACGCCAGAGTGCCCGGCGCCGCTGACTGTGCCGATACTTCTGCTTTGGCTACGCGCACTGCATTACTGACTGTCCAGGTGGCGGCTGTGCTGCTCTCGAACAATTGCGCGAGTTTTTCCACCATGGCCGCGTCGAGCAGATCGGCGATATCGGAAACCAGGGAAAGCAGGTCGACAATATTCTCCAGGCGTCCGCCATCGATTAACGGTTGCAGTTTTGCCATCAAGGCAGTGAACCCGGGCGTGGCTGACATTTCCTCGGGCATGTTCATGAGCAATCACTCCTCCCTGTGCAGGGTCAAAGCATTCCCCGGGCCACCGCCCAGTAAAGACCGCGATTGAAACCGTTTCTGAGCAGACCGCCCAATTTGGTCGGGGGTGTCGGCAATACATCGTGGGCGTAGTCGTACCACAGTGGCATCCCGGCATTCAGGCCCATTTGGGCTACCGCCTGTACCCGACCGTCGTATACCGAGTTGGGTGCACCAAGACGGATCTGGGCCGTGATGTTGTTGGCGATCACCGGCGCCTGGTTATGACAGGCGCCGCCGGCCTTGCTGACCGGCAGGTCGACGGTGTCGCCGATCACGTAGACATTCTCCAGACCGTAGACCTGCAGCGTTTCGTGATTGGTCGGCAGCCATCCTTCATCATTGGCGGCTTGTGAGATGCCGCACCCACGCACCACCTCGACGGCCTGGATGGGTGGAGTAGCCATCAGAATGTCGAAGGGTTGCGCGTCGCCCTCGGCTGAGTGGGCGACTTTTGCATCGGGATCCACATGGCTCAAGGTGAAGCCACGCTGAAAATGAATGTTTTTCCGGGCAAAAATGCTCGGCAGAATTTCACTCGTGGGACGCTGCAAGAACAGACAATTGCGCAATAGCTGGGCAACCGTCGGGTAGGTGTAGATGATTTCCACTTGCTCGCGAACACCCCGGCGACGCAATAAATCATCCAGCATCAATGTCGTTTCCACGGGCGCGATTCCGCATTGGTGCGGTACGTTCGGTGTCTGCGGGAAGGACACGGTAATGAAAATCCGGCCTTTTTCGATGGTGTTCAGGCGTTGCGCCAGCTGCCGGGCAGGAAGGTATTGATAAAAGTGGTCGCCGGCTTCTTGCAGACCCTCGATGCGTTCCGGCGCCGGCACGCAGCCGGTGGCGATCACCAGAAAATCATAGTCGAAGCGCTTGCCGGTGCGGGTGCGCAATTGCTGCCCGGAAAAGTCGAAACGGGTGACGTCTTCAACGTGGAAACTGATTTCCGGGCGCAACAATGAGCGTTCCGGACGTTTGAGTTCCTCTTCGAAGAACTGACTGAACGCCACGTACATGAACGCAGGTTTGTAGTAATGATCGGGAGAACTGGACAGCAGTGTAATCGAGACGTCGCCGCGTAGAACTTCGGGATACAGCTTGCCGACCAGTTGATTGGCCAGCATGGTTCCACCTACACCGCCACCGACGATAACTATTCGCTTGCTCATACCTGACCTCCGTGGCCAAGGCAGCTTCGCGTACAGCATCCGGAGATAACGGAAGAAAACTAAGGGCTCCTACAGCAGGCTGGAGAATTTACACACTCTGTTGACTGTATCTGCGCCTCGACAAATCGCCAGTCCGGGCTGACCAGTGGTTGATGCCGGCGCCGCTTGTGCAGCGCCGGCGTGCGGGTTCAGAGCAGGCTGATCGGATAGCTGATGATCAGACGGTTTTCGTCGAACTCGTTGTTGCTGAAATCGCGGCGCATGGTCGAGTTGCGCCAGCGCACGTTGAGGTCGCGCAGGGCGCCGCTCTGCACGGTGTAGCCCAGTTCCGATTCGCGGCCCCATTCCTTGCCGTCGGTGATGGTTCCGGTGTGCACGTTGTCGCCGCTGATGTAGCGGTTCATCAGGGTCAGGCCGGGGATGCCCAGGGCGGCGAAGTTGTAGTCGTGGCGCACCTGCCAGGAGCGTTCCTGAGCGTTGTCGTAGCTGGCGTTGTAACTGTCGTTGGCGAGGGTGCCGCCGCTGGTGCCGTTGACGCGCATCCAGGCGCTGTCGCCGGTGAGTTTTTGCAGGCCGACGTAGAAGGTGCTGCCGCCGTAGCGGGCCGAGAACATCCCCGACCAGGTCTTGTTGTCGAGTTCGCCGGCGCGGGCGCTGCCGTCGTCCTTGCCGTAGAAGAAGCCCAGGTTGGCGCCCAGCGTCCAGTCGCCGAGTGGCTGGCTGTGAATCAGGTTGACGTATTGCTGGCTGTAGATGTCCTTGAGTTCGGCGTTCCACAGGCCGATCTGCGTGCGTTTTTCGTTGAAAACGTACTCGCCGCCCTGAAAGTTGAAGCGATCAGAGGTGAACGCCGCTTTGCCGGTCATCGACATGTCGCTCATGCTGCTGTCGTCGCGCGGGCTGTTGGCGCGGAACTGCCCGCCATACAGGGTCAGCCCGTTGATTTCCTTCGAAGTGATCTGCCCGCCACGGAAGGTTTGCGGCAGCGAACGGCCGTCATCCGAGCGCAGGATCGGCAGCACCGGCATCCATTCGCCAACCTTGATTTCGGTCTGAGAGAGCTTGGCCTTGAACGCGACGTTGGTGCGACCGAAGTTGTCCGCCGGCCGCCCGTCGTGATCCAGCGGCAGCAGTTGCGTGCCACCGGTGCCTTTGCCGCCATCAAGTTTCACCGAGTACAGGCCGAGCACGTCCATGCCGAAGCCAACGGTGCCTTGGGTGAAGCCGGATTTGGCGTCGAGGATGAAGTTCTGCGTCCACTCTTCAGCCTTGCCCTGAGCCTTGGTCGGGTTGGTGAAGTTGCGGTTGATGTAGAAGTTGCGCAGGTTGAGGTTGACCTTGGCACCTTCGACGAAACCGGCTTCTTCGGCTGCGGCGGGGAGGGCGACGCCGGTCAGGGCCAGGGCGATCAGGCCGGGGAGTGCGTACGGCGCAGTTGGATGAGTCATCGCAGGGTCTCTTGTTATTTTTTTTAGGTCGAACAGAGCCGTTGCCGCCATTTTCGGGGCGGGCACGAGCTTGCAGAATCAGGGATGAAGCAGCGGCGATCAGCCGGACGGGACAGGGCGCGGGAGCATGGTGTCGAACCTGTTGTTATTGGTTTTGTGGAGCGAATGGTGCGGGGGGCGATGGGCGGGATTCAATCGGGGAAAGCGGGTTTTGGGCGATTATCGAACGCAAGATTGAGCCGGGTTTTTTCTCGCGTCTATCAGGGCCTCTTCGCGAGCAAGCCCGCTCCCACAGGAGAATGCATTCCAAAAGTGGGAGCGGGCTTGCTCGCGAAGAGGCCGGCTCAGACGCCACAATATTTCTGACAGGCAACAAAAAGCCCGCCAAGTGGCGGGCTCCTTGTGTTCACCGGATGATCAGAACAGCTTCATCTTCGGTGCTTCTTCTTTCAGCGGTTCGTTCTGCGCGGTCTGCGCATTCCAGCCACCACCCAGGGCCTTGTACAGGTTGACCGCACTGGTCAGCTGCGCGAGGCGGTCGGTGATCAGTGCCTGTTGCGCACTGAACAACTGACGCTGGGCGTCGAGGAAGGTCAGGTTGCTGTCGACACCGATGCGGTAACGACGCTCGGCCAGGCGGTAGTAATCCTGGTTGGCCGCGACGAAGTCACGCTGCGCCTGCAACTGCTCGGTGTAGGTCTGGCGGGCAGCCAGGCCGTCGGCGACTTCCTGGAAGGCGGTTTGAATCGACTTCTCGTAGTTCGCCACGCCAATGTCCTTCTGGATCTTGGCATAGTCGAGGCTGGCACGCAGGCTGCCGGCGTTGAAGATCGGCAGGTTGATCTGCGGCTGGAACAGCCAGGTCCCCGAACCGCCCTTGAACAGACCGGACAGGTCCGGGCTCAGGCTGCCCGCGTTGGCGGTCAGGCTGATGCTCGGGAAGAACGCTGCACGGGCGGCGCCGATGTTGGCGTTGGCCGCTTTCAGGTTGTACTCGGCCTGGAGGATGTCCGGACGACGCTGCAGCAGGTCCGAAGGCAGACCGGCCGGTACATCGCTGAGCAGGTCATCCGACAGCGGTTTGGCCGCTTGCAGATTGGCCGGGATGCCGGTGCCGAGCAGCAGCGTCAGGCTGTTTTCGTCCTGAGCCACCTGACGGGTGTACTTGGCCAGTTGCGCCCGGGCGTTTTCCACCGAGGTGCGCGACTGCGCCAGGTCCAGCGCCGAGGCCACACCGACTTCATTGCTGCGGCTGGTCAGCTTGTAGCTTTCTTCAAAGGCACCGAGGGTGTCTTGCGTCAGCTTGAGCAGTTCCTTGTCGGCCTGCCAGGTCATGTAGGCGTTGGCGACACTGGCCACCAGACTGATCTGCGTGCTGCGGCGCGCTTCTTCGGTGGCGAAATATTGTTGCAGCGCTTGTTCGCTCAGGCTGCGCACCCGACCGAACAGGTCGAGTTCGTAGGCGCTGATGCCGACGGTCGCGGTGTAGGAGCTGCTGATGTTCGCTTCACCGGTCTGCGACGCACGGGCCGGAACCCGCTGACGGCTGCCGCTGGCATTGGCCGACACCGCCGGGAACAGGTCAGCACGCTGGATGCGGTATTGAGCCGCATAGGCGTCGATGTTCAGCGCCGCGACACGCAGGTCGCGGTTGTTTTCCAGTGATACCTGGATCAGCTGTTGCAGGGCCGGGTCATGGAAAAACTGCTTCCAGCCCTGTTCGGCAGCGGCTTGCGCCGGAGCCTGGGCCGGCGAGTACGCCGGGCCCTGCGGGTACGCCGGGCCCTGCGGGTACTGGCCCGCGACCGGTGCTTCAGGCTGCTGATAATCGGGGATCAGCGAGCAACCGCTCAGCACGAAGGCGGCGACTGCGATGGAGAGTAGCGACTTGCTCATTGGCCAGCCTCTTTAGGAGTTTCAGTCGTCTCGTCCGGGTCGGCGATTTTACGCTGGCCGATGGACGAAACCGTGACGAAGAACAGTGGGACCCAGAAGATCGCCAGGATCGTGGCCGTGAGCATACCGCCAATCACGCCAGTACCGATCGCGTGCTGGCTACCCGAACCGGCACCGGTGGAGATCGCCAACGGTACTACACCGAGGACGAACGCCAGCGAGGTCATGATGATCGGTCGCAGACGCATGCGGCACGCTTCGATCGCCGCATCGCGCAGACTGCGCCCTTGTTCATGCAGCTCCTTGGCGAACTCGACGATCAGAATGGCGTTTTTAGCCGCAAGACCGATGGTCGTCAACAGGCCCACCTGGAAGTACACGTCGTTGGACAGCCCGCGCAGGCTGGTGGCCATCAGCGCACCGATGATCCCCAGCGGTACCACGAGCATGACCGCGATCGGAATCGACCAGCTTTCATACAACGCCGCCAGACACAGGAACACCATCAGCAGCGACAGGGCGTACAGCGCTGGCGCTTGCGAGCCCGACAGACGTTCCTCGTAGGACAGACCGGTCCAGGAGATACCGACACCGGCCGGCAGCTTCTTGGCAATCGCTTCGACTTCGGCCATCGCTTCACCGGTGGAGTAACCCGGCGCCGGAGAACCGAGCACTTCCATCGCTTCGACGCCGTTGTAACGGGCCAGTTTCGGCGAACCGTAGATCCACTCGCCCTTGGCGAACGCGGAGAACGGCACCATGGTCCCGGCGCTGTTGCGCACGTACCACTTTTTCAGGTCTTCAGGGCTCATGCGCGCACCGGCCTGACCTTGCACATACACCTTCTTCACCCGACCACGGTCGATGAAGTCGTTGACGTAGCTACTACCGAAGGAGATCGACAGGGTGCTGTTGATGTCGGAGAGACTCAGACCCAGGGCCTGGGCTTTCTCATCGTCAATTTCCAGGTGGTATTGCGGCTCGTCGTTCAGACCGTTCGGACGCACCTGGTAGAGCACCTTGCTCTGCGCGGCCATGCCGAGGAACTGGTTGCGGGCTTCCATCAGTTTTTCGTGACCGATACCGGCGCGGTCCTGCAGGAACACGTCGAAACCGGTGGCGTTACCCAATTCCAGTACCGCAGGCGGGGCGAACGCAAACACCATCGCATCGCGGAAACTGAAGAAGTGTTGCTGCGCACGCTGTGCCAAGGCAAACACGCTGTTGCTCGAATCACGCTCGTGCCACGGCTTGAGCATGATGAACGCCAGACCCGAGCTCTGACCACGACCGGCAAAGTTGAAGCCGTTAACGGTAAACACCGAGGACACCGCGCCCGCCTCTTTATCCAGCAGGTAGGTACGCATCTCGTCGATCACGACTTGAGTACGTTCGGCACTGGAGCCAGCCGGGGTTTGTACCTGGGCGAACAGTACGCCCTGGTCTTCTTCCGGCAGGAACGCGGTTGGAATGCGGGTGAACAGCCAGATCATGCCGACGACGATCAGCAGGTACGCCAGCAGGTAAGGGGCTTTGCGCGACAGCATGTTGCCGACACCGCGCTCGTAACTCCTGACACCGCGATCGAAATTGCGGTTGAACCAGCCGAAGAAACCTTTTTTCGGCGTGCCGTGGTCACCCTTGGCGATCGGCTTGAGCATGGTTGCGCAGAGCGCCGGGGTGAAGATCAGTGCAACCATTACCGACAGGGCCATGGCCGAGACGATGGTGATCGAGAACTGCTTGTAGATCACACCGGTGGAGCCGCTGAAGAACGCCATCGGCAACAGTACCGCCGACAGCACCAGGGCGATACCGACCAGGGCACCCTGGATCTGGCCCATGGATTTCTTGGTCGCTTCCTTCGGTGACAGGCCTTCTTCGGCCATCACCCGCTCGACGTTTTCCACCACGACGATGGCGTCGTCCACCAGCAAGCCGATGGCCAGCACCATACCGAACATGGTCAGGGTGTTGATGCTGAAACCGGCGGCGGCGAGGATGCCGAACGTACCGAGCAATACCACCGGTACGGTCATCGTGGTGATGACGGTGGCGCGGAAGTTCTGCAGGAACAGGAACATCACCAGGAACACCAGCACGATCGCTTCGACCAGGGTTTCAACCACACCCTTGATCGACTCGGTCACGACCGGAGTGGTGTCATACGGGAACACCACTTCCATGCCTTGCGGGAAGAACGGCTTGAGGTCGTCAATCGTCTTGCGCAGCGCTTTGGCTGTGTCGAGGGCGTTGGCACCGTTGGCCAGTTTTACCGCCAGACCGGACGCCGGGCTGCCGTTGAACTGCGCAGAAATACTCGAGTTCTCACCACCCAGACCGACGTCGGCCACGTCGCCGACACGGACCTGGGAGCCATCCTGATTGACCTTCAGCAGGATCGCCTTGAACTGCTCGGCAGTCTGCAGACGGGTCTTGCCGATGATCGTGGCGTTCAGTTGCTGACCTGGCAGCGCCGGCAAACCGCCGAGCTGACCGGAAGACACCTGGACGTTCTGCGCCGAGATCGCGGCGCTGACATCCGACGGCGTCAGGTTGTACTTGTTCAGCTTGGCCGGATCGAGCCAGATGCGCATCGCGTATTGGGCACCGAAGACCTGGAAGTCGCCGACACCGGCAGTCCGCGAGATCGGATCCTGCATGTTCGACACGATGTAGTTGGACAGGTCGTCCTTGGTCATGCTGCCGTCACGCGACACCACGCCGATCACCAGCAGGAAGTTCTTCACTGCCTTGGTGACGCGGATACCCTGTTGCTGCACTTCCTGCGGCAGCAGCGGGGTGGCCAGGTTCAGCTTGTTCTGAACCTGAACCTGCGCGGTGTCGGAGTTGGTGCCTTGCTCGAAGGTCGCGGTGATGGTCATGCTGCCGTCGGAGTTACTTTCCGAGGACACATAACGCAGGTTGTCGATACCGTTGAGCTGCTGCTCGATCACCTGGACCACAGTGTCCTGCACGGTTTGCGCCGAAGCGCCCGGGTAGGTCACGGAGATCGCGATGGCCGGCGGTGCAATGCTCGGGTACTGGTTGATTGGCAATTTCAGGATCGATAATGCCCCGACCAACATGATCACCAGGGCAATTACCCAGGCGAAAATCGGACGGTCGATAAAAAATTTCGACATGAGTTACTCCCCTTTGCCGCCAGCGGCTTTGTCAGCTGCTTGAGCGGGGGCCGGGTTCTTGGCTACGTTGGTCGCTTCGGTCGGGTTGACCTGAGCACCTGGGCGAACATATTGCAGGCCTTCGGTGATCAGACGATCGCCGGCTTTCAGGCCATCTTCGATCAGCCACTGGCTGCCAACGGTACGGCTGGCCTTGAGCTGACGCAGTTCAACCTTGTTGTCCGGGCCGACGACCAGTGCGGTCGGAGTGCCCTTGAGGTCACGGGTCACGCCTTGTTGCGGCGCCAGAATGGCCGCGGCGTTGACCCCGGCCTGCAACTGGGCGCGGACGAACATGCCTGGCAACAGGGTGTGATCCGGGTTCGGGAACACGGCGCGCAGGGTCACGGAACCGGTAGTCGGATCAACCGATACTTCGGAGAATTCCAGCTTACCGTCGAGCTTGTACTGGCTGCCGTCCTCAAGGGTCAGCTTGACCGCTGCCGAGTTGTCGCCGGCCTTCTGCAGACGACCGCTTTCCAGCTCGCGGCGCAGTTCCAGCAGCTCAACCGAGGACTGGGTAACGTCGACGTAGATCGGGTCCAGTTGCTGGATCGTCGCCATCGCGTCGGCCTGACCATTGCTGACCAGTGCGCCTTCGGTCACCGAGGAACGGCCGATACGGCCGGAGATCGGCGCGTAGACCTTGGTGTATTTCACGTTGATCTGCGCGCTCTGCAGCGACGCTTCCGATTCCATGCGATTGGCCACGGCGGTGTCGTATTCCTGGCGGCTCACAGCCTGCTCGTCGACCAGTTGCTTGTAGCGGTCGGAGATCGACTTGGTCGAACGCAGGTTGGCTTCGGCGCTTTTCAGGGTCGCTTCATAGACTGCCGGATCGATCTGATACAGCTGCTGGCCGGCTTTGACGTCGCCGCCTTCCTTGAACAGACGTTTGAGAATGATGCCGTTGACCTGTGGTCGAACTTCAGCGATGCGGTACGCACTGGTGCGCCCCGGCAGTTCCGACGTGAGGGTGAACGCTTGTGGTTGCAGGGTGACGACGCCGACCTGAGGAGGCGGAGCGGCTGGGGCCGCTTCTTCCTTTTTACATCCGCTGAGCAGCGATGCCAGGGCGACGGCAGTGACCAGAGCGGTAACAGCTGGCTTGAATTGCATGAAGATCCTCGGGTCAGGCGCGCACATTGCGCACAAGAAGTGTGAAAGGGTAAAAAAATCGGGTCGAGTGGATAAGTAGCTTGCTAAGGAATATACTTACGTTCATGGTTGTTTGTAAATAGCTTGGCGTCGTACCCACCCTGTTACAAAATGCGTCGCAAGGTTTGAAATTGTAGGCCGGGGAGCCGATTCGTGAGAGATCAGCCCCCTCTTTATTCAGCGGATATTCAGCCATCCCTGAAACATCCTGTTTGAGGTTTTACTGCCATGGTCCGTCGTACCAAAGAGGAAGCTCAGGAAACGCGCAGCCAGATTCTCGAAGCGGCCGAGAAAGCGTTTTATGAAAGGGGTGTGGCCCGCACGACCCTGGCGGATATCGCGACGATGGCCGGCGTGACGCGCGGTGCCATCTATTGGCATTTCAGCAACAAGGCCGATCTGGTGCAGGCGATGCTCGACAGCCTGCATGAACCGCTGGATGAATTGGCCAAGGCCAGCGAGAGCGAGGACGAACTCGACCCGTTGGGGTGCATGCGCAAGCTGTTGATCCATCTGTTTCATCAGGTAGCCCTGGATCCGAAGACCCGTCGCATCAACGAGATTCTGTTTCATAAGTGCGAATTCACCGATGAAATGTGCGATCTGCGCCAGCAGCGCCGCACAGCCAGTCTCGATTGCAACCTGCGCATCGGTCTGACCCTGCGTAATGCGGTCAATCGCGGCCAGTTGCCGGAAGATCTCGACACTGCCCGGGCGGCCATCAGCATTCATGCGTATATCGATGGCCTCCTGTATGGATGGCTGTTGGCGCCGGACAGCTTTCAATTGCATGCCGAAGCCGAGCGCTGGGTCGATACAGGGCTTGATATGCTGCGCCTGAGCCCTAGCCTGCGCAAATGAAACAAAATGCGTAATTGAATCTGTCCGTGTCAAGACTTGAAGCGGGAAATGTCCCTGCTTCAAGTCTTTTTGTAATGGAGTGCTTTTATATACGTACGTTGGCCAGGTTGATAGGTAGCGAGCTACGTATTTTGTAGGGGTTTTGTGTCGACTGTGTGAATGAATGTTAACGACTCGGGCTAAAAGGGCGCCGAGCAGCCGATACGCACCAACCGATCCGTTTCGTTTTTGAGTTCCCTTTGCCCGATCCTCACCACCAGGCTGCGTTACTTCCGATGGGCTCGAGCCACGGCCTTTAGTTTGCTCGCGCCTCTATAATGTCAGCGTTGTCCGTACCGTTACTGCATGAGCAGGTAACTCTCTATCAGGCCGATGGCGTCATGAATGCGATCATCTTATAGCTGTAAGGGTAAACCGGGTTTTCATTTTCCAATGCTGCGCCGCAGGTGATGGGGTCGGCGCCAACAGAGAACGCGTTGGTATCCCAGAAAAGTTCGACTTTTGGAGCCCTGTGCCCCGCCATTTGTCGGTAGCAATAACTGAGCGTAGTGTCGAACCGTACTTTCTGCTTGTAGTTGGTGTAGCAGATGTAAGTGTTGAATACCTCTTTTTTGATATCGTAATCAATAACGATGTCCTGTTTCAGATGAGGATCTCCTTCAAACAGCATAAAGACGGTCTGGTAAGGGAGGATCTTGTCGATACGCGTCAAGGGTGGGTGCTTTGGAGAGGCATCGTCAAGCCAGAAAGTAGAATCCGTGGCATTGGTGATTTGCAGGAGGAATGTAAGTTTGTTTGGATCTATATCATTCATCTTTATATTGCCTTGTTAGATTAAGTTGGTGGGTTGTAATTGATGAGTTGCTGGACGGAGCTTAGGTTTATATTGTTCTGATGGCGAATCTTTAAATGTATGAAAATAAAAAAAGCCCCGCCTCTTTCGAGGCGGGGCTTACTTGTTAGTTGTTGTTGTTTACAGCGTTGGATAATCGATATAACCGACCGGGCCTTTCGCGTAGAACAACTCGGGACGTGCGTCGTTCAGCGGTGCGTCGGCCTTCAGGCGTGCCGGCAGATCCGGGTTGGCAATGAACGGTACGCCGAACGCTACCGCGTCAGCCTTGCCTTCAGCCAGCCACGCATTGGCGCTGTCCTTGGTGAAGCGTTCGTTGGCGATGTACGCGCCGCCGAAAGCTTCTTTCAGCTGTGGGCCTAGGCTGTCGGCGCCTTCTTTCTCGCGGGAGCAGATGAAGGCGATGCCGCGCTTGCCCAGCTCGCGAGCCACATAAGTGAAAGTCTCGGCCAGATTGTCGTCGCCCATGTCATGGGAATCGGCGCGGGGTGCCAAGTGCACGCCGACACGGCCGGCGCCCCAGACGTCGATCGCTGCGTCAGTCACTTCCAGCAGGAGACGCGCACGGTTTTCCAGGGAGCCACCGTAGTTATCGGTGCGCTGGTTGGTGCTGCTTTGCAGGAACTGGTCGAGCAGGTAGCCGTTGGCGCCGTGGATTTCCACACCATCGAAACCGGCGGCTTTGGCGTTCTCGGCACCGGTGCGGTAGGCCTCGACGATCTCGGCGATTTCAGCGGTTTCCAGAGCTCGCGGGGTCGGATAGTCGGCCAATGGACGCACCAGGCTGACGTGACCTTTAGGCTGGATGGCGCTCGGCGCGACCGGGGTTTCGCCGTTGAGGTACGACGGATGCGAGATGCGGCCGACGTGCCACAGTTGCAGGACGATCTTGCCGCCGGCAGCGTGCACGGCTTTGGTCACGTTGGTCCAGCCGCGCACCTGGTCGTTGGACCAGATGCCCGGGGTGTCCGGGTAGCCGACGCCCATCGGCGTCACCGAAGTGGCTTCGGAGAGGATCAGACCGGCGGAGGCGCGTTGCACGTAGTACTCGGCCATCAGCGCGTTCGGCACGCGGCCTTCGTCGGCGCGGCAGCGGGTCAGCGGAGCCATGATGATGCGGTTGGACAGCTCGAGGTCGCCCAGTTTGATCGGATCGAAAATAGTTGCCATGTGTACAACCCTCGTCAGTTAAGTGGTTAATCAGTGGGTAGCGGGGGCCAGACCGGCGTCGCCGTTCTGACGGAAAGTGATCAGGGTCACCAGCAGCGCGAGCACGGCCAGCGCGGCGGCGGCCAGGGGCACGCTGGTCAGGCCGAAACCGTGGGCGATGACGCTGCCACCGACCCAGGCGCCCAGGGCGTTGCCGATGTTGAAAGCGCCGATGTTCAGGGTCGACACCAGGTTCGGTGCGGCCTTGCCGAAGGTCACCACGTTGACTTGCAGCGCCGGGACGGCGGCAAACGAAGCGGTGGCCCAGAGGAACAGGGTGATCTCCGTCGGGATCAGCGCAACGCTGGTCCAGCTCAGCACGGTGGAAACCACCGCCATCGCCACGAACACGCCGATCAGGGTCGCGCCGAGACGCTTGTCCGCCAGTTTGCCGCCGATGATGTTGCCCACCGTCAGACCGAGGCCGATCAGCAGCAGGGTCCAGGTCACGCCTTTTGGCGAGACACCGGTGACATCACCGAGCAGCGGCGCGACATAGGTGAAGAGGGTGAACATCGACGCGGCGAACAGCGCGGTCATGCTCAGCGACAGCCAGATGCCGGCGCCTTTGAGGGCGGCGAGTTCGGCGCGCATGTCGAGTTTTTCCTCGTCACGCTTGGCCGGCAGGAAGCGGATCAGACCGATCAGCGCCACTACACCAATCACGGTCACCGCCCAGAAGGTCGAGCGCCAGCCGGCTTCCTGGCCCAGCGCCGTGCCCAGCGGTACACCGAGCACGTTGGCCAGGGTCAGGCCGGTGAACATCAGCGCCACGGCCGATGCGCGTTTGTTCGGCGCCACCAGCCCGGCAGCTACCACAGAACCGATACCGAAGAACGCACCGTGGCACAGCGCCGTGACGACACGGGCAAACATCAGCACGTTGTAGTCACTGGCGATGGCACACAGCAGGTTACCGACGATAAAAATGCCCATCAGCGCTACCAGTGCGGCCTTGCGCGGCATTCTGGCGGTGGCCAGTGCCATGAACGGCGCACCGATGGCCACGCCCAGGGCGTAACCGGTCACTAGCCAGCCAGCGCCGGGAATCGACACACCGAGGTCGGCCGCCACATCGGGCAGCAGGCCCATGATGACGAACTCGGTGGTGCCGATGGCGAAGGCGCTCAAGGCCAGAATGAGTAGCGAGAGGGGCATTTGAATCAATTCCTTGTGGGAGCGCTGAGCTCTTTGACGATGGCGTCGAGGAACGCCTGGATCACGTCCTCGTTGCGTTTGAAGAAGTGCCACTGGCCGGCTTTCTGGCTGCTGATCAGACCTGCGCGTTGCAGGGTCGCCAGGTGGGCGGAGACGGTCGACTGCGACAGGCCGCAGCGTTGATCGATCTGCCCGGCGCAGATGCCGTACTCGTGGTTGTGTATCTGCTCAGGAAACTGGGCTTTGGGGTCTTTCAGCCAGATGAGAATGTCTCGCCGTACTGGGTGTGCCAGGGCTTTTATTATTTCGTCGAGGTCGAGGTTCATGGCTTTATGCTCGTGATGTGTAGCGCTATATCGCGATGAGGCGAACTTTAAATCGGTATTTCGCGATATACAAATATGAATTTGATCTGACGACCGCATAAATCGGTATATCGGGTTATAACGATACGTGTGCTGTAACGATGAAAGCGCGCAGTGCTAAGCTGCGCCCATGAACTATCTCGCACATTTACACCTCGGAGGCCAGCACCCCGAGCAATTACTCGGCAGTCTGTATGGCGATTTCGTCAAAGGACGCCTGCAAGGGCAATTTGCACCGCAGATTGAAGCGGCGATTCAGTTGCATCGGCGCATTGATGTATTCACCGATCGCCACCCGTTGGTGGACATCGCCCTCGGGCGTTTCACCGAGACCCGGCGGCGTTACGCGGGGATTGTCCTTGATGTGTTTTTCGACCATTGCCTGGCGCGGGACTGGACGCAGTACGCCGATCAGCCACTGGGGCAGTTCACCGCCGACGTTTATCGGGTGCTGTCGAGCGAGCCGCAATTGCCCGAACGCCTGGCGAAAATCGCCCCGCACATGGTCGCCAATGATTGGCTGGGTTCGTATCAGGAATTCGAAGTGCTGGACCAGGTGCTGCGCGGGATCTCGCGGCGTCTGACTCGGCCTGAGGAGCTGGCGGGGGCTATGCAGGAATTGCGGCGGTTGTACGAGCCGCTGAGTGAGGATTTCCGTTTGTTCTATCCGCAGCTTCAAGAATTTGCACAAACGTCGACAACGCAGTAACCCCCTGTGGGAGCGGGCTTGCTCGCGAATGCGGTAGGTCATTCAACATGTGCATTGGCTGAACCACCGCTTTCGCGAGCAAGCCCGCTCCCACAGGGGGGATCTGTGTTTCAGGCGGCGATCAATTCGCCGGCGCGACGCGGTTCGGCAGGTTTGGCCACCTCACCAAACAACGCCTTCTGCACCGCCTGCTGTGCTTCGAACGCCAGTGCTGCACGCTCGCGACCGACGCAGGCAATCGGCTTGAGCACGTGAATCTCGACATCGCCGCAGTCGTTGCTGAACAGACGCATCAGGTGCGACAGCAAGTCATCGTCACCAATGAACGGCGCCAACGCGTCGATTTCGCCATTGCGCAGATAACGGATTGCCACCGGTTGCAGCATCACCTCCGAATCAATCGCCGCCGACAGCAGGCGACCATGAAAGGTGCGCAGCGAGCGGCCATCGGTGGTGGTACCTTCCGGGAACATCAGCAACGGATGTTGCGTTTGCAAGTGACGGGTCATCTGTTTGCGGATCAACTGGCTGTCGCCCGAGCCGCGACGGATAAACAGACTGCCGGCCTTCGCCGCCAGCCAGCCGGCCACCGGCCAGGTGCGCACTTCGGCCTTGGACAGAAACGACAGCGGCGTGAGCATGCCCAGCACCGGAATGTCAGTCCATGACACATGATTGCTGACCCACAGCATCGGCTGCTGCGGCAACTCGCCGTGCACGGTCACGCGAAAGGGCAGGGCATGGCTCAAACGCGCCATGAAAAACCGTGACCAGCGCTGCCGACGTTGCATCGAGTGCGCCAGGCCCAGACGTTCGAACACGCCGAAGACGCTGGCCATGGTCAAGCCCAGCGCCACCACCAGCAGCACCCGCGCGATCCGCGCGTACACGCGCAACCGGCTCATCACACGGCCGCCTTGAAGTGCTTGGCGTAGCGCGGGCAGAGTTCGTCGCGCTTGAGCAGGATAAACACGTCGGCGACCTGGAAGTCTTCGTCCCAGCACGGCTCGCCGCAGATCTTCGCACCCAGACGCATGTAGGCCTTGAGCAACGGCGGCATCTCGGCGATCACGTTCGATGGAATATCCAGCGACGGCAGTGGATTTTTCGGCTCGGCGCGCAAGTGTTCGGTGCACAGATAACGTTCGCGCAGACGCTGCATGATTGCGTGGGCCTGTACGCCGCCGTCCTGCATCGGAATGCTCGCGCAACCCATCAGGTAGCTGTAGCCGCCCTGATTCAACACTTCGGCCAGTTCACCCCAGAGCACGGCGATGGTGCCGCCGTTGCGGTAGGCCGGGTCGACGCAGGTGCGGCCGATTTCGAGGATCGGGCCTTGCAGATGGGCGAGGCCGTGCAGGCTGAATTCTTCTTCGCTGTAGAACTTGCCCAGGCTGCTGGCGGCGGTGTGATCGAGCAAACGAGTAGTGGCGACCAGACGCCCGGTGTTCAGGTCACGCACGCCGATGTGGCTGCAGTGAACATCATAGTCATCCATGTCCAGACCCAGTTCCGCGCCTTTCAGCTTGGCGTTGAACTCGCCGCTGAATACGCTGAAGCGCAAGGCCTGGGCTTGCTGCAAGGCCTCGGCGCCGATCAGGCGTTCGGCTTGCAGGCGGCGTTCATTGCCGGTGTCGCTGATGCGGGCGATCTGAGTCATTTGAATCTCCGTACGGGCCTTGAACCCGTCGTGGGTTGCAGCCGATCGACTTTCTTTATGCAGCCATGTTGTGCAAAGTCAGGCTATGTAGCCCCGGTGTCATCACCGTGAACGTTTGGTGATGCTTGTATGACAGCCCTCAAGGAGCCTCTTATGCCCTGGCCCAGCCTGCTCGAAAGCCATGAACGCCTGCCCGCCGTGACTGATCTGGCGGAAGGTTTCGCTACCTTGCTGCATCAATTGGGCAACGTGACGCCGTTCGAACTGGCGGTGGCCGGAGGGCGGCGGATGGCGACGCCGGGGCTGGCATTTCTGGTGGGGTATCAGGCGGCGTTGCGCATGCTCTGGCCGAGCGCGCCGCCGAGTCTTGGTGCGTTGTGTGCGACCGAGCAGCGCAGCCTGCGCCCGGCGGACATGCAGACGCGCCTGACGGATTTGCGCCTCAACGGGCGAAAGGATTTCGTCACCGCCGGGGATGCGGCGGACTGGCTGCTCGTCGCCGCGCGCAGTGAAGAACCCGGCGAAACGCCGCGCCTGAGTCTGGCGGTGGTCTATCCCGGCGAGCCCGGCGTGCGCGTGGAAAAACTCCCGGCGCTGCCGCTGATGCCGGACATCAGTCACGGTCGGCTGCATCTGGACGGCGCGTTGTGCGAATTGCTCGCGGGCGATGGCTGGGACGCTTATGTAAAGCCGTTTCGTACCCTGGAAGATGTCTATGTGCTGAGCGCGATGACCGCGTGGTTGTACGGTGTCGGTCAGGACAGCGGCTGGTCGCAGCCGCTGCTGTTGCGCTTGCTGGCGCTGTTGGCCGGGTGCGCGGAAGCGAGTCGCCAACCACCGAACAACCCGGCCGGGCATGTGCTGTTGGGCGGGTTGTTTGCGCAGTTTGATGCGCTGAAGGGCGAGATCGATCAGGCGTTGCGCGCGGGTAATCCGGAGTGGGCGCAGATGTGGCAGCGTGATCAGGGGGTGATGCAGTTGGCAGCGGGGGCGCGGGCCAAACGCTTGGCCAAGGCTTTGGCGGTGGGCTGACTGGCCTCTTCGCGAGCAAGCCCGCTCCCACCCTTGGAAAGCGTTTCAAATGTGGGAGCGGGCTTGCTCGCGAAGGCGGTGGCAAAAACACCACACATCTGTCATGTGGCAAGACTACCCTCAGCAGGTTCTCCCCAAGAGCCCTCACCATGTGCAAAAGCCTGTCCCTGTTTCTGCTGCTGATCAGCTTCACGGTCCAGGCCGAGCAATGGCCCGGTGAGCAATGGCCGACTGGCGCAAAAATCAGCGGCGCAGCGGTCGAGGCATTAGAGACCTACGCCTTCCCACCCCGCGACGACACTACCCGCCAGGGCATCCGCACGGACGCGCTGCTGATCATCCGCGACGGCCAGTTGATCTACGAACGCTACGCCGGCCCGACCCGTGCCGAGACCCCGCACCTGACCTGGTCGATCAGCAAAAGCCTGATGGCCACGGTACTCGGCGTGGCGTATGGCGAAGGCCTGTTCAAACTGGATGATCCGGTTTCGAAGTTTTATCCGGCGCTGGAAAAACATCCGGCGATCACCGTGGCGGATCTGCTGCACTGGGCTTCCGGGCTGGACTGGCAGGAAGACTACGAATACGCGCCGCTGAAATCCTCGGTGGTGGCGATGCTCTACACCCGTGGGCACCGCGACATGCCAGGGTTCACCGCCGATCACGACGCCTACGCGCCGCCGGGGCAGGCGTTCCGTTACTCCAGTGGCGACAGCAATCTGCTGGCCGCTGCGTTGAAAGCCATGGTTGGTCCGCAGCGTTATCCCGACTATCCGTGGACGGCGCTGTTCGAGCCGCTGGGCATCCGCCATGCCGTGTGGGAAACCGATGCCGGCGGTACGTTTGTCGCGTCCTCTTATGCCTATCTCACGGCGCGGGATCTGGCGCGGGTCGGTCTGCTGATGGCTCGCGACGGACGTTGGGGTGACCGGCAATTGCTGCCCAAGGATTGGGTCGCTTTCAACCGCACTGCCTTTGCCGGCTACAAGGCGCATCAGGACGAAGCGGTGCCCGGTGGTCAGTGGTGGCTCAATCGCCCGGCGGATGGCGCCGCCGCGCCGTGGCCCGACGCGCCGCCCGACACCTTCGCCGCCCTCGGCCACTGGGGCCAGGCGCTGTATGTGATCCCCAGCGAGAAACTGGTGATCGTGCGTTACGCCGATGACCGCGACGGCAGCTATCGCCACAACGAGCTGCTCAAACGCGTGCTCAAGGCGGTGCAGCTATGAAACTGTTGAAGCGGGTGTTGCTGCTGGCGCTGATCGTGCTGCTGGGCTGGATCTGGCTCGAACGGGACAACCTGTGGGCGTTCCCCGACATCATCAGTGCCTACACGGCCAAGGAATATTGTTCGTGTCGTTATGTGATGAACAACGATGCCGAATACTGCCGGGGTTATGTGAAACAGTGGCTGCCAACCAGCGAATTCAGCGATGACAGCGCGAGCAAAACCATCACCGTCAGCGGCATGGGCCGCAGCAACCGCGCCCAGTGGCTGAGCGAACGGCAGGGCTGCCGCCTCAATCCTCAAGTCAATAGATAACCCTGTGGGAGCGGGCTTGCTCGCGAATGCGGTGTGCCATTCAGCATTTGTGTTGACTGATTCACCGCCTTCGCGAGCAAGCCCGCTCCCACAGGAGGTTTCACCAATCGATAGATTTGCGGCGATCAGTTTGCAATAACGGCGTGGGCGGTTAAGGTTCGTGCAGGTTTATCGCCCCCACGAGTATTCAATGTTCAACCGCTCCCTCTATACAGCCTTCGCCAGTCTGCTGCTGACTGCCGCCGCGCTGCCGGCGCAGGCCAACTGGTATCTGGATGGCGAGTCGTCGCGGCTGTCGTTCGTCAGCACGAAAAACGCCCACATTTCTGAAGTGCAGCGCTTTCTGGTGCTGCACGGCAAGGTCGATCCGGATGGCCGCGCTGAAGTCGAAGTCGAGCTGGACTCGATCAACAGCGGCATCCCGCTGCGCGACGAGCGCATGCGCAAGGAGCTGTTCCAGATCGAGCAATTCCCCGAAGCGACCATCAGCACCCGGATCGACCTGCGCCCGATCAACGATCTGGCCCCCGGTGCGCAGCTGGAATTGCGTCTGCCGCTGACCGTCAACCTGCACGGCAAGCAACATGAATACCCGGCAGAGTTGCTGGCCACCCGTCTCGACGACCGGCGTTTTCAAGTGGTGACCCTGGAGCCGGTGGTGATCAACGCCGAGGATTTCGATCTGGCGCCGGGGCTGGAAACCCTGCGCAACCTGGCCGGCCTGTCGGCCATCAGTCTGTCGGTACCGGTGGGTGCGGTGCTGATTTTCACGGCGCGCTGACATGCGCGGCGCGGTGTTCCCTTGGCGTGACGGCAACCGGTTCGAACTGTTGATTGACGGCCCGCAATTCTTCCCGCGCATGCTGGTGGAAATTGCCCGCGCCGAGGAGCAGGTCGAACTGGAGTTGTATCTGGTGGAGGCGGGCGCTTGTGCCGAGGCCGTGGTTCAGGCGCTGGTGCAGGCCGCCGAGCGCGGCGTGCGGGTACGCTGCCTGTTCGATGACTACGGCAGCCTCGCGTTTACCCTGCACCTGCGTCAGCGCCTGACCAAAGCCGGGGTCGAACTGCGTTTCTACAATCGCCTGAACTGGCGGCGCTGGGTCGGCAACTTCTATCGCGATCACCGCAAATTGCTGCTGGTCGATCAGCGTCTGGCGGTGGTCGGCGGCACCGGTGTTACCGATGAATTCTGGACACCGGGGCAGGACAGCAGCGAGTGGCACGAAGTGATGGTGGAAATCAACGGCCCGCTGGTGCTCGACTGGCAAGTGCTGTTCGACCGCCAATGGATCGCCAACCGCCATCGCCGGGCGTGGAAACCGTCGGCGCATGTCGGCCTGCCACGCTTGCCCAAGGTTCCGGACATGGGCGAGGGCATGGGCCGTGTGGCCTATGCCGATGCGCGTCAGCATCGCGACATTCTGCAGTCGCTGTTTCGTGCACTGAACAGCGGGCAGAAGCGCATCTGGATGGCCACCCCGTATTTCCTGCCGACCTGGAAAATCCGCCGCTCGCTGCGCAAGGCCGCTGCTCGCGGTGTCGACGTCCGGTTACTGCTGACCGGGCCGCGCACCGATCACCCGTCGGTGCGTTACGCCGGCCATCGCTACTACCCGCGCCTGCTCAAGGCCGGGGTGCAGATCTTCGAATACCAGCCGTGCTTCCTGCATCTGAAAATGGTGTTGGTGGACGAGTGGGTGAGTATCGGATCGTGCAACTTCGATCACTGGAACCTGCGCTTCAATCTGGAGGCGAATCTGGAGGCACTGGACCCGTCGTTGACGGCAGCGGTGGTGCAGAGTTTCGAGAAGGATTTCGGTCTGAGCCAGCAGGTCAGTCTGGAGGAGTGGCAGCGCCGGCCGTTGTGGCGGCGAGTGAAGCAGCGGATCTGGGGTTGGGTGGATCGGCTGGTGGTCAACATTCTCGATAGACGCGGTTAACGCCAATTCCGAACCCAGTGGATTCCAATGTGGGAGGGGGCTTGCTCCCGAAGGCGGCATGTCATTCAGCATTAATTTAGCTGATACACCGCATTCGGGAGCAAGCCCCCTCCCACAAAGGCCCCTCTCACACGGGCATTGGTTACTGAATAATTACAGCAACTCAAAGCTCTGCTGCGTCACATCCTGCGAATCCAGGCCGATCTGCACGTTGAACTTGCCAGGCTCGGCCGCGTACTTGAGCTGGGCGTTGTAGAACTTCAGGTCATCCTCGGTGATGGTGAAGTGCACGACTTTCTGTTCGCCGGCCTTGAGCATGACTTTCTGGAAGTTCTTCAGTTCTTTCACCGGGCGAATCATCGAACCGGCGACGTCCTGGATGTACAGCTGCACCACGGTTTCGCCGTCACGTTTGCCGGTGTTTTTCAGGGTGACACTGGCATCGAGCTTGCCGGTCTTGTTCAGCGTGGTTGACGACAGCGCCATGTCGCTCAGCGTGAACTGGGTGTAGCTCAGGCCGTAACCGAACGGGAACAGGGGACCGGTGGTGTCATCGAAATACTGCGAGGTGTAGTTGCCCGGCTTGCCCGGCGTGAACGGCCGGCCAATGCTCAGGTGGTTGTAGTAGGTCGGGATCTGGCCCACGGAACGCGGGAAGGTCACCGGCAGTTTGCCCGACGGGTTGTAGTCGCCGAACAGCACATCAGCGATGGCGTTACCGCCCTCGGTGCCGCTGAACCAGGTTTCCAGAATCGCATCAGCCGACTGGTTCTCTTCGAGGATGGTCAGCGGACGGCCGTTCATCAGCACCAGTACCAGCGGTTTGCCGGTGGCTTTCAGGGCACGGATCAGCTCGCGCTGGTTTTCCGGGATGTTCAGGTCGGTGCGGCTGGAGGATTCGTGGGACATGCCACGGGATTCGCCCACAGCGGCGACGATCACGTCGGCGTCCTTGGCCGCTTTCACCGCTTCGTCGATCAACACGTTGGCCGGGCGCGGATCATCGACCACTTCCGGGGCGTCGAAGTTGAGGAAGTTCAGGTAATCCAGCACCTTCTTGTCGCTGGTGATATTCGCGCCACGGGCGTAGATCAGGTTGGCCTTGTCGCCAATCACCGAGCTCATGCCGTCGAACAGCGTCACCGATTGCGCCGGCTTACCGGCCGCCGCCCAACTGCCCATCATGTCGATCGGCGCCTTGGCCAATGGACCGACCAGCATGACTTTCGCGTCTTTCTTCAGCGGCAGGGTTTCGTTCTGGTTCTTCAGCAGCACCAGGCTGCGGCGTGCCACGTCACGGGCCTCGGCGCGGTGCAGACGGCTTTCGGCGTAGGTGTCGGCCGGATCATCCTCGGCCTTGCCGATGCGCAGGTACGGGTCCTTGAACAGGCCCATGTCGTACTTGGCGGCGAGCACTTCGCGCACGGCGTTGTCGATGTCTTTCTGCTCGATCTCGCCGGACTTGAGCAGCCCCGGCAGCTCTTTGCCGTACAGGGTGTCGTTCATGCTCATGTCGATGCCGGCCTTGATCGCCAGCTTCGCCGCTTCACGACCGTCGGCGGCCACGCCGTGCTTGATCAGCTCGAAGATCGCCCCGTGGTCGCTGACGGCCAGGCCCTTGAAGCCCCAGTCCTTGCGCAGCAGGTCGTTCATCAGCCAGGTATTGGCGGTGGCCGGGATGCCGTTGATCGAGTTCAACGCCACCATCACCCCGCCGGCACCGGCGTCGATCGCCGCGCGGTACGGTGGCAGGTAGTCCTGGTACATCTTCACCGGGCTCATGTCGACGACGTTGTAGTCGCGCCCGCCCTCGACCGCGCCATACAGGGCGAAGTGCTTGACGCTGGCCATGATGCTGTCAGCCGCGCTCGGCGTGTCGCCCTGATAGGCCTTGACCATCACTTTGGCAATGCGCGAGGTCAGGTAGGTGTCTTCACCGAACCCTTCGGAGCTGCGGCCCCAGCGCGGATCGCGGGAGATGTCGACCATCGGCGCGAAGGTGATGTCGAGGCTGTCGGCCGCGGCTTCCTTGGCGGCAACGCGCCCGGACTGACCGATGGCGTCCATGTCCCAGCTCGATGCCAGGGCCAGCGGAATCGGGAAAATCGTACGGTGACCGTGGATCACATCGTACGCAAAAAACATCGGAATCTTCAGGCGACTGCGCATCGCCGCGTCCTGCATCGGACGGTTTTCCGGGCGGGTGATCGAGTTGAACGTACCGCCGATGTTGCCGGCGGCGATCTCTTTGCGGATCAACTCACGGGGCATTTCCGGGCCGATGCTGATCAGGCGCAACTGGCCGATCTTTTCATCGAGGGTCATTTGTTTCATCAGATTGCTGATGAACGCGTCCTTGTTTTCCAGGGGTACCGGGGTCGTGGCGGCCAATACTTGATGACTGGCCAGGCTGACGAACAGGCCCAGCAAACACAGCTTCTTCATGAATATTTTTCTCAAGGGCCCAAGCGGCAATGCAATGCCGGCCAGCCAAAAGTTAGGGAGCGACTATTGTTGTTCGGGTGCAGGCTCAAAATGACCGAGCCAAAAACGCCCGCCGACACTCGGCTGCGTTTGCGCAGGGCCTCTTTTTAGCCCATCGGCCCGTTGCAATCCAGTGGCGCGGCCGATTATGCCCCAACCGCTGATGCAGAAGGTTTCACGGTCGGTTTTTTATGAAATATGCCAGGGAGCATCACTTTGATGAATGTCAGTCCAACCTACCGCTCGCGACTGCAGGTCGCCACGCTGCTGGTGCTTGCCACGTTGTTGACCGCGTGCGGCATCAACAATATCCCGACCCTCGATGAACAGGCCAAGGCGGCCTGGGGTCAGGTCCAGAACCAGTACCAGCGTCGTGCCGACCTGATTCCCAATCTGGTGGAAACCGTCAGAGGCTATGCCAAGCATGAAGAAGCAACCCTGACTGCAGTGGTCGAGGCGCGGGCCAAGGCGACGTCGATCCAGGTCGATGCCAGCACCCTCGACAATCCGGAAAAACTCAAGCAGTTCCAGCAGGCTCAGGATCAGTTGAGTGGCGCGCTCAGCCGTTTGATGGTGGTCTCCGAGCGTTATCCGGACCTGAAGGCCAACCAGAACTTCCTTGCCCTGCAATCGCAGCTCGAAGGCACGGAAAACCGGATTGCCGTGGCGCGGCGCGATTTCATTCTGGCGGTGCAGAAGTACAACACCGAGATCCGCACGTTTCCCGGGCGCCTCTGGCACAGCGTGATGTACAGCGACCTGCCGATTCGCGAAACCTTCGAGGCCACCACCCCCGGTGCGGAAAAGGCCCCGGAAGTGAAGTTCTGATTCGAGGTTGCCCATGCGTGTGTTGAAGATAGGCCTGGTGCTGATGCTCTGGCTGTTCGCCGTCAGCGCCCGGGCCGAGTTGACGTTCCCGGCGCTGAGCGGGCGGGTGGTGGACGAGGCGCAGATGCTCGAGCCGTCGGTGCGCGCCCAGTTGAGCCAGCAATTGCAGGCTCACGAGCAAGCTACCGGCGAGCAACTGGTGGTGGTCACGGTGCCTGATCTGCAGGGCACCACCATCGAGGATTACGGCGTACAACTGGGCCGGCACTGGGGCATCGGCCAGAAAGACAAGAACAACGGCGCGCTGCTGATCGTCGCCCGGGACGAGCGCAAACTGCGCATCGAAGTCGGTTACGGGCTGGAAGATCGGCTGACCGATGCACAGAGTTCGGTGATCATTCATCAAGTGATCACCCCGGCGTTCAAGGCCGGCAATTTCAGCAAGGGCATCAGCGACGGCGTTGCGGCGATGCTGGTGGTGCTCGGCGGCAATCCTCTGGACGAACCGTCGACGGTGTACGAGTCGAGCGGCGATCCGCAGAGCGATTTTGTCTCGCGTCATCCGCTGTTGTTCGTTTTTCTGGTGGTGTTGTTCATCCTGACCGTGTTTGTCTGCCAGATGCTCGGTATCCTTCCCGCCGGCCGTGGCGGCTCCGGAGGCGGGGGCGGTTTCGGCGGTGGTGGATTTGGCGGTGGTGGATTTGGCGGTGGCGGTGGAGGCGGGGGCTTCAGCGGCGGCGGGGGCAGTTTCGGCGGCGGCGGTTCGTCCGGCGGCTGGTGAACACACAACAATAATGATCAGGCATTTTTCGACATGGCATTACTGAGCGAACACGAACAACGCAAAGTCGCCGAGGCGATCGCCCGGGTCGAGCGCGACACCGACGCCGAACTGGTCACCGTGCTGGCGGCCCGCGCCGATGACTACGCGTACATTCCGTTGCTGTGGGCCAGCCTGCTGGCGCTGCTGGTGCCGGGCATCGTCCATTACCTGACTGGCTGGCTGACCATGCACAGCCTGTTGCTGGTGCAATGGGGGCTGTTCATCGTCCTGTGCCTGCTGTTTCGCCTGCCGAAGATCACCACCCATCTGATCCCGCGCCGCGTGCGCCACTGGCGGGCATCGAATCTGGCGCGGCGGCAGTTCCTCGAACAGAACCTGCACCACACCGTCGGCAGCACCGGGATGCTGATCTTTGTCTGCGAGGCCGAGCGCTACGTGGAGATTCTGGTGGACGAGGGGATTTCCCGGCGGCTGGACAACAAAAGCTGGGACGCGATCGTCGCCGCGTTCACCGAGCAGGTGCGGCAGGGGCGCACGCTCGAGGGCTTTGTCACCTGCATCGAGGCCTGTGGGGAACTGCTCAAGGTGCACGTGCCGGTGACGCAGGTGAGGAATGAATTACCCAATCGGTTGGTGGTGCTGGCCTAGAAGCCCCTCACCCCAGCCCTCTCCCGGAGGGAGAGGGCGCCGACCTAGATGTCTTGCGCTCGACATCGGCCTTAGAAACCGAGTCGATTATGGATTCAAAGGCACTCTTTCAAGTCGGTGAACCTCTTCAATATCCCCCAATCAGTCCCCTCTCCCTCCGGGAGAGGGTTAGGGTTAGGGTGAGGGCGCTTTTAAAGCCGTTGGGTAAATAAGAACGTGTCCCCAACCCCCATCCCCCCTAAAATACTCGCCATTCCCGTTTCGCCCCGCCCGAGGCCGCTTGTTCATGTCCGTTACCGCCCCATCCGCGCCGTCTGCCAAACCCGCGCCCGATCATCACGCCCAGTTCATCGAGCTGCTGCAAACCAGCCTCGAACACAACGGCTTCATCAAACTGGTGCTGGCCAAGTACGTGGGTGAAGAGGCGGATCTGCAGCGGATCATCATCAAAGCGGTGACGGTCAAGGCGCAGCCACACCTGTCGTTTGTCTATCGCTACAAGACCCGCGACATCACCAAGAATCTGCCGCTGAGCGAAGGCGTGGCGGTGATTGCCGAGCTGTTGCCGGCCGCGTTCAAGAATGCGCATCTGCTGACCGTGACCGACGAAGCCCAGCTCGAATACAGCAAAAAGGGCAAGAGTTCACTGTTCAAGAGCAAACCTCAGCAATTGCGTGAAGCGCCGTCCGCCGAGCACAACCGTGAGAAAAACCGTTTTCTGGACTTGAGCCGACCGTTCCTCAAGGACCTGGGCGTGACCAACGCGCAGCATGAGCTGATCCCGGCGATGTCGCGCAAGTGGAAGCAGATCAACAAGTTCATCGAAGTCTTCAGCCACGCCCTGACCTCGTCACCGCTGGCGCTGGACAAACCGGTGCGGGTGGCGGATTTCGGTTCGGGCAAGGGCTACCTGACGTTCGCCATCCACGATTACCTGCGCAACACGCTCAAGGCCGAAGGCGAAGTCACCGGCGTCGAGCTGCGCGAAGAGATGGTCAACCTGTGCAACGCCGCCGCGGCCAAGTTGGAGCACCCGGGGCTGGTGTTCAAGTGCGGTGACGTGCGCAGCGTGGCGCCGAGCGAACTGGACGTGATGATCGCCCTGCATGCCTGCGACATCGCCACCGACTACGCGATTCACACCGGCATCCGCTCGGGCGCGTCGATCATCATGTGCTCGCCGTGCTGCCACAAACAGATCCGCCTGCAGATCCAGAGTCCGGCGCTGCTCAAGCCGATGCTGCAATACGGTCTGCACCTGGGCCAACAGGCGGAAATGGTCACCGACAGCCTGCGTGCACTGTTCCTCGAAGCCTGCGGTTACGAGACCAAAGTGTTCGAATTCATCTCGCTGGAACACACCAACAAGAACAAGATGATTCTCGCGGTGAAACGCGCCGAGCCGGTCGACCCGGCTCAGTTGCTGGTGAAGATTCAGGAGCTCAAGGATTTCTACAACATCAGCGAGCACTGTCTGGAAACGCTGCTGCGTTCGGATGGCTACCTCTGATCCTGTGGGAGCGGGCTTGCTCGCGAAAGCGGACTGACAGTCAACGATGATGTCGACTGTTACGGCCCCTTCGCGAGCAAGCTCGCTCCCACATTTGATTTTACTGCGGTCTTGCGCCCGAGCATCACCGTCGCGATCACCCCGCAGGCAAACACCCAGGTGATCGGCTCGACATGTTCACCAAAGAACAGCGCCGAAAACGCGATGGTGAAAAAGATCTGCAGCAACTGGATCTGACTGACCCGCGCGATCCCGCCCATCGCCAACCCGGCGTACCAGGCGAAGAAACCGAGAAACTGCGAAAACAGTGCCACGTAGCCGAAGGCCCACCAGGCCTTGGCTGACACTGCACCGTGATGCTGCAGCGCCAGATACAAGACTGGCCCGATCAGCAGCGGCGTCGACAGCACCAGCGCCCAGCAGATTACCTGCCAGCCGCCCATTTCCTTGGCCAACCGGCCACCTTCGGCATACCCCAGACCACCGACGGCAATTGCGCCGAGCATCAACAAGTCACCGGCCTGAATGCTCCCGGCTCCGGTGTACAACGCGTAGCCGAGCACCAGCGCACTGCCCAGTGCGGCGCAGGCCCAGAAGGCTTTCGATGGGCGTTCATGGGACAGCCACGCCGCATACAGCGCCACGCACAGCGGCTGCAACCCGTTGACCAGCGCGCCGTGGGACGCCGGCAAGGTCTGCATGGCCCACGCCGACAGCACCGGGAAGCCGAGAATCACCCCGGCGATCACCAGGCTCAGGCCTTTGATCTGCTGCCAGCTCGGCCACTTCTCGCGTCGCCATAACAACAACGCTGCCGCGGGAATCGCCGCGAACAGCGCGCGGCCGAGGCCGTTGAGCAGCGGATGCAGTTCCTGCACCACGATCCGGGTGAAGGGCAGGGTCAGGCTGAAAATCACAACCCCGAGCAGGCCGAGGGCCATGCCGGTGTTTTCGCGCGAGGACATGTGAGTGACCAGAATTGAAGGTGACAGGGAGGTGGCTTCATCTAGCCATAAACCGGGCGGGTCGGGCTGTTACAGCTAGGCACAGACTTAGGCGTACAGTTTGCGGACGCTATCGCGAGCAGGCTCACTCCTACAATTGGAATGCATTCCCCTGTAGGAGTGAGCCTGCTCGCGAAGAACGATAACGCGGTCTTCGAGGTAGTAGCCGGTTGTTACCCGGCCCAACCGATAAGGTCTACCTTGAATACTCCTGCAAGCCCATTCCCAGAGGAGTCCTCCCCATGGCCGCGAAAAAAATCCTGATGCTGGTCGGCGATTACGTCGAAGACTACGAAGTGATGGTGCCGTTCCAGGCCTTGCAAATGGTCGGTCACACCGTGCACGCCGTGTGCCCGGACAAGGCTGCGGGCAAGACCGTGCGCACTGCGATCCATGACTTCGAAGGCGACCAGACTTACAGCGAGAAACCGGGTCACCTGTTTGCCCTCAACTTTGATTTCGCCAAGGTCGCCGAGGCCGATTACGACGCGCTGCTGATCCCCGGCGGACGAGCGCCGGAATATCTGCGCCTGAACGAAAAAGTTCTGGAGCTGGTGCGCGCCTTCGACAAGGCTGGCAAACCGATTGCCGCTGTGTGCCACGGCGCGCAGTTGCTCGCGGCGGCGGGTGTTCTGGAAGGTCGCGAATGCAGCGCCTATCCGGCCTGTGCGCCGGAAGTACGCCTGGCCGGTGGCACGTTCATCGATATCCCGGTGACCGACGGCCACGTTCAAGGCAATCTGGCGACTGCGCCAGCGTGGCCGGCGCATCCGAACTGGCTGGCCGGTTTCCTCGGCCTGCTCGGCACCAAGATCACCCTGTAACGAGGATCCGCCGATGTGCGAGCTCTACGTCAAGGCCGACCCGATTCTCTACGAATCCCGCTCGCGCTCGCTGCGCATCTGCGGCGTAGTGACGACGCTGCGCCTGGAAAACCAGTTCTGGGACATCCTCAGCGAAATCGCCGAAGTCGATGGCATGACCACCAATCAACTGATCGCCAAGCTGTATGAAGAGGTGATGGATTATCGCGGCGAGGTGGTGAATTTTGCCTCGTTCCTGCGGGTGAGTTGTACACGCTATCTGAGTCAGCGGCGGGTGACGGAGCCGCAGTTGTCGGTGGTGCGGGCGGGGGTGAAATAGCTGATTGCGAGTCGCCCCCTTCGCGAGCAAGCCCGCTCCCACAGGTTTCTCAGGTGCTCACAAGTTTTGTGGCCGCTGAAGAACCCTGTGGGAGCGGGCTTGCTCGCGAAGAGGCCATTACAGGCGACAGAAATCTCGGGCTGGTCTTTACTCACTGGCGCAAAACCTTTCAACCGCCAAGGAGAAACGAGCATGTCCGGATGGTACGAAGTGAGCAAAAGCAGCAACGGCCAGTTCAGGTTTGTGCTGAAGGCCGCCAACGCTGAAACCATTCTCACCAGCGAGCTCTACACCACCCGCGCGGCTGCCGACAACGGCATTGCTTCGGTGCAGACCAATAGCCCGCTGGATGAACGCTACGAGAAGAAATCGACGAAGGATGGCCACCCATACTTCAACCTCAAGGCCGCCAACCATCAGATCATCGGCAGCAGCGAGTCGTACTCCACGGACGCCGCGTGCGCCAAAGGCATCGCCAGCGTCAAGGCCAACGGGCCGAGCAAAGTGATCAAGGACAAGACGTTGCCGGTGCTTTGAAATAACTCCACGACTCAGTCGCCAAAACAATGGCGACTGAATTCTGGCTATGTGCCACTACATCGCTTATCCTTCGCGACCAATCCATGGAAGGGGCGGCGTTCAATACTCTTTCGTGTGTTTTTCAATGTTTACGCGAGAGTTTTTCCTTTGATGATTCGCTTTTTCGCTGTTCTGACGGCGCTGCTCGGCCTGAGCGGTTGCTACAGCATGTCACCCACCCACATTGACGATGAACTCAAGCCAACCGCCGATTCCGGCGTGGCTTATGTGGTAGGTGTGGTCGGCATCTGGCCCAAGACGAGGTTTTCAGCGAAGGAACAAATGCTGATGATCCGTAAGCGTGGAAGCGATGATTTCGCCACTGCACGCCTGCACAACGAGTTTTACGCCCGAACCGAGCGAGATGTACGCGAGACCGATCACGGCATCGGCACGTTGTTTGTGATGCCGCTCAAACCCGGTCGTTACGAGATCTACAACGTGCGTTTCGATCATGGGCAGTCGGTGACGTGGAGCCGTGAAGACTTCACCATCGGCATGCAACTCGAGGCGGGCAAGGCTTATTACATCGGCGATTTTCGCGCCGGGTGCCTGATCGGTCTTCAGCTGTCATGCCTGTTCCTGCACAGCGATCATCTTGAACGTGATGCGGCGCTGGTTCGTGCCAAATACCCGCAAGTACCAGGATTGCAGCGTCTGGACATGCCGAATCTGGACACCGCCACGCCGTTCATTCGCGAAGAAAACGGCCCCAGCGCCTCTGTCTATAAAGCCATGTTGTCAGGAAAACTCTAATGCGCCTCAAGCTTCTGTTTCTGGGATTGCTCATGTTGCTGGGTGGTTGTCAGGCGACCCACAGCCTCAAGGCCCCCGACGTCGACTACAGCCAGCAACTGCCGGCGATCAACGTCAATGTGCTCGGTCTGCCGAGCTGGATGTTGCGAGACGAACTGCGTCGGCGCGGCACTTTCGACGAAGTTCGCGCCGGTCGAAGCGAGGATGGCTACAACGTTCTGGTAGTCGCCAACAGCGATGTCGGCGCGCTTCAGCCTCAGTTGTTCCTGAGTGCCTTCACGCTGTTCCTGGTGCCGGTACCGGTGAGCTTCGACAGCACAGTGGTGTTCAGTCTCAGCCATGGCAAGGAGATACTGGGTGTCTATGCCGTGCATAATCACACTGAATCCTGGCGGGGCGCCTTTAACGCCTCGGGCGGGCAGTTCGAACATGTGCGCTTGATCACTGACACGTTCATTGCGCAGGTCCTGAAGGATCAGCCCTTCCACCGCGAAGCGATGAAGCACGCCGCCAGTCTTTGACCGACAGGCAGGAAAAATCCCGCCCGGAGTGTTCCGGGCGGGATTTTTTTCATCAGCGCAAAACGTCGAGCAGCGCTTTGAGGTGATGTCTGCCGGTGTCACTCAACGGGAACACTGGCAACCGGGGATCGCCGACCTCCAGCCCCGTCTCGCGCAGTCCGGCCTTGATCGTCGCTGGCAAACCGCCCTTGAGAATGAAGTCCAGCAGCGGCAACTGGCGGTAGAACAACTCACGTGCCCGAACCAGATCACCGGCCAGCGACGCCGCATACAAATCCAGATTCAGCTGCGGTATCAGGTTTGGCGCGGCGGTGCACCAGCCTCTGGCGCCGGCGGCAAACGCTTCCAGTGCCAGCGGATTGCAGCCGTTGTAGAACGGCACCTGACCTTCACCGAGTAATTGCAGCTTGTGCATGCGCTGAATGTCGCCGGTGCTCTCCTTGACCATGGTCACGTTTTCCACGCCATTGACGATGCGCAGAATCAGCTCCACCGACATGTCGGTGCCGCTGGTGGCCGGGTTGTTGTAGAGCATGATCGGCACACCGACGCTGTCGCCGATGGCGCGGTAGTGCGCGAGGATTTCCGCTTCAGTCAGCTTCCAGTACGACGCTGGCAGCACCATCACCACGTCAGCGCCGTGGGCTTCAGCGAAGCGTGCGCGGCGCACGGCTTTGGCGGTGGTCAGATCGGAGACGCTGACGATGGTCGGCACCCGTTTGCCCACGTGTTTGATGCTGAATTCGGCGACCTGATCCCACTCGGCGTCGCTGAGGTAAGCGCCTTCGCCGGTGCTGCCGAGCGGGGCGATGGCATGGACGCCGCTGTCGATCAGACGATCGATCGATTGGCCGAGGGCCGGCAGATCGAGGCCTTCGCCGTGGGTGCCGAACGGGGTGATGGTGTAGCCGATGATGCCGTGAATGTTGGACATGATGAGTCTCCGGGAAAGGCTGAAATCAGTTCAGGCAATCGGCGTGTTGGCGCAGGTTCTGCCGGGCGTAGTAGTTGAAAGCGGCGGCGTGGCGCTTGGGTTTCGACACCCAGTCATGGGCCTCGCGCCCCAGCGCCGGAATGATCGGTTTGATCGTCCCGGCGGCCATTGCCAGCAGTTGCAGTTTGGCGGCGCGCTCGATCAGTTGGGCGATGACACAGGCTTCTTCGATCGTGCTGCCGGTCGACAGTTGGCCGTGGTGCGACAGTAGAATCGCGCGCTTGTCGCCCAGTGCACCGGCAATCAGTTCGCCCTCTTCGTTGCCCACGGGCACGCCCGGCCAGCCTTCGAGAAACGCACAGTCGTCGTACAGCGGGCACAGGTCCATGTGGGAAATCTGCAGTGGCACCTCCAGCATCGACAGCGCGGCAATGTGCGTCGGGTGCGTGTGGATGATGCAGTTCACGTCCGGCCGGGCGCGATAGACCCAGCTGTGGAAACGGTTGGCCGGGTTGGCCATGCCGTGGCCTTCGAGCACTTCCAGATCTTCGTTGACCAGCAGCAGATTGCTCGCGGTGATTTCATCGAAACCCAGGCCCAGTTGTTGAGTGTAATAGGTCCCCGGTTGTGGGCCGCGAGCGGTGATTTGTCCGGCCAGACCGGAGTCGTGACCGCTCTCGAACAGGATCCGGCAGGTCAGCGCCAGCTTTTGCCGGTCAGTCCACGTATTATCCGCCAGGGTGTTTTGCATCTGGGTCAGCGCTTGCTTGACCAGTTGCGCTTTGGGTAGTGCTAATGTCTTGGCCATGTCGGTGTCCTTTGGGTGATTGCAAATGACACTAAAGAGCCTATATGACACAAAGTGTCATAAGCAAGCATCAATCGTCGTTTCCTTGATGGAATAACTGCTGCGCATGTCTATCCGTTTGAAATTGTTGAGAAAAAAACTTGGCGTGACACTTGAGGCACTGGCGGAAAAATCCGGCATGACCAAGAGTTATCTGTCGAAAGTCGAGCGCGGGCTGAACACCCCGTCGATTGCGGCCGCGCTGAAACTGGCGAAGGCACTGAACGTGAAGGTCGAGGAATTGTTCTCCGAAGACAACGTCAGCCTCGACAGCTATAGCCTGGTACGCAGCCACGAACGCCAGTCACTGGCGGCCAACGATCAGAGCCCGGGGTATGCGGTGCTGGCACATCAGGTCAGCGAACGCAATCTGCTGCCGTTCATCATCTACCCGCCGCGCGAATTCACCGACAAGACCTTCAAGGAGCACTTGGGCGAGGAGTTTCTGTTCGTCCACGAAGGGCAGGTGGAAGTGGATTTCATGAACGAGCGGGTGCTGCTGGAGCGTGGCGATGCGCTGCACTTCAATGCGCAGAAGCCGCACCGGATCAGATCGGTGGGCGAGGTGCAGGCGCAGTTGCTGGTGGTGGTGCACAGCAGCGAAGAATGAGTTGGCCCCAAAAGCTTCGCGAGCAAGCTCGCTCCCACAGTAGTTCGCGTTCCAATGTGGGAGCGAGCTTGCTCGCGAAGGCGTCAGTCCGGTTACATCAAACCTCGACCGGCACCGAAAGCTTCGGATCCCCCAACGCATGCGTCTTCGCATCAAAAAACCGCAACGCAATCCCGGTGCCCTCGAACACCTTGGCGTAATGGCGTTTCTGATGCTGAATGAACGCCGCACTGCGCGGATAGATCGAGATGGCCACGCTCGCCGGTTTCGCCAGGCGCAGCGCCCTGACGATGTGAGCATCCTGCTCGCCCAGTGCATGACCGAAGATGCACAGGTTCTGCGCGTGGCCCAATAACTGCTCATAGCAGAACGACAGATAATCCGAGCTGCGAATGGTCTTGAGCTTGTCTGTGCTCGGCCCTTCGTTGACGAACAGCGGCACGTCGTCGAGCGTCTTGATCGTGTTGTTGATGGCAAAACTGCCGAGCAGGGTGCCCTCGGTCGAGGTCAGTTTGCGCGCGGTGCCGTCCTGATTGCGCACCAGGTGCAGCCCGCCGTGCAGATACAACAGACGCGGTTTGGCGCTGCTGCTTGCGCTCAGATCGAAACTGGCATCGGGACCGTTGAACAGGTCGTCGATCGCCTCGCTGCGGTGCTGGATCGCCCAGTAGCTGAGCAGGTCGTAATTGGTGGTGAACACCGTGCGATACCGCGCCAGTTCTTCATTGAGCGTGGCCAGAGTCGGGGCCTGCACCAGGCGCCAGGGAATGTGCACGGCGTGTACGGTGTTGATCAGCGCTTCCTTGATCGCGTAGTAGCGATTGCGCGGTGCCGCCGAACTGACGGCCAGGGCCTTGTTGACCCGGCTGGTGGTTTTCAGCGCACCGAGCACCTGCTCGAAGCTGCGCGTCTGCATCGCGTCGAACACGCTCAGTTCCGACGGGCTCAGTGGTTTCTCTTCCACGGTGCGCGCGTTTTCGAACAGCGAGTCATAGCCAAAATCGTCCCACACCGCGCGGCTGGCGCCATTGCCCACCAGCAGACCGTTGAAGTCGGCGGTGGCGCGCAGGGCGCTCCAGTCTTCGAGGGTGGCATCGACGTCCAGAAAATCGGTCATTGCGTGGGCAGTCTCAAAACAAAGGGCGGATGGACGGCGACTTTATCACGAGCGGGCATTGAGCCAGATCAACATCGGTGGTGACCGATCGGTCAATCCTGTGCACATCCGCCGTATCGGAGCAGTCGATTCGGCTCCAGTCAGGAGACGCGCATGAGCAGCACCTTTTTCATTCCGGCCGTAAACATCATGGGCAACGGATGCCTCGACGAGGCCATGGTTGCGATCCGCAACTATGGGTTTCGCAAGGCGCTGATCGTCACCGACGCGGGGCTGGCCAAGGCCGGCGTGGCGACCATGCTTGCCGAAAAACTGGCGATGCAGGACATCGATTCGGTGATCTTCGACGGCGCCAAACCGAATCCGAGCATTGCCAATGTCGAGGCCGGGTTGGCGCTGCTCAAGGACAGTCGCTGCGATTTCGTGGTGTCGCTGGGCGGCGGTTCGCCCCATGACTGCGCCAAGGGCATTGCTCTGTGTGCGACCAACGGCGGGCAGATCCGCGACTACGAAGGCGTCGATCAATCGAGCAAGCCGCAGTTGCCGCTGATCGCCATCAACACCACCGCCGGCACTGCCAGCGAGATGACCCGTTTCTGCATCATCACCGACGAATCGCGCCACGTGAAAATGGCCATCGTCGACCGCAACGTCACGCCGCTGCTGTCGGTCAACGACCCGGCCCTGATGGTCGCCATGCCGAAAAGCCTGACGGCCGCCACCGGCATGGACGCACTGACCCACGCCATCGAAGCCTACGTTTCGACTGCGGCCAACCCGATCACCGACGCTTGCGCGCTGAAGGCCATGACCCTGATCAGCAACAACCTGCGCCTGGCGGTGCGTGACGGCAGCGACCTTGCGGCGCGCGAGAACATGGCTTACGCGCAGTTCCTCGCCGGCATGGCGTTCAACAACGCGTCGCTTGGCTACGTGCACGCGATGGCCCACCAGTTGGGCGGTTTCTACGACTTGCCCCATGGCGTGTGCAACGCCGTGCTGCTGCCGCATGTGCAGACCTTCAACGCGTTGATCTGTGCCGAACGCCTGACTGACGTCGCCCACGCCATGGGTGCGGACATCCGTGGTTTCAGCCAGGAAGAGGGCGCTCAGGCGGCGATCAACGCGATCCGTTGTCTGGCCAAAGATGTCGATATTCCGGGTGGCCTGCGTGAACTCGGCGCCAAGCTCAGTGACATCCCGGTGCTTGCCACCAACGCGCTGAAAGATGCATGCGGCCTGACCAACCCACGGGCGGCGGATCAGCGGCAGATCGAGGAGATTTTCCGTAATGCGTTTTAAGGGCTGACGCGCGTCGGCGTGAATGTCACACAGAGCATCGCGCCGACTGCAAGCAAACTGCATAACAGTGCCAGCGGCCACGCCGAAGGGCTAGCGACAAGACTGGCAATCGCGCCGATCATTGCCGCCATCAGTTGATGAATAAATCCGCTCAACGCCATTGCGTAAGCACCCGCAATCGGTGCGCCATCGTTGGCACGGGACAGGCTGATCGGGTAGTTCAGCGATTGTCCGAACACCGCTACGCAATAGGGCAGCCACAGCATCAGCGCGATGGAACTGGCTGTCAGACTGCCCAGCAGCATTACTCCGCACCCCGCCATCACCAGCACCACGCCCAACGTCATCAACCGGTGTTGACCCGTGCGCAGAACGAAGCGATTGACCACCAGTGCCCCGAGAAAGTATGCCGCACTGATCGGCCAGCCGAGCAGACCGTAATCCACCGTAGACCAATTGAACGGTCCTTGCAGGATCAGTGGCGCAGCCGTGTTGAAGGCGATGATCACCCCGTAGCCGAGGCCTCCGGCCAGTGCCGGCAACAGGAACGCGCGATGGATCAGGATGCGCCGGTAAATCAGCCATGCCGAAGCATTGGTTTGCGCCTCCTCCAATGTCGCAAAATTGACCCGGAATACGATCATGGCCATCAGCAGGCACGTGATGCCGAGCAAGTAGAAGATTGCCTGCCAGCCCAGCGTGACCTGAATGATCGAACCCAGGTACTGGCCGATGCCTAGAGCCACCACGAACGAAATCGAAATCCATGACAATGCTTTGGCCAGCAGGTCGCCGCGAAAACTGTCGCGAATCAGCACCCGTGCCATCACCGAAATCCCGCTGGCGCCGACGCCCTGAATCAGGCGCAGTAACAGGAACGACTCCAGCGTCGAACCCAGCGGCAACGCCAGGTTCGCCGCGCCATACAGCCCCAATGCTGCGAGTAACACAGGTTTGCGCCCGATACGCTGGGCTAGTGATCCCCAAAGCAGCATTGGCAGCGCCATGCCGACCAGATAAATCGATAAACCCCACGCCACTTGCGCAGGCCCTGCATGCAGATGGCCGGCAATCTCCGGCAGCGCTGGCAGGTAAATACTCATGCCCAACTGTGCGAGGAACACAGTGCAGCAGGTGATAAGAAGGGTGGCGCTGGCGTTCATCGATCGTCCCTGGCTCAGATGTCGAAATCGACGCGGTGTGTGCGCAACAATTCGCTGACTACATCGCAGAAACGTCGGATCAGCGACGGCTCCATATCAGCACGCAAGGTTACCCGAATGGCCGCTTTACCTTGGGCAACTACCGGGAAAAATACTGCGCTGGTGAAAAAGCCTTGCTCGGCCAGCTCGCTGGCGATGCGATTGGCCAGATCCGCCTGGCCGCAGTCGATCAAGCGGATTGCCATCGCGCTGTGGCATTGCTCTGTACTGATCAAACTGTCGAAGAGGCGGATATTAGCCTGGAGGCAGGCCTGTAGAGCGGCGAATTCGGCGGTGTAATGTAGACGAATTGACGCTCGTCCGGCGCCGATTGCCGCACAGTTGAGACTTTGTGACCAATTGCTCGGGCCGCCATAACGCTGGATGATTTTTTTCTGGCGCTGGTTGCCAAGCATCACCAGTCCACCACTGGCGCCAAATGACTTGGCCAGCGACGCGACGATCACGCAGTCATCTTCCAGCGTCTGGATTCTCGGGCGTATCAGACCGACGCCGTTATGGCCCACGGCTGACAACGCGTGTGAATCATCCAGATAAAGAAACAGCCCGTAACGATTCTTGAGGTACAGCAGGCCTTCCATGTTGGACACACCGCCCATGCTGTAGGCGCCATCGCCAATATAGGCCACACGACCATATTGCTGGCAGATCTTTTCTAGAAAATTCATATCGTTGTGCGGACAGGTCATCACACGGGTTTCGTCGGCGCATGCAGCTTTCAAGTGATTCATCGAGTAATGCGCCTGACGGTCAAAGACCATCACTGGCGGGCGATTCTCGGTCAATACACCGCTGGCCAGCAGCGGCAAGATCCCCGCACTTGCAGCGCTGCAGGACAGGGTCGTCAGGCACACTGCATCGAACAACTGCGAAAGCTCGGTTTCGTATTTTTCGAGAATCCCCAGCTTGCAGCGATTTTTCGAGTTGGCGACGCGCAGGGTGCCAGTTTCCTGCAGTGCGGCGATTGCACCTTGGAGCAGGGCTGGGTGGTGATCAAGGCCAAGGTAGGACGTGGTACAGAAGTGTTGTAACTCCCGTCCGTATTGATCGAGCAGGTGGTTGGAACCCATGACCTCGACATTGAGCCCGGCGACTTTGCCGAGCTCGGCGTTTTCCCAGTCCTGGTTCGCCAGGGCGATGACTTTTCGATAATTGGAATAAAGGTTTGGTGCTTGCTGTATATGGTTCATCAGGGCATCCCTTAAGCGTGGCAATCCGTGGGTCGTTGCAATTTGTGTGTATTGCCAGACTTTACGGAACACGACTTCGGGCCTGAATCAGACACTTCCTGCAATACTGAGCGGAATTGGATATTTGCTTGTAGGGCGATGTTCTGATGCGGTGTCGGGGGCGCCTCCGAA
The DNA here is from genome assembly GCF_017947305.1 of Pseudomonas sp. MWU347. Lineage (NCBI taxonomy): Bacteria > Pseudomonadati > Pseudomonadota > Gammaproteobacteria > Pseudomonadales > Pseudomonadaceae > Pseudomonas > Pseudomonas sp. MWU347. The sequence goes on from NZ_JAFGZB010000004.1 coordinate 261,165, forward strand.
TCCTACCCGGCAGGTGCCAGATTCCTGCTCGCCGCCCCACCAAACTGAATCAACACCACCCCGCCAATCAGCAACAACGCGCCCAACACCCGCGACATCGACAGCTGTTTCTCCACCAGCCCAAACAACCCGAAGTGATCCAGCACCATCGACGCAATCACCTGCCCGGCCAACGCCAGCGCAACAAACCCCGACGCGCCGAGCTTCGGCAGCAACATCACCGCCAGCGCCACAAAGCACACGCCGAACGCACCGCCAGCCCACATCCACAACGGCGCCTTGCTGATAAAACCCAGCGACGGCAGCGGCAGGCGCAACGCCAGAATCACCGGCAACAGCACCAAAACACTCACCAGCAATGAGGCCAACGTTGCCCATAGCGGATGGCCGAGGCCCCGCGCCAGGTTGCTGTTGATCGCACTCTGAAACGGCACCACCGCGCCGGCAAACGCGGCCAGCAGCAATAAACCGACCCACTGCAACGTACTCATGATCACTCTCCAACAGGTTTTTCTGGACTCTAGAGTATTCGTCGCGCAGATTTAAATTCCGTTTTATCATCCAGAACATGCACGAGATGAATGATCTACGCCGTATTGATTTGAACCTGCTGGTGGTCCTCGATGCCTTGCTCAGCGAGCAACACGTCACCCGCGCTGCTGAGCGGCTGCACCTGAGTCAACCGGCGGTCAGCCATGCGCTGGCGCGTCTGCGCGACTTGCTCGGCGATCCGCTGCTGGTGCGCGCCGGTTCGACGCTGGTGCCCACGGCGCGGGCGCTGGAACTGGTTGCGCCACTGGCCGAAGCGTTGGCCCAGGTGCAGTCGCTGCTGGCGCCGAACACGTTCGATCCGGCCACTGCGCGGCGAACCTTTCGTGTGGCGATGTCCGACTACGGCGCGGCCATCATCCTGCCCGGGCTGATCCGCACCTTGCGCCGCGAGGCCCCGGGCATCGACCTGCAAATCAGCCATGCCAGCCGCGAGGGCATGCTGGAGGGTGTGCTCAACGGTGACATCGACGTGGCCGCCGGGGTGTTCCCGGAAATGCCCAACGAATTGCGCAGCACTTTGCTGTTTGAAGAACGCTACGTCTGCCTGCTGGATCGCCGCAGCTTGCCGGCCGACGGCGTACTGGATTTGCCGACCTACCTGTCGCGCCCGCATGTTCTGCTGGAAATGCGCGGCAGCGGCACCCCGGAAATCGAACGGGCGCTGACCTCATTGCGCGAACGCCGCCGCGTCGCCATCAGCCTGCCGCACTGGAACGTCGCGCCGCAGTTGATCAGCGGTACGGATCTGATTCTCACGGTGTCGTCACGCAGCGTGCGCGAGATTGATCAACAGGAGCTGATCGTGCTGCCGCCACCGTTCGAGATCGCGCCGTTCACGTTTGTGCTGGCGTGGCATAAGCGCCGGGGTGGGGATCAGGCGTTGAACTGGTTGAATCGCCGGATTGAGGAGGGGATAGTGCGCGGCTGAAAACGTTATCAAGGAGTGGGATGTGACAGTGAAGTCTGGATGGATCGGCTGGGTGGCCCTGAGTGGGTGGTTGATGGCAGGTCAGGTATTGGCTGATTGCGTACCAACACCGATGGCAGGAGATCTGGATCTTTCTGTCTGCAAGGAGTGGCCTGCATATCCAGGATTAACCATCAACGCCACTGCACAGTTTAAGCGCGGATCCCCATCTGATGACCCAGAAGCGCTGAGTACCTACGATTTCGACTTGTCCGTTCTGGACACCGCTCAATCGAAGCCCATTGCGACTTATTACAAAGCGGCTGCATTTGTATTGGATGGCGTCAGTTTGCGAGAAATAACGCTCGATACGGCTCGCTACGCACTGACTGCCGAACTTCGTGCCTTTGGCGTACGTGCGTTATCCACTAATGGATCCCGGATCAATCCGATGGAAGAAAACCTGCTTTCGCTCTACGTGAAAGAGGGCGAAAAATTGCGCCCGGTATTGGATAAATTAGTGGTTTATCGGTATGGCGGCGAGTGGGATGGTGACTGCGAAGGCGAGCGATATGAGATTTCAAGAACGGTAGAAATCGCTAAAACGAGCTCTCACGGCTATGCAGATCTGATTGTCAAAACCTTGGAGAAAGACACAACAAGTGTGGGGACGGGAGACGCATGTAAAACTAAAACCACTGACAACAAACCCGTTTTGACAACATTGCACTACGACGGAAAATCCTACGTTTTGCCAAACGGTTTCCAAGGCCTGTAACCCGCTAGCCAAATACGACACTTATCAAGGAAGAACCATGCTTAACCCCACCAGACTCCTGATCGCCCTCGGTTTGCTGGCCATCACCACCCAAGTCCACGCCGCCTGCACCACCAAGAGTTTCGACGGCAAATCCATGTCACGCTGCAACGTCTGGCCGGCGTTCCCGAGTCAGGCGATTTCGGTCAAATCCACCTATCTGGCCGATTCTGGCGGCGACGATGCCGGGGCGTTCGATCTGGATCTGGCGCTGCTCAATGCGAGCAACGCCAAACCGATCGCCACCTACCGTAAACCGGGCGCTTACAACTCTGATGCCGTGCGCCTGGATGATGTACGCATCGATACGGCGCGCTACCGATTGACGCCGGATATCCGCGCTTTTGGTCTGCGCGCGAAGTTCGTCCACAGTTCCCATGCCATTCCCTACGAGAAAACCGATCTGGCGCTGTATGTTCGCGAGGGCGACGAGTTGCGTCCGGTGCTTGAAGGCCTGGTGGTCTTCAAGGACAACGGTGAGTTCGTGAATGACTGCGAGGGCTACAGCAAAAAAATCCGCCGGACCCTCGAGATCGCTCCAACGAGCCACAATGGTTTCGCCGATCTGATCGTCACCACCACCGGCAGTAAAATGAAAAACACCAAGTCCGGCAATCAGTGCGTTTCGACAAACACCGACCTGAAGAAGAAACAGATCACCCTGACGTACGATGGCCAGCAGTACAACGTCCCTGAAGATCTCAGAGGTTACTGAACCATGCTCACCGGCCTCAACCACCTGACCCTCGCCGTCAGTGATTTGCCCCGTAGCCTGGCGTTCTATCGCGATGTATTGGGTCTGCGCGTCGAAGCCTCGTGGGACGCCGGTGCCTATCTGTCGCTGCCGGGGCTGTGGTTGTGTCTGTCGCTGGATGCGCAGCGCACCACCGAGCCGTCCGTCGACTACACCCATTACGCGTTCAGCCTCGCCGAGGCAGATTTTCCGTTGTTTGTGCAGACGCTAAAAGCGGCGAATGTGAAGGAATGGCGCGACAACCGCAGCGAAGGTGCGTCGTTCTACTTTCTTGACCCTGATGGCCACAAGCTTGAGGTTCACGTCGGTGATCTGGCTTCGCGACTGGCAGCCTGTCGGTTGAAACCGTACACGGGCATGCGTTTTTACGACGCGTCGTGATCAGACACATTGGGCTGATATAGACTGGCCATCATTTGTACTGGCGCCAGCAGGTTTTTCATGACTCCATCGCTGCTAATGGCCGTTCTGGCCTCGGGTTTCATTTACGGCATCACGCCCGGGCCGGGCGTTCTGGCAGTGTTCGGCATTGGCGCGGCGCATGGGCGACGGGCCGGGGCCGGGTTTCTCTGTGGGCATTTGCTTGGCGATGTGGTCTGGTGCAGCACCGCGCTGATCGCCATCGTCGGTGCCCGCGAGATCGGCAGCACCGCATTCGATGTGCTGGGTGTGCTCAGCGGCTTGTACCTGTTCTGGCTTGGCTGGCGCGCAGTGCGAGCCCAGCGGCGCAGCGCTGATCAGCCGCAGGGCGCGGCGCGTCAGCCGTTCTGGCACGGCATCCTGTTCGGCCTGACCAATCCCAAGGCGTACCCGGTGGCGGTGGCGACGTTTACCGCGCTGCTGTCGAGCCGCGCCGAACTGCTCAACTGGTCGATGTTGCCGGCGCTGATCGCCCTGAGCTTTCTCGGCGGATTGCTGGCTTACGCTATCTTGATCGGCGTTGTCGGCGCCCGACGGGTGCGCACGCTGTATCAGCGCCACGAGCTGATGATCACGCGTTTGTGTGGCGTGATGTTCATCGGTTTTGCGATCAACGCACTGATGCACGCACTACCGGGATTGCTGCCGAACAAGGCTTGAAGTTGTGTGCAGGGATGCGTGAACAAAGGGTCAGGGATGGTTGAACAGTGCTGCATTGTCCGGACACCCACGCTGAACCATGGAAAGCCGAAATTCCGCGCCGTTGGCGAGTTATATGGACCTGTTGCTCGATGCCGTCTGCGCGGTGGACAGGCAGGGCCGTTTCGTTTTTGTCAGTGCTGCCTGCGAGCGTATTTTTGGTTATACGCCTGACGAGTTGATCGGCCGTTCGATGATCGAACTGGTGCATCCCGCAGACCGCCAGCGCACCTTGGCCGCCGCCCACGACATCATGAGCGGCGAACCCAAGCACAACTTTGAAAACCGTTACGTGCGCAAGGATGGCCGCATCGTCAACATCCTCTGGTCGGCGCGCTGGTCGGAGGTCGATCAGCTACGCATCGCCGTGGCCCGCGACATCACCGAGCGCAAGCAGGCGGAATCGCGTCAGGCTGCGCTGTATGCGATTTCCGAGGCGGCGCATGTCGCCGAAGACTTGCTGGCGCTGTTCAAACGCATTCACCTGATCATCGGCGAATGGCTGCCGGCGCTGAATTTCTCCGTGGCGCTGTACGACGAGCACTGTGCGCAGCTGAATTTTCCCTATCACGTCGACGATCACGAATTGCAGCCCGAGCAACCTGGCACCGTTACCGGGCGTTTGTGTGCGGAGGTTATCCGCAGCGGTCAGCCGATTCTGCTGACGCCGGACAGCCCCGACGCCTCGCCCGACTTCGCCGCGCTGGTGGCGGGGCAGGACTCACCGTGCTGGCTCGGTGTGCCGCTGAATTCGAAGAACGGCACCATCGGTGCGCTGATCGTCAAAAGCCTGCCGGGCGGTGAGCGTTATACCGAGCAGGACAAGGAACTGCTGCAATACGTCTGCGCCCAGGTCGCCACCGCCATCGAGCGCCAGCAGTTGCACGCGCGGCTCAAACGCATGGCGCAGTACGATCAACTGACCCAGTTGCCCAATCGCGGGTTGCTCAAAGACCGCCTCAAAGCTGCGCTGGCCGCTGCCCGCGAAACCTCGGGAAACATGGCGCTGCTGTACGTCGATCTGGATCGCTTCAAACAGGTCAACGACACCTTTGGCCATGCGGTCGGCGACATGCTGCTGCAAACGGTGGCGAGTCGGCTCAAGGGCTGCGTACGCGACACCGATACCGTGGCGCGCATCGGTGGCGACGAATTCGTGGTGCTGTTGCACAGCGTTCACGCCGCTGAAGACGCCGACATCGTGGCCGGAAAAATCCGCCAGGTGCTGGTGCAGCCGATGCGCCTGGACGGTCACAACCTGCACATCGAACCGAGCATCGGCGTGGCCCGCTATCCCGAACATGGCAGCGAGGAGCAACAATTGTTCCGGCATGCCGACCAAGCGATGTACGCCGCCAAACGCCTCAATCATCGGGCGGTGGATAGCTGAAACAGTGCGCGCCGTTCGTCGCGGCGCGGGCAACTTTTCTAAACCTTTGGCAGTCCGGCAATTCTCAATCTAGGCGGGCATCTGCTCGCCAACGATCAACACCAAGAGGAAGAGAATCATGCCTAATTCAAGAAACTCGAACTCGGGAAACTTCGCCAACGATCGAACCAAGGCCTCTGAAGCCGGTCGCAAAGGTGGGAAAACCACCACCACGACAGTCGACAAAGAGCCTGCGAAAACCGAAATGGGCCGCAAGCCAGCTCAGAAGTCGAAGTAGTCGGTGAGGTAGTTTTGATTGAGAGGCGGGGGCGCAAGCCCCCGCTTGAATTTGCAGAGATAGGAGGGCGTGACCATGAGCCGGATGGCCACCCAGATACGTCGTTTCAGTTTTGCCACACTGTTGGGATTGTTCGCGGGCACAGCATTCGCCCAGTCGCCTGCCGACTTCATCAACGATGCGTCCGCCAAAGGCATGGCCGACATCGAAGCCAGCCGTCTGGCGCACCAGAAATCCGAATCCAAAGAGGTCAAGGATTACACCATTGTCGTGATCAATGACCGCACCACGGCCAACCAGCATCTGGCGAAGATCGCGAAGAAACTCGATCTGCCGGTCGCGCCCCGTGAAGAAATCGCCGACAAGGCCAAGACCATGATTCCTCAGGTCAAAGACGGTGAAACCTTTGACCAGGCCTACGCCGCGAGCCAGGTGAAGGCGACCGAAGAGGCCATCCAGCAGATCCAGCAGGAAGCGCAGTCTACCGACGTGCCGGAAATCAAGGCCTTTGCCGACGAGACACTGCCAAAACTGCAAAGCCATCTGGAAATGGCGCGGGCGCTGCAAGCCAGTCGCTGACACCAACTGCCAATCAAAAGATCGCAGCCTGCGGCAGCTCCTACATAGAACGGTGTAGGAACTGCCGCAGGGTGCGATCTTCTGCTTTGTTCAACTTTACTTAGCAGTCATTCAAATCCTGCTTCGGCTTGCTCTTCTCTCCCAGCCCCTCAAGGTTGAACACCTCGCTTTCCCCCAAGCTGCGGTAATGCTTGCGCAGCGCCTCGAGTTGTTTGAGATCCAGCGACTCCAGCCCGAGCATAGCGTTCTGCGCTTCCTTATTCACCCGCAACAACTCATCGAGCTTCAGATGCAGGATGTCGGTATCACGGTTCTGCGTGTTCTGAATCAGGAACACCATCAGAAAAGTGATGATCGTGGTCGAGGTGTTGATAATCAGTTGCCAGGTGTCATTGAAATCAAAAATCGGCCCACTCAACCCCCACAGAAAAATCAGGATCAATGCGCCCATGAAGGTTTTCGGGCTACCGGCCCAGAGGGCCAGGGTCTGGGAGATTTTCGCGAATTTCATTGCGGTGTTCCTTATTGGGAGAGCTTGAAATTCAGACATCCGGGGCGCGATGAAAATTCTACTTACTAATGACGTCTGCCAATAATTGTGAGGGTGAAGACATCCCTTGCAATAAGCCTGTCTGGAACTGCGCGCAGCGCTGCCTGTATTGTGACGAACCGCACGAATGTCCCGACAGGAGAACGCAATGAGTTGGTCCGCCAGACAATACGTCGCTTTCGAAGATGAACGCACCCGCCCGGCACGTGATCTGCTGGCGGCGATTCCCACGGTTCAGGCGCGATCGGTGGTCGATATCGGTTGCGGTCCGGGTAACTCCACCGAGCTGCTGGTGCAGCGTTTTGAGCAGGCCCAGGTCAGGGGTCTCGACAGTTCGCCGGACATGGTCAACGCCGCGCGCAAGCGCCTGCCGCAGTTGCAGTTCGAGGTCGCAGAAATCGATAGTTGGGCGGATCAAGGGCCGTTCGATGTGATCTTCGCCAATGCAGTGCTGCAATGGGTGCCGGATCACGCGACATTGCTGCCGGCGTTGGCGGCTAAACTTTCGGACGGTGGCAGTCTGGCGATCCAGATGCCGGATAACCTCAACGAGCCTTCCCACCGACTGATGCGTGAAGTCGCCGCCAATGGCCCATGGGCCGCCAAACTGGCTGGCGCCGCCGGGCAGCGCACCGACATGGCGAGTGCCAGCGAATACTTCTCGATGTTGCGTCCGCACTGCTCGCGGGTCGATGTGTGGCGCACCACCTATCACCATCAGTTGTCAGGTGGAGCGGCGGGGGTGGTGGAGTGGTTCAAGGGCAGTGGCTTGATTCCGTTTTTGAACCCGCTGACTGAAGAGGAACGGGCGCAATATCTCACGCAGTATATGGCGGTGGTTGCCGAGGCTTATCCGGCGTTGCCGGATGGTTCGGTGCTGTTGCCGTTTCCGCGGCTGTTCATCGTCGCGACTCGGTGAAGCCAGCCTTCAGCCACCTGTAGTGAGGGGATTTATCCCCGATGGACTGCGCAGCAGGCCCTTTAAGCGGTTGCTACGCAACCATCGGGGATAAATCCCCTCACCACATATTGTTTGCTCAGCTCAGATTAGCGCTGCACCGCCACCAACAACATCATCGGCCGCTCCCGCTCTTCAGCCAGCGCTGGTTGCGCCGCCACCTCCGCATCGCTCGGCCCCCATTCATTGACATGGCGAATGGCAAAACCCGCCGCGATCAACGAATTCAACAGCGTGCCCATCGTGCGGTGCTGCTTGATCACCCCGTCGGCCAGCCAGTGGGTCACCCGCTCGCCCTCCATCTGATAGCTGTCCAGCGGCCAGCGCTTGTGGCCATCGCTGTCGACCAGCCAGCCTGGATTGCGCGGGGCCATGAAGATCGGGTGTTCGATGGAGAACACAAAATGCGAACCCGGTTTCAACGCCGCGTACAGATGAGCGAACAGTCCGGTCAGATCCTTGATGTAGTGCAGCGCCAGCGAACTGTAGGCCAGATCGAAACTGCAGGCCGGCAAGTCGAGATGTTCAAGGTCGGCACGTTCATAGCGAATGTTCGCCGCCGCAGTGGTTTCGCGCGCGCGCTCCAGCATCTTTTCCGAGACATCCAGCCCCAGCACATTGGCGGCGCCGTGCTCACTTGCCCAGCGGCTGAACCAGCCATAGCCGCAGCCGAGGTCGACCACGTTCAAGTCGTGCATCGACGGCAGCAAGGCCTTGAGTGCCGGCCACTCCGGCGCGGCATCGAGGCCACCGATGGAGCGGTTCATCTGGCTGTAACCCTGGAAAAACTCCGGGTCGTCGTAAATATTTTGCGTCATGGGGGAAATACTCTTTTGAGTTCGGTCATCAGCGGCACAGAGGCCGCGCCATGGAGTCCCTCGAAAGTCAAAACGCGTATTCGTCGATGGCCGCGCAGGGGGAGGGTGGTGGGTGATGGGGGAAATGCTAGCGGGTCGTGGGGAAGGTGAGAATCGTCGGTGTGTTGTGGATCTGTAATGTCGGAACAGTGAGAATAAAAAAGCCCGGCAAAGGGCCGGGCTTTTTGAATATCAGTGATGTGATCAGGTCTGCTTTTCACGCGCCGCCAACATCAGATCATTCTGTTTTTTGGTGGCTTCGCTCAGCACTTCGCTGTAAACGCGCTTTTTTTCTTCCGATTTCGCATTGCGAATGAAATCTGCGAATGGACTCGTGGACTCCTTTGTGGATCCGAGTTTCATGCGGTTGCTCCGTAATTGATCCCAAGCATGGCCATCAGTTCGTGTCTCGTATGCTTCTCGGGGATATGGTAGTCAATCTTGTCGACACCAGCCTTGTAGAGGCGTCCAGAATTATCAATATGCTTCACAAGCAGATCGACATGCAGGTCTTTGCCAAACTCTAGCTTAAGCGTGTTTACCACGTCACGCGCTGCAAAGTATTGGTCGACGAAATGCTCCGGTCGAATCCTGCGTCCTTCAACTTCCTCGCGGGCTCTGACAAAGGACCAGGCCAGGCTAGGGTCTTGGTAGACGTAGAGAATTTGCACAAATCTCCCTTTGTGGAGGCACCGCTGCACATTTTTCCTTGCGATTTCGATATTCGAAAGTGTTCCATCCAACAGGAAGGATTGCTTTCGATCCAGAGCCAGATCAATCAGCTTTCCAACCAGAATCGAAACGGCGCCTTGGAAAAGCCAGGCATTGCCACCTTGATAGGCTTCAAATTCATATCTGAGTTCGTCTGGATCAATTCGCAAGATGGGCGTATCGGAGAAAAGGTTCAGCAGAGCTAATGACGCCTCCGTTTTGCCAGCGCCCGGCGACCCCGCCATGAAAACCGAAACAGGTTCTTCTTCGGGTGGATACTTGGTTTGCGCCGTGAGCCGCTTGCCAATCGCCTTCTTGTTTGATCGAGCAAACCTGATCGCATCATTCCAGATAGCCTGCTCTTCCCCCGTCATTCCAGATTTTTTGTTTTCCTGCACTGATGGAAACCCTCTTGAGTGAAAGGTGATTTACCGGCGGTGCTTCGGACTTACCGAACTGCCGCGCCTTCCAATCAGTCAAAGCCCAAGAGCGGCTCTGCTAATACCGATTGGGAAGCCCATGCATGGGGATCATCCCTTTGAGCAGGCAGCGCTTCGTCGTTAGTAACGATCAAAGCGTAAAGAGGGCTGGTGCATCTGCAATAAACGGTGTGTTGCATAATGGTTCGGTGCCGACCAAGTAGCCGACATCAAATCCCGGACACAAAAAAACCGGCCCTGTAGGCCGGTTTTTTCTGTTCCTGCATCCCCCGTCATAACACGACGTGGGACCTGATTGAGTGGAGCGGGTAGAGGGAATCGAACCCTCAACTAAAGCTTGGGAAGCTTTCGTTTTGCCACTAAACTATACCCGCTCAGAGCGGCTGACTTTGTACCAGAGTCGGGCGCAGATTTGAAGTTTTTCTTTTGCTCGCAGCGCGTTACAGCATTGAAAACGGTCATTCGCGGGCAAATCTGCGGGCAATCAATGCTGGTTTTTCAGCCCCACAGACTCGCTCGCGACGACGCTTTTTCAAATGGCCAATGCATGGTGATCCTGGACGAACGCGTAGCGCGTTCGGCTCGACTGCGGTGAGGGTTTCAGGAAACCCAGCAGGGCGTTCTGGCTATCGCGGCACGCAGCCTTGTGTTCCATGTCGAGGAAGTGGCCGGTGGCCTGCAGCGTGGTGAAGGTGCTGTGCGCCACATGGTTGCCGAATATCCGGGCGTCTTCGGCGGCGGTGTATTCATCCCATTCGCCGTTGAGGAACAGCACCGGCACGTTGATCTTTTTCGCCGCATTCAAATAGCACTGGCGATCGCTGTGCAGCACGTCACTGATGTGGAAGTGCATCTGCCCGTATTCGTGTTCGGCCAGGCTGCTGACGTGGCGATAGTTAAAGCGCTTGAACAGTGACGGCAGGTGTTTGCCGATAGTGCTGTTGACCAGGTGCCCGACGCGGTCGCCATCGCGCTGGCCGAGGTAATCGACACCGCGCTCAAGGTAATCAAGCATGTGTGCGTTGATCACCGGCGAGAACGAGCTGATCACGGCTTTCTCGATACGCCGCGGCTGGTGTGACAGGGCAACCAGGGTGGCTGCGCCGCCCCAGGAAAACGACAGCACGTGTTCGGCGCCGAAGTGGTCGATCAGCTCCAGCAGGATCTGCCCTTCGACTTCCTTGGTCAGATGTTTCTCGTGACGGTTGTGGATTTTCGACCTGCCCGCGTAGGGCTGGTCGTAGCAAACCACGTTGAATTGCGGGTGCAGGTTTTTCACAGTCTGTGCAAACGACGCAGTCGTGGCCATCGAGCCGTTGACCAGGATGATGGTCTTTTCTGCGGCGTCTGCGCGATAGAACTCCGTGTAAACCCGATACTGACCCTGTATATCCAGCACAGCGATTTCTGGCCTCATGTCATAAGACTCCTGGCAAGCAAGCGGGTATGCGCGCAAATAGAGATTGCACGAGCTTTGTGACAGGTAGGCATACGCCTGGAATTTGCTTGGCCCATGTCGATCCATGACTGCGGTCGACGGGTGTTGTTATTGGCGGGCAGTCTGCCGGCTGAGGCGCAACCCAAGGGGCTGACGACCGGCAAAAAGTTTCTTGGATGTATGGTGTGACTAATCGGTCACAATTTGGCCGACGTCCTGATTCAAGCAGTGAGAGAGGGATCGCGCAAGTGCCGTTGGTAAATTGTTCGACAACTTCTGCTGAGCGGTCGCCGGCTTAGAACAAATGAATCTCTTCGGTGCGCAAAGCGCGGTACTCGCCCGGTTTTAGCGCGTTATCCAGCGACAGCGGGCCCATGGATTCGCGGTGCAGGCGCAAGACTTTGTTGTTGAAGTGACCAAACATGCGCTTCACCTGATGGTAGCGACCCTCGACGATGCTCAGACGCGCCGCTCTTGGGCCGAGCACTTCGAGTTGCGCCGGTTGCGTGGTCAGGTTTTCGAAGGCGAAGTAGATGCCATCGGCAAACGTCAGCGCGTATTGCGGCCCGATCTCCTGTTCGGTCTCGACGTAATAGACCTTCGGCAGTTTGGTCTGCGGTTGGGTCAGGCGTCGCGACCAGCTGCCATCGTTGGTGATCAGCATCAGCCCGGTGGTGTTGAAGTCGAGGCGACCGGCGATGTGCAGGTCGTCCTTGTCCGGTTCATCGATCAGATCAAGCACGGTCGGGTGCTGCGGATCGCGGGTGGCGCTGACGCACCCCGGCGGTTTGTGCAGCATGAAGTAGCGTGCCTGTTTGCCGAGTTGCAGGATTTCTTCGTCGACTTCGACGCGGCTGAATTCCAGCACCTCGCTGTGCGGGTCGCTGACGACTTTTCCGTCGATCCGCACACGCTTTTCCACCAGCAACAGGCGAACCTGCTGACGGTTGTAGCGGGGCAGGTTGCTGAGGAAACGGTCGACGCGCATGGTCAGGAATCGGCGGATAAAGGGGCGCGTATCTTACGGGATCGGCCGCACCGCTGCTTGCAGTTGCGCTTCGACCTGAGCGCAGCGCGGGCATAGGCAGGATTGATTGCGCAGCGCTGCGGGCAAGGCTTCAAGCACTGCCGGATCGATGCTCACGGCATAGCACCAGCAAGCCTGGTCGGCGGTGCGCGGGTCAGCCAGGCTGCAGTCGTTGCGCGCGCCGCAGGCCGGGCAGAGGTCGGGTTTGATGTCGGAATCAGGCATAGGACGAGTAAGGCATTTCCACGCAATTGCGGTTACGGCCAGTTTGTCTGGCCTGCTACATCGCATGATCGGCCCGAGACAGCAGGGTATGCAAGGTGTCATCAGCATGTACGGTGGTGGCACCGATGTATTCCTGGGCATTACGCAGGTCAACAGTGGGAGCGGGCTTGCTCGCGAAGGCGTCCTGTCAGTCAGTGATTCATCACTGACCCACCGCTTTCGCGAGCAAGCCCGCTCCCACAGAGGATTTTCAGTGTGACTGACACCGCTGATCTGAAGCCTTTGCGCGCCCGGCACTTGCCCCGGACCTGACAGTCAAAACTGTGTCGGCTGCGCTGTCCTGCTGCGGCCGTGGGTCTTTCAGGAGGCCGTCATGGGTATTTCAAAACTGTTACGTCGAGTGCTGCTGGGAGCGGTGCTCGGTTCAGGCCTGTCCGGGTGTTATTACTATGCCGGTCCCTACGATGCTTATCCCGCCACGTCTTATTATCCCGGCTACTACTCGCCTTATTACTACGGCGGATATTACGGACCGCGTTACTACGGCGGTGCTCATTATTACTACGGCGGCTACGGCTATCGCGGCGGTTACGGACGCGGTTATCACGGCGGCGGCTATCACGGTGGGCACCACTGATCAGCGGCTGAATGACAGTGGTTTCCAAATGAACAGGATTTCATCAATCACATGTTTCAACTTGTTACGGAAGCGCACCAGATTCGGAAAACGCTGTCAGATGTTTCGTCAGTCACCGAATAACCGACTGATGCCTGCCAGCGTCGCTGGTGTGGCTACCCGCGGTCCAGGAGGCCGCCATGTATCGACGAATTCTTCTACTTGCTGCGATGATGTTTTCCGTTGCCGGTTGCGCTCCCTACTCCTACGCAGACAGTTATTACAGCTCGGAGGTCTACACCTCACCCGCTCCGGCGTACTACAACACTGGCGGCACCTATTACAGCGGCGGCAGCACCTATTACTCGGCCCCGCGTTACTACCAGGCGGCCCCGCGTTACTATCAACCGGCTCCGCGTTACTACTCGGCGCCACGCTACTACCAACCAGCGCCGCGCTACTACGAGAGTCGTCGCTGGCACGACAACGATCGCGGGCGCTGGGACGGGCACCGTGGTGGGGGTTGGGATCGTGACCGGGGTGGCCGTGATCATCACGGTAACCGCGGTGATCACGGCGGGCGAGGCGGTCGCTGGTAAGCATCCGCAAACAAAAAAGCGGCGCATTGAGCGCCGCTTTTTTTGTGCCTGCGATTTACCGGGCGTTCAGTATTGCGTCAGATCCGCCAACGGATGCCGACCTTCCCAGACCTTGTGAAAATGCGCCTCGACCACCGCGTCCGGGACGTTATTGATGTCCGGCCAATGCCAGTGCGGTTTCTGATCCTTGTCGATCAGCCGTGCCCGCACCCCTTCGCTGAATTCCGGGTGCCGACAGCAATTGAGGCTCAGGGTGTATTCCATCTGAAACACTTCAGCCAGCGACAGGTAGCGGGCGCGGATGATCTGTTCCCAGACCAGATGCGCGGTCAGCGGTGAGCCTTCGCTCAGGGTTTTCGCGGCGCGGGCGATCAGCGGGTCGCTGCTGTCGCGTTGCAGGCTGATGGCTTTCCAGGCACAGGTGACGTCGCTGACGTCGAGCAGTTCATCGATCTGCTGGCGGCGCGGCAACCATTGCGCCTCGGGCATCTGCCCGACGGCTTCCTGTTGCAGGGCCTTGAGCAGGCTGTTGAGCTGCATGTCGGTCTGTTCCTGCCAGTTGAGTTGCAGCAGGCCTTCGATCAGTTGCGGTTGCTGCTCTTCAAGCAGAAAGCGGTCGGCCAGATCCAGATCGATGGCATCACGACCGTTCATGTGCGCGCCGGTCAGTCCAAGAAACAAGCCGAGCTTGCCCGGCAACCGTGAGAGAAACCAACTGGCGCCGACGTCCGGATACAGACCGATGGTGATCTCGGGCATCGCCAGGCGACTGCTCGGCGTGACGATCCGCGTGCTCGCGCCTTGCAACAGGCCCATGCCGCCGCCGAGCACGTAACCGTGGCCCCAGCAGACCAGCGGTTTGGGGTAGGTGTGCAGGCTGTAGTCCAGGCGATATTCGGCGGCGAAAAACTGTGCGGCCAGTGGCGGGACTTCACCGGGGTGGGCCCGGCAGGCCTCCACTAGACTGCGCACTTCACCGCCGGCGCAGAATGCTTTGGCACCATTGCCGCGCAGCAATACGCAGACGATCTGCGGATCCTTGGCCCAGGCGTTCAGTTTGTCGCTCAGGGCGTTGATCATCGGCAAGGACAGCGCGTTGAGCGACTTTTCAGCATCCAGGCTGGCGATCCCGAGGCGGGCGCCGTCGGTGCCGGTGAGTTCTTCGAAGTGCAGATTCATCGTGACCTCGATCGGGAAATTGAGCGTTCAGTATGATCGCTGTGTGGGAAAGTGCCGGATCTGTGTCAGATCAATTGACAAGCGTGGTCGGCTTTCCTAGGGTTCGCCCCATTGTTTTTGCCGGGTATGACCATGACTGCTGACGACCGTATCAAACTCGAACCAAGCTGGAAGGAGGCACTGCGTGCTGAGTTCGACCAGCCTTACATGGCAGAGTTGCGCACTTTTCTGCAGCAGGAACGGGCGGCCGGCAAGGAAATCTATCCGCCGGGACCGCTGATTTTCAATGCGCTGAATTCGACACCGCTGGATAAAGTCAAAGTGGTGATCCTCGGCCAGGACCCGTACCACGGCCCGGGCCAGGCCCATGGCTTGTGCTTCTCGGTGCAACCGGGCGTGCCGGCGCCGCCGTCGCTGGTCAACATCTACAAAGAGTTGAAACGCGACTTGAACATCGACATTCCCAACCACGGCTACCTGCAGAGCTGGGCCGATCAGGGCGTGTTGATGCTCAACACCACCATGACCGTCGAGCGCGCCAATGCCAACGCGCACAAGGACAAGGGCTGGCAGTTCTTCACCGACCGGATCATTGAAGTGGTCAGCGAACGCCAGCCGCATCTGGTGTTCATGCTGTGGGGCGCGCATGCGCAGAGCAAGCAGAAGCTGATCGATGCGACCAAGCACCTGGTGCTGACGTCGGTGCATCCGTCGCCGTTGTCGGCTTATCGTGGCTTCCTCGGCTGCGGGCATTTCAGCCGGACCAACAAGTTTCTCGAGCAAAATGGCGAAGCGCCGATCGAGTGGCGGCTGCCGCCGATTTGATCGGCTGACCGGACCGGCCCCTTCGCGAGCAAGCCCGCTCCCACATTGGTTTTGCGGCATGCACATAACCAATGTGGGAGCGGGCTTGCTCGCGAAGAAGGCAACTCGGTCTATCGGTGTTACTCGGGATTACGGTTCCAATACTTGAACAACGGCTCCGCCAGAAACAGCACAAACAGCAGCCGCATCACCTGCATCGCCGTCACCAGCGGCACCGACAGTTGCAGGGTCTCCGCCGTCAGGCTCATCTCGGCGATGCCGCCGGGCATCATGCCCAACGTCAGCGAACGCAGATCCAGATGGGTCAGCGCACTCAAGCCCAAAGCCGCCAATGTCGCGATCAACATGGTCAGCGCCGTGCCGATCAGCGTACGGCCCATGAATGACGGCGCGCGGCGGAAGAACTGTCGGTTGAAGTGACAGCCCAGGCCGCTGCCGATCAGCCACTGGCCGATCTGGCTTCCACCGTCCGGCAGGCCGATGTGCAAATCCCAGGCAATGCTCACCGTGGCACTGACCAGCAGCGGCCCGAACAGCCACGGATTGGGCTGACGCAAACGCTGCCAGAGCCAGGCGAGCAGGGCGCCCGTGGGAAACAGAACCGCCAGCCAGCGCCAATCGACGTTGCCGGCGTGGGAAATCGGTGTGCCGTCGCCCAGCAGATACTTGAACGCGGCCGGCACGCACAGCACCACCACCAGCACCCGCAGACTCTGCCCCGCCGCGACATGACTGAGCAGCGCGCCATTGCGTGCGCCGAGGTTAACCATCTCACCTGAGCCACCGGGCATGCTCGAGAAAAATGCCGTGGCACGATCCTCGCCGGTACGGCGCATCAACCACACGCCGACCACCGCCGACAGGCTGGTGACCAGGGCACCGAAGAAGATCAATCCGAAATGACTCAGCACCTGCTCCATCACCAACGGGGTGAAATGCAGGCCGATGCCGATGCCGACAATCCATTGGCCGCATTTACGCCCTCCGGGGATTTCCGTGAGTTGCCACGGGGTCAGGCAGCGCACGAGGATGATCGCCAGCAACGAGCCGACCATCCACGGCAGTGGCCAGCCGATCTGGCTGGCGATAAAACCGCCAAGCAGACCGACCAGCGGGGTGGCCCACCAGCTTCTGAGGGAGGAGCGATCAGACATCGGCGATGGCGCGTTGCGCCGCCGAACGTTTGCGCCAGATGCGCAGCAGCGGCATCAGCAACATGATCGCGGTCAGGATCCACACACCGAAAGTGATCGGACTCGACCAGAGGATTTCCAGCGCACCGTTGGAAATCGACAGCGCACGACGCAGGTTCTGCTCCATCAGCCCGCCGAGAATGAACCCCAGAAGCACCGGCGACAACGGGAAATCCAGTTTGCGCAGGATGTAACCGAAGATGCCGATGCCGACCATCAGGAACAGGTCGAAGGTGGTCGCATGCACCGCATACACACCGATTCCGGTGATGATCGCGATCACCGGCACCAGTGCCCAGTTCGGCACGGCGAGGATGCGGGTGAAGATGCGGATCATCGGGATGTTGAGGATCACCAGCATGATGTTGGCGATGAACAACGACGCGATCAGGCCCCAGACGATGTCCGGTTGCTGTTGGAACAGCAGCGGCCCCGGGGTGATGTTGTACAGCGACAGCGCGCCGATCATCACGGCGGTGGTGCCCGAACCGGGTACGCCGAGGGTCAGCATCGGCACCAGCGCGCCACAGGCCGAAGCGCCGATCGCGGTCTCAGGAGCGGCGAGGCCACGGGCGTCACCCTGACCGAATTTGCCGCCGGCACCGGCGATGCGTTTTTCGGTCATGTAGGCCACGGCACTGGCCAACGTCGCGCCGGCACCCGGCAACACGCCCATGATGAAACCCAGCAGGCCGCAACGGATGTTCACCACGAACACCGACGCCGCTTCCTTGAAGTTGAACATCATGCGTCCGGTGGCCTTCACCGCTTCCTGCCCACGATGGGTTTTTTCCAGCAGCAGGAGGATTTCACTGACCGAGAACAGACCCAGCACCAACACCACAAACTGGATGCCGTCGGTCAGGTGAATGTTGTCGCCGGTGAAGCGGTATACGCCGCTGTTGGCGTCGATGCCAACGGTCGACAGGAACAGCCCGATCAACGCCGCAATAAACGTCTTCAACGGACGATCGCCGGCCATGCCGCCGAGACAGACAATCGCGAACACCATCAACACGAAGTATTCCGCCGGGCCGAAGGCAATCGCCCATTTCGCCAGCAGTGGGGCGAACAGCACCATGCCGCAGGTGGCGATGAACGCACCGATGAACGAACTCCATGCCGACAGCGACAGGGCGACACCGGCCAGACCCTGGCGCGCCATCGGATAACCGTCGAGGGTGGTCATCACGGTGGAGGCTTCGCCCGGAATGTTCAGCAGGATCGAGCTGATCCGCCCGCCGTATTCGCAGCCCAGATACACCGCCGCCAGCAGAATCAGCGCCGACTCCGGTGGCAGGCCGAGGGCGAAGGCGATCGGGATCAGCAGGGCCACGCCATTGATCGGACCCAGGCCCGGCAACAGCCCGACCACGGTGCCGATCAGCGTGCCGGTCAAGGCCGTGACCAGGTTGTACGGGCTCAGCGCGACGCCGAAGCCCTGACCCAAATAACCGAGAGTATCCATATCAGTTCTCCAGAACGTCGAGCAGGCCCAGCGGCAGTGGAACGTCCATCAGACGGTCGAACAGCAGGTACAGACCGATGGCCATCAACGTTGTCACCACAATGCTCGGTAGCCAGCGACCGCCATACAGGCGCGCCATCGGGATGCCGATCAGGATGCTGCTGAGAATGAAGCCCAGTGGTTCGAACAGGCCGGCGAACACCAGCAGCAGGACGACGCAGATGCCGATCTTGGTCAGGGTTTGGCGATCCAGCGGTGGCTCGTCTTCGCTGTGTTTGATCGGTGCCGGGCGGAACACCATGTACAGCAGCGCCACGCCCATCAGGCCGAGCATCAGCAGAGGAAAGGCGCGCGGGCCGACCGGTTCATAAGAAAAAGCCGCTTGATACGGCCACGCCATCAGCGCCAGGCCAACGCAGGCCAGCAACAGCACCGAGGCGAAAATGCGTTGTAAGAGCATGGGAAACTCCTGTGCCGAGGCCTCGATGCGCGAGGCCGCAGCCGCTAGACAGAGACGATCACTGAATCAGGCCGAACTCTTTGGCCAGCACTTTGTAGTCCGCGACCTGCTTCTTCACGTAGGTGTCCAGCTCCGGGCCGGTCATGGCGAACGGGAACAGTTCACGTTGATCGCGCAGCTTGGCGAAGTCGTCCGAGGCCAGCAGTTTGTCGAAGGCGTCTTTCCACCAGGCGTAGTCTTCGTCGCTGACTTTTGGCCCGAGGTAGAAACCGCGCACCACCGGCCAGACGATGTCGTAGCCCTGCTCGCGCGCGGTCGGGATGTCCTTCATTTCCGGTTCGTCGATGCGTTTATCGGCGAACACTGCGAGCAGACGCATGTCACCGCTCTGGATGTGCGGCATGGAGTCGGAGATGTCGGTACTGCCGACCTGGATGTGACCGCCGAGCAGTGCAGTAGCGATTTCGCCGCCGCCTTCGAGGGCGACGTAACGCAGGTCACGCGGGTTGATCCCGGCAGCCTTGGCGATCAGTGCGGTCTGCATCCAGTCCTGGCTGCCGACGGTGCCGCCGGAACCTATGACCACGGAGCTCGGATCTTTCTTCAGGGCTTTGACCAGATCGTCGAGGGTCTTGTAGGGCGAATCGCTCTTCACCGCGATGGCGCCGTAACTGGTGCCGACGGCGGCCAGCCAGCGCACGTTGGTCTCGTCGAAACGACCGAACTTGCCTTGCGCCAGGTTCAGCAACGAACCGCTGGACCACGCCACCAGCGTGCCGGCATCGGCCGGGCGCTGGGCGACGACCGCGTTGTACGCCACCGCGCCGACACCGCCGGGCATGTAGGTCACGCGCATCGGTTTGGTCAGCAGTTTTTCGTTGACCAGCGCGCTTTGCGCCAGTTTGCAAGTCAGGTCGAAACCACCGCCGGGGGAGGCCGGGGCGATGCATTCCGGACGTTTCGGTTCGGCCATCAATTGGCCGGCGAACAGCATGACGCTAGCGGCCAGAGCAACTTTACGCAGTGATAAGTTCATCTATGTCTCCTTGGGAGTTGTTGTTATGGACGTACTGAATTACCAAAGGGCAACGCTATAGCTCACCAGCAGACGCACTTCATCGGCATCGCGAGCGGAGTAGTTGGAACGGTAGGTGGCATTACGCAGGCGTACGGCAACGTCCTTCAGGGCGCCGCTTTGTACTACATATTTGATCTCGGTGTTGCGCTCCCACTCTTTGCCTTCTTCGCCATTCTTGAGCTTGATGTTGTCACCGCTCAGGTAACGGCTCATGAACGACAGGCCAGGGATGCCGAGACGCGCAAAGTCGAAATCGTAACGCGCCTGCCATGAGCGCTCTTCGGCGCCGGCGAAGTCGTTGATCTGCACGAAGTTGACCAGGTACGGGTCGCTGCCATCGACATACGGGAAGGCGCTGTCGCCGGACATGTGCTGATAACCGGCGGTGAACTTGTGGCCGCTCAGGGCGTAGCTGACCAGACCGTTGAGCGAGCGGTTGTCGATCTCGCCACCCCGGGCCGCGCCCTGATCGTCACTGACCGCAAAGCGCAGGTCGGTGGCGAAGGTGCCCGGGCCCATCGGCCGCGAGGCGACCAGACCGAAGAAGTGCTGGTTATAAACTTCGTCGAGCTGGGCGAAGTGGTAACTGCCGGTGATCTTGTCGGTGAACTTGTAGTCCACGCCGGCAAAATCGAAATGCTTGCCGGCCACGGTGCCCGCGAAGCGGCTGTTCTTGTTGTTGAGGGCGATGTCCTCGAAATCGGTGCTGTCGCGATCCTTGGCTTTCTCCAGACGCCCACCGGTGAAGGTCAGGTTCTTGATCTCCTTGGAGGTCAGCAAACCACCTTCGAACGTCTGCGGCAGGATGCGCCCGTCATTCGGTTTGAGGATCGGCAGTTCGGGAATCAGGCTGCCGATTTTCAGTTCGGTGGCGGAGATTTTCACTTTGCCGGTCAGGCCGACTTTCGAGTATTCGTTCGCCGCGCGCCCGTCATCGTGGGTCGGCAACAGGCCGGTGCCGGTACGATCCGGGCTCGAATCAAGTTTGACCCCGAGCATGCCCAGCGCATCGACACCGAAGCCCACGGTGCCGTCGGTGTAACCCGATTGCAGGTTGAGCATGAAACCCTGCGCCCATTCATCACGCTTGCTTTGCTGGGCACTGGTGCCGTCGCGAAAGTCGCGGTTGAAGTACATGTTGCGGGTTTCGAAGGTGGCGGAACTGTCTTTGATGAAGTCGGCGTAGCTCAACGGTGAGAAACCGGCGAGGGCAGCGGTGCTGGCTAGGGTGGCGTGGCGCAAACGAGAAGGACGAACAGGCGTAGAAGCCTTGGTCTGCAAGGACGGCATGCGGGTGTACTCCGTTTATTGTTCTTATTGGTCGAAAACGCTTCGAGGCGTTTTTCGTATCGCTGTGTGGCAGCAGCGACGGCAGTCGAAACTGTCCGTGACCGGACTCTAACGGGCTAACCTTTCACTAACCTTTCAGCTGGATTTCGCGGGTTTCGGGCTTCACAGCGGCGGTTGCGGCTGTAAACTCCGCGGCAAAGAATGGCGTCGGCCATCCCTGAATGAGGTAGAGATCCATGCGTGTTCTGCTCGTCGAAGACCATTTGCAACTGGCCGAAAGCGTCGCCCAGGCGCTCAAGAGCACCGGTCTGACCGTGGACGTGTTGCACGATGGCGTGGCCGCCGACCTGGCGCTGGGCAGCGAGGAATACGCGATGGCGATCCTCGATGTCGGCCTGCCGCGCATGGACGGTTTCGAGGTGCTGGCGCGCCTGCGCGCACGTGGCAAGAACCTGCCGGTGTTGATGCTGACAGCGCGCAGCGATGTGAAGGACCGCGTACACGGCTTGAATCTCGGCGCTGACGATTACCTGGCCAAACCGTTCGAACTGACCGAGCTCGAAGCCCGGGTCAAAGCCCTGTTGCGGCGCAGTGTGCTCGGTGGCGAGCGTCAGCAGCGCTGCGGCGTGCTGGCCTACGATCTCGACACCCGACGCTTTAGTCTCGGCGAAGAACTGCTGACTCTGACCTCCCGCGAACAAGCCGTGCTCGAAGCGTTGATCGCCCGCCCGGGACGGGTGATGAGCAAGGAGCAACTCGCCGCACAGGTGTTCGGTCTCGACGAAGAAGCCAGCCCCGATGCCATCGAAATCTACGTGCATCGTCTGCGCAAGAAACTCGACGGCCAACCGGTGGCGATCGTGACCTTCCGTGGCCTTGGTTACTTGCTGGAAAGCCGCGATGCATAAGCCCAGCAGCCTGCGCTGGCGGTTGCTGTGGAACCTCGCGTTGTTGCTGGTGGTGTTGATGCTCGCCAGTGGTCTGAGCGCATACTGGAACGGGCGCGAAGCTGCCGACACGGCTTACGACCGAACCCTGTTGGCCTCGGCGCGAACCATTGCCGCCGGCCTGTCGCAGCGCGACGGCACGCTCAGCGCCGACGTGCCCTACGTGGCGCTGGACACCTTCGCTTACGACAGCGCCGGGCGGATTTACTACCAGGTCAACGACATTCACCAGAAGCTGATTTCCGGCTACGAAAACCTGCCCGGACCACCACCCGGTACGCCAAGAACTGACGATTATCCAGCGCTCGCGCGCTTCTATAACGCGACCTATCGCGGGCAGAACGTGCGCGTGGTCAGCCTGCTCAAAGCGGTCACCGAGCCGAACATGAATGGCATGGCGGAAATCCGTGTCGCGGAAACCGATGAGGCGCGGGTCAGCATGGCCCGCAGTCTGGCGGCCGATACGCTGCTGCGTCTGGGCATGCTCGCGATCGGCGCCCTCTTGCTGGTGTGGTTCGCGGTGAGTGCCGCGCTGCGCCCGCTGGAGCGTTTGCGCACGGCGGTGGAGGAGCGTCAGCCGGATGATTTGCGGCCGCTGCCGCTGGTGGAAGTGCAACATGAATTGTGGCCGCTGGTGCGCGCGCTCAATCACTTCACCGAACGCTTGCGCGGGCAGTTTGAGCGGCAGGCGCAGTTCATCGCCGATGCCGCCCACGAACTGCGCACGCCACTGGCGGCGTTGAAGGCGCGGCTGGAACTGGGGCTGCGTTCGTCTGAAGCGGAAACCTGGCGCAGCACGCTGGAATCCTCTGCGCAAAGCACTGATCGCCTGACCCATCTGGCCAATCAACTGCTGTCGCTGGCGCGGGTGGAAAACGGTGCCCGGGCGATTGCCGAGGGCGGCGCGCAACTGCTCGATCTGAGTCAGTTGGCCCGCGAACTGGGCATGGCCATGGCGCCGTTGGCTCATGCGCGCGGAGTCGCGCTGGCTCTGGAGGCGGATGAGCCGGTGTGGCTGCGCGGTGAGCCGACGTTGCTCAATGAGCTGCTGAGCAATCTGGTGGACAACGCGCTGGCGCATACGCCACCGGGCGGCAACGTGATTCTGCGGGTCGCGGCGCCGGCGGTGCTTGAAGTTGAAGATGACGGGCCGGGGATTCCGCTGGAGGAGCGTGATCGGGTGTTTGAACGCTTCTATCGGCGCAATCAGCAGGTCGCGGGGTCAGGGTTGGGTCTGGCGATTGTCGGAGAGATCTGCCGGGCGCATCTGGCGCAGATCACCTTGCACGATGGAGAACAGGCCGGTTTGAAGGTTCGGGTGAGTTTTATTGCTGGATAAATGTGGTGTTGGTGCGGGCCTCTTCGCGAGCAAGCCCGCTCCCACAGGGGGTCCACGCCGTACACAAATCCCCTGTGGGAGCGGGCTTGCTCGCGAAGGCCGCGCCGCGGTTCCGGATCAGTAAAACATCGTCCGCGATTCTTCCAGATCCGCGCACAACTCCTTGTTCTCCGGATCGATCCCAAGCTTCCTGAACGCCGGCACGCTGAGTGGGTCAATCCGCGCAATCGGATGATCGCTGTCCTTGTGACAATACAGACTCGCCACCTGCACCAGATCGACGTAATCGAGGTGCGCCGAGTCGCGTTTGAAATCCAGATACAGCCCCGGCAACGCCACCAGTTGCTCGGGAAATTCCCAGACCCGCAACAGCTTGTCGCCCAGCAGCGGGTGAATGTGGTCGATCACATGGTTGAGGCTGACCGGGTCTGACAGCAGTTCGTAGTGATCTTCGGCGTAGGTCAGGATCGGCAATACGCCGATCTGATGCACCAGCCCGCCCAACGCCGCCTGATCAGGTTTGAGTTGGGTGTGCCGACGGCACAGGGCGTAGCTGACGCCGGCGATCTCCAGGCTCTTGCGCCAGACTTCGCGCATCTTCTGTTCGACCACCTCGGAGCGGGCGTGGAAGATCTGTTCCATCACCAGGCCGATCGCCAGGTTGCTGCTGTAGTTCACCCCCAGTCGGGTGATCGCGGTGTGCAGGTCGGTGACTTCCTGGGTCGCGCGCAGCAACGGACTGTTGACCACTTTGATCAGGCGTGCCGACAGCGCCGTGTCGCGGCCAATCACTTTGCTCAGGTCGCTGACACTGATCTCCGGGTCTTCGGCGGCCTTGCGAATTTGCAGGGCCACTTCCGGTAACGTTGGCAGAACCAGGTCATCGTTATCGATGGCCTCAACCAAATCCTGTTGGACCTTATCCGCCAGCTCGCTCATGTAGATTCTCTAGGGTGTTGCAACAAAAGCTGCGATCAGCGCTGGATTTCGCGGTCGCGATCCAGTTCGTAGGGCAGGTCGAGCAAATGCAGGGCTGGCCCCTCAAGGGCGCCCAGGTGCAGATCACCCGCTTCGGCAGCTTCGGCCTGCAACACCGCCAGCAGTTCAATCTTTTCTGCGGCGCGGGCGGCAATCACCACTTCGCCGATGGTGCTGCTGTGGCTTGGGGCGAACAGCGGGGTGCCCGGCTCTGGCAGTTCAGTCGCGTCAAGTTCTACGCGATAGAGGCGACGCTTGAGCTTGCCCAGGTACTGCATGCGCGCGACGATTTCCTGGCCGGTGTAGCAACCTTTCTTGAAACTCACGCCACCGACGGCCTGCAGGTTGAGCATCTGTGGGATGAACAACTCGCGGGTGGTCGGCATGACCTGACCGATACCGGCGCGAATCTGCCCCAGCAGCCATTGGTTCAATTCGCCTTCAGGCAGGGCGGTGGCCAACTTGGCTTTGATGGCGTCGGCTTGATCGGCCGGTACCCAGAGTTCGGCGCGATCCGGCGAGACGCGAATCGCGATCAGGCCTGCGCTGCGCACTACGCTGTCGGTTTCGCTTGGCAGGCTCAGACCCAGGCTGGCCAACGCGGCGTCGCCGTGCTCCAGGCCAAAACGCACCCAGGCGGCGCTTTCGTCGGTCAGTTTGGACTTGGAGAACACCGCGTACTTTTTCAGATCCGCCAGTTGCGGCTCCAGCAGTTCACTGGCCATTGCCAGCAGCACGCCGTCACCTTCGAGCAGAATGCGGAAGCTCGACTGCATCCGGCCTTTTTGCGTGCAGCGCGCGCCCAGGCTGGCCTGGCTGTCGCTGAGGTAATTGATGTTGCAGGTCAATTGGCCTTGCAGGAATTTGCCGGCATCCACGCCGCGAACCGCGAGTACGCCTTCATGAGACAGGGTGCAGAAAAAAGCAGAATCGGCCATGGGTCATCGCAGGGTAAAAAAGTCTGGGGCACATCATAAGGGCGCGTTGTTGAAATGGGTAGTTGATAAAGGATCGGTGGTGCCCGACCAAAGCCGACTGTGCGACCCGCGCCGGGGCTGTATACTGCGCGCCTATTTGAGGAGGGCTCCATGGTCGAACAAGTTGAACTCAATCGCCTCTTCTGGCACAGCCGCCGCGGCATGCTGGAACTTGACGTACTGCTGGTGCCGTTCGTGAAAGAGGTCTATCCGCACCTCAACCAGGTCGATCGCGACTTGTATGTCCGTCTGCTGACCTGTGAGGATCAGGACATGTTCGGCTGGTTCATGGAGCGCAGTGAGTCCGAAGACCCTGAGCTGCAGCGCATGGTCCGGATGATCCTGGACCGTGTTCAGCCCAAGTAATACGTTCGAATGCCGCTGGCATGCCTCTCGGCAGTTGCTGGCGGCGTATCTGTTGACCCAGGCGTTCGCGCTGGGTGTGTTGTTTCTCCTGTCGATTCCACTCTGGGCCTGTCTGCTCGGGGCCTTCGCCTGTCTGCTGCACGCCGTGTGGGTGTTGCCACGGCAGATTCTGCTGACGCATCCGCAGGCTTTTTGCCGATTGCGCCGCGATGCCGATGGCTGGCAATTGTGGAATCAGGCGGGCGGCTGGCAAGCAGTCCAGCTGCGCCCTGACAGCCTGGCGTTGCCGTTGATCGTGGTGCTGCGCTTTCGTTTGCGCGGGGAGCGGCGGGTGCGCTCGATCTGTGTACCGCGAGACTCGCAGGCAGCGGATGTGCACCGACGCCTGCGAGTGCGGCTCAAGTTCAGCCGGCGTAGGTGGGCGGCACCAGAATAGTGTCGAGCGCCTCGGGCAGCAGGTTCGGGTAGTCGAGGGTGTAATGCAGACCGCGACTTTCCTTGCGCTCCATGGCAGAGCAGATCATCAGTTCGGCGACTTGCGCCAGATTACGCAGCTCGATCAGGTCGCGGCTGACTTTATAGTTGCTGTAGAACTCGTCGATCTCGTCCAGCAACAGACGCACGCGGTGCTGCGCTCGTTGCAGGCGCTTATTGGTGCGCACGATCCCCACGTAGTCCCACATGAAGCGGCGCAGCTCGTCCCAGTTGTGGGCGATGATCACGTCCTCGTCGGAATCGGTGACCTGGCTGGCGTCCCACTCGGGCAGGGCGGTTGGCGCGGTGACGTCATCCAGTTGCGCAAGAATATCCGCAGCCGCCGAGCGGGCATAAACGAAGCATTCGAGCAGCGAGTTGCTGGCCATGCGGTTGGCCCCGTGCAGGCCGGTGAAGCTGGTTTCGCCGATGGCGTACAGCCCCGGCACGTCGGTACGACCGTGCTGGTCAACCATCACGCCACCACAGGTGTAGTGCGCTGCCGGTACGACCGGAATCGGCTGCTTGGTGATGTCGATGCCGAAACCCAGGCAACGTTCGTAGACGGTCGGGAAGTGGTTTTTGATGAAGGCTTCAGGCTTGTGGCTGATGTCGAGATAGACGCAGTCGACGCCCAGCCGCTTCATTTCATGGTCGATGGCGCGGGCGACGATGTCGCGTGGCGCCAGTTCGGCACGTTTGTCGAAGCGCGGCATGAACCGTTCGCCGTTGGGCAGCTTCAGGTGCGCGCCCTCGCCACGCAAGGCTTCAGTGATCAGGAAACTCTTGGCCTGCGGGTGATACAGGCACGTAGGGTGGAACTGGTTGAATTCCAGGTTCGCCACTCGGCAGCCCGAGCGCCAGGCCATGGCGATGCCGTCACCGCAAGCGCCGTCGGGGTTACTGGTATAGAGGTAGACCTTGGCGGCGCCGCCGGACGCGAGGATCACGAAGCGTGCGCCGTAGGTGTCGACTTCGCCGGTCGCGCGATTCAGCACATAGGCGCCGAGGCAGCGCTCGCCACTCATGCCCAGACGGCGTTCGGTGATCAGATCAACGGCAACTCGCTGCTCCAGCAGTTCGATGTTGCTGCGTTCTCTGGCTTGGGCGAGGAGGGTGGTGAAAATCGCTGCGCCGGTTGCGTCGGCGGCATGGATGATGCGTCGATGGCTGTGGCCGCCTTCGCGAGTCAGGTGGAATTCGAAACCGCCGTCTTCGGTGCCGGACTGTTCGTCGCGGGTGAACGGCACGCCCTGGTCGATCAGCCACTGGATGGCTTCGCGGCTGTGCTCGACGGTAAAACGCACCGCGTCTTCATGGCACAGACCGCCGCCGGCGTTCAGGGTGTCGTCGACGTGGGATTCGACAGTATCGGTATCGTCCAGCACGGCAGCGACGCCGCCCTGGGCCCAATAAGTCGAGCCGTTGGCCAGATCACCTTTGCTCAATACGGCAATGCGCAAATGACCCGGCAAGGTCAGCGCGAGACTCAAACCGGCAGCGCCGCTGCCAATCACCAGAACATCGTGTTGAAACTGTTGGCTCATTTCAGGATTCCGCTCAAAGCGACCCGGATCGGGGGTGGCGCAGGACAGCTGGATCGGCGAGTCAAGACAGCCACACAGCCCACTAGTATATAGAGGGGTGGAGCGGCACAATAGCCGAGCTCGTATGGCATTGTGAAACTACTGTGACGACAAAAGCTTGACGTTTCGTCGGACGTTTTTTTCTGTCGTTTTGGGAAAAGGCGACTGTATCGAGGATGAAACAGGCTTTTTCAGCACGCGGTTGCTCAATGTCGCTTCAGCACGGCTATAAATAATTGGAACTTTTGCCAGAGGCCCAAGATCAATAGTCAGTTGCCAGAAGCACGGGACAGTGTCGGCTTCAATGCAGAACCTGCGATTGGGTTTTTGCCGGCGAACCGATGACAAGATTATTCGCGCAGCCGGTTTATCCCGCGCTGCGTTTTTCGTGCGTGCCAAATCAGAGCCCGCAGGAAACTTGCCTGGAGGGGGAGAACTTTTGCGAAAAGCCCGAGTCTATGTTTGCAAGTCTGGTCGTTTAGTTATGCAAGCCTCCTCCATGCTTATCGAGGAGTGTTCATGCTAACCCAGGAAGAGGATCAGCAGCTGGTCGAGCGCGTTCAGCGTGGCGACAAGCGAGCTTTCGATCTGCTGGTGCTGAAATATCAGCACAAAATTCTCGGGTTGATCGTGCGTTTCGTGCACGACACCCATGAAGCCCAGGATGTGGCTCAGGAAGCCTTTATCAAGGCCTACCGAGCGCTAGGAAACTTTCGCGGAGACAGCGCGTTCTATACGTGGCTTTACCGCATTGCCATCAACACGGCAAAGAACTATCTGGTTTCACGCGGCCGCCGGCCGCCGGATAGCGATGTAAGTTCTGAAGACGCAGAGTTCTACGACGGCGATCACGGCCTGAAGGATCTCGAATCGCCGGAACGCGCGTTGCTGCGGGATGAGATCGAAGGCACCGTCCATCGAACCATTCAGCAACTGCCAGAGGATTTACGTACGGCTTTAACTTTACGTGAATTCGATGGTCTGAGTTACGAGGACATTGCGAGCGTCATGCAGTGTCCGGTGGGTACCGTGCGCTCCCGGATTTTCCGCGCCCGGGAGGCCATCGATAAAGCCCTGCAGCCGTTGTTGCAGGAAAACTGAGACAGCGGCGACAGCCAAGAGAGGAACGCCATGAGTCGTGAAGCCCTGCAGGAATCGCTGTCCGCAGTGATGGATAACGAAGCGGACGAACTGGAATTGCGTCGAGTGATCAATGCACTGGACGATGTTGAAACCCGTGAGACCTGGGCTCGTTATCAGATCGCTCGGGCAGCCATGCACAAGGATCTGCTGCTTCCGCGTCTGGACATTGCTGCGGCAGTTTCTGCTGCGCTGGAAGACGAAACGGCTCCAGCCAAAGTATCCCGCGGCCCTTGGCGCAATCTGGGTCGTCTGGCCGTTGCGGCTTCGGTGACCGTTGCGGTATTGGCTGGTGTGCGCCTGTACAACCAGGACGAAATCGCTGGCGTCGAACTGGCCCAGCAGTCCAATCAGCCTTCGCTGGTTGCGCCGCAGGTCAAAGGCCCGGCCGTCCTGGCTGGCTACAAGGAAAGCTCGGAAACTACGGGGCCGATGGCCAACGGCGTTCTGCAAGGTCAGCCAGGCTGGCACGATCAGCGTCTGCCAGGCTATCTGCGTCAGCATGCTCAGCAAGCTGCGTTGAAAGGTACTGAAAGCGCTCTGCCTTATGCGCGTGCAGCAAGCATGGAAAACCGTTAAGGAGGATCATGCGCGCCATACCTCTACTTTCGCTTCTGCTTAGCGGCTGGTTCATTGTTCCAGCCCATGCCGACGAGGCCCAGGACTGGTTGATCCGCCTGGGTCAGGCCGAGCAGCAGCAAAGCTTCCAAGGCACTTTCGTATACGAGCGTAACGGTAGTTTTTCTACCCACAATATCTGGCATCGTGTCCAGAGTGGTCAGGTCCGCGAGCGTTTGCTTCAGCTCGACGGCTCGGCTCAGGAAGTCGTGCGTGTTGATGGGCATACTCAATGCGTCAGCGGCACTCTGATTGCGGGGTTGGGAGACTCTCCCAACTCGACCGCTCGTTCGCTTGATCCCCAAAAGCTGAAAAACTGGTATGAGCTTGCCGTCATCGGCAAGTCGCGCGTGGCCGGGCGTGATGCGGTCATCGTATCGTTGACGCCTCGCGACCAGCATCGTTATGGTTTCGAACTGCATCTGGATAAACAGACCGGATTGCCACTGAAGTCGTTGTTGCTCAACGATAAAGGGCAGCTACTCGAGCGTTTCCAGTTCACCAGCCTCGATACCGCTGATGTCCCGTCGGACAAAGACCTTCAAGCTGGCGCCGAGTGCAAGGCCGTCACTATTGATAGTGACAAGGCGTCTGCCGTGAAAACGGCTCAGGTCTGGCATTCCGACTGGCTGCCTCCGGGTTTCGTGCTGACCAGCAGTACTTCACACAAAGATTCCGAAACCAAAACTCAAGTCAGCAGCCTGATGTATGACGACGGGCTGGCGCGGTTTTCAGTGTTTCTTGAGCCGTTGAACGGTGCAACAGTGACCGATACCCGCACGCAGTTGGGGCCGACTGTCGCAGTTTCCCGCCGCCTCACTACGCCTGAGGGTGAGATGATGGTGACGGTGGTCGGCGAAATTCCAATCGGCACGGCCGAGAGGATTGCCCTTTCGATGCGCAACGATGGCGCTGCAACCAGCAAGCAGTGAGCTGATTTCAGTCATTTCCACTTCTTCTTCGAGACGTAGATGAAATGTTTGCTCAGCATTTTCATTTGCAAATCACCCGAAAGTTTTTTATAGGTCAGAGCCTCACGGCTCTGGCCTTGTCTGTTGTTCCCGGAACAAAAATACCGGCCCGCGGTTCCCGGTGTTCCTTGCTCCATATCGCTTAACCCTGCTCGTCGTAACGGGAGCTGTATGTCGATACTTAGCTTGAAGTCTTATCTCTCCATTTTCGCCACCGTGCTGGTGCTGGGTCAGGCTGTCCCCGCTGCCCAGGCGGCCGACCTGCCGGATTTCACCCAACTGGTTGAACAGGCCTCGCCTGCAGTGGTGAACATCAGTACCACGCAGAAGCTGCCGGACCGCAAGGTGAACCAGCAGATGCCTGACCTGGAAGGCTTGCCGCCGATGTTGCGCGAGTTCTTCGAGCGTGGCATGCCGCCTCAGCAGCGTTCGCCGCGCGGCGATCGTCAGCGTGAAGCGCAATCGCTCGGTTCGGGCTTCATCATTTCCTCCGATGGCTACATCCTGACCAACAACCATGTGATTGCCGATGCCGACGAAATCCTCGTGCGTCTGGCAGATCGCAGTGAAATGAAAGCCAAGCTGATCGGCACCGATCCACGCTCCGACGTGGCCCTGCTGAAAATCGATGGCAAGGATCTGCCGGTGCTCAAGCTCGGCAAGTCCCAGGACTTGAAGGCGGGTCAGTGGGTTGTGGCAATCGGTTCGCCGTTCGGCTTTGACCACACCGTGACCCAAGGTATTGTCAGCGCCGTCGGCCGTAGCCTGCCGAACGAAAACTACGTGCCGTTCATCCAGACCGACGTGCCAATCAACCCGGGTAACTCCGGTGGCCCGCTGTTCAACCTGAACGGTGAAGTGGTCGGGATCAACTCGCAGATTTACACCCGTTCCGGTGGCTTCATGGGGGTGTCGTTCGCCATTCCGATCGACGTGGCGATGGACGTTTCCAATCAGCTGAAAAGCGGTGGCAAGGTCAGCCGCGGCTGGCTGGGCGTGGTCATCCAGGAAGTGAACAAGGATCTGGCCGAGTCGTTCGGTCTTGATAAGCCGGCCGGTGCGCTGGTTGCGCAGATTCAGGATGACGGTCCGGCAGCCAAGGGTGGCCTGCAAGTGGGCGACGTGATCCTGAGCATGAACGGTCAGCCGATCGTCATGTCCGCCGACCTGCCACACCTGGTGGGTGCGCTGAAAGCGGGCGCCAAGGCCAACCTCGAAGTGATCCGTGACGGCAAGCGCAAGAATGTCGAGCTGACCGTCGGCGCGATTCCGGACGAGGACAAAGAACTGGCAGCACTGCCGAAGTCGGGTGCGGAAAGCAGCAGCAACCGCCTCGGCGTTTCGGTGGCGGAACTGACCGCTGAGCAGAAGAAAACCTACGACCTCAAGGGCGGAGTGGTGATCAAGGAAGTTCAGGACGGTCCTGCGGCTTTGATCGGTCTGCAACCGGGTGACGTGATCACTCACCTGAACAACCAGGCCATCGGCTCCACCAAGGAGTTCGCCGAGATCGCCAAGGCGCTGCCGAAGAATCGTTCGGTGTCGATGCGCGTCCTGCGTGAAGGTCGCGCGAGCTTCATCACCTTCAAACTGGCTGAATAACCCGGTTGCGGTGAAATAAAAACCGCCTCGAAAGAGGCGGTTTTTTTATGCCTGAAATTTTTATATCGCTGATGAAAACTCAGCCCATCATGTCCTTGATCATGCGCTCCTGCTCCATCAGCTCGCGCTGGCGTGCATCGATCCGCGAGGACAGCGGGAAGTTGCTGCCCGCCTTGCGCTTGGCAAAATCAAGCTGCTGGATCGCCTGACGATAATCGCCGACCAGCGCGAAGTACTCGGCGCGGGCCTGATGCAGACCAATGATGTTGCCAGAGAGGCCACGGGTTTCGGCGACCTGATACCACACGTCCGGATCATTCGGACGGGATTTGAGCAAGCTGTCGAGGGCTTTCTCGGCGTCGGCGGTGCGATTCTGTTTCAGCAACAGATCGACCCGAACCTGATTCAGCGGGTAATTGCCCGGATATTGCGTGAGCATGCGGTCAACCCGCGTTTGCGCATCCGGCAGGCGGTTGTTGGTAATGTCCAGGTCGATCTGCGCGAGGTTGTAGATGATCTCGTTGGGTGACTTGGCCAGCAGCTGTTTGAGATTCTCCCTGGCTTCATTGAGCTGGCCGCCCTTGATCTGGGCGATCGCCAGGCCGTAGCGCGCCACGTCGTTTTTCGGATTCTCATCCAGTTGTGCACGAAAGCGCTTGGCGCCCAGTCCCGGGGTTTCTTCGTAGATCAGCTGTACGCGGGCGCGGATCAACTGATAGCGCATGCTGTCTTCAATGCCGCCCGCTGGCGCTTGTTCTGCACGGTTACGGGTGTCGGCGATACGCGATTCGGTCACCGGGTGAGTCAGCAGAAATTCTGGTGGCTTGGCGTCGAAGCGATACTGGCGCATCAGGCGTTCGAACATAGTCGGCATCGAGCGCGGGTCGTATCCGGCCTTTTCCAGGTTGAGGATGCCGATACGGTCGGCTTCCTGCTCGTTCTGGCGCGAGAAGGTACGCTGCGACTGAATGGCTGCGGCCTGAGTACCGGCGATGGTTGCGATCCCGGCATCACCGCCACCGGCGGCGGCAATCACGATCCCGGCGAGCAGCGCCGCCATCATCGGCACCTGCATCCGCTGCGAAGCTTCTACACCGCGCGCGAAGTGGCGCTGTGACAAGTGAGCCAGTTCGTGGGCCAGTACCGAGGCGTATTCGCCTTCAGTCTGCGCGTTGAGGAACAGGCCACCGTTGACCCCGACCACGCCCCCCGGCGCTGCGAAGGCGTTGAGTTGCGGGCTGTTGATCAGGATGAATTCCAGGCGACGATCGGTCACCTGGCTGGTTTCCACCAGCTTATAGACGCTGGATTCGACGTAGTCTTTGAGCTGCGGATCGTTGAGCTGTGCAACCTGACTGCGCAACATGGCCAGCCAGGCGCGGCCCAACTGGTATTCCTGTTGCGGAGAGACAATGGCAGAACTGGCGTCGCCAAGTGACGGCAGATCGTCGGCAAAGCCCGGTGAGGCGAGCAGGCAAGCGAGCGTCAGCAGGGTAGGGCGCAGAAATGTCATGCACAAAGCCTTAGAAGACAAAGACCTTACTGTAGCCGGACACCGGGCTTGCGACCAGATATTCTAGGCGCCTCAACCACCTGAACCGGAGTGACGCAATGACTGACGCTGTAGCCCATGACTGTGAATTGGACGCCAGTGGCCTGAATTGCCCGTTGCCGTTGCTCAAGGCCAAGATGGAACTCAACAAGCTGCCCAGCGGCGCGGTGCTCAAGGTGATCGCCACGGACGCGGGTTCGCAGCGTGACTTCCGCACCTTTGCCCGTCTGGCCGGTCATACGCTGCTGCGCGAAGAAGACGAAGCGGGCGTCTACCGTTACTGGTTGAAAAAAGCCTGAACCGACAGCGTAAAAGACCTAAGGATTATTGATGTTCAAAGTGTTACGCGACTGGATTCAGCGCTACTTTTCCGACGAAGAAGCGGTGGTGCTGGCGGTGCTGCTGTTTCTCGCCTTCACCGCGGTGCTCACGCTCGGTGGCATGCTCGCCCCGGTATTGGCCGGGATGGTGTTGGCGTATCTGATGCAGGGGCTGGTGCTCGCTCTTGAACGCATGCGCTTGCCTGGTGCGGCGGCGGTGGGGCTGGTGTTTGCGCTGTTCATGGGCGTGTTGCTGGTGTTCATCGTGGTGGTCTTGCCGTTGCTGTGGCATCAGTTGATCACGCTGTTCAACGAACTTCCGGGGATGCTCGCCAAATGGCAGTCGCTGCTGCTGTTGCTGCCGGAGCGCTATCCGCATCTGGTCTCTGACGAGCAGGTGCTGCAGGCCATCGAAGCGGCGCGTGGCGAAATCGGCAAGTTCGGCCAATGGGCGCTGACCTTCTCGCTGTCGAGCCTGCCGCTGCTGGTCAACATCATGATCTATCTGGTGCTGGTGCCGATTCTGGTGTTTTTCTTCCTCAAGGATCGGGCCATGATCGGCGAGTGGGTGCGCGGCTATCTGCCCCGTGAGCGAGCGCTGATCACCCGCGTGGCGCAGGAAATGAACCGGCAGATCGCCAACTACATTCGTGGCAAGGTCATCGAGATCGTGATCTGTGGCGGCGTGACCTACATCGCGTTCGTCGCGCTCGGCCTCAACTATGCGGCGCTGCTGGCGTTGCTGGTCGGGGTGTCGGTGGTGGTGCCGTACGTCGGCGCGGTGGTGGTGACCGTGCCGGTGTTGCTGATTGCGTTGTTCCAGTGGGGCTGGAGCGATCAGTTCATCTATCTGATGGCGGTCTACGGGATCATTCAGACCCTGGATGGCAACGTGCTGGTGCCGTTGCTGTTTTCCGAGGCGGTTAACCTGCACCCGGTGGCAATCATTTGTGCGGTGCTGTTGTTTGGCGGGTTGTGGGGGTTCTGGGGCGTGTTCTTCGCAATTCCGCTGGCGACGCTGTTCAAGGCCGTGCTGGATGCGTGGCCGCGCAAGGAGCCGGTTGTGGCTCCATTGCTTTAGAGCCGAGCTATTCGCTGAGGCTTATTGCCCCTTCGCGAGCAAGCTCGCTCCCACATTTTGAAATGCATTCCAAATGTGGGAGCGAGCTTGCTCGCGAAGGCGTCAGTGAAAACGACGCAGAAATATCAGGCCTTGTTCAGCGCCTGAGCCGCAGCCAGCACCGCATCCACATGCCCCGGCACTTTCACGCCGCGCCATTCCTGGCGCAGCACGCCATTCTTGTCGATCAGGAATGTGCTGCGATCAACGCCCAGATATTCCTTGCCATACAGTTTCTTCAACTTGATCACGTCGAACAGCTGGCAGACGGCTTCGTCCTTGTCGCTGATCAGCTCGAACGGAAATTCCTGCTTGCACTTGAAGTTCTCGTGAGACTTCAGGCTGTCGCGGGAGATACCGAAAATCTCGGTATTAGCGGCCTGGAACGCCGCGTACTGGTCACGAAAACCCTGGCCTTCGGTGGTACAGCCGGGGGTGCTGTCCTTCGGATAGAAGTAGATCACCACTTGCTTGCCCTTCAGGGCGGACAAGCTGACGGTCTGCCCGCTGGTGGCAGGTGCTTCGAAATCCGCAACCGGTTGGTCGATGACAACGGCCATGAAAGCTTCCTTACATTGGGTTTTGTGGGCGCCAAGGTTCGATCAGCGCATCCAGGTTCATCGCGTCGGCGAAGTCCAGGAACTGGTCGCGCAGCCAGCTGATCTGGGTGCCGGCCGGCAGCGTTACGGTGAACGTGGCGTTGAGCATGGTGCCGCCAGTCTGCGGGGCCTGATAGGTATCGCAGGTCAGGTTTTCCAGCTCGACGTTGTGATCCATGAAGAACTGGCACAGCTCGTTGATGATGTCCGGGCGATACGCCGAGCTGACATAAGCCACGTACGGCAGGGCCTGTGGACGATTTTCCAGGGCCGCGCTGCGTACCACGTTGACGGTGAATGCGTGGCGCTTGGCCAGGGTCGGCAGGCTGCCTTCGAGGCGGGCCAGCGCGTCCCAGCTGCCGGAGATTTCCAGCACCAGGGCGCTGCATTCGCCATGGCGAGTCAGGCGGGAGGTGACGACGGCGCAGCGATTTTCATGGCTGGCGCGGCACAGGACGTTAGTCAGCTCCATGGGGTTGGCGCCAAGGGCACTGATGACAAGGAATTGTTCGCGAACTGTGGGGGTGGACATGCAGCATTCCTAAAGCGATGAGCGGTCGGTAGGTCGATGGGCGTTGGCCGTCGGGAAGCGTCTGCGCGTGCCCGTTCAGAAAGCCCCGGGCCGTGGCTCGCAATTCGCTCCAATAAAGGCGGAGCGTGCAGCAGCGACACTGGAACGGGGCCTGGGAGGCCGAAAGGGGAGGCTGGAACCCGGCGTACAAGCTGATCTGTACCGATCAAAGTCTGAAGGGTAGCGAAAACCGACGCCAAGGGGAATGGCGGCGCAGTACTTCGCTTGTGCAAGCATCTTGGCGCCAGTACCATTACCGCTCTCTTTTTCCGGCAGGAGCGGTTTCATGATTGCGGGCAGTATGGTGGCACTGGTCACTCCCATGGATGCACAAGGGCGTCTTGACTGGGACAGCCTCAGCAAACTCGTGGACTTCCATCTCAAGAACGGCACCCATGCCATTGTCGCGGTCGGTACTACCGGCGAGTCGGCGACCCTTGATGTAGAAGAACACATCGCCGTCATCAAAGCCGTGGTCAAACAGGTAGCCGGGCGCATTCCGGTGATCGCCGGTACCGGCGCCAACTCGACCCGCGAAGCCGTCGAGCTGACCCGCAACGCCAAGGAAGCCGGCGCCGACGCCTGCCTGCTGGTAGTTCCGTACTACAACAAGCCGACCCAGGAAGGCCTGTACCAGCACTTCAAGCACATTGCCGAAGCCGTCGACATTCCACAGATTCTCTACAACGTTCCCGGCCGCACCTCCTGCGACATGCAGGCCGAGACCGTAATTCGCCTGTCCACCGTGCCGAACATCATCGGCATCAAGGAAGCCACCGGCGACCTGAAACGCGCCAAAGCCATCATCGACGGCGTGAGCAAGGACTTCATCGTGCTGTCAGGCGATGATCCGACCGCGGTCGAGCTGATCCTGCTGGGTGGCAAAGGCAACATCTCCGTAACGGCCAACGTCGCCCCGCGCGAAATGGCTGACCTGTGCGAGGCCGCGCTGAAAGGCGACGCCGAGACCGCACGGGCGATCAACGAAAAATTGATGCCGCTGCACAAGGACCTGTTCATCGAAGCCAACCCGATTCCGGTGAAGTGGGCTTTGGTTGAAATGGGCCTGATGCACGAAGGCATCCGCCTGCCGTTGACCTGGCTGAGCGCTCCTTGTCATGAAACGCTTCGCACGGCCCTGCGCCAGTGCAGCGTCCTGGTTTAATTGAGGAAGTACAACGCATGAAGCGAATGGCCGGACTTTCCGCACTTGCCTTGATTATCTCCAGCACCAGTGGCTGCGGATGGGTCTGGGGCCCGGAAGGTTATTTCCGTGACCGTGGTAGCGATTACCTGGAAGCGCAACAGACTGCACCGATGCAACTGCCACCGAATGTCAGCACCTCCAAGCGTCTGGATCCGCTGTTGCCGATCCCGCGCAACGTGGCTGATGACACGGCGAAGGGCGAATACGTGGTACCGCGCCCGCAACCGCTGACGGCGGTTGCCGAGGCGACCGACTACTCGCTGCAGAAGAGCGGTGACTCGCGTTGGGTCGTGGCCCAGCACCCGCCGGCCGAAGTCTGGCCAGTGGCGGTACAGTTCTTCCAGGACAATGGTTTTCGGCTGGATGAACAGCGTCCGCAAACCGGCGAATTCACCACCACCTGGCAGCATTCCGACGAACTGTCCGCCGCCATGGCCAAGCGCCTGAGCGCCGCCGGTGTCGGTGCCGACAGCGAAACCCGCGTGCGGGTGCGTATCGAGCCAGGCGTGCAGCGCAACACCAGTGAAATCTACGTGGTCAGCGCCGAGCGTCCTGCCGGCAGCACCGCCGACGTCGATTTCACCAACCGTTCGGTCAACACTGGCCTGGACGCAGCGCTGGTCGACGACATGCTCGCGAGCATGAGCCGGATCTCCGAGAAGGGTGGTTCGGTGTCGATGCTGGCTTCGCGTGACTTCGATACCCCGAGCCGTGTCAGCCTCAGCGAAGACGGCAGTGGCAACCCGGTACTGAACGTCGGTCCGGACCTGGATCGTGCCTGGTCGAGCGTCGGTCGTGCGCTGGAGCAAGGTCAGTGGCGCGTTGAAGACATCAACCGCAGCCTGGGCCTGTACTACATCAACCTGGCCGAGAAAGCCGAGAAGAAAGACGACAAGCCTGGTTTCTTCAGCAGCCTGTTCGGCAGTGCGCCGACCAAGGAAGAAGTTGAAGCCCGCGCCGAGCGTTATCAGGTTCGCCTGAGCAAGGTCGGTGAGAACGTTCAGGTGACCGTAGAGAAGAACATCAATACCGTTGCGCCGGCCGATGTGGCGCGCAAAGTGTTGAGCGTGATTCAGGACAACCTGGGCTGATCACATGCGCTTTGCCGTTCTCGGCAGCGGTAGCCAAGGGAACGGCACGCTGATCGCCAGCGCTGATACCTATGTGCTGGTGGATTGTGGTTTTTCCCTGCGGGAAACCGAAAAACGCCTGTTGCGTCTGGGGGTTCACCCGGCGCAACTGAGCGCGATACTCGTAACCCACGAACATGCCGACCACGTGCATGGCGTGGGTTTGCTGTCTCGGCGCTACAATCTGCCGGTCTACCTCAGTCGCGGCACACTGCGCGGGATGCGCAAACCGATCGAACCCGCAGGCTTTCTGGCCGGCGGCGAGCAGCTGCAGATCGGCGCACTGAACATCGGGGTCATTGCCGTGGCCCATGATGCGCAGGAGCCGACCCAGTACGTATTCAGTGATAACGAGCAGCGGCGCTTCGGCCTGCTGACCGACCTGGGTTCCTATTGCGAGCGGGTGCTGGACGGCTATCGGGATCTCGATGCGTTGATGATCGAGTCCAACCACTGCCGCGACATGCTGGCCCGTGGTCACTATCCGTACTTTCTCAAGCAACGGGTGGGCGGCGAGCTGGGACATTTGAACAACCATCAGGCGGCATTCCTGGTGGCCGAGTTGGGGTGGCAGGGCTTGCAGCATCTGGTTCTCGCCCACCTGAGCAGCAAGAACAACCTGCCGCAGCTGGCCCGGCAATGTTTCGTCGCCACCCTCGGGTGCGACCCGGACTGGCTGCAACTGGCCGATCAAGATTCAGGGCTCGACTGGCGCCATATCGCCTAGCCCATCTACTTAGCAAGCGGAGCCCATCATGGAAAAACGTGAAGAACTCTACCGCGGCAAAGCCAAATCGGTTTACAAGACCGACGACGCTGACCGTTTGATCCTGCTGTTTCGCAACGACACCTCGGCGTTCGACGGCAAGCGCATCGAGCAGCTCGACCGCAAAGGCATGGTGAACAACAAGTTCAACGCCTTCATCATGCAGAAACTCGAAGCGGCCGGCATTCCGACCCAATTCGACAAGCTGCTGGGCGACAACGAGTGCCTGGTGAAGAAGCTGGACATGATCCCGGTCGAGTGCGTCGTGCGTAACTACGCCGCCGGCAGCCTGGTAAAACGTCTGGGCGTCGAAGAGGGCATGAAGCTCAACCCGTACACCTTCGAACTGTTCCTCAAGGACGACGCCAAGGGCGACCCGTTCATCAACGAATCCCACGTCGTGGCATTCGGTTGGGGCACCGCCGAGCAACTGGCACGCATGAAAGAACTGTCGCTCAAGGTCAACGAAGTCCTGAGCAAACTGTTCGACGACGCAGGCCTGCTGCTGGTGGACTTCAAGCTTGAATTCGGCGTGTTCAGCGACGGCTCGATCGTCCTCGGCGACGAGTTCAGCCCGGACGGCTGCCGCCTGTGGGACAAGGACACCAAGAAGAAGATGGACAAAGACCGCTTCCGCCAGGGCCTCGGTGACGTCATCGAAGCCTACGAAGAAGTCGCCAATCGTCTGGGTGTACCGCTTTAATCGACGCAAGCATCTGATAGCACGAAGAAAATTTTCGAAAGAGGGTTTGCTTTCGGCAGAAGTGTTGTTATGATGCGCGCCGTTGGAGAGATGCCAGAGTGGCCGAATGGGACGGATTCGAAATCCGTTGTACCTTCACCGGTACCTAGGGTTCGAATCCCTATCTCTCCGCCATATATAGAAAAAGCCCCGTAGCTGAGAAGCTACGGGGCTTTTTTGTTTCTGCTCGCTTGAGTAATCAGCAAATCCTGTCGCCGGAACCCGAGGTTGAAAACTCGATAATCGGATGTGACTCGATTGATGCCGGTTCGTACGTAACTCTCGGAGTCTACCTACAGCTCTATTTCCAATCACTCCTTATCCTGACCTATGTGCCCAATATTGACCGGATTCGGATAAAAAGACGCCGTTTTCAAGCTTGGAGGGTGGCGTTATCCGCTTGTTCAAGGGGGCGCTTCATGGATCAGCGATATGAATCGCGATTGTCAATTTTTCCTGCGCGGTATCATGGTGTAATACTATGAACAACAAACAACTCGGTACGCTCGCAGCTATATTTTCACGACCCACACCCGCCACGTTGGAATGGGCGCGCATCGAGTCTCTGTTCAATGCGGTCGGGGCCAGAACCGTGGAAGGCAATGGTTCGCGAGTTCGGTTTGAATTAAGAGGTGTGGTTGCTACGTTCCACCGACCTCACCCGGATAAAGAAGCAAAGCCCTATCAGGTTCGTGATGCTCGGGCTTTTCTTGAACAAGCAGGAGTCACTCCATGAACGTGATGAATTACAACGGGTATGCGGCCCGAATTGAATACAGTGATGAAGACGGTCTTTTTGTTGGTCATATCGCTGGGATCAAGGACGTTGTAGGTTTTCATGGCGAATCTGTAAAAGAGCTTCGGTCAGCGTTCGAAGAGGCTGTTACTGACTATCTGGAGACTTGCGCAAAACTGGGCCGTGCTCCTCAAAAGCCTTATTCGGGCAATCTCAGTCTGCGTTTGGCGCCAGCTCTTCATGCGACTGTTGCCGTAAAAGCGCAATTGGCTCAAAAAAGCATTAATCAGTGGGTTGCGGATGTTCTTGACCGAGAGGCCCATGCCTAGCTTGATTCTGGTCTGGAGGTTGTACGTCGTTCCCGAACAGAGCAAATAGCCCCGTAGCTGAGAAGCTACAGGGCTTTTTTGTATCTGCGAGTTTTACCGAGCACCCGCCTCAGCCACTCACGGCTGCGGATGCCCGAGCTTCTGTTTGATCAGGTCATACACTTCCTTGTGCGTCGAGTTACGCAGGGTGTTGTCCTTGCAAGCCGAGGCCAGGAAGGTTTTCACTTCGTCCTTGGCGTGCGGATAGAGGCTGGCGACGTAGTCGGCTTCGTGTGTTTGGGTGCAGTTGAAGTGCTTGTCGTCTTTCGCTTTGTCTCTAGCCATGGTGCGGCTCCTTTTGAGTTTGAACGTCATTTGGCAAAACAGGGCTGGATGGCCCCGTACGCTGAACAGCGTAGGGGCGCAAAAGTGCTTTGCCAGTGCTTCAGACGAAAAAGGAAGAGGCTGTAGGACGCGGCGCCATCAGATTTCCTTCACCGGCGTCTCCCCCTGCACACCCTTGATCAACTCGATCACGTGTAAACAATCGGCCTTGTTCACATACGACTCGCCACTGGCAATCGTCTCGTGGTTCCCCGCCCGCAGTCTCCAGCGCCATTGGCCTTTGCCGGTGCTCGGGGTGCCTCGGGATTGCCTGTAGATCTCGAAATACATTCAGTTCGCTCCTTGCGATGGTGTTTGCGACAACCTGTGTGGCGCATCGTCGCAAGCCTAGCGGAGCGAGTTTTTTTCGCTATCGGGTATTTGTTTCCAATCGTTGGCAGATGTTTCTGAAGAGTGCGGGCTAGAGCGCACGCATCGGCGTCTGGATTGGCCAGAATGTCGCCCTTTGCACCTTGCAAGGCTATCGGCGCTACTGCTTAATACGGGACGGCTCATGGCGTTGAAAATGCTTCGACGACCGACAAACACTATAAAAAGAGCACTCCATTGACTGAGCATGGAACGGCACAGGCCACACGGGTCACGTTATCGCTGGTTGTCCCGGTTTTTAACGAGGAGGACAGTCTCGACGCGTTCATTCTGCGCATCGATGAAGTCTTCCAGCACCAAGCCTCAATTGCTTTGGAGCTGGTGTTCATCAATGACGGCAGCACTGATGCCACACTTGAGCGGCTGCTGGATCGTCAGCGGCACGACTCGCGGCTGCGCATCGTCGATCTGAGCCGTAACTTCGGCAAAGAGGCGGCGTTGTCTGCGGGATTGCAAATCGCCAACGGGCAGATTGTGGTGCCTATCGATGCCGATCTGCAGGACCCACCCGAAGTCATTCTGCAAATGATCGAGCGATGGCGCGAGGGCTATGAAGTGGTGCTCGGTCATCGCGTCAGCCGCCGCAGCGACACCTGGGCCAAGCAGACGTCGGCGCATTGGTTTTACCGCCTGCACAACAAGATCGCCGAGCAACCGCTGCCGGAAAACGTCGGCGATTTCCGCCTGATGGACCGTTGTGTAGTCGATGCCTTGCTGACTTTGCCCGAGTCCCGGCGCTTCATGAAGGGCCTGTTCGCCTGGGTCGGTTTTCGGACTACCCACGTTGATTACGAGCGGCCCGAGCGCGTGGCGGGGCAGAGCAAATTCAACGGCTGGCGGCTGTGGAATTTTGCCCTGGAAGGCATCACCAGTTTCAGTACCGAACCGTTACGGATCTGGACTTACATCGGCGCCGCGGTGTCGCTGGTGTCCTTCGCCTTTGCCATTTTTATCGTGTTGCGCACGCTGATCCACGGCGTCGACATGCCCGGTTATGCCTCGCTGATGGTGGCCGTGACGTTCCTCGGTGGCCTGCAATTGATTGGCATCGGCGTACTCGGCGAGTACCTCGGCCGCACTTATATCGAATCCAAACGCCGGCCGGTTTTTCTGGTGCGTCGCGTCTACGACCCCAAGGACTGAAACATGGATCTCAAGGAAACCGATATCCTCGGCGACAGCATCGGTGAGCATTGGTATTACTGCTCCAAAGCGGCGGCGACTCGTCGTCTGCTCGGTGATGTACCGATCACGCGGATTCTCGACGTGGGCGCCGGTTCCGGGTTTTTCTCGCACCATTTATTGACCCAAACCGCGGCGCAAGAGGCGTGGTGCGTCGACATCAGTTACCCCGCCGACTCCGATGCGACCACCGCCGGCAAACCGGTGCATTACCGCCGCGATATCGACGCCATCGACGCCGATCTGGTGCTGCTCATGGATGTGCTGGAGCATGTCGACGATGACCTCGGTCTGCTCAAGGCTTACGTTGACAAGGTGCCGTCCGGCAGCCGTTTCCTGATGACCGTGCCGGCGTTTCAGTTCCTGTGGAGCGGTCACGACGACTTCCTCGAACACAAGCGCCGCTACACCCTGCCGCAGTTTGAAACCCTGGCCCGTGATGCCGGTTTGAGCGTGCAGCGCGGTGCCTACTATTTCGGCGCGGTGTTTCCGATCGCGGCGGCGTTGCGTTTGCTGCCCAAAGGGCCGCAGGCAGCAGCGCCGCAGTCTCAGCTCAAACGCCATCATCCCTTGGTCAACGGCGTGCTCAAGACGTTGTGCAGCCTCGAGCTGCCGCTGATGAGCCACAACCGTCTGGCCGGGCTGAGCGTGTTCGTGCTGGCGCAAAAACCGTGACTTCAGTTGAAAGGAAAACGCTGATCCAGCGCGGTCTGCGCTTTGCCGTGACCGGTCTGTTCGTCACCGCGCTGCATGCGCTGGTGGCTGTGCTGTTCATCAATTTCGTTGCGCCGCAACCGCCGCTGGCCAACGGTGTGGCGTTTGCCGTGGCGACGGTGGTGTCTTACGTGATCAACACCACCTGGAGTTTCTCCGCCCGACTGCACGGCAGAACATTGCTGCGATTTCTATCGGTATCGGCGTGCGGTTTTCTGTTGGCGATGTTTGTCGCCTGGGCCGCGCAGGTGGCCGGGTTGAATTATCTGTTGGGCATTGTCGCGGTGGCGCTGACGATTCCGGCATTCACGTTTGTCTTGCACAACTTCTGGACGTATCGATGAAGCTCTCCGCAACACATCGGGCGACTGCGCTGCTGCCCGTGCTCTTGGGAATTCTGGCGTTTTTCATTGTGGTCGGCCCACGTGCCTTGAACCCGATGAACATTGCATGGCTGGGCGACGGCGACCCCGCCACGCACTATCAGGGTTGGGTTTTTTTTCGTCATTCGCCCTGGACGTTTCCACTGGGGCTTAACCCGAGCTATGGGCTGGAGTTGGGTAACGGGATAATTTTCTCGGATT
The DNA here is from genome assembly GCF_017947305.1 of Pseudomonas sp. MWU347. Lineage (NCBI taxonomy): Bacteria > Pseudomonadati > Pseudomonadota > Gammaproteobacteria > Pseudomonadales > Pseudomonadaceae > Pseudomonas > Pseudomonas sp. MWU347. The sequence continues at coordinate 305,777 of NZ_JAFGZB010000004.1, forward strand.
CCAATCCGTTGTTCGCTTTTATCTTCAAACCGTTCTCAGCCCTGTTGCCTGAACCTTTCCAGTATTTCGGCCTGTGGCTACTGACGTGTTTCGTTCTGCAGAGCTGGTTTGCCTGGAAGCTGATTGGCCTGTTCAGTCGCGACGTGGCGTTGCGTTTGCTTGGTGCAGGAATGTTTTTGTTCATTCCGGCGATGATCGTCCGCATGAGCGTACATCTGTCCCTGGCTGGGCATTTTCTGTTGCTGGCAGGGTTATATCTGGCATTGCGCCCCTTTACGCCGAAACGCCGCCTCGCCTGGGGCGCGCTGCTGGCGGCGGCTGCGCTGGTGCACGCTTATTTGCTGGCGATGGTTGCGTTGATCTGGCTTGCCGACCTTGCCGCCAAAACCCTTCAGCGGCGCCAGACGCCGGGTAAGGCCTTGATCGAGTTGATCGGTCTGTTTCTGCTGGTCAGTGTCTGCTGCTGGCAGGCGGGTTATTTCAGCATAGGCGACAGCGGTCTGGCGTTGATGGGGTATGGCCTGTTCCGGGCGAATGTGCTGACCTTTTTCGATGCGGGTGTCTGGTCCTATACCTTGCAGGACATGCCGGGTGTACTGGGCGACGGCGACGGGTTCGCATTTCTGGGCCTGGGCGTGATCTGCCTGGGGATCTTTGCCTTGGTGCCGGTGCTGCAAGGGACGACTGACCTGGGAGCCAAGGCTCGCCGTTACCCGTTGGTTTTGCTCGCGCTGGCAGGGCTGGCGATATTCGCCGTTTCCAACAATATCGGCATAGGGCCATTCGAATTCAGGATTCCGCTGCCGGATGCGGTGGTTGCCGTGGCCACGATTTTTCGTGGCTCGGGGCGAATGATCTGGCCGCTCATGTACATGGCCATTTTTGCGATCCTTTATGTGGTGATTCGCGGGCACTCCTCGCGCGTGGCGTTGATGCTGCTGAGTGTGGCGCTGGTGGTTCAGGTGGCAGACACGCGCGCCGGCTGGGCGGTGTCGCGCGGTTTCTTCATGGCCACGCCGTCGCCCACATGGAAGACGCCATTGGTCGACCCGTTCTGGGAGCAGGCGGCGAAGCGTTATCAGGCAGTGCGCTGGCTGCGACCGGAGAATTATCCGGAACAGTGGATGACCCTGGCCGACTACTCAGGTCGCCATCACTTGCCGACCAACGCGGTCTACCTTGGGCGCGTCAGTACGGTTGCCACTGAAGCCGCTCAAGCGGTGTCGGATCGAATGGTCAGTTCTGGAAACTATGCAGCCGATACCCTGTACGTGCTCAGTAACCGTACTGTGCTGGAAGCAGCTCTGACCTTGAATCGCGACACCGATGTGCTCGCCAGAATTGACGGGTTGAACGTGTTGGCGCCGGGCTGGAAGCGTTGCGCCGACTGCCTGCCGATATCGGCCCCGGACCCATTGACGCTGATCCCGCCACTCAAGTCGGGCGAGAGAGTCGTGTTCAATCCCAGCAGTCTGGCGACGTTTTTCCTCGGTAAAGGGTGGGCGAACAATGAACCGTGGGGCACCTGGTCCGAGGGGAATGAGTCGCAAATTGCCCTGCGGCCGACTGCTCGGGTGCACTCGTTCTTGCTGGAAACCACTGCGCTGCTGGCCCCTTCACACACCGAGCAAGCAGTGGAAATTTTCGTCAACGATGTACGCGTGCTGTCCACCCGGCTGGTCAAGCCTGAAGCGAATCGCCTGAATGTCGAGTTGCCGGTCGAAGTGCAGCAGCGTGTCGAGCAACAAGGTGTGCTGAATATTCGTTTCAAATACGCCAACGCTATCAGCCCGGGGGAGTTGGGCATGGGCAAGGACATGCGCAAGCTGGCGATCGGGATACAGGCGTTGACGGTGAATTGAGCCGGTGTTGTTCCTTTCGCCCATAGACGCTGTCCATGGGCCTTTCTAAACTGCCCGCAGACCGGGGAGTAGGGGCAATGGATGAATCGAAATGAATTACGCAAGGCCGACATCAATCTGATGGTGGTGTTCGAGACCTTGATGCTCGAACGCAACGTGACCCGGGCGGCGGAGAAGCTGTTTCTCGGCCAGCCGACCATCAGTTCGGCGCTCAATCGCTTGCGCGCGATGTTCAACGATCCGCTGTTCATTCGCGTCGGCCATCGCATGGAGCCGACTGCCCGGGCCGAAGAGCTGTTCAAGTACCTGTCGCCGGCCCTTGACTCGCTGTCGGTGGCGCTGAGCCTGACTCACGATTTCGACCCGGCCGTGAGCAACATGACGTTCCGGATCGGCCTGTCCGATGACGTCGAATTCGGCCTGCTGCCACCGTTGCTGCGGGCGCTGCGTCAGGAAGCACCCAGCGTAGTGTTCGTGGTGCAACACGTCGACTACTGGCGCATCCCCGACCTGCTGGCCGCCGGCGACATCACCGTCGGCATCAGTCAGACCCGGGGCCTGCCGGCCAATGCCAAGCGCAAACTGCTGCGGCATATCCAGCCAAGCATCCTGCGCGCCGACGCCTCGGATTCGCCGCTGACCCTCGATGAATACTGTTCGCGCCCACACGTACTGGTGTCGCACACCGCCAACATCAGCGGCTATGCCGATGAGTGGCTGGCGGAAATCGGCCGCACCCGGCATGTGGTGTTGTCGGTGCCGCAATACAGTGCGCTGCCGGCATTGCTGGCCGGCACCGACCTGATCGCCAGCCTGCCGGACTACACCGCCGAAGCCATGGCTGCCTCCGGGCTGTTGTTCAAGGAACCGTTTCCGTTCAAGACGCCGATGCTGGATCTGTCGATGGTCTGGCTCAGCCACGTCGACAGCGACCCGGCCGAGCGCTGGCTGCGTTCGCGGCTTGAGGCGTTCATGAGCGAACGGCCACTGACCGCCCCCTGAATCCCACCACAAATCTCCCCTGTAGGAGTGAGCCTGCTCGCGATGAGGGTGTGTCAGTCGACATTGATGTTGTCTGACACGACTCCATCGCGAGCAGGCTCACTCCTACAAGGGTTTGCGTTCGTCTGGTCTGGCTGCTTTGCTCAATGGCAGTAACCTTGGCGGAGGCCTGTCCCGATGAGCATTTCCCGATCGTTGCTGCGTGGGCGCGGCAGTCTCGACAGTGGCAAGGTCGGCATGGTCGAGTTGTTTTTCGATCTGGTGTTCGTGTTTGCCGTGACTCAGCTCTCGCATTCGTTGCTCGCGCAGTTGTCGATTCTGGGCGCGGTGCAGGTGGCGCTGTTGATGGTCGCGGTGTGGTGGGTGTGGATTTTCACTTCGTGGATCACTAACTGGCTCGACCCGGAAAAATTGCCGATCCGTCTCGGCCTGTTCGGGCTGATGATCGCCGGTCTGTTGCTGTCGTCCTCGATTCCCAAGGCTTTCACCGAGCGCGGGCTGATGTTTGCTTCGGCGTTCGTGTTCATGCAGGTCGGGCGCACGCTGTTTGCGATCTGGGCGGTGCGTGGCGAGTCGCTGAGCATGACCCGCAACTTCCAGCGAATTCTGGCGTGGTTGATGTGCTCCGGCGTGTTCTGGATCGTCGGAGCCTTTCTTGACGGGCAACAACGTCTGCTGTGTTGGGCGCTGGCGCTGTTGATCGAGCTGATCTCGCCTTCGCTGTATTTCTGGGTGCCGGGGCTGGGGCGTTCGTCGTTGAGCGACTGGAACGTCGAAGGCAATCACATGGCCGAGCGCTGCGCGCTGTTCGTGATCATCGCCCTGGGCGAATCGTTGCTGGTCACCGGCGCGACGTTCGCTGAACTGACGCTGAGCGCCACCGGAGTCATGGCGTTTCTGGTGGCGGTGCTGGGCAGCATCGGCATGTGGTGGGTGTACTTCGACAGCGGCGCCGAGCGCGCGCATCACCGCATCGCGCATTCGAGCGATCCCGGGCGCCAGGCGCGCATCGCCTACACCTACCTGCACGTGCTGATTGTTGCCGGGGTGATTGTCAGTGCGGTGGCCGACGAACTGGTGCTGGTGCACCCGGATCACGCCAGTGACGCCGGGATCCTGGTGATCGTGGGCGGGCCATGGCTGTTTCTGTTGGGCAATGCGCTGTTCAAGTGGGTCATGTCCGACCGACCGCTGCCGCCGTTGTCGCATCTGGCGGGGCTGGTGTTGCTCATGCTGGCGCTGCCATTGGCGTTGAATCACTGGTTTTCGGCGCTGGTGCTCGGGGCGCTGACCACGGCGATCGTGGTGCTGGTGGCGCTGTGGGAAAGCCTGGCATTGCGTCAGGCGTCGGCCTCGATAACCTCGGAAAAAGCCGCAGGAGAGTAGGGCAGCGCTGTGGTATATGTACGACCTTTCTGCCGACTGACTGGAGCACCCCATGCCACACCTGCACATGGAATACACCGCCAACCTGCCGCAGTTGAACGCTGATGTGGCGTTGATCCGGCTCAACAACGCCCTGGTGGGTTCCGGTCAGTTCGCTGCGGAGTTCGATATCAAGAGCCGGGCGGTGAAGGTCGAGACCTTCAAGGTCGGTACCGGCATGGGTGAGCGTGCTTTCATCCATGTGAAACTGGCGCTGCTCAGTGGTCGCTCGCCGCAGATCAAGAAACAGCTCTCGGAGAGCCTGCTGGCGGTGTTGCAGGATCTGTGCGAGTGGCCGGCCGGAGTTGAAGTGCAGTTGTGTGTGGAGTTGCTCGATATCGACCGCGATTCCTACACCAAGACCGCCATCGGCATGTAGGACTCAGGCCGCTTCCAGCTCACTGCACACCTTGATCACCTGCTCGCGCAGCCAGACGTTGGCGCTGTCCTGATCGGCGTTCTGGCTCCATTGCATGTCGAGGGTGAACCCCGGCAGGCCGTTCGGCGCCTCGCAGTGATTGAACACCGCGTCGTTGGTCAGCAGACGCTGGATGCGCCGGGGCAGGGTGAGGATGAAATCGGTGCCGGTGATCATCTTCAATGCCGCGCTGTAGCTGTTGGAACGCGCGACGATCTGCCGTTTCTGCGCCTGACGCGCCAGCCAGCCATCGACCATGTTGGTGGTGGAAGTCCACGGTGTCGGGAACACATGGCGCCGCTCGGTGAAGGCCTGCAGGCTCAGGCGCGGTTCCAGCGGCGTGGCGCGTTTGTCGAAGACACAGACCAGATCGTCCTCCAGCAGCATCCGCGATTTCAGGTCGGTGTGGCTGCGGTGGAAGTTGGGGCCGAAACAGATCACCAGGTCGAGGCTGCCGTCGCGCAGTTCGTCGGCGGGCACATCGGTCTCGAACTTGTGCATGTTGACCACCACCGGCAAATCGTCGAAGTCGAAACGCTTCAACAGCCGTGGCAGCACCAATTGCTCGAAGTATTCCGGAGCGCAGATATTGAAGGTCACCGCTTGCCGGGTCGGATCGAAGGCCGGGGCGCCGGCGTGGCACAGGTTGATGCTTTCGAGGATCTTCTGCACATGGCCGTACATGGTGCCGGCCTTGTAGGTGGGACGCATGCCCGTGCGGGTGTTGATGAACAACTCGTCTTCGAAACTGGTGCGCAATTTTTTCAGGCAATAGCTGACAGTGGACTGGCTGACGCACAGCGTCTCCGAGACATCCGTGACGCTGCTTTGCTCATACACGGCGATAAACACCATGAGGTCCTGCATGTCGAGCTTTCGAAGCAAGTTACTGTTCAGCATCCGTTCCGTCCCGCTGTGCTCCTTGCGCTGAAATCCGCGCAAACGTGTGCGCATGATCGTAGCGGAACGATGGTGCCAGGACAAAGCCCTGTAGGACGTTTCAATGTCGCCAGTGGGACAGAAACTTTTAGCAACACGACGTCGGCAAATAAACCGCAAAAAGATGGCAACAGGCCTCTAGCCCGGCGGCGGCATTCGGCTTCAACGGATGTGTCGGGCGTACAGCCGAGGGTCGAAGCGCAGCACTATCAGCAGCATCACCACCATCACTGCGGTCAGCGACCACCAGGCCCATTCAAAGCTGCCGAGCCGGTCGCGGATGATTCCGGCCAGCAGCGGCGAAAGCCCGGCGATCAAGTAGCCGATGCCTTGCACGAACGCGGTCAGGCTGCCGGCGCGCTGCGGGTTGTCGAGGTGATCGAGGGAGACAATAAGGCTCATCGGAAACAAGCCGCCAATCCCCAGCCCCAACAGGCACGGCCACAGCAGGCTGAGGTGTTGCGGGCTGAGGATCAATCCGCAGAAACCGGCAATGATCAGCAACAGCAACGTAGCCAGAATCAGGCGACGATCACGGCTGCGGTTGGCGATGGCCGGCGTCAGCAACCCGGAAATCACCTCCATGGCTGTCAGAAAACCCAACAGCAGGCCGGCGTGCTGTTCGCTCCAGCCTTGTTCCACGTAGTACGGCGCCAGCCAGGCGAGTACGCAGGTGTAGGACGCCGTGCCGAGGCCGAAGAAGAAGGCCAGCAGCCAAGCGCGGGAGCTACGCGTGAAGGACTCTTTTCCTACAGGCGTGTTCTGGATGGATGACGGGGTCGACTGTGTCCACCAGACCAACAACGCGAGCAAGGAAAGTGCCGCCCAGATCGCCAAGCCGATGCGCCAGCTGCCGGTCTGCCCCAGCACCAGCGGCGAAAATGAGGCGGCCAGCGCGGCGCCGCCCATGATCGATGTGACATACAGGCCCATGCACAGCGCCACATGGTCGGGGAAGCGTGACTTGATCAGCACCGGCATCAGCGCCTGAATCAGGGCGATACCCATCCCGGCCAGCACCGCGCTGCCAATCAACTGCGGTGCCGAATCGAGCACCAGCCGCGACAGTGTCGCCAGACCGATAATCCATAGCGACAGGATCACCGTGCGTTGCTCGCCTAGCCGGCGGCTGATGCCGATGCCGAAAAACATCGCCAGCCCCATCGCCATCACTGGCAGCATGGTCAGCAGCGAAGCCACGCTGAAACTCAGCGGGATATCGCCACGAATTGCCGACAGCAACGGCCCGACGGCGGCCATGGATGGGCGCAGATTGAGTGCGACGAGAATGATCCCGAACATCAGCCAGGCAGCGGGGCGGGTGTTGGCGCGGACGTTTTCCATCGGCAGACTCTGGATTGCGGAGGCTGTCGATTAGGCGGCGCGCAGCACTTATCGGCAAATCAGATTTCCCGAGCATTATTTAAAAATTAAATATGGCTCTCCTACATGGGGAGGTTCGGATTCCTCTTGCTGATCACGCTGTAAGACTATTCTTTCTTTCTGGCAGGACATTTCGTTACAGCTCTGGCCCAGCGCAGGCGCGTAAAACGCCGGCGGCGATATATACTGCGCGCCATTCTTCAAGGGAGAGCCGTGTGGCCATCGATATTCACTGGATTCGCGACAACGAAAGCCTCGCGCAGTTTTGCGCCGAGTGGCAGCAACTGCCGTTCGTTGCCCTCGACACCGAATTCATGCGGGTCGACACCTTCTACCCGATTGCCGGTTTACTGCAGGTCGGCGACGGCAAACGCGCCTACCTGATCGATCCGCTGAGCATCGACGCCTGGCAACCGCTGGCGGCGTTGCTGGAAAACCCGGCGGTGCTCAAAGTCCTGCACGCCTGCAGCGAAGACCTCGAAGTGCTGCTGCGTCTGACCGGCAGCCTGCCGGCGCCGTTGTTCGACACGCAACTGGCGGCGGCCTACCTGAACCTCGGGTTCTCGATGGGCTATTCGCGGCTGGTGCAGGAAGTGCTGGGCATTGAGTTGCCGAAGGGCGAAACCCGTTCCGACTGGTTGCAGCGTCCACTTTCCGACACACAAATCAGCTACGCCGCTGAAGACGCAGTGCATCTGGCGGAAGTTTTCGTACAGCTGCGGCCGAAACTGTCCGACGACAAATTCGCCTGGGTGCTGGAGGACGGCGCCGAACTGGTCGCCAACCTGCGCCGCGAGACCGACCCGTACGAGGTCTACCGCGAAGCCAAACTGGCGTGGAAACTGTCCCGTGCGCAACTGGCGGTGCTGCGTGAGTTGTGCGCCTGGCGTGAAAAAGAAGCCCGCGCCCGTGATCTGCCGCGCAACCGCATCGTCCGTGAGCACTCGCTGTGGCCGCTGGCCCGCACGCAGCCGGACAACCTCGCCGCGCTGGGCAAGATCGAAGACATGCACCCGCGTACCGTGCGTCAGGACGGCCAATTTCTGCTTGATCTGATCAAGCGCTCTGGCAGTGTGGGGCCTGATCAATGGCCGCCGGCGGTGCCGGAACCATTGCCGGTCGAAGCGGCTGCGCTGATCAAGCAACTGCGCGCCCTCGGCCAGGTCGAAGCCGAACGCCTGGGCATCGCCCCGGAACTGATGCTGCGCAAGAAAACCCTCGAAGCGCTGGTTAAAAGTGGCTTCCCCGAGGGTCCTTATCAATTGCCTGAGTCGCTGCGTGGCTGGCGCCGCGAACTCATGGGCCAGAAGCTGCTCGACAGCCTGGCCACCGCCGGAGAACAGCCTTGAAACGTATTTGCTCCATTTATCAAAGCTCCAAGCGAAGCGGGATGTACCTTTATGTGCTCAAGAGCGATGCTCTGGAGCGTGTGCCGGAACCCCTGATGCTGGCGTTCGGCAAGCCGAAACATGCCTTCGATCTGGTGCTGTCGCCTGAGCGCAAGCTGGCCAGCGAGGACATCGTCGTGGTCCTGGAAAACCTCGACAAGCAGGGCTATCACCTGCAGATGCCACCGGCCGAGGACGAGTACATCGAACACCTGCCCGAAGAATTGCTGCGACGCAACGACCCGGTCTGATCTGCGAGGCCCTGTTCTGGGCCTCTTGCCACCCTGGAACTGATTTTACGGCGACGACCGCCACGAAGGAGCACGGCTCTTTCGGCGGTTGCCTGCACGGTTTGCGAAAGGTTTGAAGATGCGCGTTCTGATTGCTGAACACGACCACGCGGTGTACGCCCGGCTGCTGCGTCAGGCGGCCCCCGAACTTGAAGTACTGACCAGTGGCGACTCTGCCGAACTGGCCCGTCAGGCGGCCGATTGCCCGGTGTGGCTGGGGCAGCCGGATCTGCTGGCGACCCTGCTGCGTCAGGGCCATCAGCCGCAATGGCTGCAATCGACCTGGGCCGGCATCACGCCGTTGCTCGCTGACGGCTTGCGCCGCGATTACCGCCTGACCCGCGCAGTGGGGATCTTCGGTCAGGTGATGGCCGAATACGTGCTGACCTACATGCTCGGCCACGAGCGGGAAGTGCTGGCGCGGCTGGTCAGCCAGGTCGAGCGCAAGTGGGACAACCGCACCGGCCAGAGTCTGGTCGGGCGCAAGGTGCTGATCGTTGGCACCGGCGATATCGGCCAGAGCGTGGCGCAGTTCCTGTTGCCGTTCGGCGTCGAGTTGTACGGCATCGCCAGCAGCGCGCGCGAGCAGGCGCCGTTCGTCGAAGTCGGCTCGATGGCGGATCTGCCACGGCTGGTGGGCGCGGTCGATTACGTGGTCAATCTGCTGCCGAATACCGAGCACACCCACGACATTTACGACGCGGCGCTGTTCAAGCAATTCAAGCCGACCGGGTTGTTCATCAACGTCGGGCGCGGCGTGGCAGTGGTTGATGCGGATCTGGTGGAAGCCCTGAAGGAAGGGCATCTGGCGGGCGCGGTGATCGACGTCTGCCGTCAGGAGCCGTTGCCGCAACGCCATCCGTTCTGGACCGCCTGGGGCCTGCTGCTGACCGGGCACAGCTCGGCACCAACGTCACCGGCGTTGATGGTGCAGTTGTTTGTCGAGAACCTGAAGGCGTATCAAGCGGGAGAAGCGTTGCGCGGGGAAGTGGATTTCAACCGCGGATATTAAATCCACCGCGATACCTGTAGGAGTGAGCCTGCTCGCGATGGCGTAGTGTCAGTCGACATTGATGTTGTCTGACACTACGCCATCGCGAGCAGGCTCACTCCTACAGTGGTTTTTGCATGGTGGCTTAGAGGGTGAAGTTGCCTTCTGCGGCCAGCTCGCTCAGCGGGCGACGCGGGCTCGGCACTTCACGAGCCTGCAGGTATTCGGCCAGGGTCGCCTTGTCACCCAGCTTGCCGATCGCGACCGCCGCATGCAGCGCATAACCTTGCGGAATGTTCAGCTCCTTGCGGGCCAGCTCCTGATCGAAACCGGCCATGCCGTGGGTGTGCCAGCCGCTGATGCTCGCTTGCAGCGCCAGGTGGCCCCAGGCCGAGCCGGTGTCGAAGGTGTGCCACAGCGCCGGGGACTCTTCGCTGGCACCGGGTGCGGTGAAGGTGGTTTTCGAAATCACGATCACCAGCGCCGAAGCGTGTTGCGCCCAGCTGCGGTTGAATTCATTCAGCAGACCCAGGAAGCGTTCCCAGTTCGGCGTGTCACGGCGCGCATACAGAAAGCGCCATGGCTGCGAGTTGTAGGCCGACGGCGCCCAGCGTGCGGCTTCGAAAAAGCTCAGCAGGGTTTCTTCCGGGATCGCTTCGCCGGTGAAGGCGCGGGGCGACCAGCGGTCGGTGAACTGCGGGTGAATGGCGTAATCGGCGACGCGAGGGTTGGCACTCATCGAAAGATTCCTTGCTGTGTTTGAGTCATGAATTCGTGGCAAAACCCTACTGGGCGGCGATTCGGCTGACAAGCGCGATTTACCGACAGTCGCCAGCGCTTGGCCCGCAAGGCCTTGGGCACTAGACTGGCGGCCTTTTCACCACCTGATGTTGATGCTTGAACCATGGCCGCCATAGTCGAACCGTTCTGGAAACGCAAAACCCTCGAGCAACTGGATCACGAGGAATGGGAATCGCTGTGCGACGGCTGCGGTCTGTGCTGCCTGCAGAAACTCGAAGATGAAGAAGACAACAGCGTCTATTACACGCGCATCGCCTGCAAACTGCTGGACCTGAAAACCTGCCAGTGCAGCGACTACCCGAATCGCATCAAGTTTGTCCCGGACTGTATCCAGCTCACTCCTGGCCAGGCCGAAGAATTCAAATGGCTACCGCCGACTTGCGGTTATCGTCTGGTCAGTGAAGGCAAGGATCTGCCGCTGTGGCACCACCTGGTGTGCGGCGATCGTGACGCCGTGCACCACGAACGGATTTCCCAGTCCGGGCGCATGCTCGCCGAAGGCAGCGTGCCGGAGGACGACTGGGAAGATCACCTGATTTTCCGGGCTGGTTAAGCACCAAGGGTTTCCAGGATTCAACAAGGAGTGTGTATGGCTGGGGGATTGCTGCGGGCATCGCTGATCGGCCTGCTGGCGCTAAGCGCGCCGGTGTGGGCGGCAAAGAAGGTCGATCTGGATTACCACGTGCGCCTGTTGCCGCAAAGCGATCAGGCCGAAGTACGCCTGACCCTGGCCAAAGGCGAAGCGGTGCGCAGTCTCGACTTTGACCTCGGTGACGGCAGCCATTACAGCGACTTCAAGGCCGACGGCCAGTGGCAACTGACCCCGGGCAAACAGACCCGGGGCCTCTGGCGCCCGATCGGCGACAAGCCCAGCCTGACTTATCGCGTCAGTATCAGCCACGGCCGCAAGAGCGGCAGCTTCGACACGCGCATGACCCCGAGCTGGGCGCTGCTGCGTGGTGATGATCTGGTGCCGCCGGCCAGGCTCGATCAGCAGGATGGCATCGAGCTGGTGTCGCGTCTGCAATTCGAACTGCCCAATGGCTGGCAAAGCGTTGAAACCGCCTGGCCGCGCATCGGCAAGAACAAATTCCGCATCGACAACCCGTCACGCCTGTTCGACCGCCCGACCGGCTGGATGCTCGCCGGTCACCTCGGCAGCCGCCGCACGCGCCTGGGCGAAACCGAAGTCACCGTGGCCTCACCGCAAGGGCAGGGCATGCGGCGCATGGATGTGCTGACTTTGCTGACGTTCGTCTGGCCGCAGGTGCAAGCGGTCTATCCCCGGCATCCGAAGAAACTGCTGATTGTCGGCGCCAACGACCCGATGTGGCGCGGCAGCCTCGGTGCGCATGAGTCCATTTACCTGAACACGCGTTTGCCGCTGGTCAGCGAGAGCGGCAGCAGTGCGCTGGTGCGCGAGCTGGCGCAGGTGTTCGGGCGCATCAATGACGAACAGCGCAGCGACTGGATCAGCGAAGGCTTTGCCGAGTACTACGCGATCGAACTGGTGCGGCGTGCCGGGGGCATGAGCGATGAGCGCTATCAGGCGTTGCAGGCGAAGTTGACCAAGGACAGTCAGAAAGTCACGTCCCTGCGCGGCGAACAGATCAGTGCGGCGCAGCTTGCAAAAGCGGTGATTGTCTTGCAGGAACTAGATCGCGAGATTCGCTTGAAGACGCGCAACAAACGTTCGCTGGATGATGTGTTGCGCGGGGCGATGCATCTGGGGACGGTGAGTACCAAGGAATTTGTGCAACTGGCCGAGAGTGTTCTGGGCGAGTCTTCCAAAGTCCTCGATAGCGCATTGCTTCAGTAATACCGCTTTCGCGAGCAAGCCCGCTCCCACATTTGATCGCATTCCAACTGACGGAACCCGGTTCAATGTGGGAGCGGGCTTGCTCGCGAAGAGGCCAGAAGCCTCACCGAAAATTCAGGCTCAAACCCCGGCCTTCGGCGATTTCACCGAATCATTGCCGGTCACCGTCGCGGTGCTGGTCGCCGCTTCGGCATTGGCCTTGAGCTTGCTCAGTTCTTCCCCGGCCCGTTCGATCTTCGCCCGGACGTTGTTCATGTCCTCACGGCTTTTCTCCAGCAGGCTTTTCACCGAGCTGTGCCCAGTGATGCCACGGGCCATCGCCACGCCGCCAATCGCCACCTGAATCAGACCGAACACGCCGCCACGGCGCAGGCCCTTGCCGACCATGATCACGCCACCGGCCAGCGAGCCAATGCGCTCCCAGCCCTGGACGTTCTGCTCGGTCGGGCTCTGGAACGGGGTGGAATCGATACGTTGGACGCGTTTGAGTTCGGTCATGATCTGTCTCCCAGGCAATGTGCAATAGATAGATAAGCTGACTGCCGCAGCGGCCGGCTCGTTCCATCGGATGTGCGACGTTTCAGCGGAATTTCGGCCCGGAGCGGGTATTCAGGCCCTTGGCCATGCGGTCGTAGAGTACGACGTTGACCGTGGCAGCGAGGTTCATGCAGCCGGTGGTCGGGATGTACACGACGTCTTCACACCAGTCACGGATCTCTTTATCCAGCGAGCCGTCTTCCGGGCCAAAGATGTATAGCGCGCGATCCGGATGGGTGTATTCGGGCAGCGGGCGGGCGCCCTCGACCAGTTCCACGGCGACCGGGACGCAGTTGAGCGGGAGGATCTTTTTCAGGTCGTCGATGCCGATCAGCGGGATGTCGTAGTGCACGCGCTTGGTGTCGGTGACGAAATCGGCGGCGCGTTCATAACGCTTGCCGGTGTAGAACACCGACGCCACGCCGTAACAGCCTGCGGCGCGCATCACCGAACCGACGTTCTCCGGTGATTTGGGGTTGTACAAACCAATGCAGCTGTAACGTTTGTCTGCCACGAGCGGGGTGCCTTCGGGAAAAAGAGGGCGATTATACGGGGATTGGGCGGTTGTGGTCAGACCTGGGATTATCGGTGCCCGAACGGCCGCCTTCGCGAGCAAGCTCGCTCCCACAGTGGTTTTGTGTATGACACCGATCCAGTGTGGGAGCGAGCTTGCTCGCGAAGGGGCCAGTCGGGCCAATGAAGAACTTTAATCTTCTTTTTTCATCAACCCGGCGAGGGCAGCAAACGGGTTATGCGTGGCCTTGGCGATTTTTGGTGTGCTCAGCGAGCCGTCGCCGAAATATTGCTGGTCGGTGTAGCGCGAGTGTTCGTTGTCGTGGCAGTACAGGCACAACAGCTCCCAGTTCGAGCCGTCCTGCGGGTTGTTGTCGTGGTTGTGGTCGCGGTGGTGCACGGTCAATTCGCTCAGACGCTTGCCGGAAAACTCACGGGCGCAGCGGCCGCAGACGTGCGGGTACATCTTCAGGGCCTTGTCGCGGTAGCCCATTTCCTTGTCGCGCTGGTTGTCGGCAAGGATGCGATCGAGCTTCGACGTGTTGGTCGGGGTGGACGAACTCATGGGTTCACCTTTGTAAAAAGACTAATGACGGTTATGTGCAGAGTTTAGCTCAGCCCTTGAGCTTCTCGGCAATCCAGATCGTGTGGCGGGTGCCCTTGTTGCCGTGGGCGAAGACCTGGACTTCTTCGGCCTTGAACCCGGCCTTCTTCAATTTGTCGGAAAACTGCCGGTCAGCGCTGGCCGACCACACCGCCAGCACACCTTTGGGCCGCAGGGCCTTGGCGCAGGCGTTGAGGCCAGCGGCGGAGTACAGCCAGCTGTTGGCCTTTTGGGTCAGGCCTTCGGGGCCGTTGTCGACGTCGAGCATGATCGCGTCGAAGCCGTTCGGCTCGCTTTGCAGGACCTTGGCCACGTCGTCCTGACGGATCACTGTGCGCGGGTCGAGCAATGGTCGTCCGGACTTTTCACCGAGCGGCCCGCGATTCCACTCGACCACGCCGGGCACCAGTTCGGCGACCACCACCTCGGCACCCTTGCCCAGATGCTTGAGCGCCGAGGCGAGGGTGAACCCCATGCCCAGACCGCCGATCAATACACGCGAATTCGGCCGGCCGGCGACCTTGCGGCAAGGGATCTCGGCCAGCGCATCTTCCGAACCGTGCATGCGGGTGTTCATCAATTGCCCGCCGTCGCCACCCTGGATCTTGATGACGAAATCCTCGCCATACTCGAACAGGCACAGGGCGCCACCGTTGTCAGGGATCGGCGTGGTGTCGAGCAGAACGAAACGTTTCATGGAAATCTCTACAAGGGGGAAGGCAAGCAGGCCCGTTGGGAGTAGCCTGAGCGCAGACTAAAGGCCAAACGGAGCCCTTGATGAAGCGCACCATTCTAACGGTCATTGCCCTGGCCGCGCTCTCGATTACTGCAGTGCAGGCGCAGCAGACCATTCCGGTCAGCCCGACGCCGCAACCCGGCTCGCCGGGAACCGCCACGCCGACCCCGTATCCGCAAATTACCCCGATCAGCGCACCGAAGGTCGGTGCCGGCAGTGGTAGCCCGCCGCTGGTGCCGATCGAAATGCCCAGCCCGCCGAGCAAGGATCAACCGGTGCCGGGCATCGAGCCGAGCGGCACCAAGGTCAAATCCCCCGGCGGTTAAACCTGTTGCGCCGCCAGTTGGCCGTCGGCCATGCGCAAACGTTTGGAGAGTGACACGGCAAGGGCGCGGATGATTTTCGCGGCGATCTTCGGCGCGTCGTTGAGCATTTTTTCCAGCGAGTCCTTGCCCAGGTTGAGCAACTGACAGTTGCTCGCCGCGACGCAGGTCGCCGAACGGCGCTCACCATCGAGCACCGCCATTTCCCCGAACGCCCGCCCGCTGCGCAGGGTGGCCATGGTGATGACCTGGCCGTCGGGGCCAGTCTTTTGCACCGCGACCTGGCCGGTGTGGAGGATGCACATGAAACTGCCGGCATCGCCCTCACGGAAGATCGCTTCGCCCTCCGCCACGGTGCTGATGCTGAAGTAGCCCGAGGCCGCGGCAAAGTCCGCCAGTTGCAATTGATCGAACAGGCCACAGTCCATCAGCCAGTCGCGAATTTCGTTGTTCAGCAGGGTGGGTTCTGACATGTCATTGCGGTCTTTATTGTTTTCACGGTTTTCAGGCACTACACGAACCCCTGTGGGAGCGGGCTTGCTCGCGAATGCGGTGGTTCAGTCAATATCAGTGTCGACTGACCCACCGCATTCGCGAGCAAGCCCGCTCCCACAATGGGATTTGTGGTGTATCGACCACCGGGGTCTGGAATTAAGACCCAAGTGACCGACGGAGTTCCTCAGGCCAGGCCCAAAACCTTGAACACAAATGCATATTCGAGCGCTACGTCACGTAATCCCTGATAACGCCCGCTCATCCCGCCATGCCCGGCACCGAGTTCGGTCTTGAGCAGCAGCAGGTTGTCGTCGGTCTTGGTCGCGCGCAGTTTCGCCACCCACTTGGCCGCTTCCCAGTACTGCACGCGGCTGTCGTTGTAGCCAGCGATGACCAGGGTTGCCGGATAATCCTGCGCGGTGACGTTTTCGTACGGTGCGTAGGCCTTGATCCGCTCGTAGACGTCCGGCTCTTCGGGGTTGCCCCACTCGTCGTACTCAGTGACGGTCAACGGCAAGTCCGGGTCGAGCATGGTGTTGAGCACGTCGACGAACGGCACTTCGGCAATCGCCACGCCGAACAGGTCCGGGCGCTGATTGAGCACCGCGCCAATCAACAAGCCGCCAGCGCTGCCGCCGCTGATCGCCAGTTTCTCGGCGGTGGTGATGCCGTTGAGGATCAGGAATTCGGCGCAGGCAATGAAGTCGCTGAAGGTATTGTGTTTGTGTTCCTGTTTGCCGGCGCGATACCAGGCTTCGCCCAGCTCACCGCCGCCACGCACGTGGGCGATGGCGAAGGCCATGCCGCGATCCAGCAGGCTCAGGCGGGCATGGGAGAACCACGGATCGAGGCTGGAACCGTAGGCGCCATAACCGTACAGATACAGCGGCACCGGTTTGCCGACCATTTCGCGTTTCATTACCAGACTGATCGGCACCTGCGTACCGTCCGGCGCCGTGGCCCACAGGCGTTGGCTGACGTAGGCGTCGGCGTCGAACGGGCCGAGCACCGGGGTTTCTTTCAGCACGGTTTGCTCGCCGCTGGCCAGCAGCAATTGGCGCACCTGTGCCGGACGATTCAGCGCCTCGTAACGCAGACGGATGCAGTCGTTCTCGAACTCCAGGCTGTTCTGCACATAGAGGCTGTAAGCCGCGTCCGGCAATTGCACGCGATACGGCGTCAGGCCTTGCGGATGAACTTCGATGATCGGCAGACCGCCTTCGCGCAGGCTCAGGGTCATGGCCGCGGTGTTCAGCGTCACGCCGTCGAGCATCACCGTGTCGCTGTGCGGGATCAGGTTCTGCCAGTCGGCTTCGCTCGGTACCACACCGGTGTCCGGCGCCTGATACAGGGCGAAATTGATGCCGTCACGGTTGGTGCGGATGAACCAGGTCCACACGCCATCCAGCGCGCCGTGATCGACATCGTATTCGTGATCCTCGACCCGTGGCGCCAGGCAAGTGAAGGGCAGGTGCGGCTGATGCGCGTCCAGCGCCCAGACTTCGCTGGTGGTCTTGCTGCCCAGGGTCAGCAGCAATTGCTGCTCGGAACTGGAGCGGTAGCAATGCAGGAAGAAACGCCCGTCCGGCTCGTGGAACACCTCTTCGGCGGCGGTGCCGTCGAGGCGATAGCGAAACAGTTTGTGCGGGCGATGGGTGTCGTCGAGCACACCGAAGAACAGCGTCAGGCTGTCGTTGGCCCAGGTCATGCTGCCGTCGCAGTCCTGAAATTCCAGTTCACTGACCTTGTCATTGGCCAGCTCCTTGACGAACAGTGTGTAGATCTCGTCGCCCGAGGCGTCGACGCTGTAGGCCAGACGCTGGTGATCCGGGCTGATGCTGAACGCGCCGAGCGAGAAGAAGCCGCCGTTGGCCAAAACGTTCGGGTCGAGCAGCAGTTGCTCGCGGCTTTCGTCGAGGGTCAGGCTGTCATCGGCCGGACGCGGGCAACGGTAATGGCGGGCGTACTCGTCACCCGCCGTGGTGCGCGTGTAATACAGATACGGGCCCCAAGGCGAGGGCAGGGACAGGTCGGTTTCGAGGATCCGGCCCTTGATCTCCTCGAACAGGCTCTCGCGCAGGCCGACCTGATCGGCGGTCTGTGCTTCCTGATAGGCATTTTCGGCCTTGAGGTAGTCGAGCACCGCGTCGGTGTCGCGTTCCTGCAGCCAGGCATACGGGTCGGCACCGGCAGCCTTGCGGGCGATCGGGGCGCGGAGGACGTGGGCGGATTCGGGCATGGAAGGCTCTCGGACAATGTTCGGAATAAAGGTTTTCGCGGATCGTGAAACCGCCGCAGCACCTGTGGGAGCGGGCTTGCTCGCGAAGGCGTCCTGTCAGTAAAGACTTATTTGGCTGACACACTGCTTTCGCGAGCAAGCCCGCTCCCACAATGATTGCGGCAGGCCGTCTGGCATTGGGACAAGCCTGACGGGCGAAAAGTCGTTACTATAAGCGCCTCTTTGCCTGCCTTGCCATGGACACCATGACCGAGAACGACTATCTGATCGCCTGGGGCCTCTACGCCTTTGCTGCTGTGGGCTGCCTGTTGGTATGGATGCGCCTGACCCGCTGGATGTGGCGCTGGCTGCGCGAGCCGCTGCGGGTGCTGATGGCAGTGTTGCTGTTCAGCCCGACCATCATTGACCCGGTGAAAGCCAAGGTTGCACCGTCGATCGCCATCACCGCGCTGGACCTGGCCTTCAAGGTCGGCAACAACGCCTGGCGGGCGATTTCCGATCTGTTCATGTACGGCATGATTGCGTTCGGCATCTACCTGATTTTCGTGCTGATCCGCTTCCCGATCGAACGCGCCTCGCGCGCCCGCCGCGAGCAGGCCGAGGCGGCCAAAGCGGCGGCGCGTGCCGATGATCGCGACGACGATCAGCCGTTCGGCGCTGCCGGTGATGACCGTTACGGTCGCCCGCCATTGCCGAACAATCCGCAGCGCATGCGCGTCGAGCCGCGCCTGTAATCACGAGAGTCAGCACATGTGTGAACTACTGGGCATGAGTGCCAACGTGCCGACCGATATCGTGTTCAGCTTCACCGGCCTGATGCAGCGCGGCGGGCGTACCGGCCCGCACCGCGACGGCTGGGGTATCGCCTTCTATGAAGGCCGCGGCTTGCGTCTGTTTCAGGATCCGGCCGCGAGCAGTGAGTCGGAAGTCGCCAACCTGGTGCAGCGCTATCCGATCAAGAGCGAAGTGGTCATCGGCCACATTCGTCAGGCCAACGTCGGCAAGGTCTGCCTGTCCAACACTCACCCGTTTGTGCGCGAACTGTGGGGGCGCAACTGGTGTTTTGCGCACAACGGCCAGCTCGCCGATTTCACCCCGATCAAGAGTTTCTACCGCCCGGTGGGCGATACCGACAGCGAAGCGGCGTTCTGCGATTTGCTCAACCGCGTGCGTGCAGCATTCCCGGAACCGGTCGATATAGAAGTGCTGCTGCCGGATCTGGTCGCTGCATGTGCCGAATACCGCAGCAAAGGCGTGTTCAACTGCCTGCTCAGCGACGGCGACTGGCTGTTCTGCTATTGCTCGACCAAACTGGCACAGATCACCCGGCGCGCACCGTTCGGCCCGGCGCGGCTCAAGGATGTCGATGTGATCGTCGATTTCCAGGCGGAAACCACGCCCAACGACGTGGTCACGGTGATCGCCACCGAGCCTTTGACCGAAAACGAAACCTGGACCCGTTACGAACCGGGCCAATGGAGCCTGTGGCGACGCGGCGAATGCGTCAGCCAGGGCACGACCGAATAAAGGATCTCTCCCCGATGTTGCTCAGTTATCTACGGCTGGTGTTGTTTGCGGCGGGCCTGTTGATCGGTGTCCAGGTGCCGGGTTTCATCAACGATTACGCCAAACGCGTCGAAGCTCATCTGATCGAAGCGCAGACCGGTCTGCGCGGTTTTCAGGGCACCGCCGAGCAGTTCTTCAAGGGCGACTTGCAGGCGCTGGTCGCGCATTACCGCGCCAGTGATGACCCGGTATTTCGCAGCGATGCCGACAGCCTGAGCACCTTGCTCAACCGCCAGACAGCGCTGGATAAACAGTTCCAGGCGATGCAGGGCCCGTGGTACATCCGCTTCCTGCAAGTGGTGCTGGCCGCCGACCCGGACATTCGCAAGGAAACCTGGAACGGCTACAGCTACCAGATCCTGCTGACTCCGGAAGCGATGATCTGGGGCATGAGCGGCGCGTTGCTGCTGTCGTTCGGCATCGAGTGCCTGATTCGTCTGATTGACTGGGTGGTGCTCGGCGGCCGGCGTTTGCGCCAGAGCCGGCCGATTGAAGACCGCGACGTGCGCGGCTTGTAAGGCTGGCCAAATTCCGTGGCGAGGGGATTTATCCTCGATGGGGCGCGAAGCGGCCCTCAATGGTGTGTCAGATCAACCTGATTGCTCAGGTTTCAGGACTGCTGCGCAGCCCATCGGGGATAAATCCCCTCACCACAGGTGTGATTACTGAGTGAGGGTGATGTAGTTTTCACCGACCTTGCGCGCATACCCCGCCAGCACCTGCTGACACAACGTCACCATCTCCTCGACCCACTCCACGCCAACTCGCCACGACACCACCACCTGCAGATTCGGCGGTCGCAGGTCGATGTCGAGCAAAGTCAGTTCACCCCGCGCCAGTTCCTCGGCCACCAGCACCGGCGGCAGCACGCCAATCCCAAAACCATCGCGCAACAGCCGGGTGATCGCCGACACCGAATTCACGCAGTTCAGGCGCGGCGCCAACACACCGTTGGCCTGCATCAATGCCAGCAGATCCTGATGCGGTCGGGAGTTCTTCGAGTAGGTGATGATCCGCTCCTGCGCGAGTTCGCCGAGGTCAGCGTACTCGCGGTTGTAGATCGAATTGCTCGCAACGATCCAGCCCAGCGGATGGCTGGCCAGCTCAAGGCTGCGCACACTTTCGTGGCGCACCAGATCGGTTTGCAGAATGATGTCGAGAAAGCCTTTTTGCAGCTGATCGCAGAGGTTCAGCGAGGTATCCGCCACCAGCTCGATTTCCACCCGCGGATACAGATCGGTCATCTGCGCCACCAACGGGCTGAGCCAGGTGTGGATCACCGTGTCCATTACGCCGATGCGCACCCGCCCGACCTTGCTCGAACGGGTTTCGATCGATTGCTTGAGCGCCGACATGGTGTCGAGCATCTGCTCGGCATAATCCAGCACTTTCAGGCCTTCGGGCGTCAGGCTGACGCCGCGTGAATCGCGCAGAAACAGCTTCACCCCCAGCTCGCCTTCGAGCACCGCGATGCGGCTGGAAATCGACGCCTGGGTAGTGAACAGCTTGTCGGCGGTCAGGCGAAAACTCTTCAGCCGGGCGACCCAGACAAAGGTCTCGAGAAACTTCAGGTTCATGGCAACGGCTCGGGTGACAAATTTTTCTTATGCCTAAGGCGGGTTTTTATTCGTTGGACGCAGCAGGGCCGGGCGACGAAAAATCGGCGCATCCGGTTCCCACGATAGGCGTCGTCGGAACTTCGAACAAGACCAATAAAAGCCTGCGGAGACTTGCCATGCGTGCGCCCGACACCCTCGACCTCCCCAAGAACACGGCCCGCCCCGGACCGTTCGACTGGTATCGCAACATCAATCAGCAAGAGCGTCGCACCTTCTGGAGCTGCAAGATCGGCTATGGCCTGGACGGCATGGACACGCAGATGCTCAGCTTCGTGGTGCCGACCCTGATCGCCATGTGGGGCATCACCACCGGACAGGCCGGGCTGATTCACACCAGCACCCTGATCGCTTCGGCCATTGGTGGCTGGGTGGCGGGGATTCTCTCCGACCGCATCGGCCGCGTGCGCACCCTGCAACTGACGGTGCTGTGGTTCGCTTTCTTCACGTTCCTCTGCGGTTTCGCGCAGAACTACGAACAGCTGCTGATCGCCCGCACCCTGATGGGCTTCGGTTTTGGCGGCGAATGGACCGCTGGCGCGGTGCTGATCGGTGAAGTGATCCGCGCCAAGGATCGCGGCAAAGCGGTGGGCATGGTGCAGAGCGGTTGGGCCTTGGGCTGGGGATTGACGGCGATTCTCTATGCGCTGCTGTTCTCGGTGTTGCCGCCGGAAGATGCCTGGCGTGCGCTGTTCATTCTCGGCATCGTCCCGGCAATTTTCGTGATCTTCGTGCGGCGGCTCGTGAAAGACCCGGAAATCTATCGCGAAGCCAAGGCGGCGCAAACTCCGCAGAATCCGGCGAAGTTCTACGAGATCTTTGCCCCCGGCATGCTGTTCACCACGTTCCGTGCTTCCTTGCTGACCACCGGTGCGCTCGGCGGTTACTACGCAATCACCTCGTGGCTGCCGACCTTCCTCAAGAATGAACGCGGCTTGAGTGTGCTCGGCACTGGCGGGTATCTGGCGATGGTGATTGTCGGCTCCTACGTCGGCTATGTGATCAGCGCTTATCTGACCGATCTGCTGGGACGTAAAAAGAACTTCATCCTGTTTGCGGTCGGTTCGTTCACCATCGTCTTGCTGTACACGCAGATGCCGGTCAGCAACGGCGTGATGCTGTGGCTGGGCTTTCCGCTGGGCTTCTTTGCCTCGGGGATTTTCAGCGGCATGGGCGCGTTTCTCACCGAGCTGTTTCCAACGCGGATTCGTGGCTCGGGGCAGGGCTTCTGCTACAACATCGGTCGGGCGCTGGCGGCATTGTTTCCGCTGTTGATTGGTTTGCTGAGTCAGAAAGTCCCGTTGAGCGTGGGCATCGGTGCGTTTGCTGCGGTGTCCTACGGCGTGGTGATTCTCGCCGCATTGAGCCTGCCGGAGACCCGTGGCAAGCAACTGGATGCGCAGTAACTGATAACCTGCCGGGCAAGCGTCCTACAGATAAAAAGACCAGAAGCTACAGGAGTGTTCACCGTGAGCCGCCTGCTATTGAATTGTGATATCGGCGAGAGTTTCGGCAGCTGGACCATGGGTCTGGACGCCGAGGTCATGCCCTTCATCGACTGCGCCAACGTGGCCTGCGGTTTCCATGCCGGTGACCCGAGCATCATGCGCAAGACCGTCAGCCTGGCCCTGAGTCACGGCGTGCAGATCGGCGCGCACCCGGCCTATCAGGATCTGGTCGGTTTCGGCCGGCGTTCCATGGCCTATTCCGCGCAAGAGCTGCAAGACATCCTGCATTACCAGATCGGCGCGCTCGACGGCATCTGCAAGGCGCAGGGCGGGCGAGTCAGTTACGTCAAACCCCACGGCGCGATGTACAACGACATGATGGCCAACCCGGTGCAATTGCGGGCGGTGATTCAGGCCGTTGCCGCCTACGATCGCAGCTTGCCGTTGATGCTGATGGCCACCCGCGACAATTCAGCGGCGCAGCAACTCGGTGACGAATACGGCGTGACCCTGTGGTTCGAAGCCTTCGCCGACCGCGCCTACGACAGTGCAGGTCGACTGGTTTCGCGGCAACTGCCGGGCGCACTGCATCACGATCCAGAAAAAATTATCGAACAGGCCCTGACCATCGCCCGTGGCGGTGACCTCGTCGCCAGCGACGGCAGCGCATTGCAGTTGCAGGCCAACACCTTGTGCGTGCATGGCGACAACGCCAGTTCGGTGGCCGCCGTGCAGCGCATTCGCGAGGCCCTGAATCAGCAGAGCGCGCCATGAACCCAAGGATTGAAGTGGTGGCCCTCGACTGCCTGATGCTACGCCTGTTCGATGAAATTGCCGAATCCAACATGCCGTGGATGCTCGCCGCCAGTGAGCGCTTGCGCGCGGTGTTTGCCGCGCAGTTGATCGACTTGGTGCCGTCCTATACCACGTTGATGGTGCATTACGACCTGACTGCGTTGAGCCCGAGTCAGGCCCGTAAATTGATCGCTGAAGCCTTGATCGACCTGTCGCCGAATGCGCGCACCGGCGGCCAGTGCCATGTGTTGCCGGTCTGGTACGACCTGAGTGTCGGCCCCGAACTGAGCCTGCTGGCGCAGCGCAGCGGGTTGGCGGTGGAGGAGGTGATCCGCCGCCACAGCGCTCGCGAATACCAGGTGTTCGCCCTTGGCTTTGCACCGGGATTCGCCTTCATGGGACTGGTGGAAGAGGTGCTGGCAGCGCCACGTCTGGACACCCCGCGCAAAAAAGTTGCGGTCGGCAGCGTCGGCATCGCCGAACGGCAGACCGCGGCTTATCCGGTGGTGTCCCCTGGCGGCTGGAACCTGATCGGCCGCACCCCGGCGAAACTGTTCGACCGCCATCGCGACGGCTACAGCCTGATGCAACCCGGCGACACCGTGCGTTTCGAAGCGGTGAGCCACGCCGAGTTCATTAACCTGGGCGGCGATGACACGCCACTGGAGGCGCTGGCATGAGCCGACTGACGATTGAAGCCAGCACGCTGCTGTGTTTGTTGCAGGACGCCGGGCGTTTTGGCGTGCGCCATTTGGGCGTGACCCAGGGCGGTGCCGCGGATTGGAGTTCGATGTGTTGGGGCAATTGGTTGCTCGGCAATGCGCTGGATCTGCCGGTGATCGAAATCACCCTCGGCGGGTTTGCCGTGGTGGCGCAGGAAGATTGCCTGCTGGCGCTGGCCGGCGCTGATCTTGGTGCGCAGATCGATGGGCAGGCGCTGGCGCCGTGGCGCAGTTTCAAACTGGGCAAAGGGCAAACATTGAAGTTTACCCAACCGCTGCTCGGCGCCCGGGCTTATCTGGCGGCGCCCGGTGGTTTCGATGCGCCGCAGGTGCTGGGCAGCAGTGCCACGGTGGTACGCGAAGAACTCGGTGGTCTTGATGGTATGGGGTTACCGCTGACCAAGGGCGCGACGTTGAGTTATCGCGGTGCGGTTCTGCAGGTGCGTGAAGTGCCGCTGGCGCATCGACCTGATCTGCGCCTCAACGCGCCGCTGGATCTGGTGCTTGGCGCACAGATCGGCCAGTTCAGCGGACAGAGTCTGTTCGATGTGTTCAACAGTCCGTGGACGCTGGACAGTCGCGCTGATCGCATGGGCATTCGGTTGCTGGGCAAGGCGTTGCAGTATCAGGGCCGGCCGATGATTTCCGAAGGCATTCCGCTGGGTGCGGTGCAGGTGCCGCCGGATGGACAGCCGATTGTGCTGCTCAATGATCGGCAGACGATTGGTGGCTATCCACGTTTGGGGGCGTTGACGCCGTTGGCGCTGGCGCGACTGGCGCAGTGTCTGCCGGGGGCGCAGGTGCGGTTGAGGCCGGTGTTGCAGGACGTGGCGCACCGGGAGCATTTCGAGTATTTGCAGCGCTTTCGAAATAGCTGAGAGCTTCGCGAGCAAGCCCGCTCCCACAGGGGAATGCATTCCAAATGTGGGAGCGGGCTTGCTCGCGAAGGGGCCATCACGGCTAACGAAGATTATTTCGACAGAAACCGCATCCCTTCCTCAAGCCCACGCAACGTCAGCGGATACATCTGATCCTCGATCAAATCGCGCACGATATTGGTCGACGAGGTGTAGCCCCAGGTGTCCTTCGGATACGGATTGATCCAGATGAGCTTCTTGTACTTCTCCATGAACCGCTGCATCCACAGGTAGCCCGGCTCTTCGTTCCAGTGCTCGACGCTGCCGCCGGCCTGGGTGATTTCGTAGGGCGCCATGGCGGCGTCACCGATGAAGATCACTTTGTAGTCGGCGCCGTACTTGTGCAGCAAATCCTGGGTCGAGAACCGCTCGGAAGTGCGGCGCATGTTGTTCTTCCACACCGACTCATAAATGAAGTTGTGGAAGTAGAAGTACTCCAGATGCTTGAACTCGGTCTTGCAGGCCGAGAACAGTTCCTCGCAGATCTTCACGTGAGCGTCCATCGAACCGCCGATGTCAAACAGCAGCAGCAGCTTCACCGTATTGCGCCGCTCCGGGCGCATCTGGATATTCAGCAGGCCGGCGTCCTTGGCGGTGTGGTCGATGGTGCCGTCGATGTCCAGCTCTTCCGCCGCACCCTGACGGGCAAATTTGCGCAGACGACGCAGGGCGACCTTGATGTTGCGCGTACCCAGCTCCACCGAATCGTCGAGGTTCTTGTACTCGCGCTGATCCCAGACCTTGACCGCTTTGCCCTGACGCTTGCCGGCATCGCCGACCCGAATGCCTTCCGGGTTGAAGCCGCCGGAGCCGAACGGGCTGGTGCCGCCAGTGCCGATCCATTTGTTGCCGCCGGCGTGGCGTTCCTTCTGTTCTTCCAGACGTTTCTTGAACTCTTCGATCAGCTTGTCGAGACCGCCGAGGGACTGGATCTGCGCGCGCTCTTCGTCGGTCAGCGAGCGCTCGAATTCCTTGCGCAACCAGTCTTCGGGAATCAGCGCCTGCAAGTGATCGTCGAGTTTTTCCAGGCCATTGAAGTAGGCGCCGAACGCACGGTCGAACTTGTCGAAATGCCGTTCGTCCTTCACCAGAATCGCCCGCGACAAGTAGTAGAACTCGTCCATGTCGGCGAAGGTCACGCGCTGTTTCAGCGCATTGATCAGGTCGAGCAACTCGCGCACCGACACTGGCACCTTGGCGGCACGCATTTCATTGAACAGGTTGAGCAACATGGCATCAGCCTCTTAGCGAGAACCGCGACGGCTCATGAACGCCAGGCGCTCAAGCAACTGCACATCCTGTTCGTTCTTCACCAGCGCACCGGCCAATGGCGGAATGGCCTTGGTCGGATCGCGCTCGCGCAGCACTGCTTCGCCGATGTTGTCGGCCATCAGCAGCTTCAGCCAGTCGACCAGTTCCGAGGTCGACGGCTTCTTCTTCAGGCCCGGCACCTTGCGCACGTCGAAGAACACGTCCAGCGCTTCGCTGACCAGATCCTTCTTGATGTCCGGGTAGTGCACGTCGACGATTTTCTGCAGGGTGCTGCGGTCGGGGAAGGCGATGTAGTGGAAGAAGCAGCGGCGCAGGAAGGCGTCCGGCAGCTCTTTCTCGTTGTTCGAGGTAATGATGATGATCGGGCGCTTCTTGGCCTTGATGGTCTCGTCGATTTCGTAAACGTAGAACTCCATCTTGTCGAGTTCTTGCAGCAAGTCGTTGGGGAACTCGATGTCGGCCTTGTCGATCTCGTCGATCAGAAGGATCACCCGCTCTTCGGACTCGAAAGCCTCCCAGAGCTTGCCCTTCTTCAGGTAGTTGCGCACGTCGTGGACTTTTTCGTTGCCCAATTGCGAATCGCGCAGACGGCTGACCGCATCGTACTCGTACAGGCCCTGATGGGCCTTGGTGGTGGACTTGATGTGCCAGGTGATCAGCTTGGCGCCGAACGATTCGGCCAACTGCTCAGCGAGCATGGTCTTGCCGGTGCCGGGTTCGCCCTTGACCAGCAGTGGCCGCTCCAGGGTGATGGCGGCATTGACCGCCAGCTTCAGGTCATCGGTGGCGACGTAGGCCTGGGTGCCTTCGAACTTCATCTGCTAATCCTCGAACGGTAACGCCGACCTGCACGGGCAGGGCGGGGGCGAAAAAATCGGATGCCCCGACTATAACGCGCACCCCGGTCGACTGTGAACGCAGACGGCTTATTCAGTCTCTGAATGGGGCGTCACATGTTGACTCGGTTTCGGCCAGAGGCCAGTATTCAGGTATCGCCGATTTGGCGATAGCCTGTCGGGCATGACGACTAAATACCGATTTCGCGACAAATACCGCATTCAGTTACGTGAGAAGGATCACCCGCCACCCCATGTCCACTTGATCGGTGGCGGAGTGGACGTGATGCTGAGCCTTGAAACCGTCGAAGTCATGACGGGCAAGGCACCGCCGCTGATTATCAAGGAAGCGCTGGCTTGGGTTGCGGCTCATCAAGTGCAACTGCTGGAGGACTGGAAACGATGTTACCCATGAAAAGGCCTCGTCTGACGGCTGTGCAGGCACTGTCAGGTTTTCGATTGAAACTGACCTTTATTGATGGTCAGGATCTGACCCTTGACCTGAGCCGAGACATCCACGCTTATCCAGGTCTGCAACCATTGCTTGATCCCGAAGTGTTTGCGGCTGCGACCCTTGACGACAATGGCTGGACGGTCGAATGGCTTGAGCCCGATATACAGATTGGCGCAGACACGCTTTATATGGATGCGCTGGCCCAAAACACTGTCGATGAAAACACTCGGATTTTCATCGATTGGCGTGCACGTACCGGACTCTCACTGAATCAGGCAGCCGAGGCGCTGGGTGTCAGTGCCCGCAGCATCAGCCGATACAGTAATGGGCGGGAGGCGGTGCCAAGGTCATTAGCCTTGGCTTGTCTTGGTTGGGACTCATTGCAGCAAAAGTCCACGCTGGCGGCTGAAGAATCTGGTCGATATGTCGTTAATCGTAAGAATTAGCCCGCATCCGGCTTCGGCCGCTCATACCGCGCATTGAAAGCCTGAATGAAGCCATTACGCAAAATCTGCAAAAACGCTTCGAACGCACTGATGTTTTGCTGATGCACGTTGCCACTGAGTTCGACCTTGGTGGCGAACTGATTCTTGGCCTGGTTCTTCAGCACGGTTTCCGTGCCGCCGACGATGGCCTCCCAGACTGAGCGGAAGATGCTCTTGTCCTTGTTCTCCACGTCCTGCTGCCAGTTGAACACTTCGACGTCGCGCAGCAGCGGTTTGATGTAGCCAGTGACCTGGGCTTTTTTCGCCTGGGCTTCGATGACCACGTCGCCGTTGCCGGCGTTGAAGTCGAACTTGCCGTAGGCCGAGGCGAAGTCGTTCATGCTCTTGAGTTCGATGTCGCGGGCGCGCAGGCGGAACTGGAAGTCCTCGAAATTGCTCAGCGGATCGAAAGTGGCCGTGGTTTCCAGTGGTGCGTGGCCGAGCAGCTTGGCCTTGCCTTCGAAGCGGGCATCGCGCTTGCCCTGTTTGTCGACCACGTTGGTCAGGTTGTAGATGCTCGCCTCGACGTTGCTGGCGTTCATGTTGACCGGCGGTTTGGAGTTGAAATTGCGGAAAGTGATCTTGCCGTCGTGGATCTGCACCTCGTCGAGAGTGATCGGCAGCAACTTGCCCAGTTGCGCCCGCCAGTCGGTGCCTTTACCAGTCTGCGAGTTCTGCTTGTTGGGGCCGCCATCGACGAAGTTGATCTCGGGATTGAAGAATTGCACCTGCGCCACCACGGCATGGTCGTACCACAGCGAATGCCAGCTGACCGCCAGATCGATCACGGGCGCGTTGACGAACGGCACCGGCACCTTGCCGTCGACCTTGACGATCTTCAGGCCGTTGATCCGGTAGGCGCCGCGCCACAGGGCCAGATCGACGTCGGTGACCTGGCCGCGGTAGTCACCCATGTCGGCCAGTTTGCCGTTCAGGTAATCGCGCACCACGTAGGGCAGGGCGATGTGCAGGGCGATCAGCAGCACAACCACGACGGCAAAAATCCCTATTGGCCAGCTATAACGACGCTTCATGGCAACAATTCCCGAACGATGTAAGCGATTGACTGTGGCGCGGCGCAGACGTTCGACCCGACTGGACTGCACCCGGCAACAGGCATACCTTGAAAGGCTGAATTCAACGCTGCATAAGGACCCAGCCATGAGCCGTATTTTCGCTGACAACGCCCATTCCATCGGCAACACGCCGCTGGTGCAGATCAACCGTATCGCGCCGCGTGGCGTGACCATTCTGGCCAAGATCGAGGGGCGCAACCCCGG
The DNA here is from genome assembly GCF_017947305.1 of Pseudomonas sp. MWU347. Classification (NCBI taxonomy): domain Bacteria; kingdom Pseudomonadati; phylum Pseudomonadota; class Gammaproteobacteria; order Pseudomonadales; family Pseudomonadaceae; genus Pseudomonas; species Pseudomonas sp. MWU347. The sequence goes on from NZ_JAFGZB010000004.1 coordinate 334,933, forward strand.
TTATTCGGTCAAGTGCCGGATCGGCGCGAACATGATCTGGGACGCCGAAAGCAGCGGCAAACTCAAGCCGGGCATGACCATCGTCGAGCCGACGTCGGGCAATACCGGCATCGGTCTGGCCTTCGTTGCCGCCGCCCGTGGTTACAAATTGATGCTGACCATGCCGGCATCAATGAGCATCGAGCGGCGCAAGGTGCTCAAGGCCCTCGGCGCAGAGCTGGTCCTGACCGAACCGGCCAAGGGCATGAAAGGCGCGATCGAGAAGGCTGCCGAAATTGTTGCCAGCGACACTGGCAAATACTTCATGCCGTCGCAGTTCGATAACCCGGCCAACCCGGCGATCCACGAAAAAACCACCGGCCCGGAAATCTGGAACGACACCGATGGCGCCGTCGATGTGCTGGTGGCTGGCGTCGGGACCGGCGGAACCATCACCGGCGTTTCGCGGTATATCAAGAATACCCAGGGCAAACCGATTCTGTCGGTGGCAGTGGAGCCGGTGTCTTCGCCGGTCATCAGCCAGGCGCTGGCGGGTGAAGAGATCAAGCCGAGCCCACACAAGATTCAGGGGATTGGCGCGGGTTTCGTGCCGAAGAACCTCGATCTGTCGATGGTCGACCGGGTGGAGCAGGTCACTGACGACGAGTCCAAGGCCATGGCGCTGCGCCTGATGCAGGAAGAAGGGATTTTGTGCGGTATCTCTTGCGGCGCGGCCATGGCCGTGGCAGTGCGTTTAGCCGAGAAGCCTGAAATGCAGGGCAAGACCATCGTGGTGATTTTGCCGGACTCCGGTGAGCGCTATCTGTCGAGCATGCTGTTCAGCGATCTGTTCACCGAGCAGGAGAATCAGCAGTAGTCGAATTGACTCAGATCAGCCAGGGTTCAGGATCGTTATGCTAATAAATGCTTTGTTGCGCAATTCTTAACACTGAATCTTGGGTTCAGCGGGTTTTTCCCGAGGCCGGTAGTGTTTATCATGGCCGGCTGCCATGCCGGGTAATGGGCATTGCGCAGCGTTGTCTTTATTCAAGGAGTCGTTGATGACCTTTTCGTTAGCCGCCAAGGTGTTGGTGTTGCTGCTGTTTGTGGGCAGCATCCTCTATGTGCATTTGCGCGGCAAGGCGCGTCTGCCGGTACTGCGTCAGTTCGTCAACCACTCGGCGCTGTTCGCCCCGTACAACGCGCTGATGTACCTGTTCTCCGGCGTTCCCTCCAAACCGTATCTGGATCGCAGCAAGTTTCCGGAGCTGGATGTGTTGCGCGATAACTGGGAAACCATTCGCGACGAAGCCATGCACCTGTTCGACGAGGGCTACATCCGCGCCGCCGAGAAGAACAATGACGCCGGTTTCGGCTCGTTCTTCAAGAAGGGCTGGAAACGTTTCTACCTCAAGTGGTACGACAAACCGCTGCCGTCGGCCGAAACCCTGTGCCCGAAGACCGTGGCGCTGGTCAGTGCGATCCCTAACGTCAAAGGCGCGATGTTCGCGCTGTTGCCGGGTGGCAGCCATCTGAACCCGCACCGTGACCCGTTTGCCGGCTCGCTGCGTTATCACTTGGGCCTGTCGACACCGAACTCCGACGATTGCCGGATCTTCGTTGATGGTCAGGTCTACGCCTGGCGTGACGGTGAAGACGTGATGTTCGATGAGACCTACGTGCACTGGGTCAAGAACGAGACCGAACAGACCCGCGTCATCCTGTTCTGCGATGTCGAACGCCCGCTGAGCAACCGCCTGATGACCCGCATCAATCGCGCCATCAGCGCCTGGCTGGGCCGCGCCACCGCGCCGCAGAACCTTGATGATGAACGTGTCGGCGGCATCAACCAGGCCTACGCCTGGAGCAAGAACTTCAGCGACCGGTTCAGCGGCGTGGTCAAACAGTGGAAACGCCGCAATCCCAAGGCCTACCGCATCCTGCGTCCGGTATTGGCAGTGGTAGTGTTGACGTTGCTGGGGTATTGGCTGTTTGGTTGAAGCCGGATGTTGAAATGAAAAAACCGCTCCTTGTGAGCGGTTTTTTATTGTCTGTGAGTCAGCGGCGCCCGGCGAGAACGTTGGGTTCGTCTTCAATGCCTGTAATCAGTAACTGCAGAAAGCGCTGCTGATTGGCTGATAGCCCGGATGACACAATCTTTTCTTCTGTTTTGATTGATCTTTTCTTAGCGGGGGATTTCTTGACTGATTTGCGCATGCTCCCTCCCTCATTGATCATTACTTGAACTGTTTTCACGATACTTTACTCTCCACTGCTAGGACAAGACGACCTTCCAAATCAAATTTGAAGCCGAGCTTTGTATAAACAGGAATTGCGCCCTGCATTGGCTCCTGGACTTCAATGAACTTGCTGCCGACTATTTGGGCGAACTCATCGATGACCATCATCGCCAAGGTCCCGATACGATTTTTCAGCGGGTGAGAATCTCCGGGTCGCCCTTCCAATCGTACGATTCGAATACGTTGGCGGCTTTTGTTCGGATTGACGAAGCACAGTCCGCAGAGCTGTTCTTCGAACCAGATCGCGATATCCAGGGACAGGGGTTCTCGTGATTTCCATGCGGCAACCTCTCGCCAGCAAAAAAGTGGATTCTCCCAGAGCTCGAACGCGCTCAGTGCTATGGCGTCGATGGGTTCGAAGCGTACTTTCGACAAGTCTTGCCGCGCTGGTAGCTGCAATAGAGCTTTGGCGATGCTTGCCTGTTTCCTGGCCTGCGACTTGTACAACTGATACCGCAAATTCGTCCGTTCCCTTGGCATGTGATCCCGAGCATTCCCTGTCTCCCCATCAATGGGCCTATCCGTTGCTCTTCAGCCTAATCACCTCGCGGCCAACTGTCCCTGCTGGCCCTTTGTCCAAATCATTGCAATCCATGTCCCACGCTGGTTATAGTCGGCGCTCGTGAATCATCTGATTCACTCTCCAAACCCTTCAAAAAAGATCAGCCCCAATGCCTGCATCCCTCATCAACGCGGTAGTCGATTCAGCGGTCAACGCTGGCGTCGTGCCGTGCGGGAATCAGCAGCCTGGGCAGATCAGTCATTACCCTCCACCTGTCAGTAGCACGCCGGTGTGCGCCGTCGTATCACCGCCGGGCGTTGGCGTTTCGGGCTGATCGGCATTCTCTGCTGACCCCTGCGCTCGCCAGAAAACCTACTGAATTTCAGCCTCGGCTGAGTTGGCTGTTTGCCTGACTACAGGTGGTATTCATGTTTGTCCTTTCGAAAAAATCCGCGCTCGCGGCGACGTCCACGAGCCTGTTCGTTCTACTGTGGAGCAGCGGGGCGATCTTCTCCAAATGGGGCCTGGCCCATGCGTCACCTTTTGCCTTTCTGCTGATGCGCTTTGTGATCGCGCTGTGCGGGCTGTTGCTGTTGACGCCGCTGCTCAAGTTGAAGCTGCCCAAGGGCGGCCGGCCGATGCTGTTTGCGATTGCAACGGGCGTGGTGTTGTTGGGGGCGTATCAGATTTTCTATCTGCTGGCCCTGAACACCAGAGTCACGCCGGGGGTGATGGCGACCATCATGGGCGTACAGCCGATCCTCACTGTCGTGTTGATAGAGCGGCAGCGCTCGGCGAGCCGGATGTTCGGCCTCGCGCTGGGGCTGGCCGGGCTGATCATGGTGGTTTATCAGGGGATCGGACTGGCGGGGATGTCCTGGGCAGGGATGCTGTTCGGTCTGTTGGCGCTGGCGAGCATGACGGTGGGCTCGATCATGCAGAAGCGCATCACCGACAATCCCCTCGGCACATTGCCGGTGCAGTATCTGGCCGGGCTGTTGTTGTGCGGGATATTTGTGCCATTTCAGCCGTTCCACTTTGAACAGAGCACGGGTTTCATCGTGCCGGTGTTGTGGATGGGACTGGTGGTGTCGGTGTTGGCGACACTGTTGCTCTATCGCCTGATCGCCCGGGGCAATCTGGTGAATGTCACCAGTCTGTTCTATCTGGTACCGGCGGTGACGGCGGTGATGGATTACCTGATTTTCGGCAATCGTCTGGCGGCGTTGAGTGTGCTGGGGATGCTGTTGATCATCGTCGGGCTGGCGTTTGTGTTCCGTAAAACTGCTTGAAAACCTTCAGGCCAACCCGGGCATTTTCAGTGTCTGGGCCGGCCTCTTCGCGAGCAAGCCCGCTCCCACCATTGGAATGCATTCCTCCTGTGGGAGCGGGCTTGCTCGCGAAGACTGACTTGTTAACGCCGCAAATCAGCGGACGGTTACGGCAGCGGGCTTCACCACCGCCGGCTTCAACACCAGCCACAACGCCAGCGCAATCAACACCCCGCCATACAGGTGCGCCATCGACAGCGGTTCATCCAGCAACAATGCGCCCCACAACACGCCGAACGCCGGAATCATGAAGGTCACGGTCATCGATTTGACCGGGCCGATGGAGCTGAGCAGGCGGAAATAGATGATGTAGGCGAACGCCGTGCAGCCCAGACCCAGGCCCAGCAGCGACAGCCAGACATTCCACCCACCCCAGCTTGCCGGAGGGGCGGTGATCACGCTGTAGCCGAACAGTGGCAACAGAAACAGCGAGGCGCCGAGCATGCTGCCCACGGCCGAGAGACGACTGTCGAGCCCGCCGCTGTGATCCAGCCAGCGCCGCGTGAGGAACCCGGCGAAGCCGTAGCAAGTGGTAGCGAGCAGGCAGGCGAGGGCGCCCATCAGCAATTGCAGATCGAACGCGACCGGACCTGCGCGCGTCAGCACGCCGACACCGAACAAGCCGAGAAACACCCCGGTCAGTTTCGCGACAGTGAGTTTTTCGCTGAAAAACAGCCCGCCAATCAACACGCCCATCAACGGCGTGGTGGCGTTGAAGATTGCCGAGTAACCGGCCGGCAACACTTGCGCCGCCACCGAATACAACGTCGCCGGAATCCCCGAGTTGATAACGCCCAGCAACATCACCGTTTTCAGTTTGCCCTTGAAATCCCAGCTGATGCGCATCAGCCCGAGAATCACCAGCAGACCGACGGCAGCAATCGACACCCGAAAGAACGCGGTCGGAATGGTGCCGATCACCGGCGCAATAATGCGCATGAATAGGAAGCTCGCGCCCCAGATGGCTGCCAGCGACAGCATGCGGAAAATATCGACAGCGCTCACGATGGCACTCCTTCCTTGATCGGGACGAGAGTGTTGCCGAGCGCCCTGTCGATGGCAACCGTCAATCGGGCATTTAATTTTTCATTCAGAGCACGAAGCGCGTCACCAGGCCGTTGAGGTCGATCGCCAGGCGCGACAGTTCCTGACTGGCAGCGGAGGTCTGGGTAGCGCCGGCGGCGGTCTGGGTCGAGAGATCGCGGATGGTCACCAGATTCTGATCAACCTCGCGCGCGACCAGCGCTTGCTGCTCGGCCGCGCTGGCGATCACCAGGTTGCGCTGGTTGATCTGCGAGATCGACGCGGTGATTTTCTCCAGTGCCTGACCGGCACTGTTGGCCCGGCGCAACGTGTGGCTGGCTTGCTCGGCACTGCTTTGCAGCGCGCCGACGGTGGCGCCGGTGCCTTGCTGGATGCTGCTGATCATCAGCTCGATTTCTTCGGTGGAGTTCTGCGTGCGTTGCGCCAGCGAACGCACTTCATCGGCGACCACCGCAAAACCGCGTCCGGCCTCACCCGCGCGCGCCGCTTCGATGGCGGCGTTGAGCGCCAGCAGGTTGGTTTGCCCGGCGATGCCGCGAATCACCTCCAGCACCTTGCTGATGTCCTGAGCCTGAGTGGCGAGGCCTTCGGCCTGTTCCGACGCACCGAGCACCGCGCTGACCAGTTCCTGAATCGAGCTGATGGTCTCGCTGACCTGCACATGCCCGTGTTTGCTGTCCTCGTTCGAGGCTTCGGATGCCTCGGCGCTGGACACTGCGTTGGCCGCAACTTCATCCACCGCCGTGCTCATCTCGGTGACGGCGGTGGCGGCCTGTTCGATCTGATCGTTCTGCTGTTGCAGGCCACGGGTGCTTTGCTCCATCACCGAGCTCATTTCTTCGGCGGCGGAGGCCAGTTGCTGCGCCGATTCGCTGATGCCCCGGATGGTCGAGCGCAGGTTGTTCTGCATCTCGGCGAGGGCGCTGAGCAACTGCGCCGCCTCATCGCTACCGTGATCGGCAATCTGGCCGCTGAGGTCGCCGGCGGCAATTTTTTGCGCGACGGACAGTGCTTGATTGATCGGTGCGGTGATGCTGCGGGTCAGCAGCCAGGCCAGCAGCAGGGTAGCGATCAGGGCGACAACGATGATGGTCGCGACAATCCACAGCGCCTGCTGATAAACCCCGGCAGCAGCTTCGGCGGCGCTGTCGGCGCCTTGCTGGTTGAAGCTGATCATCTGCTCCAGCGCCTTGTCGAGGATCCGGCCCTGTGGCGCCAGTTCATTGTTCAGACGGGCATAGGCCTGTTCACTTTGCCCGGCGTCGATCTGAGCGATGATCTGGTCCAGGATGCTCATGTACTTGGCGACGTCGCTATTCAAACCGTCGAGCATCGCCCGTTCCGCATCGCTGGCCAGTAGAGCGGTGTGGTCCTTCAGGCGCTTCGACAATTCTTCGCGTTGCACCTTGATGAGGCCTTTGCTTGTGTCGCGTACCGCCGGCTGGGTGCTGGTGATCAGGCGCAGGGATTCGAGGCGGATGTTGGCGATGTTCGCCGCCGCATCGTGAATGCTCTCGATGCTGGGCATCCACGATTCCTCGATCACCGTTGCGCTCTCACGCAGATTTTTCATCTGGCCCAGGCCGAACAGGCCGACCACCACCAGCAGGGCGGCCAATACGGCAAAACTCAAACTGGCGCGCAAACCGATGCGCAGATTGCGGATAGACATCAATGTGCTCCTTGATCTATGAGGGAGAGGTCGTCCTCGTGGGCCGAGGATCTTGTTGTGAGGCGGGTACTGGCGGGCTGTATATCAAAGTGCCACTATTTTGGTAAGACCAATCTGTGAGCAGTTCATCTCTTTCATCGACAGGCAGGAACGCAGCGGTAAAACCGCGAGCCAGAGCGGCGGGGCATTGATTGGATCCGAATCCCAGTGAATTCGCGGGCTGGCGCGGTGCGTCAGGCGAGACCGGCAGGGCGGTTAATTGACCGAACGGTCGACTCAAAAAACTTTGATAAAAACTGTGTCTCTGTACAACCCTGCCGCGCTTTTGGCAGAAATTGCACTTCTCCTGCGCGTGCATCCGTGGCTAAGCTCAGGCACAGATTTCCACTTGCACGCCGAGGTCTCATCTATGCCGCAGCAATGGCCAGCCACCGACATCGCCCGCATGATCCTCGATGGCTTTGACGATTACCGCGAGCATTTCCGGCGGATCACCGACGGTGCGCGCGAGCGCTTCGAGCAGGCGCGCTGGCAGGAGACGCAGACCGCGTCGGCAGCGCGGATCAATCTCTACGAAGAAAAGGTCGGCGAAACCATCGCCCGCCTGCGCGAGCATTTCGACGACGAGACGCTGATGAATGTCGGCAGTTGGCCGCTGGTGAAAAGCGCTTACATCAGTGTCATCGACCTGCGTTTCGACGATGAACTGTCCGAGACCTGGTACAACTCGATTTTCTGCGGGCTGTTCAGTCACGACCTGATCAGCGACGGCTGCATGTTCATCCACACCACTCGGCCGAGCCTGCGCCGCGCCCGGGCTGCGCAAACCCGCACCTACAAGCCGCAAGGGCAGTTGTCATCGATGCTCGCCAGCATCTTTGCCGACTATCGCTTCAGCGAGGACTACGCCGATTTGCCGGGCGACCTGCAGCGCCTCGAGTCGCAACTGCGCGAGAATTTGCCGGACTGGGTGTGCAAGGATCCGGAGCTGAGCGTGGAGCTGTTTTCCTCGGTGCTGTACCGAAACAAGGGCGCGTATCTGGTCGGGCGCATCTACACCCGCGACGAGCAGTGGCCGCTGGTGATTCCATTGCTGCACCGCGAGGGCCGCGGGATTCAGATCGACGCGTTGATCACCGACGAAGCCGACGTGTCGATCATCTTCTCCTTCACCCGTTCGTATTTCATGGTCGATGTGCCGGTGCCGGCGGAGTTCATCGGTTTCCTGCGGCGTATCCTGCCGGGCAAGCACATCGCTGAGCTGTACACCTCGATCGGTTTCTACAAGCACGGCAAATCCGAGTTCTACCGGGCGCTGATCAATCACCTGGCCAACACCGACGACCAGTTCATCATGGCCCCCGGCGTGCGCGGCATGGTCATGAGCGTGTTTACCCTGCCGGGCTTCAACACCGTGTTCAAGATCATCAAGGACCGTTTCTCTCCGTCGAAAAACGTCGACCGGGCGACGGTGATCGAAAAATATCGTCTGGTGAAAAGTGTCGACCGGGTCGGGCGCATGGCCGATACCCAGGAGTTCGCCGACTTCCGTTTTCCGCTGAGCAAGTTTGATCCGGCGTGCCTGGAAGAACTGCTGGAAGTCGCGCCGTCGACGGTCTCGGTCGAAGGCGATACGGTGCTGATCCGCCACTGCTGGACCGAGCGCCGGATGACCCCGCTCAACCTCTATCTGGAAAACGCCAATGAAGCGCAGGTGCGCGAGGCGCTGGAGGACTACGGCCTGGCGATCAAGCAACTGGCGGCGGCCAACATCTTTCCCGGCGACATGTTGCTGAAGAACTTCGGCGTCACTCGTCACGGCCGAGTGGTGTTCTACGACTACGACGAGATCTGCTTCCTGACCGAAGCGAACTTCCGCCACATCCCCGCGCCGCGCACCCCCGAGGACGAAATGGCGTCCGAACCGTGGTACTCGATCGGGCCGCTGGATGTGTTCCCGGAAGAGTTTCCGCCTTTCCTGTTCGCCGATGCCGGGCAGCGCAAATTGTTCGATCAACTGCATGGCGAGTTGTATAACGCCGATTACTGGAAGGGTTTGCAAGAGGCGATTCGCGCCGGCAAAGTCATCGACGTCTTCCCTTACCGCCGCAAAGGCCTCGATAACGAATAACTCCCAGTGAACACATTGTGGTGAGGGGATTTATCTTGTGGCGAGGGGATTTATCCCCGATGGGGTGCGAAGCCCCCCCAAAAAACCATTCAACTCAGACGCTTCAGAGCGACTTTCATATCCAGTCGGCGACTGCTGCGCAGCCGATCGGGGATAAATCCCCTCGCCACAAAAGCACCTCGCAGTCGTGTTCAGTGACGCAAATCTGCGACAATCGCCCCCCTGCATAAACAGACGACCGAATTGCGTACCCGATGACCGACGAATCGCCCTCCATCGACAAACTGCTGAAAAACCTCGATCACGCCATGCTCGCCGACCGTCACCGGCTGCGGCGGCAGTTGCTCGAGCTGCGCAAGAAACCCGACGAGGCCAAACTGGCCCAGTGGGTGGCGCGCATGCAGGCGTCCTGTGATCAGGTGCTGGCGCGCCGTGCCAGCCTGCCAGTGATTCGTTACGACGACAGCCTGCCGATCGCCGCCAAGCGCGACGAAATCAAGGCAGCGCTGGAGAAGCATCAGGTGCTGATCATCGCTGGCGAAACCGGCTCGGGGAAAACCACCCAGTTGCCGAAAATCTGTCTGGAAATCGGTCGTGGTCAGCATGGCTTGATCGGCCACACCCAGCCACGCCGAATCGCTGCGCGCAGTGTCGCCAGCCGGGTGGCCGAAGAACTCGGCACACCGCTCGGTTCGCTGGTTGGCTATCAGGTGCGCTTCGAGGATCAGAGCGATGCCAACACCCTGATCAAACTGATGACTGACGGCATCCTGCTGGCGGAAACCCAGAACGACCGCTACCTCGAGCGCTACGACACGATCATCGTCGACGAAGCCCACGAGCGCAGCCTGAACATCGACTTCTTGCTCGGTTACCTGAAAACCCTGCTGCCGCGTCGTCCGGATCTGAAGGTCATCATCACCTCGGCGACCATCGATCTGGAGCGCTTCTCCAAGCATTTCGACGATGCGCCGATCGTCGAGGTGTCCGGTCGCACCTTCCCGGTAGACACCTGGTATCGCCCGCTGACCCTGGAGCAGGATGAAGAGGGCAACCGCGTCGAGGACGACCTGACCGTGGACCAGGCGATCCTCGCCACCCTCGACGAAATCGCCGCCTATGAGCGCAGCGAACGCCGCAGTCCCGGCGATGTGCTGGTGTTCCTGCCCGGCGAGCGCGAGATCCGCGATGCCGCCGACATGCTGCGCAAGGCCCAGCTCAAACACACGGAAATCCTGCCGCTGTACGCGCGCCTGTCGCCGGCCGAACAGCAGCGGATTTTCCAGTCGCATCCGGGGCGGCGCGTGGTGCTGGCGACCAACGTTGCCGAGACCTCGCTGACCGTGCCGGGCATCCGCTACGTGATCGACAGCGGCACAGCGCGCATCAGTCGCTACAGCTATCGCGCCAAGGTCCAGCGCCTGCCGATCGAAGCGATTTCCCAGGCCAGCGCCAATCAGCGTAAAGGTCGCTGCGGCCGGGTCGAACCGGGGATCTGCGTGCGCCTGTACAGCGAGGAAGATTTCCTCGGTCGCCCGGAGTTCACCGATCCGGAAATTCTGCGTACCAACCTTGCCGCCGTGATCTTGCAGATGCTGCACCTGCGCCTCGGCGAAATCACTGCGTTCCCGTTCATCGAGCCGCCGGACGGCAAGGCGATAAGCGACGGTTTCAACCTGCTGCAAGAGCTCTCGGCGGTGGATCGCAACAGCCAACTGACCCCGCTCGGTCGCCAACTGGCGCGTCTGCCGGTGGACCCGCGCATGGGCCGCATGCTGCTGGAAGCGGCAAAACTCGGCAGCTTGCAGGAAGTGCTGATCGTCGCCAGTGCCATGTCGATTCAGGACCCGCGCGAGCGTCCGCCGGAGCGTCAGCAAGCAGCCGATCAGGCCCACGCACAATGGAAAGACAGCGATTCGGACTTCGCCGGACTGGTCAATCTGTGGCGCGGTTTTGAAGAGCAGCGTCAGGCGCTGACCGCCAGCCCGCTGCGCAACTGGTGCCGGAAGAATTTCCTCAATTATCTGCGTCTGCGCGAGTGGCGTGATTCCCATCGCCAGTTGAGTCTGATCTGCCGCGACATGCAGTTGAGCCTCAATAAAGAGCCGGCGGATTACCCGAAACTGCACAAAGCAGTATTGGTCGGCCTACTCAGCCAGATCGGTCAGAAAACCGAGGACGGCGATTACCTCGGCGCCCGGCAGCGGCGCTTCTGGATTCATCCGTCGTCGGGCATCGGCAAGAAACGTCCGCAGTGGCTGATGACTGCCGAACTGGTGGAAACCACCAAGCTTTACGCGCGCATGGTCGCCAAGATCGATGCCGACTGGATCGAGCCGCTGGCCGGGCACCTGATCAAGAAAAACCATTTCGAACCGCACTGGGAGAAGAAGCGCGGCCAGGTCGTGGCCTACGAGCAGATCACCCTGTTCGGGCTGATCGTGGTCGGTCGCCGCCCGGTGCATTACGGCCCGGTGGATCCGGTGGTTTCGCGTGAGCTGTTTATCCGTGAAGGGCTGGTGCGTGGCGAGATTCAGTCGAAAGCCAAGTGCCTGACCGCCAACAAGCAATTGCTCGAACAGCTCGACGAACTGGAAGCCAAGGCCCGGCGCCGCGACATTCTCGCTGACGAAGAAACCCTGTACGCGTTCTACGATGCGCGCTTGCCGGCGGAGATTCATCAGACCGCGACCTTCGACAGCTGGTATCGGGTCAACAGCCAGAAAGACCCGCAATTGCTGATCATGCGCGAAGAAGACGTGCTGGCCCGCGAGGCCAGTGAGGTCACCGCGCGCGACTACCCGGACACGCTGCACATCGGTGATCTGGAACTGGCGCTCAGTTATCACTTCGAACCCAATCACCCGCGCGACGGCGTGACCCTGCGCGTGCCGGCACCGCTGCTGCCGATGCTGCCACCGGAACGTCTGGAATGGCTGGTGCCGGGGCTGATCGAGGCCAAGTGCATTGCGCTGGTGCGCAATCTGCCGAAAGCCTTGCGCAAGAACTTCGTGCCGGTGCCGGATTTCATCAAGGCGGCGTTGCAGCGCATGACCTTCGCTGAAGGCTCATTGCCGCAAGCGCTCGGTCGCGAGTTGCTGCGCATGACCGGTGCGCGCGTCAGCGATGAAGCATGGGCGGAAGCCGCGCAGCAGGTCGAAAGCCATCTGCGGATGAACCTGGAAATCGTCGACGGCCAGGGCAAGTTCCTCGGCGAGGGCCGCGACCTGGCCGAGCTGACCGCGCGTTTTGCCGAAGCCAGCCAGGCGGCTTTGGCCGTGCCGCAGAGTGCGAAAAGTCAGCAACCGGTGGAGGCCAAGGTCTTCGCCCCGGTGGCGGAAAAGACCCAGCAGAAGATTGCCGGATTGTCGATGACGGTCTATCCGGCGCTGGTGGAAGAGGGCGGCACGGTCAAGGAAGGGCGGTTCTCGACCCCGGCCGAAGCTGAGTTCCAGCATCGCCGCGCCTTGCAACGGCTGCTGCTGCAGCAACTGGCGGAGCCGGCGAAGTTCCTGCGCAGCAAACTGCCGGGTATCACCGAGTTGGGCCTGCTCTATCGCGAGCTGGGCCGAGTGGATGCGCTGGTCGAAGACATTCTGCTGGCCAGCCTCGACAGCTGCATCCTGGAAGGCGAAGACCCGCTGCCGCGTGACGGCGCCGGGCTCGCCGCATTGGCCGAGCGCAAACGCGGCAGCTGGACCGAACATGCCGAGCGCGTGGCGCGCCTGACGCTGGAGATCCTCAAGCTGTGGCACGGTCTGCAAAAGCGCTTCAAGGGCAAGATCGACCTGGCTCAGGCCGTGGCGCTTAACGACATCAAGCAACAGCTCAGCCATCTGGTGTATCCGGGTTTCGTCCGGGAAACACCGATGCAATGGCTCAAAGAGTTGCCGCGTTATCTGAAGGCGGTCGAGCAGCGTTTCGAGAAACTCGGTGCGCAAGTGCAGAAGGATCGCGTCTGGAGCGGTGAACTGGCCGGCCTCTGGGCGCAATACCAGACACGCGCGGCGAAGCATGCCCAGGAAGGCAAACGCGATCCGCAGCTTGAACTGTACCGTTGGTGGCTGGAGGAATACCGCGTGTCGCTGTTCGCCCAGCAGTTGGGGACGAAAGCGCCGATCTCGGACAAACGGCTGAGCAAGCAATGGAGTCAGGTCGAGGCCTGACAGTGAGCCTTACACAATCCCTTGTAGGAGTGAGCCTGCTCGCGATTGCGGTGTGTCAGTCACCGTAATACTGACTGACACACCGCAATCGCGAGCAGGCTCACTCCTACAGGGAAATGGGGTGGTGCTTGAGAAAGGCGCCAAAACCTTGGGTTTATGGCAAACTTCGCGACCATAAATGCCGTTTTCGTGACCCAGAGCCTTCGGCGAGGTCACGGGCGGCCATAAAAGATGCCAGGTCAGCGTCCCCGGACGGGAACAGACCCTTTGTGTGTTGGTACGTCGGTGCCAGCGCTTTCTGCCTGAACAGATTAGAGAAACGACCATGCATAACGTCGTCATCAGCGGCACCGGCCTGTACACCCCGGCCAACAGCATCTCCAACGAAGAGCTGGTGCAGTCTTTCAATACCTACGTCGCGCAGTTCAACGCCGACAACGCCGACGCCATCGCCAGCGGTGAAGTCCAGGCGCTGACCGAATCCAGTGCCGCATTCATCGAAAAAGCCTCGGGCATCAAGAGCCGCTTTGTCATGGACAAGGACGGCATCCTTGATCCTGCGCGCATGGCCCCGCGTCTGCCGGAGCGTTCCAACGACGAATGGTCGGTGCTGTGCCAGATGGCCATCGGCGCCGCTGAACAGGCGCTGCAACGTGCCGGCAAGACCGCCGCCGACATCGACGGCGTGATCGTCGCCTGCTCCAATCTGCAGCGCGCCTACCCGGCCATCGCCATCGAAGTCCAGGAAGCACTGGGCATTCAGGGTTTCGGTTTCGACATGAACGTGGCCTGCTCCTCGGCGACCTTCGGCATTCAGGCCGCGGCCAACAGCGTGCAACTGGGCCAGGCCCGGGCGATCCTGATGGTCAACCCGGAAGTCTGCACCGGTCACCTGAACTTCCGTGACCGCGACAGCCACTTCATCTTCGGTGACGCCGCGACGGCGGTGATCATCGAACGCGCTGACCTGGCGACGTCCAAACACCAGTTCGACGTGGTCAGCACCAAACTGCTGACCAAGTTCTCCAACAACATCCGCAACAACTTCGGCTTCCTCAACCGCGCGGCGGAAGAGGGCATCGGCGCCCGCGACAAGCTGTTCGTGCAGGAAGGCCGCAAGGTGTTCAAGGACGTCTGCCCGATGGTCGCCGAGCTGATCGGTGAGCACCTGGAAGAGAACAAACTCAACGTCGGCGACGTCAAGCGCTTCTGGCTGCACCAGGCCAACCTGAGCATGAACCACCTGATCGTGCGCAAGCTGTTGGGCCGTGAAGCCACTGAAGAAGAAGCGCCGGTGATTCTCGACACCTACGCCAACACCAGCTCTGCCGGCTCGGTGATTGCCTTCCACAAATATCAGGACGATCTGGCCAGCGGTTCGCTGGCGGTATTGAGCTCGTTCGGCGCCGGTTACTCGATCGGCAGCGTGATTCTGCGCAAGCGCTGAGTCACCCGCCCTTGTGGCGAGGGAGCTTGCTCCCGCTCGAGTGCGTAGCGCTCCCGACACCGGCGATTGCGGTCTTGCTGAAGAACCGCAATCGCCGGTTTTGCGACTGCTGCGCAGCCGAGCGCGAGCAAGCTCGCTCGCCACAGGGTCGAGTGCGTTAACGTTAATCGGTATTTGCAAACGAGGCGTGCATGGCCGCAACCGACGACACCCAACTGCTCGAACGTCTGCTCGCGGGTGAGCAAAAGGCTTTCAAGGAGCTGGTCAGCACCTACCAGAGCGCCATGCGCGCCGTGGCTTACGCGATTGTCGGCCAGCGCCATGTCGAAGAAGTGGTGCAGGACGCCTGGCTTTCGGTGGTGCGCCATATCGGCAGCTTCGAGGGTCGTTCCAGTCTCAAGACCTGGCTGCTGACCATCACCGCCAACTCGGCCAAGAGCCGCTACAAACAAAACCGCCGCGAAGTATTGATGGATGATCTGCCGTCACCCCACGGCACCATCGATGACGACCGTTTTTCGCCCGGTGACGGCCATTGGCTGGTGGCGCCATTCGCCTGGCATCAGGACACCCCGGAAGCCTTGCTTACCGAAAGTGAATTGCGTGATTGCCTTGAGCACACCTTGCTCAGCCTGTCGGAACTGCAAAGCAGCGTGTTGCTGCTGCGCGAACGTCAGGGTCTGGAACTGGAAGAGATCTGTAATCTTCTGGAGATCTCGCTCTCCAATGTCCGTGTGCTGCTGCATCGGGCGCGGCTGAAAGTCTTCGCCACGGTGGAGCATTTTGAGGAGACCGGCGAATGCTGACCTGCAAGGAACAAGTAGCGCGCTCCAGCGATTATCTCGATGGCCAATTGAGCTTTCGCGAGAAACTGCTGGTGCGCCATCACCTGATGTTCTGCCCGAACTGTCGGCGGTTCATTCGTCAGATGCGTTTGATGCAGGCCACGTTGAAGGCGATGCCGGAGAAGCCGCAAGAGGGTGTGGATGCGCTGGCTGAGCGTCTGGCCGAGCAACGCCGTAAGGAAAAATAGAATCTCACTTGTAGGAGCTGCCGAAGGCTGCGATCTTTTGATCCTCAAAAACAAGATCAAAAGATCGCAACCTCCGGCAGCTCCTACTGGTTTTTTTGCTTCCTGCAGAAATAGCCCGACGCGGACGAAACGAACGGATGATGGGGATCGTCCCGCCCACGTCAGGCTAGAGGGTGACGCGTTTTAGAACTTGGCTTCGGCATCCAATTGCAGCGTATTGATGTCGGAGTCGGTCTTCTTCAGGCTGGCGTTGGTGTAGTCCGAGTTGGCCATGAAGTAGGTGGCACCCAGGGTGAAGTTCTTGTCCAGCTCGTAGCTGACTTTCAGCTTGCTGCCGCGCGAACCGGTGTAGCCGTTGGCGAAGTCGGAGTCGGTGAAGGCACCGACCACCGCGTTACGCTGTACGTCGCGGTAGTTGTAGTCGATCCCGAAGCCATAAACCTTGGTTTTCACGCCGGCCAGCCAGCCAGTGTCCTGGTCGTTGCTGGCGTCTTTGTTGTTGACGTACTGACCGTAGATCGACAGCGGTACTGGCAGGTTGGCGATGTCCAGTTGACCAAAACCTTCATACAGTTTGAAGGTTTCGTTCGGGCTGTTGCCGTTGACGGCCAAGGCACATGGCGCAGTGACGGTGCCGGTGGTCGGGCAGGCGCTGTCCTTGTCATTGTCGTAGGAATAGAGGCTGCCACCCAGGGTCAGTTTCAGGCTGTCGGTCAGTGCGAAGCGACCGCCCAACTGGCCAGCGTACAGACGCAGGTCGTGCTTGAACTGCACGCCTTCGCCGTCGACGTTGTCCTTGAGGGTGTAGTGGCCGGCGCTACCGAACAGCTCGGTGCTGCCGTTCAACGGATACTTGTAGGTGACGGCCAGACCTTCCGGGTTGATGTCGCTGTCCCAGATGATGTCGCCCATGCTCACCCACGGCTGGTTCATTTTACCGGCGATCAGGTGCAGGTTCTTGATTGCGTCAGGGTGGTAGTCGACGTAACCCTGGTCGAGCCAGATCTGCTTCTTGTCGAAGTAGTTGTTCAGGTCCTGGTTGGTGGAGCGGGCGTCGTCGCTGCTGCCGGTGGCAATACGGATACCGGTGTCCACCTGCGGGTTGATTTCGGTGTAGGCACCCAGACGGGCACGAATGCGCTGACGGTCCTGGTCCTTGCTGTTCGGCACGCCATCGTTCTTGACGGTCTCCTGACGGAAACGCACGTCGCCCTTGAACTGGGTCTTGGCGGCCCAGGCGAGTTTCTGGTCGAAGGAGCTCAGCTCATTGGTTTTCTTCGCGGTCGCCGCGATCTGCTCGTTGGTCTCTTGCTGCGCCTGCTGCGCGATTTGCTGAGCCTTCTGATCCTTGGCCAGTTCAGTTTGCAGTTCGATGTACTGCGCCTGGGAAATGGAACCGTTGGCCTTGAGCATGTCGAGCAGTTTGGCGTCGACTGCAGCACTGGCCGGAACGCTCATGGCCAGCAACAGGCCACCGCACAAGGCCGCCGCAGTTTTCGTGGAAGCAAGACGCATAGCAATCTCCGAAGATGAGAGGGATGGCAGAACCATCCGGGGCACACCGACGCGCACGTCGGAAAACAGTGTCCGGGTAGACCCCGGCGCTCTAAAAACAGGAGCGAGTATCGCGATGGTTTATGACAGAGCAGTGGCTAAGTGATGTCATGTCGATGACGATACAAAGTTGTCCTGAACTATTGATCTAGAGCGCTGTCGTCCGATTGCTCGTGTGCAAAGGGCAGCGATAAGCGATACTCGCGGGGCTTTGAAGCCCGGAAGTGGAGAGTCAGTTGATGCCGTTGCAACGCCTGCAAAGCCTGTCAGAAATCGCCCCTGCGACCTGGGATGCACTGGTGCCCGAGAACCAGCCGTTTTTGCGGCACGCCTTTCTCTCGGCCCTTGAAGACAGCGGCAGCGTTGGCCCGCATACGGGGTGGCAAGCCGAGCACCTGCTGCACGTCGAAGACGATCGGCTGATCGCGGCGTTGCCCAGTTACCGCAAGTGGCATTCCTACGGCGAGTACGTGTTCGATCACGGCTGGGCCGATGCCTGCGCCCGGGCCGGCATCGATTACTACCCCAAACTGCTGACGGCGGTGCCGTTCAGTCCGGTCAGCGGGCCACGCTTGCTGGCCGCCCGGGTCGAGGACGGTTTCGAACTGCTCAAGAGCCTGCCGGGTTATCTGGAAATCGAAGAGCTTTCCAGCGCGCACATCAATTTCACCGACCCGTTCACCGATGCCGCCATGGCCGAGCAGCCGGGCTGGCTGCAACGTATCGGCTGTCAGTATCACTGGCAGAATCGCGGTTATCGGGACTTCCAGGATTTTCTCGACGCGCTCAGTTCGCGCAAGCGCAAGCAAATGCGTAAAGAGCGCGAGCAAGTGGCGGGGCAGGGCTTCGAGTTCGAATGGCTGGAAGGGCGTGAGCTGGACGAGGCGCAATGGGATTTTGTCTACGCCTGCTATGCCAACACCTACGCCGTGCGCCGCCAGGCGCCGTACCTGACGCGCGAGTTTTTCAGTCTGCTGGCTGCGCGGATGCCGGAGGCGATTCGGGTGGTGCTGGCCAAACAGGGTTCACGTCCGGTGGCGATGGCCTTCAGCCTGGTCGGGGGCGACAGCTTCTATGGACGCTATTGGGGATGTCTGGCCGAGTTTGACCGGCTGCATTTCGAGACGTGTTTCTATCAGGGCATGGACTATGCGATTGCCCAGGGGTATCAGCGCTTTGATGCCGGCGCTCAGGGCGAGCACAAGCTGATTCGCGGCTTTGAACCGGTGATCACCCACTCGTGGCACTACCTGCGTCATCCCGGTCTGAAAGCCGCAGTTAAAGACTTCCTGCAACAGGAACGTGCTGGCGTCCTTGCGTACGCCGAAGAAGCGAAAACCGCCTTGCCCTATCGCCAGACATAGATCCTTTGTAGGAGTGAGCCTGCTCGCGATAGCGATCTGTCAGAGCCATTGATGTTGACTGACACACCGCTATCGCGAGCAGGCTCACTCCTACAAAGGGATCTCAGGCACCCCTCAGGTTTCTTCTTTGCCCAACCAGCGATAAATCCCGCCACCGACCACCGCACCAATCAGCGGCGCGACCCAGAACATCCACAACTGCGCGATCGCCCAGCCGCCGACCATCAGCGCCGGCCCGGTGCTACGAGCCGGGTTGACCGAGGTGTTGGTGACCGGAATCGAGATCAGGTGAATCAGCGTCAGCCCCAGGCCGATGGCAATCGGTGCGAGGCCCGCCGGGGCGCGTTTGTCGGTGGCGCCGAGGATGATGATCACGAACATCCCGGTCATCACCAGCTCGGTGACAAAGCCTGCCGCCATCGAGTATTTGCCGGGCGAGTGCTCGCCGTACCCATTGGACGCCAGACCTGCTGCGATGTCGAAACCCTCCTTGCCGCTGGCGATGTAGTAGAGCAGCGCGGCGGCGAGTATCCCGCCGAGCACCTGGGCGATGATGTAGGCGGGTAGCTCTTTTGCTGGAAACCGTCCGCCGACCACCAACCCGACCGATACCGCCGGATTGAGATGACATCCGCTGATGTGGCCGATGGCGAACGCCATGGTCAGCACCGTCAGACCAAACGCCAGGGCCACCCCCAGCACCCCGATGCCCAGAGGCGAAGACGCGGCGAGCACCGCACTGCCACAACCACCCAGAACCAGCCAGAACGTACCCAACAACTCAGTAACTGAACGTTTGAACAGAGACATGAGAGAGTCCTTGATAGCCCATGCTATCGAGACTGTATTGCGTTGTGCTTCCCTGCAGATTTACGACAGGTTCCGTGCTGGAACCTTGGCTGAGTACAGCACGCTTTGGATGGATTTCCAGCAGCCATGAAAAAACCGCCAGAGCCCGTGGTTAGAGGGCTGTGGCGGTTCCCAATATATTGTGGGAGGGGGCTTGCTCCCGAATGCGGTGTGTCAGACAAATGTTCGGTACTGACACCCCGCTTTCGGGAGCAAGCCCCCTCCCACATTGGAGTTGTATTGATTCAATGATCAATCGATCCCGACAAATCCCCCGGTCTGGTGCGCCCACAACCGCGCATACAATCCGCGATGCGCCAGCAGTTCGGCGTGGGTACCGCTCTCGGCGATCTTGCCGTTTTCCAGCACTACCAGCCGATCCATGCGAGCGATGGTCGAGAGACGGTGAGCAATGGCGATCACGGTTTTGCCTTGCATCAGGGTTTCCAGGCTTTCCTGGATCGCCGCTTCGACTTCTGAGTCGAGTGCCGAGGTTGCTTCGTCCATGATCAGGATCGGCGCGTCCTTGAGCAGCACCCGGGCAATCGCAATGCGCTGGCGCTGACCGCCGGACAGTTTCACCCCGCGTTCGCCGACGTGCGCGTCGAAACCGGTACGGCCCTCAGCGTCCGACAGCAGCGGAATGAACTCGTCGGCGCGAGCCTTGTGCACCGCGTCCCAGAGCTCGGCGTCGGTGGCGTCAGGCTTGCCATACAGCAAGTTGTCGCGGATCGAGCGGTGCAGCAGGGAGGTGTCCTGCGTGATCATGCCGATGCGTGCGCGCAGGCTTTCCTGGCCGACTTCAGCGATGTTCTGCCCATCGATCAGGATCCGTCCGCCCTCTACGTCATACAGGCGCAGCAGCAGGTTGACCAAGGTCGATTTGCCGGCGCCGGATGGCCCGATCAGGCCGATTTTCTCGCCGGGTTTAATGGTCAGGTTGAGGTCGCCGATGATGCCTTTCTTCTTGCCGTAGTGAAAATCCACGTGCTCGAAACGCACTTCGCCACGAGCCACGGCCAGCGGTTTGGCCTGCTCGCGATCAGTGACGCTGACCGGTTGCGAGATGGTCTGCAGACCGTCCTGGACCATGCCGATGTTTTCGAAGATGCCGGTGACTACCCACATGATCCAGCCGGACATATTGACGATACGAATCACCAGACCGGTGGCCAGGGCGATAGCACCGACGGTGATCAGCGACTGCGTCCACAGCCACAGCGCCAGCGCGGTGGTGCCGACGATCAGCAGGCCGTTCATGGTGGTGATCGCCACGTCCATGCTGGTCACCACGCGGCCGGCCATCTGCGCCTTGACCGTCTGTTCTTCGATGGCTTCCTTGGCGTAGTGCTGTTCGAAATTGGTGTGGGCGAACAGCTTCAGGGTGGCGATGTTGGTGTAGCCGTCGACGATCCGCCCCATCAGTTTCGAGCGCGCGTCGGAAGCTTCCACCGAACGCTCTTTCACCCGTGGCACGAAGTAATACAGCGCACCGATGTAGGCGACGATCCACGTCAGCAGCGGAATCATCAGGCGCCAGTCGGCTTCGGCGAACAGCACCAGCGAACTGATCGCGTAGATCACCACGTGCCACAGCGCATCCACCGCTTGCACCGCCGAATCGCGCAGCGAGTTGCCGGTCTGCATGATGCGTTGGGCGATGCGCCCGGCGAAGTCGTTCTGGAAGAAATTCAGGCTCTGCTTGAGCACGTAACTGTGGTTCTGCCAGCGGATCATGCTGGTCATGCCGGGGCTGAGGGTCTGATGCACCAGCAGGTCGTGCAGGCCGAAAAAGATCGGCCGCAGTACCAGGGCGACTACCACCATCCACGTCAGTTCGAGGGCGTGGTCGCTGAAGAAATTCGGGTTGGGCGTGCCTTGGGCCAGGTCGATGATGCGGCTCAGGTAGCTGAACAGCGCGACTTCGATCAACGCGGCAAACAGGCCGACGACGAGCAGGGCGGCGAAACTCGGCCAGACCTGCTTGAGGTAATAGGTATAGAAGGGCCAGACACGATCCGGAGGGGAGGCCGTGGGGGCGTCGCGGAATATGTCGATCAGTTGTTCGAAACGGCGATAGAGCATCAGATAACCGCCCGGATGCCGGGCTCTCCTTTTATCGGTGTGAGCGGCGTGGCTTCAGGCCAGCGCCGCTCGAAACGCCCTGTACAGCTTAGTCGATGACTTTGGCCGACTTGATGATCACAGGGTCGACAGGCACGTTTTGCATGCCCTGTTTGGTGGTGGTTTGCGAGTTGACGATGATGTCGACCACGTCCATGCCTTTGACCACTTTGGCGAATACCGCGTAACCGGCATCACGGCCCGGATCGAGGAAGGCGTTGTCGGCGACGTTGATGAAGAACTGGCTGGTGGCCGAATCAGGGTTGGAGGTACGGGCCATCGACAAAGTGCCGCGAACGTTATGCAGACCGTTGCTGGCTTCGTTCTTGATCGGCGCCTTGGTTTCTTTCTGCTGCATCTGTGGCGTGAAACCGCCGCCCTGAGCCATGAAGCCCGGGATCACGCGGTGGAAAATGGTGTTGGTGTAAAAACCGCTGTTGACGTAATCCAGAAAGTTTTTGGTACTGATTGGCGCCTTGACCGGGTCCAGTTCGATTTCGATCTGGCCGTTGGTAGTGTCCAGCAGCACGTGCGGTGCTTTGGCCGGGGTGGCAGCCATCAGGTTGGCAGCAAACAGCACGGTGCCGGCGGCGAGGGCGAGTTTTTTCAGCATGGGTCAGTGATCCTGAGATTGAATGTCGGCTGCGGCGAGAAACTCCAGCAGCGTTTGGTTGAAGTGTTCGGGTTGATCGAGCGGGGTGGCGTGGCGCGAGTCGGCGATGACCACCAGCCGCGCATCGGGCAGCAGTTTTACATAGGTTTCTTTCAGTGCTACCGGCGTGTAGTCACGGTCGGCAGTCACGATGAGGGTTGGACAGGTCACCCGGGAAAGTCGTTCCTGGACGCCCCAGCCAACAATCGCATCGAAGCTGGCGAGATAAGCACGTTTGTCGTTTTTTGCCCAGCGTTCGGCCATTTTCTGCCGCAGATCAGCCTGCTCGGGTTTCGGGAACAGTTTGCCGCCTAATGCCTTGCCAATGGTCGCGAGGCTGAGCACGCGCATCAGGCTCCAGCGCTTGAACCACTGCCAGTAATCGTCGCGGCTGCGCAGTTTGACCTCGGGGGCGCTGTTGACGATGGTCAGGCTTTTCAGCATTTGCGGCTGATCGACGCCGAACTGAAAGCCGATCATCCCGCCCATCGACAGCCCGACGTAATGCACCGGGCCGAGTTTCAGGTGTTCGATCAACGCCAGCAGATCGGCGCTGAACCCGGCGATGCTGTAGCGCTCGCGAGGTTTGTCCGAGCGACCGTGACCGCGTATGTCAGGGACGATCACCCGGTAATGCGCCGACAGCGCCGGGATTTGCATTTCCCAGTCCAGGGTGCTCGAACCGAGCCCGTGAACCAGCAGCAACGGGGTGCCGTGGCCATATTCCTCGTAGTGCAGGTTGCAACCTTCGTGCTCGAAATAGGCCATCGGTGAACTCCGTGTCAGGTTTGCTCGGGGGCGGCGAACGGTGCGTCAAGCGGCAAAGTGTCGAAGGTGCGCAACAGTTCGATGAGGATTTGTGTGGCCGGGCCCAGCGGTTTGTCCTTGTTCGAATACAGATAGAAGCTCGGGTTGCGGCTGCCGCCCTGATCCAACGGTAGCAGCTTGAGCGTGCCTTCCTTCAATTCCCGTTCGATCATGTGTCGTGGCAGCCAGGCAAAGCCCAGGCCGCTGCTGACGAACGTGGCAGCCGTGGCGAGGCTGCCGACGGTCCAGCGCTGTTCGGCGCCGAGCCAGCCGACGTCGCGTGGTTGCTGGCGGCCGGAGTCGCGAATCACCACCTGCATCTGGGTTTCCAGGTCCTGGAAGCTCAGTTCGCGATTGAGCCGATGCAGCGCGTGATCCGGGTGGGCGACCGCGACAAATTCGACGTCGCTCAATTCCGCGCCGAGGTAACCGGGGATGCTCAGGCCGGTGATCGCCAGATCGGCCACGCCTTCGAGCAAGACCTCCTCGACCCCGGACAACACCTCCTCGCGCAGACGCACGCGGCAGCCGCGACTCTGCGGCATGAATGCGGTCAGCGCCCGCACGATGCGTGCGCTCGGGTAAGCCGCATCGACCACCAGCCGCACTTCGGCTTCCCAACCTTGCTCCATGTGATGGGCGAGGTCTTCCAGTTGGCTGGCCTGTTTCACCAGTTGTCGCGAGCGGCGCAGCAGTACGCCGCCGGCTTCGGTGAGCACCGCTTTACGTCCGTCGATGCGCAGCAACGGCACGCCGAGCTGGTCCTGCATGCGGGCGACGGTATAACTCACCGACGATTGCGAACGGTGCAGAACCTCGGCGGCCTGGGCGAAACCACCGTGGTCGACCACGGCCTGCAATGTTCGCCATTGATCAAGGGTCACGCGGGGCGCTTTCATCAATAGCTCCTCTTGTCCTAAGCTGGCCGTCCCTCATGGAGACTGGCGAATGAAAAAATTCTGTTGTGTGGTGCTCGCGTTGCTGCCGCTGACTGCGTTTGCTTACCCGATCGATGTGCAGAAGAACCTCAATGGCTTGAAGATCGACTACGAGACCTTCGACACCGACAAAGACATCGGCTCCATAAAAGTCGTCAACTTCGGCGATGTCGATGCAATCTGCAAAGTCGTTTTCAACAATGGCCCGGAAGCACCGCGTACGCGCAACATCGAAATCCCGGCCCGCAAGCATACGAATGCCACGGCCAAGTTCTCCCGCGAGATCATCAGGCTGCGCATCGACCTGAGCTGCAGCCCGAAATAACACCGTCAATCCCTTGTGGGAGCGAGCTTGCTCGCGAATTGGCCGTTTCAGTCGACATCATTGTTGAATGACACACCGCTTTCGCGAGCAAGCTCGCTCCCACAGGGGCTAAGTGCATCTAAACGAATTATTCGATGCTTTGCAGCAATTATTTGCGCTTTTTCATCGATACGACCCTGTTTAACCTTCACTCCATCGACCTACAACATTCTC
Source organism: Pseudomonas sp. MWU347 (assembly GCF_017947305.1). NCBI lineage: Bacteria > Pseudomonadati > Pseudomonadota > Gammaproteobacteria > Pseudomonadales > Pseudomonadaceae > Pseudomonas > Pseudomonas sp. MWU347. The sequence continues at coordinate 359,364 of NZ_JAFGZB010000004.1, forward strand.
GGATGGAGACTACACACCATGTCCCGCGTTCTGATCATCGAAAGCAGCGCCCGCCAGCAAGATTCGGTTTCCCGTCAACTGACCCAGACCTTAATTGGTCAGTGGAAAGCGGCGCATCCCAACGATCAGATCACCGTGCGTGACCTCGCCGTGAATCCCGTTCCACACCTGGACGCCAACCTGCTGGGCGGCTGGATGAAGCCTGCCGAGCAGCGCAACGCCAGCGAACAATCGTCGCTGGAGCGCTCCAACGAATTGACCGACGAGCTGCTCGCTGCCGACGTACTGGTGATGGCTGCGCCGATGTACAACTTCGCGATCCCGAGCACCCTCAAGGCCTGGCTCGACCACGTGCTGCGTGCCGGCGTGACCTTCAAGTACACCGAAACCGGCCCGCAAGGCCTGCTCAGCGGCAAACGTGCCTACGTGCTGACCGCTCGCGGCGGCATCTACGCCGGCGGCCCGGCCGACCATCAGGAACCGTACCTGCGTCAGGTCATGGGTTTCATCGGCATCCACGACGTGACCTTCATTCACGCCGAAGGCATGAACCTGGGCGGCGACTTCCAGGAGAAGGGCCTGAATCAGGCCAACGCCAAACTGTCCCAGGTCGCTTGATATGTTAATCGCCAGATAATCGCCGCTTGTTTAAGTGACCTGGCGCAACCCCTTCAAGGCTCTACGCGCATCGAACCTCCCTTTGCACTTGTTGCTCCTGAGTGCTGTAGCCCGATTGAACGCTTTAGCGAGATCGGGCTTTTTTTTTGCCTGGGATTATCTGAGCAACGTGTAACCCCTGTGGGAGCGGGCTTGCTCGCGAAGGCGGTGTGTCAGTCAACTATTCGTCGACTGACACGATGCCTTCGCGAGCAAGCTCGCTCCCACAGGGTTCAGTGTTGCCTGAGGTTCGCGGTCTGGCGCAAAAACCGCTATCGTCGCCGCCATTCGAAACAGAGGCGACCATGGGCTATCTACTTTTTGTCACGCTGATCCAGGCGTTTTCCTTCAGTCTGATCGGCGAATACCTCGCCGGGCATGTCGACAGCTACTTTGCAGTGCTGGTGCGCGTGGTGCTGGCCGGGCTGGTGTTCATTCCGTTGACCCGCTGGCGCTCGGTGGAGCCTTCGTTCATGCGCGGCATGCTGCTGATCGGCGCGTTGCAGTTCGGCATCACCTACGTTTGCCTGTACCTGAGCTTCCGTGTGCTGACGGTGCCGGAGGTGTTGCTGTTCACGATCCTCACGCCGCTGCACGTGACGCTGATCGAAGATGCGCTGAACCGCCGCTTCAATCCGTGGGCGCTGGTGGCCGCGTTGGTAGCGGTGGGCGGTGCGGCGGTGATTCGTTTTGACCGGATCAACCCGGATTTCTTCATGGGCTTTTTGCTGCTGCAACTGGCCAACTTCACCTACGCCGCAGGGCAGGTGCTGTACAAGCATCTGGTGGCAAAACACCCGAGTGATCTGCCGCACTACCGACGTTTCGGCTTCTTCTATCTCGGCGCGTTGGCGGTGGTGTTGCCGGCGTTTCTGCTGTTCGGCAAGTCCAACTTCCTGCCCGAAGCGCCGTTGCAATGGGGCGTGTTGCTGTTCCTCGGTCTGGTCTCGACGGCGCTGGGGATGTACTGGTGGAACAAGGGCGCGTGCATGGTTAACGGCGGCACGCTGGCGGTGATGAACAACCTGCATGTGCCGGTGGGCTTGCTGCTGAATCTGCTGATCTGGAATCAGCATGAGGAACTGGGACGGTTGTTGCTGGGCGGGAGTGTGATTCTGGCGGCGGTGTGGATCAGCCGGTTGGGCATCCGCAAAACTCAAGCCACCGCATAACCCCTGTGGGAGCGGGCTTGCTCGCGAAAGCGGTGTGTCATTCAACGATTATGTTGACTGACCTGACGCCTTCGCGAGCAAGCCCGCTCCCACAGTTTTGATCTGTGGGGTTATAGGAGGTGTTTTTGTGGTTCTGGTATGTGCGCTGAGCCGAGTACAGCCGGCAACAACCCCGAACGCAAATCCCCGCCACTCGGCTGCTGATACAGGCTCAAACCGAACTCCGGCAGCACCGCCAGCAGATAATCGAAAATATCCCCCTGAATCCGCTCGTAATCGGCCCACACCGTGGTGGTCGTGAAGCAGTAGATTTCCAGCGGAATTCCCTGCGCCGTGGTCTGCATCTGCCGCACCATGCAGGTCATGTTCGGCTGCACCTCCGGGTGACTCTTCAAATACGCCAGCGCATAAGCGCGGAAGGTGCCGATGTTGGTCATGCGCCGGCGGTTGGCCGACATCGCGGCGACGTTGCCCTGCGCCTCGTTCCACGCCTTGAGTTCGGCTTTCTTGCGGCCCATGTAGCCGGTCAGCAGGTGCACTTGGCTCAACTTCTCTTCTTCATCGTCACGAATGAAGCGCACGCCGCTGGCGTCGATGAACAGGCTGCGCTTGATCCGTCGCCCGCCGGACTGTTGCATGCCGCGCCAGTTGCGGAACGACTCGGACATCAGGCGCCAGGTCGGGATCGAAACGATGGTCTTGTCGAAGTTCTGCACCTTGACCGTGTGCAAGGTGATGTCGACCACATCGCCATCGGCGCCGACTTGCGGCATCTCGATCCAGTCGCCGACCCGCAGCATGTCGTTGCTGGTCAGCTGTACGCTGGCGACGAACGACAGCAGGGTGTCCTTGTAGACCAACAGAATCACCGCCGACATCGCACCCAGACCGGAGAGCAGCAACAGCGGCGAACGGTCGATGAGGGTGGCGACGATGATGATCGCACCAAACACGTACAAGACCATTTTCGCCAGTTGCACATAGCCCTTGATCGAGCGGGTGCGGGCGTGTTCGGTGCGGGCGTAGATGTCCAGCAGCGCATTGAGCAGGGCGCTGACCGACAGCAGCAGGAACAGGATGGTGAAGGACAGCGCCACGTTGCCGAGGAAAGTCATCGCGGTTTTGCTCAGTTCCGGCACCAGGTGCAGGCCGAACTGGATCACCAGCGACGGCGTCATCTGCGCCAGACGTTGAAACACCTTGTTGTGGCGAAAGTCGTTGATCCAGTGCAGGGCCGGCTGGCGCCCGAGCATGCGGCTGGCATGCAGGATCAGATAGCGTGCCACTCGTCCGAGGACCAGCGCGATCACCAGTAGCAGCATCAGCGCCAGGCCGGATTGCAGGAATGGGTGCTTTTCGAGGGCACCCCAGAGGTCTTGGGCGTTGAGCCAGAGCTGTTTGAAATCCATGTGAGCAACGATTCTTCTGTAAGACGCGATGGGCGATTAGAGCATTTAAGACGCTGTGTATTACCGTTGGAGACAAATCGAGCAACAAAAAAGCCACTGATTACGCCCGTTTGTATAAAGAAACTCGGCCTGAGCGCTCGAAACCGGTAACCTATGCAGCTGTTTTTTTGCATATCTTCGAGGTAGCACCCGTGTTTTCCCAATTCGCCCTGCACGAACGCCTGCTCAAAGCCGTGGCCGAGCTGAAATTTGTCGAGCCAACGCCTGTGCAAGCAGCGGCCATTCCGCTGGCGCTCCAGGGGCGTGACCTGCGGGTGACGGCGCAAACCGGTAGCGGCAAGACCGCCGCTTTTGTCCTGCCGATCCTCAATCGCCTGATCGGCCCGGCGAAGATCCGCGTGAGCATCAAGACCCTGATCCTGCTGCCGACCCGCGAACTGGCCCAGCAGACCCTGAAGGAAGTCGAGCGCTTTTCGCAGTTCACTTTCATCAAGTCCGGCCTGATCACCGGCGGTGAAGACTTCAAGGTGCAGGCCGCGATGCTGCGCAAGGTGCCGGACATCCTGATCGGTACGCCGGGCCGGATGATCGAGCAACTCAACGCCGGCAACCTCGACCTGAAAGAAGTCGAAGTGCTGGTGCTCGACGAAGCCGACCGCATGCTCGACATGGGTTTCGCTGAAGACGTGCAACGTCTGGTCGACGAATGCCCGAACCGTCAGCAGACCATGCTGTTCTCCGCCACCACCGGTGGTTCGGGCCTGCGCGAGATGATCGCCAAGGTGCTGAACAACCCTGAGCATCTGCAGCTCAACGCGGTCAGCCAGCTGAACTCGACCACCCGCCAGCAAATCATCACCGCCGACCACAATCAGCACAAAGAGCAGATTGTGAACTGGCTGCTGGCCAACGAGACCTACCAGAAGGCCATCGTCTTCACCAACACCCGGGCCATGGCCGACCGCATCTACGGCCGCCTCGTGGCTCAGGAATACAAGGCGTTCGTGCTGCACGGCGAGAAAGACCAGAAGGATCGCAAACTGGCGATCGACCGTCTGAAGCAGGGCGGCGTGAAGATTCTGGTAGCGACCGACGTCGCGGCCCGTGGTCTGGACGTTGATGGCCTGGATCTGGTGATCAACTTCGACATGCCACGCAGCGGCGACGAATACGTGCACCGCATCGGTCGTACCGGCCGCGCAGGCAACGACGGTCTGGCGATCTCGCTGATCTGCCACGGCGACTGGAACCTGATGTCGAGCATCGAGCGCTACCTCAAGCAGAGCTTCGAGCGCCGCACCATCAAGGAAGTCAAAGGCACCTACGGCGGGCCGAAGAAGGTCAAGGCCTCGGGCAAGGCTGTCGGGGTGAAGAAGAAAAAGACCGACGCCAAGGGCGACAAGAAGAAAACCGCCGCCAAGACCCCGACCAAGCGCAAGAGCGCCAACCGTCCGAAGCCGGATTCGCTGGTGAGCAGCGACGGCATGGCCCCGCTCAAGCGTCGCAAGCCGGCTGAGCCAGCGGCTGAGTAAGGCGTTTTCGCAGGCAATAAAAAACCCGGACAGTGTCCGGGTTTTTTTATGCGCAGGGTTTGTCAGCTCCCCAACTGTCCGCTGGTGTCTGCGTCAAAGCGCTGTTTTGCGCGATCTGCCGCCGGTTTGAGCTGCGCGAGCAACGCGGCTTCGCTGTACAGCCGCGAGTTCCCGAGCTCTTTCGGCGTCGGCTCGATCGGGATCAGTACATCTTCACCGTCAGCGTGCAGCCAGATCGCCACGACGTGTAGTGCCGAGACAAACAGCACCCGCAGTTCAACGCTCTTGCCCTGCAATTGCGGCGCCTGTTCCGCCAGTTTCAACGCGCCCACGGTGTCGGCGGCCCGGGTGCCGTGGTTCAGCGAAGCGAACTCGACATGGCCACGCACCTCGGCCAGTTGCGCATCGGCAATGCTAACGCCGTCGGCAAACACCAGGTAATGCCAGTCGCCGATACGTGCGTCTTTCAGACCCTTGCCTTGGCTCAGATCGTCGAGTGTCAGCGAGTAGCCGCGGTAGGCTTCGCTGAGGCTGACTTTGGCCGGTGCCGCGTTGGCGAACTGGCGGTTGATGCCGAAGCCCTGGTTTTGCAGCGCGGCTTGCAGCACCGGACGCAAAGTCTGTACGCCGTTGGAAGGCGCCTTTGGATAAGTCAGTTGCATGATGTCGCCCTCCTAGTTTTTCGCGGTGAAGTAAGTGTGAGTCCAGTTGCCGCCGCCGTTGTACGAACCCGGGAAGGAGTTCAGCGCGCGGGTCGAGTAACCGTAGATCGAGTCGGCGATCAGCACGTAGTTGCCGTTGGTGCCGTAGATCGCCAGGAAGTGCGCGCCACCGCCATACCAGGCACAGCGCAGGCCGACCGGGCGGCCCATGTTGATCTGGTTCTGAATCGCCGACATCTGCAGCGAACCCTGATTCATCCCGTTATAGCTGCGGGTGGTCTGCAGGGCCGAATCCAGATAGCCGTAGACGTTGCACGGCCCCGGCTGGCTGCAGCAATTGCGGTCCAGTTGGGTGCTGGCGACGCCGCACTGAGTCCATGACCCGGTGCCGTAGTAGTTGCCGACCGAAGCGGAAACAGCGGCCCAGCACCAGTTGGTCTGAGTCTGTTTCTGCATCGTGAAGTTAAGGTTGGCAGCGGCCAGTGCCGCCGTTTGCGCAGTGGCTTCAACCTCGACAAGTTGCGGGTCGATCAGGTGGCCAACAAGGCATCTTGGCAGGCTCTCGCCGGTGAACGATGTTGCTTGAGTGGTTAACATTTTTTCAGTCCTCCATGAATGAAAACAAGCGTCCAGCTTGTGATTGTGTTGCGGTATTGCCGAGCGATCGGTGGGTAACGGTTTTCATCTGCGATGAATGGTGCCGATCTCCTTGCTCGATGTAACCTTAGTCAGGATATGCGTTTATGCAAGAAAACAAATGCACAAATGCATTTTTAAGATCAAAAGAGCGCAGCCTTCGGCAGCTCCTAAAGGGTCTGGTGTAGGAGCTGCCGCAGGCTGCGATCTTTTGATCTTGCTTTTAGCTGTCGGCTTTTTTCTCCGCCGAGTCCAGTTCCTTCAAGCGCTGATCAATCAACTGGCACTTGTCCGGCAGATCGGCGCTGGCCGTGCCCAAGTCCATCTTCTGCAACTCGGCATTGATTTCCTTGGCCTTGGCCGGATTCTGTTCGGTGAGCTTGGCCACTTCCTTGGCCAGTTGTTCGCGTTTGGCGGTGGCCTCTTCTGGTGTGCAGGCCCAGACGGGCAGGGCGCAGGCGAGGGTGGCGGCGAGAGTGAGTTTGAGCAGGGTTTTCATGGGGGCAGGCCTCCGTTCCGGGTAGGGCGGGTTGATCGGTGGAGGGTTTCGGGCGGAGAAAAGTTCAGTTCCAGTGTTTTTACCAGTCCATTTAGAGTGACCGAACGGTCGCGATCTTCCCCTGAAAAGCAGACCTCTTGAGGAAAAGTCACGGGTTAGAGCGGTTGTTGTAAAAGACGCTGTACGACTTATTGACGCCAGAATGATGGCAATCTACCATCGCGCCATCACATTGATATCAAATTGTGATTTCGAGGGATCGAACAAACTATTCGCCAGCGGTTCTGCGATCGTTTTTGCCACGCTTTGGACGTTCTGACCGAGGCGCGCATTTATCCCCCTTTTGCTTGTTCTCTCACCTGGCCCCGTGTTTTGGCCAGGCGGGGATCGCTTTGCCTGTTGATTACCCAGACCTCACTCGCCTGTCGCAACGAGAGCTCAAACATGGACGTTCGCCAATACGCCTTCCTCGCTGGTCAGCCTTCTGCTGACGTGAAAACCCGCGAGTCTTTCATGGGCATGCCCAAGCGCGGGCTGGCGTTCCTGCTGGCGAACGTCATGTTCTGGCAACCGATGTGGGCGCAGGCCGACGGCATTGTCGTGGCCAACCCTGGCACCACCCTTGATCGCGCCGGTAACGGCGTGCCGATCATCAACATCGCCACGCCCAACGGCAGCGGTCTGTCGCATAACCAGTTCCACGATTACAACGTCGGCGCGCAGGGCGTCATCCTCAACAACGGCTCGACGCAAACCTCGAACACCCAGTTGGCCGGGCACATCATCGGCAACCCGAACCTGAAAAACAGCGGCTCGGCGCAAGCGATTCTCAACGAAGTCATCAGCGGCAACCCGAGCCAGTTGCGCGGTTACACCGAAGTGGCAGGGCAGTCGGCGCGCGTGATCGTGGCCAACCCCTACGGCATCACCTGCAACGGCTGCGGTTTCATCAATGCGCCACGGGTCACGTTGACCACCGGCAAACCGGTGCTGGACAACGGTCGCCTCGATCGCTTTCAGGTCGATCAAGGCTCGGTCGCCATCGAAGGCGCCGGGCTTAACGCAACCAATATCGACCGCTTCGAAATCATCACCCGCACCGCGAAGATCAACGCCGAGATCCAGGCGAAAAACCTGACCATCGTCGCCGGGCGTAACGACGTCAACGCTGAACATCTCAGCGCCACGGCCCGCGCCGATGATGGCAGCGCCAAGCCGCAACTGGCGATTGACTCTTCGGCACTCGGCGGCATGTATGCCGGGGCGATCAAACTGGTTGGCACCGAGGCCGGGGTCGGGGTGAAGCTCGACGGTAAACTGATCGCCAGCGGTGGCGATATTCAGCTTGATGCCAATGGTCAATTGAGCCTGGCCGATACCTCGGCGACCGGTGCGGTCAACGTCAAGTCGGCCAGTCTCGATGCGCGCGGGCCGGTGTATGCCGGCACGACATTGAACGTGCAAACCCAAGGCAATCTGACCAACCGCCAGACCCTGGCTGCCCGCGACAGTATCAACCTCAGTGCCAGCGGTCAGCTGACCAACGCCGGAGTCATCGAGGCCGGGGTCAACGCCGACGGCAGCCGCAACGCCAACGGTGATCTGAGCCTGAGTGCGCAAAACCTCGACAACACTGGCAAAAGCCTCACCGCCGGCCGCAATCTGACAGTCAGCACTGCGCAAACCCTGAGCAACCAGGGCGGCACCCTCAGCGGACAAACCACGGCGATCACGGCGGGCACCCTGGACAACCGCAATAGCGGGCGTGTACTGAGCGGCGGCACGATGAACCTGAATGCCGCTCAAGTGCTGAACAACAAAGGCGTGATCAACAGCCAGACCAGACTGACCGGCAACATCGGTCAATTGATCAACCGCAATGGCGAACTCAGCGGCCAGACCGACGCAGTGCTGACGGTCACTTCGCTGGATAACGTCGCCGGCGTGATGACCGCCGGGCAGTTGCTCGACATCACCGCCCTCAGTGCGATCAACAACAGCAACGGCGGCCGGATCGGCGCCAGACAAGCGCTGACCCTGCGCGCACAGCAATTCGACAATAGCCAGCAAGGCCAGTTGACCAGTGAAGGCACGCTGACCACGCGCATCAGCGATCGCCTGGACAACCAGAACAAAGGCCTGATCCAGGCCAACGCTGCGATGGACCTGCAAGCCACGCGCCTGGATAACCGCGCCGGCAAGATTTCCAGCCTCAACACCCTGACGGTTACCAGCGCCAATACGGACAACCGCAGTGGCACGATTCGCGCTGATCAGGCGGCGAAACTGTTGATCGGTGAACTGGATAACGGCGACAAGGGCCGCGTTGAAAGCAAGGCAACACTGACGGTCGAAGGCAACACGCTGGACAACCGCAATGGCGGTCTGCTCACCTCGACCGGTTTGCTGAGCCTCAAGGCCAACAATGTCACCAACGATGGCGGACGGATTTCCGGCAAGGGCGATGTCGACGCCAACATCGACAGCCTGAACCAGCAGGGCGGTGAACTGGTTGCCGAAGGCAACCTGTTGCTGACCGGCAAGACGCTGCAGAACCATCAGGACGGTCTCGTCGGGTCGCTCAAGACCCTGACGGTCAACGTCGACCAGATCGACAACCGCGGCGGCTCGCTCTCCAGCCAGCAGGACCTGCACATCAACGGGTCGCGCCTGGACAACAGCGAGGGCGGCAAGGTGTTGTCCGACACCACGCTGGAGGCGAAAGTCGCGCAGATCATCAACGCCAGCAACGGCCTGATTTTCAGCAAGGGCGCGAGCACCCTGAGCGGCACCGGGTTGAGTAACGTCGCAGGGCGGATCGTCAGTCAGAACAGTCTGGGGCTGACCTTCGACGGCGCGATGGATAACCAGCAAGGCCTCATCAGCAGTGAAGGGCAGATGACCCTCAGCGCCGGCAGTCTCGACAATCGCTTGGGCAAACTGTCGAGCCTTGAAGCAATGGCGCTGACCGCCACCGGTGCGGTACTCAGCCAGGGCGGCCTGATCGTCTCGCAGAAAGGCCTGACCTTCAAAAGTGGCAGCCTGGATAACAGCGCCAACGGCATCATCAGCGCCAAGGCCGATTCGACCCTGACTACCGGCGAGTTGAAGAACCGTCAGGGCGGCAGTATCGCCACCGATGGCTCACTATTATTGACCGCCGGGCACCTGGACAACTCCGGGGGCACCATCGGTAGCCAGCAGAAACTTCAGGCTTCGCTGACCTCGCTGGAACAGGACGGCGGCGAGCTGTTCAGCAACAGCGACCTGACCCTGGACATGAACAACGGCCTGCTCAACAACCAGCGCGGCAATATTCATACGCCGGGCCAGTTGCTGCTGAAAAACCTCAAGGACGTCGACAACAGTGCCGGTGAAATTTCCGCTGCGAAGGCCTGGAGCCTCAATGCGCAAAGCCTGAACAACGACGGCGGCAAATTGCTCAGCAATGAAAAGCTCACCCTCGTCATCGACCGCGCCCTGAGCAACGTCAAAGGGGTGATTGCTTCCGCCAGCCTCGACAGTCGCAGCGCCAGTTTGAACAACAAAAGCGGCGACATTCGCGTGCGGGGTGATGTCGATTTCAGCGTCACCGGAATGTTCGATAACCAGAACGGTGTGGTCATCGCCGACAACGGCCTGACGATTACCGCCGCCAGTCTGGATAACCGTCAGGAAGGCCTCATCGGTTCAACAAAAGCGCTGAAGCTCAGCGTCGACCGTATCGACAACCGCAGCGGCGAACTGTCGAGCAAGGCCGATGTGAGCCTGATCGGCGCCTGGCTCGACAACAGCGACAGCGGTTACATGCTCGCCGGCGGCAATCTGGCGCTGACGGTCAATGACGTCATCAACCGCAACAAGGGGCTGCTGTCCGGTGACAGCGGCTTGACCCTGACGGGCAAGACCCTGGAAAACAGCGGACGTCTGACCAGCCAGAAAGATATCGCAATCAACCTCTCTGCGGGTCTGAACAATGCGCAAGGCAGTGTCGTCAGCGAAGGGGCTCTGGCGATCAACGCCGACAGCCTCGACAACAAGGCCGGCACGGTCTCCAGCGCTAAAGCGCTGACCATCGACACCCGTGGCGCCGTCAGTAACCAGGGCGGCAAACTGCTGACCGACAGCGACCTCACGCTCAACAGCAGCGCGCTGGATAATCAGCAACAAGGCGCGATCAGCGGCAAAGGCAAACTGAGTATCACCACCGGCGACCTCAACAACAGCCAGGCCAGCATTTACTCCGCCGATCAACTGCACATCGCGGCCGGCCAGGTGACCAACACCGCCGGCAGTCTCGGCGCGGCCAATTCGCTGGTGGCCAATGTTCGTGGTCTCGATCAGCAGGGCGGCAGGCTGTTCAGCAGCAATGCTGATGTCAGCGTCGATCTGAACGGCGGCGCGTTGAACAACCAGGGCGGCGTCATCAGTGCACCGGGTCAGTTGTTGTTGAAGAATCTGGCTGACGTAAACAACCGTGGCGGCGAGATTTCCAGCGAGCAGGCTTTCGAACTGCTCGCCAAGTCATTGGATAACAGCGGCGGCCAACTGCTGAGCAATCAGAAACTCACCCTGCAGATCGACAACGCGCTGACCTCGATCAAAGGCAAGATCGCGGCGGCGGCGCTGCAGGTTCGCGCGGCGAGTCTGGATAACAGCGGCGAAGGTGTTTTGCTCAGTGACAGCGATATCGACGTCAAGGTCGATGGCCTGCTGAACAACCAGAACAAGGGCAGCATCAAGGCCGCGCAACAACTGACCCTCAACAGCACCGGCCTGAATAATCAGGGCGGCACGCTGGTGGGTGTTGCGGGCGTGGCGATCGATCTGGGCGCCACCGCACAGGATCTGAATAACCAGGACGGCCTGATCAGCAGCAAGGGTTTGCTAAGCATCGCCCACCTGCGTGACCTCAATAACCAGAACGGCGTGATCAACAGCAAAGGCGTGTTGAGCATCGATACGCTGCGCAATCTGAATAACCAGAAGGGCGAGATTTCCAGCGTCAACAGCTTCAGTTTGAAAGGCAACAGCCTGGACAACCGTGGCGGCAACCTGATCAGCAACGATCAACTGACTCTGACCGCTGCCGAGCTGAAAAACCAGGGTGGTCTGGTCTCCGGCTGGAACGGCGTGAGCGTCACCGGCGGCACCCTCGACAACAGTCAGCAAGGCAGTGTTTCCAGTCTGCTCGGCAACACCAGCATCGACCTCAGTGGTGCGCTCACCAACCACAGCAAAGGTGGCGTGGGCGCGAAGGGCGAAGTGAGTATCAAAGCGGCCAGCCTCGATAACAGCAACGGCACGGTCAGCAGTGGCGGCAAACAGACGCTGGCCCTGACTGGCGGCACGCTCAGCAATGCTTCCGGCGGCTTGATCGAGAGCGGTGACACGCTGGATGTCCGCGCCGCATCGCTGGACAACAGCGGCGGCAGAGTCACTGCGAAAAAAGCCCTGACCTTCACCGGCACGCACCTGAACAACAGCCATGGCAGCTTCGTTGGCGATGACAGCGTCAGCCTCGACCTGCTCGGCGCTCTGACCAACGTCAATGGCGCGTTGGGTAGCAACGGCCCACTGCTGATCAAACGCTCCGCCAGTGTCGACAACCGCGGCGGGCAACTGATCAGCCAGACCTTGCTGAACCTGCTCACCAGCGGTGATCTGAACAACAGCCAAAGCGGCACCGTGTCGGCCAACAGCCAACTGGATCTCACCGCTGGCGGCACTCTGCACAACGACACCGATGGCCTGATCTCCAGCCGCGATGCCGGGGTGAACCTCACCGCTGCGGCGCTGAACAACGCCAAGGGCGCTGTGCAAAGCATGACTGCACTGACCGTGAATGCGGGCAGCGGCGCCATCGACAACCTGGGCGGCAAGATCATCGCCCAGAACGGCGACCTGACCCTCACCGCCGCCAGCCTCGACAGCCGTGGCGGTGTGCTGTCGAGCCTCAAGGGGTTGCTACAGACCCGCCTGACCGGCGTGTTGCGCAACGGCCAGGGCGGCAAGATCGAAGGCAGCCGCCTCGACCTGCGCGCACTCGGTGGTATCTACAGCGACGGCGGGCGTATCGCCGCCAACAGCGGTGACATCCTGCTCGATGCCGGTGTCGGCACGCTCGACAACAGCGGCGGCGGGATCTACGCCCGGGGGCAGGTGAAAGCCACCGCCGGCTCGATGAGCAACAACGCCGGCCAGATCAGCGGCAATGGCATCGACCTGGGCGTCAACGGCAACCTCAGCAACCGCAGCGGCCTGATCGAAAGCGCTGGCACACTGACGATTCGCGCCGCCAACCTCGACAACCAGGGCGGCAAACTGCGCGCACTGGGCGCTGGCGGCAAAACCGATTTCCAGATCGGCAGCCAGTTCGATAACCGCAACGGTCTGGTGGAAACCGCCAACAACGACTTCAATCTCGCCACGCCGAGCCTGCTCAATGCCGGCGGCTCGATCACCCATGTCGGCGTCGGCGAATTCGGCATCTCGACCGCCAACGTCATGAACGCCGGCGGCTCGCTGGTGACCCTCGGCGGCCTGACGCTGAACGCGGACAGCTGGACTAACAGCAGTGTGATTCAGGCGGGGCGGTTGACCGTCAATGTCGGCAATTTTGTGCAGACTGCAAGCGGCCAGTTGCTTGCTTCCAATCAGTTGATTGGACGTGGCGGCAATTGGAACAATGACGGATTGATTGCCAGCAGTGGCAATTTCGATATCCAGTTGAGCGGCACTTATGGCGGCAACGGTCGGCTGAGCAGTGTGGGCAATCTTGGCCTCGCCGCGTCCGGGATCGACCTGAGCAGCGCGGCCAGCATCACTGGGGCGACAACCGCGACGATCACCAGTCGCGGCAGCCTGACTAACCTCGGGCGACTGACGTCGGCAGACAGCCTGACCGTCAATGCCGCAGCGCTGACCAACAACGGAACGCTGGGCAGTGCCGGCTATCTGCGCGTCAACACCGATTCACTGCTTAACCAGAACGGTCTGATTTTCAGTGGCGGCGACATGGCCTTGCGCGTCGGCACGCTGACCAACCGCTATGCCGACATTTATGGCATCGGCAACATCAGCATTGCCCGGGATGACAGCAACGGCTGGAGTTCGTCGATCAACAACGTTTCAGCGACCATTGAAAGCGTGGGTGATCTGAGTCTGGCGGCGGATCACATCGAGAACCGCAAGGATGTGTTCGAGGTCGCCGCAGGTGGAGGACTCGTTTCGGGAACAATTGGTGTTCGATGCACGACGTGTACCTCGTTCAGTGGCATCAATTTCGAGAGTCGCCTGCCCAGCCACCTGGTCTGGGAAGAAAAATACCATTCCACCATCGTCAAGGATTCGGCATCGGGCACATTGACCGCCGGGCGCAACCTGACAGGGAACGGTCGCGAATTCATTAATAACGCGTCGGTCGTCAGCGCCGGCCGGGATATGACATTCAACGTCCAGAACTTCACCAACCAAGGGGCCACTGTCGGGGATTACACCGTCACGCGCTGGATTGATGCACCCAAGGCCAGCAGGGGCTGGAACTTCTGGCAGGACGTCCTGAACTACAACGCCGCGAACGATCCGGATTACGATTCGGGGCAAACAGGTGTTGTGAACGGGAAGATCAGGATGGTTCCCAATATTCACACCTGGGACATGAATAACGTCGAATCGCTCACCCGAATAGGAGGGCGTCAGGGTGGTCGTGAGGCGATCAGATACCTTCTGTTTGGCTCGATCGCTATCGAATACGATTCCGGGAAACTGCGTTACGCTGCGCCAAGCTATGACTCGGGCGTGCGCGCTGAAGCCCCGGCCATCATCAAGAACGCGGTCCCCTTCGACACGAAGATTACCGAAAGCAGCCCGACGGCCAATGCCAACGCAGTCGTTCAGGCCGGCGGCACCGTCTACATCAACGCGACCAACAAACTGGACAACGGCGTCGTTCGCAACGGTAACGCCGCTGCCGGCGGAGCGTCTCGCCTGGGCTCCACGCAACTGGCGGGTCAAGTCACCCCGACAGTCATCCGTATCAACGCCCAGCTTCCTCCAGACCTCGCCCAACAACAGGTCAACCCACTGGCCTTGCCGGGCTTCACCCTGCCGACCGGCGACAACGGTCTGTTCCGCCTCAGCCGCAAGGACGGCAGCGAGCAAACGCTCGTAGCCGGCAAGGACTGGACGATCGGCTCCATCACGGCCGCACCCTCGACACATGCGGGCGGCATGCCGGTCAGGCATGCAACAGACCTCCAGTTCGATAAAAACGATCCAGTCTCGGTGAAGAATCGTGAGCTGGCATTGGCCAGCCGTCCTTCGCTGAATCTCAACGACAAGACGGCTGTCATCAACGTCAATGCCGCTGCCGGTGACGGGCCGGTCGGTGTGCTGATGCCCGCTCGTGGCAACGTTTCTTTCGACGTTCCACGCGTGCAGGCCCTACCCGATACCAGCGTGCGCTCCAACCCGCACAAATATCTGATCGAAACCAACCCGGCGCTGACCGACCTCAAGCAGTTCATGAGCTCGGACTATCTGTTGGGCAAGCTCGGCTACGACCCCGACACCAGCGCCAAGCGCCTGGGCGACGGACTGTTTGAACAACGCATGGTGCAGCAGGCCGTGGTGGCCCGCACCGGCCAGCGCTTCATCGACGGACAGACCTCCGACGAAGGCATGTTCAAGTACCTGATGAACAACGCCATCGCCAGCAAGGATCAGCTCAACCTGTCGGTGGGCGTCACCCTGACCGCGCAACAAGTGGCGGCACTGACCCACGACATCGTCTGGCTCGAAGAGCACGAAGTGAACGGAGAAAAAGTGCTGGTGCCGGTGCTGTACCTGGCCCAGGCCAACAACCGCCTGGCGCCTAACGGTGCATTGATCCAGGGCGGTGACGTGACCCTGATCGCCGGTGGCGACCTGAATAACGCCGGTACGCTGCGCGCCTCCAACAACCTGTCGGCCGAAGCCGGTAACAACCTCACCAACACCGGCCTGATCGAAGCCGGTGAACGCCTGACCCTCAAGGCCGGCAACGACATCATCAACAAGTCCGGCGGCATTATTTCCGGCAAGGACGTCAGCCTCACAGCCACCAACGGCAGCGTGATCAACCAGCGTGACGTGACCAGTGTCGATGTCAATCGCGGTGGCAACGTGTTCCACCGCGACTACCTGGACAACGCCGCGCGAATCGAAGCGGCCAATGATCTGACGATCAAGTCCGGCAAAGACATCAACAACATCGGCGGCGTGCTGAAAAGCGGTGGGGACATGACTCTCGATGCCGATCGCGATGTGAACATCACTTCAGTGCAGGATCGCAGCACCAATGCGCGGGGCGGCAGCTATCTCAATCAGACGATTACCCAGTATGGGGCTGAAGTGACATCAGGGCGCGATCTGTCGATCAGTGCCGATCGGGATGTGGCGGTCGTGGCCAGTCGGCTGGATGCCAAGCGCGATCTCAAAGTCGATGCCGGCCATGACATCGTTATCACCTCGGCGGCCGATGAAAGTGACTACGTCGCGCGTAGCAAGAAGCGCGCTAATGAGACTCACAGCATCACGCAACAATCCTCCGTACTGAACGCCGGGCGCGATATTGCGCTGAGCGCGGGTAATGATCTGGGCATCATCGCCAGTCGGATCAAGGCCGAAGAAGATGTCAGCCTGAAGGCCGTTCAGGACATCACCATCGCCTCTGCCCAGGATGAAAGCTCTACCTATAACTACAGGAAGAAAAAGGGATCGTTCGGCCGCAGCAAAACTAGCGAAAGCGCGACTTACGACAGCACCAACGTGGCCTCGGTCGTAGAGTCCGGCCGCGACCTGACCGTGAACGCGAAGCTGTCGGACAAGGGCGGTGTTTCTCTCGAGGGGGGGCGCGATCTCACCGTGATCGGTAGTCAGTTGAAGGCCGGTAACAATCTGGTCCTGGGTGCGTTGAATGATATCTCGGTGCTCTCGGGAACTGATGAACACAGTGATTTCAGCAAGACAACCAAGAAGGGCTCCTTTGGCCTCTCAAAAAGTGGCAAAAGTGCCGTCAACTCCAGCAGCACCCAAGTCGCCAGCGAGTTGCAAGCGGGCAATGACGTCGTTATTGCTTCGGGTAAAGACGTCCTCGTGCAGGCCAGCGCTGTTACTGCAGGCAACGATGCCGAGCTCCGCGCCGGTCTGGTGGATGACACGGGTGACATTAATCTGATATCGGCCAACGACACCCATTACAACCGAAGTGAAGCCTACAAAAAGAAAACCGGTCTCTCGGTCTCGGGTGGCTTTCTGTCTATCGCCTCCGCCAAGGAAGCGGGGCAGCAGGGCGACGGTAATACCAGTGTGGGCAGCCTGGTCAGTGCCGGGCGTGACACGATCCTCAGCGCTGAGCGCGATATCAATGTGTTGGGCAGCGGTATCGATGCCGGCCGTCACGTCAGCATGGACGCGGGCCGGGACGTCAACGTCATGGCCGCTGCCAATGAAAGTGCCGAGCAAGCGTGGTCGAAGTCCAAACAGACGGGGATCGGCTTTTCCAGTGATGACAATGGCGTGGGCGTCTTTGTCGGCGTCGATGGGCTCAAGGAAAAAAATCGACGTGAACAGCAGAGCGGCGCTGCGAGCCAGATCAGTGCGGGGCAGGATCTGACGATCAACGCCAAGCGCGATATCAACCAGATCGGCTCGGATCTGGCGGCCAATAACGATATCGAGCTGAATGCCGACCGCAATATCAACATCGACGCCGGCCGTGAAACCCTGTTGGTGGAGCAGCAGCGCGAAACCGAGCGCAATGGCCTTGGCGTGCGCATCGACCACAACTATGGCCAGACGAAAGACGCCGTCAATGGTGCGGGTAAAGGTGAGGACAACGTCAGCAAGGGCTCAAGCACCCTCAAGGCTGTGGACGGCATCAGCCAGTTCCTGTCTGGACCGACAGCGGACGTCAAGTTCGGTAACAGCAAACAGAGCAGCAGTCAGCAAACTATCGAGCAAAGCAACCGATCTTCGACGCTGAATGCAGGCCACGATCTGAGCCTGAATGCGAAGAATGATGTAACGGTAAAGGGATCGAAGTTCCAGGCAGGACGTGACATCAACGTCGTCGGTCGTGACGTCACCTTCGATGTCGCCAAAGGCGCTGTCAGCCAGGACAGCACCCAGCACGACAGCTGGGGCGGCATTCATGGCGGCACCAGCGGCGGCTTCAAGATCGGCATCGGTGGCAGCTACGGCGTAGCCACTGAAGACGGGACACGTGGCTCTTCTACGCCCACTCAACTGGGCGCCGGCCGGGATGTCAATCTGCAAGCTGACCACGATCTGAATCTGATCGGCACGCAGGTCACTGCTCGTCGGGATATCGAACTCAACGCCTTCAACGATCTGAACATTCGTTCGGCACAGACCGACAGCGACAGCACAAGTAACCGGCACAACGGTGGCGGTGAAGTGGGGCTGGTCTTTGGTTCCGAGGGTGTTGGAGTCTACGCCAGTGTCAGCATGGGCAAAGGCAATCTGGAGCGCGAGGGCGAGCGGCAGCAAGAGGCTTACCTCTACGCCGGAGACCGGTTGGGCTTCACCAGCGGCAAGGACACCAATATCGCCGGCGCAACACTGCGCGGCGATGAGGTCAATGGTCGCGTGGGTGGTGACCTCAATGTGTCTTCTGTAGCCGACACCGGAAAGGTGAAGGGCAAAGAGTTTGATATCAGCGTTACTGCCACTTTTGGTCCGGGCGCCGGGGTCAGCGGTTCGGTGGGCTATGGCCAGACGGCGGGCAAGACGAACTGGATCGAACAACAAACCACCATCACCGGCAAAAACAAGGTTGATATCCGCACCGAAAATCACACCCAACTGGACGGTGCGCTGATCGCTGCCGACAACGGCAATCTGAAACTGGATACCGGCACTCTGGGCTTCAGTGATATTGCCGGTTCAGACAAGGAACACGGCTACTACCTGAACGTCGGCGGTAGTTACACGGCGGGTAAAGGCAGTGGCGCTCAGGACGCCAGCCAGACGGGCAAAGGCAAGGAAGGCGAAAACGGCTGGAGCGTCAGTGGCTGGAAGTACGACAAGGATCGCGAGCAGATTGTGCGAGGCACCGTCGGGGCCGGGGAAATTGTGGTTCGCCAGGACGCCGAGACCGGCAAGGATTCGACTGTCGGGTTGAACCGTGATGTCGACAAGGGCTACGAAATTACCAAGGACAAGGAGTCTCGTACCGATCTGTACGTGAGTAAGTCCTCGCTTGAGGCGGTAGCGGATCCTTCCGGTACCTTGAAAGCCTGGGCAGAAAAAATAGAGAACTACGGCGACGCTACACAAGGCTCCTTTGAGGCAGCACTCAAGCTGATTACCGGCCCGGTCAACATGGTCGGCCAGGCCTGGACCGATCTTCAGGCACAGCGGGTATCGCTGGATGACGTACCTGCTTCGGCGCGCGACAGGCTGGGTGACGATCTAGCCTTGGATATCGCCAAAAATCTGGTTCGAAATGGCAAGGATCCGGGCGATGTCAATAACCTGAAGAAGGAAGACATCGTTGCTATCAAAGAATACGCGAAGGTATTTGCCGCATTTTCTTCGGCGCAAGCGGCCTGCGAAGCGTCGGGAGAGTGTGCCAAGGGTGATACCCCACCGAATAATTGGGATTCTGTTCATTACCAGGATACTGACAAAAAAAATCTACAGACCTGGTTGGGAAGCTCGGCACCGGGTACTCCGGGGGCTGTGCTGTTATTGCGCGCTGACAAGTTGCAGACTTATCTGGACGGTCTGCCCAAAGAGCAGGCCCAGTTGCTGGCTTTGGGTATCCAGGCGGCCATGGGGCCGGCAAAAGCTGCTATCGGTCTTGCAGGCAATGTCCTGATCAACAAGTTGTTCGGCGACAAAATTGAGGCGATGAAAGATAACCTGGCTAAATCCCTGGCCAGTGAACTAAGCGGTGAGGCCAAGGACGGCCTGGTGGAAAACGATAACCGCCTCAAGAAAATGTTTGAGTTAGGTGCAAACTCTCGTGATGGCGGTGACGCCTATGTACGAGGCGCGGCGACGCTACTGAACATTGCCTTGGGCACCGCAACCAACATGGCAGGTAGCGTCACGGGCAAGGTCTTCAGTGTCGTCGGTGGCAAAGGGACGACCGGCGGGAAAGTCTCTGATCCGATTACGATCGATCCGAAGCATCCCGACTGGGCGAAAGAGTTTGGTGATACGCCGGGCAAAGGATGGGTAGACGGGCCGACGACCAAGCCTCCTGTAGCTTCTGGGCATGGCGATGCCGCGAAGCCTCATGTCGAGGCCGTGGTGAAGGTCGAGACTGCCAAGTCAGTCAAAGGCAGTCATGAATATGAACTGCTTAACAACCCTGCTGCCAGAAGCCCCAATACCCGGTATGAGCTGGATAATGGCAATACCTTCACGACCAACAGTAAGGGTATGGTAGAAGAGTTGACGTTCACCCCGACCAAAGAGAAGGTGCCTCGGGATTCGAGACAAACCGCAGCGGGTAAAGAGGGCAGGGATACTGATGTTGGCGGTCATGCCCAGGCGTGTAGCCAGGGCGGTACGTGCGATGGTTATAATCTTTTTCCGCAGGACGGGAATTTCAATCTCTCTGCTTACAAAAAATTCTATGAGAATCGAGTAAAGGAGGCGCTCGACGACCCTTCTAAAACGGTGGGGCTGACGACAATCAAGTTCGAGCGTGCAGATCCTGGCTCGATTCGTCCCGATTCCTTAAGTGTTACCTACTTGATAGATGGCAAGGCAAAAACCGTATATTTCAGAAACGAACCCCATCAAATTCCGGAGATTATTTAGTGGTTACTGAAGATATAAAAATTGTTCAGGAAATTTTCCAGTTGGTCGAAGCCGGAATAGTCAATGGCTATGATGCTTTTCGTTATGGCGTTGAACTGGGTGAAGGTTATATAGAGACTGAACTGGCAGTCGAGAAAGACGGGGTGGAGGACTGGAACGCCGAAACAGACATCAACGGGGCAATAATTCTTCGTCTGGTTGACCAGTTGCATGCAAATGCAGTCAAGCGCGGTGAACCATGGAAGTCATTTGTCCTGTCTTATCGTGAAGGCGAACAGGTCAAAACAAAATTCAACTACTAAACGGTGATGCGTATTCCAGGCATCCAAGGATGCAGCGGGCGGTATTGCCGGCCGCTGCCTTTCCTTTGATTTGCTGATTATCTCTAGTGGTAGCAAATTGAAACCTTTTCCCCTTCATACCGATCATGATGCCGCACCCACTCCATGATCTCGTCCTCATTCCTGCCCTTGGGCGTGAGGTCGAGGTAGTTGTAGGCACCGACCAGCATGTCCAGACCGCGAGCATAAGTTGAGTAGGTATGGAAAATGTCACCCTTTGCATCACGATAAAACACACTCAGCCCGGGCATTTCTTCCTCGGCACTGTCAGTCTTTTCGTAGTTGTACGTAGCCTTTCCTGTAGCAACATCTTCAGCGCGGGCGCAAACGCCAAAGTCGTAGTTGAAATCGGAACCGTCTGACGACACCCAGTCGAATTTCCAGCCCATACGCCGCTTGAAGGCCTGAAACTGCTCGAACGGGGCGTGGGAGACCGCGACAATGGCGATGTCGTGGTGGGCCAAGTGCAGATTGGCGCCGTCGATGTGGTCGGACAGGAACGAGCAGCCCTGACAGCCTTCCTCCCAGTCCTTGGCGAACATGAAGTGGTAAACGATCAACTGGCTGTGCTTGCCGAACAGGTCGGCCAGCTTCAGTTCGCCGTTTGGGCCGTGAAATTGGTAGTCCTTGTCGACTTTGACCCAGGGCAACGCGCGGCGCTTGGCGCTGAGGCGGTCGCGTTCCTTGGTGAAGGCCTTTTCTTCGGCCAGATGTTGTTTGCGTGCAGCGAGCCATTCTTCTCTCGATACGACCGGATGATTCTCGACGTTCATGATGATTTCTCCTGCGGGGGTTGAAACCGTCTTTGTCAGACTAGTCGTTTAACCCTCGATCAATTCGACAGACCGCCGGTCGGTCGCTGCGGAAAATGCCGCTGAACGGCTGCGATGCGTCCGGGTCACAACCTATGACAGCGCCCCAAATCACGCGCACCGGAGGTTGAATCAGGATGACGACTTATAACTGGGATTTGATTGAACGCTTGCTGCATGAAGTGCAGAACAGTGCAGGCGAAAGTTTCGCGCCGCGAAAATATGCCGAGGACTATGCGGCGCAGAAAGCCAGTGCAGGCGAGCCGATCGAGAATCTGGATCACCTGAAAACGGTGGCCTGCGAATATGAAGGCTTGTTGCTTGATCGTGGATTTATCGAACCGCGCCCTGATCATATGGGCAGTACCGGCAGCAATTTCATTCTGACGCCACGCGGATCAAGCCTGCTGAGCCTGATCGACAGCAGCATTCCCGGAAATGATCATCCGCGGCAGGTGCTGGACGAGCAGGAAGATGCGCTGGATGAGGCGACGTTTGATGAGGTGGCTTCAAAGGCGCAGATTGCCTGACAGGCCTTTTGTGGGAGCGGGCTTGCTCGCGAATGCGCTGTATCAGGCACATAGATGGTGAATGATCCACTGCATTCGCGAGCAAGCCCGCTCCCACATTGGATTGGCATCCTACTAAGGTTTCTGTGCAGCCTTCAGGCATTTGAGGTCATTGAAGTCTTTACGCACCCCTTCGATTTTCTTCAGCAACCGCTGACGCTGCGGCGGCGTACTTTCGGACATCAAATCCACCGCCAGCGAGCGCGCTTGCGCTTCGGTGTTGGCGTAGGCCTTCTGGTAATCCGATGTCCATAAACGCTCGCGGTTGACCAGAAGTGTCTCGATTCGTTGTGGGAATTCGGCACTTTTACGCTGGGCAACGGCGTTACTGAACTGTTGCTGCCAATGTGCGCGGTTGGCGATCCATTGAGTGTTCTGATCGCCCAGCGCGGTCGACCAGGCCATCACCCGTTGTTCCTGAGTGGCGCTCAACGGGCCAAGCCAATCGGTCAGGCGCTTGTCCATGCGCGCGCCGCGCTCGGCGATCTGCTGCGCCAGTGGCGGTTTGACGTATTCCTTTTCCCGTTTGCGCAGATCCTTGGCAAACGCATCGTTCATCTCGGCGACTTGCTTGTCGTCCAGCCCTTGCAGCAGCTCGATGGCCGACGGTGTGATCTGCCGTGCAGTTTCGGCAATGGCTTTTTTCGCTTCCTCGGTTCGTGCTTGCAGCGCAGCGTCGGTCACCTGATTGCTTTCGACCATTGCCTGCAAGCGATCCAGCCAGTCGAGGTAGCCCGGCAATTGCGTGGTGCAGTGCCAGTTCAGGTGCTCCTTGAGGCGATCGTTGAACCAGTCTTTTTGCTCGCTGGTCATGTCCAGATAGTCGCCAAGCGTCCATGGAATGATCACGTCGAGATTGCGGTAGGCCAGGCCGACGCGGCTGCAGGCGCCGAGGGCGAGGGTGAAGATCAGCAGGGTGGCGAGGTGTTTGAACCAGCGAGACATGAGCGAATCCTTGCGAGAGCCTGACGTCTGATTCTCATGTGAACGCAGGAAGCTCCCGGCAGTTCAGCCGATCAATAGAACGCGCGTTCGGCCTTGAGCGTCACCAGGCCGTCACACTGACTGTTGTGTCCCGAGTACGCCGAGCATTCGCTGCCGCTGAGGTTGGAATTGCTGTAGATCAGATCGAGATCGACGCCCATGAACGGTCGGGAAAACTTCACCGACCAATCGGTAAAACTGCTGACATAACCACCGTCCACCGACACCGGCGTGTTCAGTTGGTGGGTGGTGTATTTCATGCTGATCCCGATGCCGAACGGCTGATTGCCGCCGAGGTCGGCGAACAGCGTGTTGTTCTGTTTGTCCGGGTCGTTGCTGACGGCCACACCGAAGCGGCTGCCGAGCAGGGTCAGGCCGCCGAACAGCTCCTGGCTGTCGAGGGTGTCTACTTTGGGATAGCTGTAATGGATCATCCCGACTTCGTAGCCGAGGGTCTGATCGAAAGGTTGTTTGAAACCGACGTAGGAGTCGATTTCCAGATTCTTGCCCGGGGTCAGGCCCATGCTCGGTGCATACTGGCCGACATACAGGCCGCTGTCGTGGCTGAGATCGAGGCCACCGTGGAACGAGCCGACTGCCGCCGGTTTGACCAGCCCTTGGGCCATGCTGCGGCTGGGCGTGGTGCCGAGTTTGAGGTCGAAGTCGCCGAGCTCGCGCTGGAAAATCTGCGCGTGCGCCGATGAGCAGGCCATAAGGCCCACAAACAATAAACAGAAAGTTGATTTGAGCATGCGTCACTCCATGAACAGCGAGGGCAGGGCTTGGCCTGCTGAAACGCTTGATCCAGACGCGTGCAAGGATACCGGCGAATGCTCGGCAATGATGGCCGTTCGTCGATTTTCAAAGGATTTGATTAAACAGAAGGAGGGTGTAACGCGGGTGCCAGTCCAGACGCTTCGAAGCTCAAAGCGTCTCAGGACGGGTGTATTACCGGGTGTTACTTCTTGCCCAGGCTGATCTGCTTGGACGGACCGAACGTCTGGCCGCTGACGCCTTTGGCAATTTGCTGGATTTCGCCGCCGGACTTGAGGAACGCTGCGATCTGATCGTTGATCGATTCGCTGGTTTCAACGGCTGGAGCTGGCTTTGCTTTGCTGGTGGATGCTTTTACACGCATGGCGGCCATTAACCTGTAGAAAAGTAACTCGGCCAGGCATCGTACAGGAATAACTTGACAATTGCTTGATAAATATCCCCGGGAATAACTGAGTGCGTGGGTGGATTATTCTCGATTAATTATTCGAAATATCCACCTAAGCCACTGTTTTAAATAAGAACATTTATTTGCCATCAGTGAAAACATCCTGCGCGAAATGGCGCGGCCGGTGCTGCGCTGGTCAGACGAGTGGCAGCCCGACCGTGCGAGACCCAGGAAAATCAAGGTGTCCCGTGGATTTTTCCGGACGGGTTGCACACCCAGCGAACGAAACCGGCAAAACCGGGTAGAATGCCGCCCACGCAATGAGGGTTTTGGAAAATGGCTTTAGTCGGGCGTTACAACAGTTTGCAAGTGGTTAAACACACTAACTTCGGTTTATATCTGGACGGCGGTGCCGACGGCGAAATTCTTTTGCCCAACCGCTATATCCCTAAAGATATTCCCAGCGAAGATGAAGACTGGCTCAACGTTTTTATTTATCTGGACAGCGATGACAAACTTATCGCTACCACTGAAAAACCAAAAGTTCAGGTCGGCGAGTTTGCCAGTCTGAAAGTTGTTGAAATCAACAGCATCGGTGTGTTCCTCGACTGGGGCTTGCCGAAGGATCTGTTGCTGCCGTATTCCGAAGAGAAGCGGCAGATGACCGCTGGTGAATATTGCGTGGTGCACGTCTATCTCGACAAACACACCCGCCGCATCACCGCCACCGCACGTCTGGATCGCTATCTCGACAAGACCCCGGCCAACTACAGCGCCGGTCAGGAAGTTGATCTGCTGGTGGCCGAAGCCACCGACATGGGCTTCAAGGCGATCATCAACAACAAGCACTGGGGCTTGATCCACAAGAATGAGATCTTCAAGTTCATGCGTTCCGGCATGCGCGAGAAGGGTTTCATCAAGGAAGTGCGCGCCGACGGCAAGATCAGCCTCAGCCTGCAACCGGTGGGTCAGGAAGCGGCGAGCAGCCTGAGCTCGAAGATCCTCGCCAAGTTGCGTGAAAACAATGGCACGCTGGCCGTCAGCGACAAGAGCGATCCGGCGTTGATCAGCAGTCTGTTCGGTGTCAGCAAGGGCAACTTCAAGAAGGCCATCGGTTCGCTGTACAAGGAAGGCAAGATCGTCATTCATGCCGATCGCATTGAACTAACCTGAGCCTTCCGGGGCCCATGTTGCATGGGGTCACTTGAGGTCGGGTAAATGAAAAAGCCGTTGCTTGCTTATATCGCCACTCTGCTGGCGTTTCTGTTGCTCGACGGTATCTGGCTCGGCGTGCTGATGGCGCCAACCTACCGCGAACTGCTCGGTTCGCTGATGCTCGAAAAACCGCTGCTGGTTCCGGCAGCGGTTTTTTATTGCCTGTATGTTTTTGGCTGCGTGGTGTTTGTGGTGTTGCCGGCACAGAGCTGGCAACGTGCGGCAAAGATGGGCGCGCTGCTGGGGCTGGTGGCGTATGGCACGTATGACCTGACCAATTGGGCGACATTGCGCGGGTGGTCGGTGCAGGTGAGTTTGATGGATTGGGCGTGGGGGACGTTTGCCACTGCTGTGGCGTGTACGGTCGGCTTTTTGGTGGCAAAGCGATTTGTGAAGTCAGCCCCGTAATCTTTGTTGTCTGGGGCGACGCCTTCGCGAGCAAGCCCGCTCCCACAGGGGGAATGCGGTCAACTGTGGGAGCGAGCTTGCTCGCGAATGGCGGCGCAGCCGACAACCATTCACCGCTGACGTTACTGACGCAGACAAAGTCTTTTTCAGACGGCTTTTTTTGCCCGAGTGATTGATAATCCCCGACACAGATTTTTGACCATTGGACGGCTGCCATGTTGTGTGTTTTCGAGGTGTTGCGGTGAATGTCGAGCGGCGCAATGCCGATGGGTTTGCCTTGCAGGTGATGATCGGCCTCTGCCTGATCTGGGGCGTGCAGCAAGTGATGATCAAGTGGGCCGCGCCCGACATCGCGCCGGTGATGCAGGCGGCCGGGCGTTCGGGGATTTCCGCGTTGCTGGTGGGGTTGCTGCTGTGCTGGAAGGGCGGCTGGGATCAGGTCGGCAACACCTGGCGTGGAGGGCTGCTGGCCGGTGCGCTGTTCGGTCTGGAGTTCTTCTTCATCGCCGAAGGTCTGCAACTGACCACCGCCGCGCACATGTCGGTGTTCCTCTACACCGCACCGATTTTCACCGCACTCGGCGTGCATTTCCTGCTGGCGAGTGAACGCCTGCGACCTTTGCAATGGCTGGGGATTCTGCTCGCGTTCGTCGGTATCGCCATTGCCTTCGCCGGCGGCGTGTCGTGGGATAACCTCGACCGGCGCATGCTGCTGGGCGATGCGTTCGGGGTCATTGCCGGTGCCTGCTGGGGCGCGACCACTGTGGTGGTGCGCGCTTCGCGGCTATCGGAAGCGCCGGTGACCTTGACCTTGTTTTATCAATTGATCGTCGGCTTCGTCGGCCTGCTGTTGATCGCGCTGTTCAGCGGCCAGATCACTCACGTCAGCCTGACCAGCGTGGCGGTGGCCAGCGTGCTGTTCCAGGGCCTGGTGGTGTCGTTCTTCAGTTACCTGACCTGGTTCTGGCTGCTGCGCCGATATCTGGCGGCTAACCTTGCGGTGTTTTCGTTCATGACGCCGTTGTTCGGCGTCACGTTCGGCGTGGTGCTGCTTGGTGAAGAGTTGAGCGTGAACTTCGTCATCGGCGCGGTGCTGGTGTTGCTTGGCATCACCTTTGTCAGCGCTGAACAGTGGGTGCGTCGGCGTTTGCGCAAAGCCCTCGGCCAGCGCTGACCGATTGCAGCGCAAGCCCGCCGGCAATCAGCAGACCGCTGCCGGCAATGATCAGCGCCGGTTGCAGACCACCGCTGAAATGGCTGCTCAGCGCCGCCAGTAACGGGCCGCTGAGCTGGCCGACGGCGAAGCATGCGGTCAGCAGTCCGGCGTTGCGCTGAGTTGTGTGCGGCGCCAGTTCTCGCGAGCGTTGCATCACCAGTTGCATGCAGGCCAGGAACGGCATGCCGCACAACACCACCCCCAGCGCCAGGCCATAAGCGCTGCCCAATAGACAGGCGAAGACCCCGAGCGCCTGCAACCACAGGGTGGCGGTCAGCCAGTGCCGCGTGGTGTTCGGATCGTGGCGACGCAGACTCACCAGCAGCACGCCAATCGCCGCGCCAAGACCGAAGCACGGCCAGAACAGATCGGCCTGCCATTGCCCGTGAAATTGCGCGTTGGCCATTTGCGAGAGAAACGTGGCCGGGATGATGTAACCCACGCCATATAACGCATACACCGCCGCCAGTCGCGGGATACCGCGATTCGAATGGTTGACGTTGAGGGTGGCGACCGGTGTGTGCAGGCCCGGTTGCGGCAGGAACCGCACGATCCCCAGCAACATCACCAGCGCCACGGCGGCATAGATCAGCCACAAGGTGGCAGAGGTCTGATTCAGCAGATGTGAGAACAGTGCCAGCAACCCGGTCAGAAAAATTCCCAGTCCGGGACCGGCAAATACCAGTGCCCCCAGCCGTGGCCGGCCTGCCGCCGCTGCCAGCGGCTGACTCAATGCGGTGATCATCACCAACACCCAGGCACTCGCCACCCCGGTACCGAAGCGCAGCAGCAAATGCGCCCAGAAGCCGTTGGCCCAGAACGATGCCAGGGTCAGCAGCACACACAGCCACAAACCGCCATGCAACCGGCGCTGCACTTGCTGCGGACGGTGGGCGAACATCGCGTCCACCGCGCCCAGCAGGTAACCGAGGTAGTTGGCCGCAGCAATCAGACCGGCGGCCGTCAGGTCGACCTGGCCTTCGCTGAGCAAGTGCGGCAATTGCGGGGTGAGGGCGAAACGCCCGATGCCCATGGCCATCATCAGGGCGACGAAACAGGCGGATAAGCGAATCAGTGGCGACATGGTCGGGATTCCTTTGAAGGAGCAATGACCGTCAGGCTAGAAGCGATTGACTTTCTTTAAAATTGAATAATAGTGAGTAACTTGTTCTGTTATGGAGAAAGGTCGTGGAGTTCAGCCAGTTGCGGATCTTTCAGGCAGTCGCCGAGGAAGGTTCGATCACCCGCGCAGCAGAACGCCTGCACCGAGTGCCGTCCAACCTGTCGACCCGGCTCAAACAGCTGGAAGAGCAATTGGGCGTCGAACTTTTCGTTCGTGAGCGTCAGCGTTTGCAGTTATCGCCTGCGGGAAAAGTCCTGCTGGACTACACTGGCAAGCTGTTCGCTTTGCGCGATCAGGCCAGTGCGGCGGTGATGGGCGGGCAGCCGGCCGGGGATTTTGTCCTCGGCACGCTGTACAGCACCGCGGCGATCCATTTGCCGGCGTTGCTGGCGCGCTATCACAAGCAATACCCGGCGGTGAATCTGCAAGTGCAGTCCGGACCCAGCGGCGAATTGCTCGAAGGCCTGGTCTCCGGGCGCCTCGATGCGGCGCTGGTGGACGGCCCGCCGCAACTCGCCGGGATCGACGGCGTGCCGCTGTGCGACGAGCGTCTGGTGCTGATCAGCGAAGCCGACCATCCGCCAATCCGCAGCGCCAAGGAGGTCGAGGGCAGGGCGGTATTCACCTTTCGTCATGGTTGCGCCTACCGCGCGCGGCTGGAGGCGTGGTTCGTTCACTATCAGGCGGCGATGGGCCGGGCGATGGAGATCGAGTCGTATCAGGGCATGCTCGCCTGCGTGATTGCCGGCAGCGGTGTGGCATTAATGTCGGAGTCGATGCTCGCCAGTCTGCCGGGGCGCGAGAGCGTTGCAGTGCACCCGTTGGCCGAACCGTTTGCCAGTGCGACAACATGGCTCATGTGGCGCAAGGGCATGGTCGGGGCCAACCTCAATGCCTGGATTGAACAGCAGCAAGCGCTCTATTCCGTGGCATCGAGTGAAACCCGGCAGACGGCGTGAACCAACCAACCGTAATTCTGTTCAATTCAGTAACAGATCATTGCGGATTTGGCCGAGCATTGCGTAGGACTTCGGACTATTATCAGTGCGAAGCGGCCTCAGAATTCCGGCCGCTCAGCACTACCCTGAAGGGGGCATGACGATGAAAGAGAAAATTCAGAACTGGCTGCACGATTTGGGTGTTGCCCTCGGCTTGATCGAACCGCCTCTGCAACCCGTACCGATCCGCACCGATGACGAACAGCGCCGGCGTCAGCCTCGCCGGCGGTAGTGCCTGATTAAAGATCAAAAGATCGCAGCCTTCGGCAGCTCCTACAGAAAAGTGTAGGAGCTGCCGAAGGCTGCGATCTTTTGCTTTTGTAGCGAGGGGATTTAGCGAAACGTCGCACCGCCCCGATGGGCTGCGAAGCAGTCCAAAAAAACTATTCAATTTGGTTTAACCCGCGAGATTACGATTACTGACTTCAGGGCTGCTGCGCAACCCATCGGGGCGGTGCGACGTTTCGCTAAATCCCCTCTCCACAGGGCGCTCCAGCAACACGAGTGCTGTATTTATAACCCTTCTCCGTGTCGCCCGATCTCCAGCAGAAATCGACTCAGGTCATTCGCGGTCTTCGCGGTCTTGAGTATGTGATCCTCTTCGGCCGTGAACGCCGTCAGTCCGAACTCATCTTCCAGATGAAATATCAGATCTTCGATATCTGCCTTCTCCAGCCCTAACTGCACCAGACTGGTGTCGTCGTTGAATTCGCGGGATTCCAGCAGGCGCCGAATGTATCGGTGCACCGCAGCACGCACGGCAGCTCTTCTCATGGCAGATGATTTCGTTGTTGTTTTGACTGATTACAGCAGGCCTCAAGCGTGTCGACGCAACCATTCGTCAATCATCGAACGCAAATGCCCGCCGGAAAAACTGCCGAAATGTCCGCCATGCACGGTGCGGATCGGCAGCGCCTGCAAACGCCGCAGACTGGCCGCGTAATCCTGCAGATTGGAGTGGTAAGCGTCTTCGATCAGCGGCCCGTCGTAGATGATGTCGCCGCTGAATAACGTTTCGGTGGCCGCCTCATACAGGCTGATGCCACCCGGCGAATGCCCCGGCGTGTGCAGCACTTGCAGGGTGCGGTTGCCCAGATCCAGCACATCGCCATCCTCGACAAAACCGGTGGCCGGCGCGGCCTTCACCCGGTATTCGGCGTAGCACAGCGGGCAATCCGGGTGCGCCTCGAACATGTCGTCGCCGACGAAGGCCCGGCTCAGGTCATTCTCGCCGTCCGGCGCGGCGAGGATGTTGGCCTCGGCAGGATGCACCAGGCGTTCGGCGAATTCGTGATGCCCGGCAATGTGGTCGAAGTGGCAGTGGCTGGCGACGGCCACCAGCGGCCGCTCGGTAATCCACGGCAACTGCTCGCGCAGGCTGACCAGTCCTGAACCGCTGTCGAGCAGCAGATCCTTGTCGCGGCCCTGGATGTGCCAGAGGTTGCAGCGATAGAACGGGCGGATGTACGGCTCGTGGATCAACCGAATGCCATCGCTCAGATTCTGAACTTCAAACCATTGATCGCGAGAAACAATCTTCATCAATCATTTTCTCCAGACGAAAAAAACGGGTGTGGCAACCGACGCCACACCCGTCGAAGAAAGCATCAAGTCGTTACGTAAAGCTTAGATCGCACTCGCCACCGTCGCCGGGCGAGGGGAGACCAGGCTGACCACCACGAAACTCACCAGACCTACAGCCAGGCTGTAGTAGATCGGCGTGTTGGCATCCAGACCGTCCTTGAACATGAACAGCAGCGCGGTGGCAAAACCCAGGCCCATGCTGGCGATGGCGCCGGCGGTGGTCGCGCGTTTCCAGAAGATCGCACCGATCAGCGGAATCAGCATGCCGCCCACCAGCAGGTTGTACGCCAGGGTCAGGGCGCTGATCACGTCATTCACCACCAACGCGATACCCAGCACCACGACACCGGTGAGCAGGGTGAACAGGCGGTTGATCGCCAGGCTCGACTGTTTGCCGCCGCGCAGTTTCGGCAGCAGGTCTTCAGTCAGCGTGGTGGCAGCAGCCAGCAGGCCGGCGCTGGCGGTGGACATCATCGCCGCCAGAGCAGCAGCGATCACCAGACCACGGATGCCGTCCGGCAGCGACAGTTTGACGATGGCGGCGAAGGCGTTGTTGACGTTGTCCAGATCCGGGATCAGTACGTGCGCGGCCATGCCGATCAGCGCGCAGGCCAGGCCGTAGAGGATGCAGTAGATACCGGCGATGCTGCCGGCGTACTGGGCGACTTTGGCGGTCTTGACGGTGAACACCCGTTGCCAGATGTCCTGACCGATGAGGATGCCGAAGAAGTAGATCATGAAGTAGGTGATGATCGTGTCCCAACCGATGGTGGTGAAGTTGAACGCCGCTGCCGGCAGCTTCAGCACCAGTTCGTCCCAGCCGCCGACGCGGTACAGGCAGATCGGCAACAGGATGAACATCAGGCCCACGGTCTTGATGATGAACTGGACGATGTCGGTCAGGGTCAGCGACCACATGCCGCCGATCGCCGAGTAGATCACCACCACGCCACCGCCGAGCAGCACCGAGATCCAGAATGGCAGGCCGAACAGCACTTGCAGCACGGTGCCGATCGCCAGGATCGAGGTCACGCCGATCATCAGCGCGTAGGCCAGCATGATCGCCGCGCTCGCCGAGCGGGCCATCGGGTTATAGCGTTTTTCCAGCACCTGGGTAACGGTGTAGATCTTCAGTTTCAGCAGCGGTTTGGCGAGAAACAGGTTCAGCGCGACGATGCCGCAACCCAGCGCCGCACACAGCCAGAAACCGGAGATGCCATGCACGTAGCCCAGACGCACGGTGCCGACGGTGGACGCGCCACCCAGTACGGTCGCGGCCATGGTGCCCATGTACAGGCTTGGGCCCAGGTTACGCCCGGCGACCAGAAAATCCTCGTTGGTCTTGGCCTTGCGCATGCCGTAGTAGCCGAGCAACAGCATGCCGGCGGCGTAGATGAGGACGACGAATAAATCCAAAGCCATGATGGCGTGTCTCCGATTGTCTTTTTTATGTGAGGCTGAATTCGATTTGCCCTTGTGGGAGCGGGCTTGCTCGCGAATGCTTTGGGTCAGTCACATCAATGTTGGATGTGCCGCCGTCTTCGCGAGCAAGCCCGCTCCCACAGGGGATTTGCGTCAGGCGGCCTGACGCAGTTCAGGTGTTTCTGCGGCTTTGCGGCGGGCATCCTTGGGCCCGAACACCTCCCGCGGTTCCGGGAACAGGCTCAGCAGCGTCAGGTACACCACCGACGCCAGGCCCAACGTCACCGGCAAGCTGACGTCGATACCACCGGCCAGCTCACCCAACGGGCCAACGAATTGCCCCGGCAGGTTGACGAAGCACAGGCCGACCGCCGCGCTCGGGATCCATGCGCCCAGACCACGCCAGTTCCAGCCGTGGTTGAACCAGTAGCGTCCGCCTTGCTCGCCGCGAGTGAACACTTGCAGGTCGTCCGGGCAGTAGAAGCCGCGACGCACCAGCAGGCCGATGATCATGATCACCATCCACGGGGTGGTGCAGGTGATGATCAGCACGGCGAAGGTCGACACGCTCTGCACCAGATTCGCCGCAAAGCGCCCGATGAAGATGAAGGCAATCGACAGCACGCCGATCAGCAGCGTCGCCTTGACCCGCGACAGCACCCGCGGGAACACGCTGGACATGTCCAGCCCGGTGCCATACAGCGAGGTGGTGCCGGTGGACATGCCGCCGATCACTGCGATCAGGCACACCGGCAGGAAGAACCAGCTCGGCGATACCGCCAGCAGGCCGCCCACATAGTTGTTCGCCGCGATGTAGTCCGGTGCCTTGATCGCGACGATGGTCGCGGTGCTCAGGCCGAACAGGAACGGGATGAACGTGGCGATCTGCGACAGCACCACAGCGGCCATGATCCGCTGCTTGGAGGTGTCACGCGGAATGTAGCGCGACCAGTCGCCGAGGAACGCCCCGAAGGAAATCGGGTTGCTCATCGCGACCAGCGCCGCGCCGATGAACGCCGCCCAGAAACCCGGTTGACCGAGGTTCACCGTGCCGGCGTAGTTGACATCGAAAGGACCGGCGAAGGCGAAGATGCCCAGCAGGAACAACAGGCTGGCACTCCATACCGCGATCTTGTTCACCCACAGCAAAAAGCGGAAGCCGTAGATGCACACGGTCAGCA
Organism: Pseudomonas sp. MWU347; assembly: GCF_017947305.1. NCBI lineage: Bacteria > Pseudomonadati > Pseudomonadota > Gammaproteobacteria > Pseudomonadales > Pseudomonadaceae > Pseudomonas > Pseudomonas sp. MWU347. The sequence goes on from NZ_JAFGZB010000004.1 coordinate 392,785, forward strand.
CCAGAATCGCGAACAGACCGTAGGCCAGGCCCAGGGTCAGGTCGGTTTCCGGCAGACCGATCAGGCGTTTCGCCCCACCGATCAACGCATCCCCCGAACTCCACACCGAGAGCGAGAAAAACGCGATGGCGGTCAACAGCGACAGGAACGAACCGACGATCCGCCCGTGCACGCCGAAGTGAGCACCCGAGGAAACGGCATTGTTGGTGCCGTTGAGCGGGCCGAACAGGCCCATCGGGGCGAGGATCAGCGAGCCGAGCAGCACGCCCGACACAATCGCCCAGACACCGGCCTGAAACGACAGACCGAACAGCACCGGGAAACTGCCGAGCACGGCGGTGGCAAAGGTATTGGAACCACCGAAGATCATCCGGAACAAATCCGTCGGGCCTGCGGTACGTTCGTGGTCCGGGATCTGTTCGACCCCGTGGGTTTCAATTTGCGTAAGGCTTTGGTCGTTGTTGTTGTTATTCATGATCTGCTCCGATCATAAAGGCGCGCCTCATCGTGTGTGAGGCGTCACCTGTTTGGCTAAGGGGATGGCAGCCCTTCCGGCATTGCGGACAAATGTTCGTGGCAGGCCAGCCAATGGCCTTGTTGTTCTAGGCTCGACGCTTGTTTCTTGAAAACAATCGTCTCGCGCTCCTGGCTGAAATGTTGCTCCCCTTGCATGCGCAGCTCGGTGGCCACGTCATGGATAAACACCGCCACGTCACCTTGCAGGCTGACGAAGGCGTTGCTCGAAGTGCACGACAGCACTTCAAAGCCATCCTCGGCGCGCCAGCTGTCCCACAAAGCCTGGTAGGCATCGCGCGACAGCAGCGGCTGTTCGAGGGTGTAAAACACGAAGCTTGCGTCGGCGCTGAACGCGCCGAAATAAGCCTCGCGATCGTTACGAGCGAAGGCGGACACCAGATCGGCAGCCGCTTGCAATACCTGCTCACGTTCGTTCATGGCCGAACCCTCAGCGGTGAACCACGCCAGGCAGTACGCAGAGCATTTCGTACAGCAGGTTGGCGGCCAGCAGCGAGGTGTTGCCGGTGGTGTCGTAAGCCGGCGAGACTTCTACCAGATCGCAGCCGATCAGGTCGAGGCCCTGGCAGCCGCGTACGATTTCAATCGCCTGAATGGTCGTCAGACCACCGATTTCCGGGGTGCCGGTGCCTGGTGCCCAGGCCGGGTCGATACCGTCGATGTCGAAGCTCAGGTACACCGGGCCGCCGCCGACTTTCTCGCGCACTTCGGCCATCAGCGGCGCCAGCGATTTGTGCCAGCACTCTTCGGCCTGCACCACGCGGAAACCCTGATCGCGGCTCCAGTTGAAGTCGTCAGCGGTGTAACCCTGCGCGCGCAAACCAATCTGCACCACGCGGTCGCAGTCCAGAAGACCTTCTTCGACGGCGCGACGGAAGGTCGTGCCGTGAGCGATCTTCTCGCCGAACATGTGATCGTTGACGTCAGCGTGGGCATCGATGTGCACCAGACCGACCTTGCCGTGCTTTTTATGGATGGCACGTAGGATCGGCAGGGTGATGGTGTGGTCGCCACCCAGGGTCATCGGGATCACGTTGTGCTCGAGGATGTTGTCGTAGGCTTCTTCGATGATGCGCACGGCGTCGAGCAGGTTGAAGGTGTTGATCGCCACGTCACCGATGTCGGCGACCGACAGCGAGTCGAACGGCGCGGCGCCGGTGGCCATGTTGTACGGGCGGATCATCACCGATTCGGTGCGTATGTCGCGCGGCCCGAAGCGGGTGCCGGGGCGCAGCGAAGTACCGATGTCCAGTGGCACGCCAACGAAGGCAGCGTCCAGGCCGGCAGCGGTCGGTACATGGGGAAGTCGGAGCATGGTGGCGATGCCGCCGAAGCGCGGCATTTCGTTGCCGCCCAGTGGTTGGTGAAGAATCTTGTCCACGGGTAGGGCCTCATCGTCTTTGTTTTATTTATGTCGGCGCACCGTTGAGCACAGGTTCGGACGCCGCTGTGGGGCCGATTCTGCGAAATGTAGTGGCGGGGAAGAATCGCTACGGGCAAAAACTTAGTTCAGATTTTTCTAAACTAATGGTGAGGCTGGAGATAGACTTCCCGAACCCGTACCGATACCCCTGTGGCGAGGGGATTTATCCCCGATCGGCTGCGCAGCAGTCGTAAATTCGTTGCTCGCGACTTCCCGGATGGATCGGTTTGCAGGCTTGGGGCGGCTTCGCCACCCATCGGGGATAAATCCCCTCACCACAAAGTCATCAGCGTTCGACAGATGTTTGGAGAGCCGCATGGCCAACGCTTTACCCGACCTGAAACTATTGCGCATCTTCGTCAGCGTGGTTCGCCATCAGGGTTTTGCCAATGCGCAGCAGGAACTCAACCTGTCGACCTCGGCGATCAGCACTTACATGAGCCAGCTCGAAGCGGCGCTCGGTCTGGTGCTGTGCCATCGCGGACGCGGTGGATTCAGCCTGACCAGCAAGGGCGAGCTGTTCCATCAGGAAACCCTGCGCCTGCTCGCCGAACTCGAAGGTTTCGAGCAATACGCCGCGGCGCTCAAGGGCGAACTGCGCGGTACGCTCAACCTCGGGGTGATCGACTCCACCGTCAGCGACAAGGCCTTGCCGTTCGCCGAGGCCATTGGCGCCTACAGTCAGGAACACCCGGCGGTGCATTTGCATCTGTCGGTGATGAGCCCGTACGAACTGCAACTCGGCGTGCAGGACAATCGACTCGATCTTGCCATCGGTGCGTTTTCCACGCGCATGAGCGGTCTGGTGTACATGCCGCTGTACCGCGAGCAGCACTGGCTGTATTGCAGCAGCCGGCATCCGCTGTTCAACGAGCGGCGGATCCCCGAGCAGGTCATCACTCAGCAACGCATGGTCGGCCGTGGTTACTGGAGCCAGGCCGAGCTGGCACGGCACGGTTTCAAACACAGCGCGGCGACTGTGGAAAGTATGGAGGCGCAACTGATTCTGGTGCTCTCCGGCGCCTACATCGGTTACCTGCCGGAGCACTACGCTCAGGCCTGGGCCGACAAGGGCGACCTGCGCGTGTTGCTGCCGGCGACCTTCGGTTATCAGGCGCCATTCTCGATGATCATGCGTCGTGGCCGCAGCCGCGAGCCGCTGATCCAGACTTTCCGTGATCTGCTCAAAGCGCAGTTGAATCAGGCGTAAAGACTATGTCCAGACCGCAATGCCCGCGCTGCCTGCGCCCCCAAACCCATTGCCTGTGCCCGCTGATCCCGAACCTCGACAGCCGCACCCGGGTGTTGCTGTTGCAGCATCCGAGCGAGGTCAATCACGCGCTCAACACCGCGCGACTGGCAGCGCTGGGTTTGACCAATGCCGAGTTGATTGTCGGTGAAGTGTTCGAGGATCTGCCGACGCTGCTCAATCGGCCGGGGTATCAGGCGCGGTTGCTGTTTCCCGCTGACGATGCGCAGCCGCTGCAGGCTTACCGCGAATCCGCTGAACCGTTGTTGCTGGTGGTGCCGGACGGCACCTGGCGCAAGGCGCGCAAGATGCTCCACCTCAATCCGCTATTGGCAGCGTTGCCACGGGTGACGCTGGCGCAGGGCGGGGTGTCGCGCTACCGGTTGCGCAAGGCACCGGGGCCGGGGGCGTTGTCGACCATCGAGGCGATTGTGCAGGCGCTGGAAACTCTGGAAGCGCCGACGACGTTTGCGCCGTTGCTCAAACCGTTCGAGGCGTTGATCGAGGGGCAGATTGCGGCGATGGGGGAGGAGGTTTTTCAGCGTAATCATGGCGACAGATAGTCGTCGTCTGAGCTGGCCTCTTCGCGAGCAAGCCCGCTCCCACAGGGGAATGCATTCCAACTGTGGGAGCGGGCTTGCTCGCGAAGGCGCCGGATCAATCAGCGCCAATCTCAACAGTGCCCACATTAGGGTTCTTCCAGCAGGAATGCGATCACTTGTGGGAGCGGGCTTGCTCGCGAAGGCGTCGGATCAATCACCGCAAATCTCAACAATGCCTACCGCTCGCGCATCGCCTCGGTCCGGGCTTTGAGCACTGGTTTGAGCAGATAATCCAGCACACTTTTCTCCCCGGTAATAATGTCCACCGTCGCCACCATCCCCGGGATGATCAGCAGCGGTTTCACGTCCCCGCCCAAGTGGTTTTTATCGGTGCGCACCTGAATCAGGTAGAAGCTGTTGCCCTTGTCATCGGTGATGGTGTCGGCGCCGATCAGTTCCAGTTTTGCGCTCAGGCCGCCGTATATCGTGTAGTCATAAGCGCTGAACTTGACCATGGCTTTCTGGCCCGGATGGAGGAACGCGACGTCTTGCGGACGGACCTTGGCTTCGATCAGCAGGTTGTCTTCCAGCGGCACGATTTCCACCATGTCGCTGCCCGGCTGTACCACGCCGCCGATGGTGTTGACCTTGAGTTGCTTGATCACCCCGTGCACCGGCGAAGTCACGGTGGTACGGCTGACGCGGTCGTCGATGGCGATGCTCGACGCGGTGATTTTCGACAGGTCGGTGCGTTTCTGATTGAGGTCCTTGGCGGCGTCGGAGCGGAAGGTCTGTTCCGATTCGTCGATCTTGCTCTTGATCTCGTTGATTGCCGATTCCGCCCTTGGGATGGCCAGGGTCGTCGCGTTCAGCGAGCCGCGAATTTCCACCGCGCTGCGTTTCAGTCGCAGGATCTCCACCGGCGACACCGCACCCGTGCCGACCAGCGGCGCGGACATGTTCATCTCTTGCTGCAGCAGCGCCAGGCTGGAACTGTACTGGCCTTGCTTGGAGCGGAATTCCGCCAGCTCCTGAGTCTTCTGCCGCAGCTGTTCGGTGAGGGTGCGTTGTTCGCTGGCCAGACGCCGTTGGCGCTGGTCGTACAGCGCGCGCTCGTCTTCGGCGACCTGTGGCGCTTTGGCGATCACCTCGTCAGACAGTTTGAACGGACGGCCCTCGGCTTCGGCGGAAAGGCGTTCGACTTGCGCGGTCAGGGCGTAACGATCGGCCTCACTCTCACCCTTGTTCGACAGGAAGCGTGTGTCATCCAGGCGCAGCAGCTTGTCGCCCTTGTTCACCATCTGCCCTTCACGGACAAAAATCTCGGTGACGATCCCGCCCTCCAGGTTCTGGATCACCTGGACCTTGCTTGACGGAATCGCCTTGCCTTCGCCCATGGTCACTTCTTCCAGCACGGCGAACTTGGCCCAGACCAGCGCACTGATCAGCAACGCCGCCGCCAGCCACACGGTGATCCGCGACCAGCGCGGCGAATCCTGCAACGAAGCGCCGGCGGTTTCCGGCATGAACTCAGCTTCGGCGCTTTTGCCGAAACTGTCGAAGTAGCCGCGTGATTTGCTATCTGAAGATGCAGCCATGGGGCGATACCCCTCAGTTAAGAAACATCAAACCGCACAACCCATGCGTCGCCCGTAACACTTACTTGTGGTGAGGGGATTCATCCCCGATAGGGTGCGAAGCGCCCTCAGAGTATTTGGGGCTGCTGCGCAGCCCATCGGGGATAAATCCCCTCGCCACAGGTTTTGTGAGAGCCATAAATTATGTGTACGCATCTAAACCGCCGCCGAGCCGACGCGGCCCTTGCGCAGTGCATCGATAACCGCTTCTTTCGGGCCGTCGGCGACGACCCGGCCGTTGTCCAGTACCAGCAGCCGGTCCACCAGGCTCAGCATTGAGGTGCGGTGGGTGACCAGCAGCAGGGTCTTGCCTTGCACCCAACCGTGCAGCTTCTGGCGCAGCAAGTCTTCGCTGCTGTTATCCATGGCGCTGGTGGGTTCGTCGAGCAGCATGATCGGCGGGTCGAGCAGCAATGCCCGAGCGAGTAAAACGGCCTGACGCTGGCCGCCGGAAAGTAGCTGGCCGCGCTCGCCCACTGGCCGGTCGAACCCTTGCGGATGCTGACGGGCCAGCTCGGTGACGCCGGTCAGCTCGGCGACTTCGAGCATGCGTGAATCGCTGATGTAGCGCGCGCCGAGGGTCAGGTTGTCGCGCAGGCTGCCGGCCAAAAGCGGCAGGTCGTGGGCGACATAACCGATCTGCTGGCGCAGGTCGGCGACATCCAGTTGCCGCAGGTCGAGACCGTCGAGCAGCAACTGGCCTTCCTCGGGTTCATAGAAGCCCATCACCAGTCGCGCCAGGGTGCTCTTGCCCGAGCCGCTGCGGCCGATGATGCCGATCCGCTCGCCGGGTTTCATGCTGAAGCTGACGTTGCTCAGCGCCGGTGCGTTCTGGCCGTTGTAGTGAAAGGTCACGCCGCTGACGTCCAGCGCACCTTGCAGTTGCGTGCGTTCCAGCGGTCGCTGTTTGCCGTCGCGTTCCTGGGGCAGGCCCATGAGTGCGTCGGTGCTTTTCATGGTCAGTTGCGCTTGCTGGTAGCGGGTGATCAGCCCGGCGATCTGCCCCAGCGGCGCAAGAACCCGGCTGCCGAGCATGTAGCTGGCCACCAGCGCACCGACGCTGAGGTTGCCGGCGATGATGCTGTAGACCCCGGCGACAATCGTCGCCATCCCCGAGAACTGCTGGATGAACAGCGTGCCGTTGGTCGCCAGCGCCGAGAGGTTGCGCGCGTGGCTGTCGAGGCGAGTGAGGGCGCCGTGGGTGCTTTCCCATTTGTGCTGGCGCTCGCTCTCGGCGCTGCAGGCCTTGAGGGTTTCCAGGCCGCCGAGGGTTTCGATCAGCAACGCCTGTCGTTCGGCACCCAGGCTCAGGCTTTTCTGCACGGTGTCACGCAGGCGCACCTGAATCGCCAGAGCAAATATGATCGTGATTGGAAACGCCAGCAGCGGAATCACCACCAGCCAGCCACCGAGCAGACCGATCACCACCAGCATCAACACCACGAAGGGCAGGTCGATCAGGCTGGTCAGGGTCACCGCCGTGAGGAATTCGCGCAGGCCCTGAAAGTCATGAATGCTCTGGGCGAAACCGCCGATGGTTGCCGGCCGCGCCTTCATCGCCATGCCGGTGATGCGCTCGAACAACGTCGCGGAAAGGATCACATCGGTTTTCTTCCCGGCGGTGTCCAGCAGGTGCGCGCGCACCACCCGCAGCACCAGTTCGAAACCGGTGCCGATCAGCAGGCCGATCGCCAACACCCACAGGGTCGACGTGGCCTGATTCGGCACCACGCGGTCGTAGGTCTGCATGACGAACAGCGGCACCATCAGGCCCAGCAGGTTGATCAGGAAACTGGCGAGGATCGCGTCGCTGTACAGCCATTTCGACAGCTTCAGGGTATCGCGAAACCAGGCGTGGACCCGCGGCACCAGCGGTGAACGCAAGTCTTCGAGTTCGTGGCGCGGACGGGCGAACAAGGCCTGGCCGCTGTAGTGTTCGGCGAGTTCTTCGCGCTCGACCCATTGCTCGCCGCCATCGGCTTCGCTGGGCAGGATCAGCGCCTTGCCGTCGTCGGCGAAACGCCGCAGGACGGCGGTGCGCCCATCCTTGAGCAGCAACAGAATCGGCAGGTTCAGCGCAGAAATATCCTTCAGTTCGCGGCGCAACAAGCGCGCCTGCAAACCGGCCCGGGCCGCTGCACGGGGCAGCAGATCCAGGCTCAGACGTTGCTTGTTCAGGGGCAGCCCGGCACTCAGGCTGGCACGACTGACCGTCGCGCCATGCAGTTTGCAGAGGATCAGCAGACCGTCGAGTAACGGGTCATCGAAGCTCAGCCGCGGATCGATCCCGGAGTGTCCGCCTTCGGCCATGCTGGTCATATTGATCGCCCCTGTAATGACTGGTCCAACCTGTGGCGAGGGGATTTATCCCCGATGGCTGCGCAGCAGCCCCATGGAACTCATTGCTGCTCAAATCTTTGGGGTCACTGCGCAACCCAGCGGGAGCAAGCTCCCTCGCCACAAAGGGTCGTGGGACTTACTTCAGCTCAGGCAGGCGTGCTTCGTTTTTGACTTCGGTCGCCGCAATCGCATCCGCCGGCAGCACCACCCTCTGTTTGCTCAGCAACTGGCCCATGTTCGCCAGCACGCGGTACATCGAATATTCCTCGGTGTAGCGGATTTCGGTGTAGCGACGGTTGGCGTTGTAGAGCTCGTTTTCACTGTCGAGCAAGTCGAGCAGGGTGCGTTGGCCGAGACCGAACTGATCCTGATACGCCGCGCGCACACGCTTGGTGGTCTCGGCGTATTCGCGGGCGGTCGGGGTCTGTTTGTTCGCGTTGACCATCGCGTTCCAGGCCAGGTGGATGTTCTCGTTCAACTGGCGCAGGGCGTTGTTGCGGATGTCCATCGCCTGATTGATCTGGTGCGCATCGGAGGCCAGACGAGCCTTGTCGCTGCCGCCACGGAACAGGTTGTAATTCATGATCACGCCGACGCGCCATTCGTTGTCGTGGCCTTCATCGCCCTGCACGTTGTTGTTTGCACCCACCGCCGCCTCGGCATCGAAACGTGGGTAGAACGGCGACTTGGCAACTTCATACTGGCTCTCGGCCGACTGCACGTCCGCCTGCGCGGATTTCAGGTACGGGTTGTTCTCGACCATGCTCTGCTGGGCTTCCGGCAGGCTGGCAGGAACCTCGCCGCGGGTCGACGGTGGCGCTTCCAGTTCATCGGGCATGCGCCCGACCACAGCGTAGAAGTTCGATTCGGCGTCGGCCAGATCGACTTCGGCGGTGTCGAGGTTGTTCTGCGCCAGCGCCTTACGGGCCACCGATTGATCGGAGTCGGCGGTGCTGCCGATGCCGCGCTGGGTGCGCAGGCCGATCTGATCGTTGACGCGCAAGTGCGCTTGCAGGTTGTTCCGGGCCAGGGTCACCAGTTCACGGCGCTTGAGCACTTCGAGGTAGACCTCGATGGTACGCAGCGCCAGATCCTGAGCGGTGCCTTGCGCGTAATAGGCGCGCGAGTTGGAAACGCCCTTGGTGCGCTCGACCTCGTTGGCGGTGTTGAAGCCGTCGAAGATCATCTGCCGCAGGCGCAGTTCCGACTGGGTGTAATTGAGGATTTCGGTGTGGTGATTACCGAAAGCCCGGGTATTGGTGTTGTCGCTGTAACCGCGCCCGTAAGCGGCATTCAGATCGACGGACGGATAGAAGCCACCCTTGGCCACTTTCACTTGTTCATCGGCGGACAGTTTGGCGTCCACGCGCGAGGCGAGGTCCGGGTGGGTGGCGATGGTGCTTTGAATCGCTTCGGTCAGATTCATGGCCTGGGCTTGGGAAGTGCAAGCCATGGCCAGCAAAACCGCGCTGCAGAGGGGGGTTAAAACGCGCATGGGGTGCATCTCCCTGATCCTGATGGTGCGTTACTGTCGCCAAATATTTGACGATAATTTGAGGTGTAAGCGTTTCACTCTTGTAACAACAGAGCTAAGAACATCCTGAAGCGTAGCTAAGAAAAAATTTTCATAAGGCTTATGCCGAAAAAAACTTATGCGCTTGGCGAAAACCGGCACATTGTTCAGGGCGAAAGCCTTTGTTTCATGCGCTTTAGGGAGCACAAAAAGGCTTGAGGAAAGTTCCATTCACTTTGCGACATACGGCGAAGTACTGCTGAAGGGGAGGGACGCGTAGCGGCAGATGAGCGACAGATTTTTGTCACTCGGGTGATTCACCACCGTTACGTAGCGTTAGTGGGTGTGCTGCATCGATCAGGACGCGGAAGTGCTTGAAAGCACTGAAGTTTCCTCGTTTGCGCAACCTGCGAAACGAACTGTCGAGGTGCGAGCGTCGCCCCGACAACCCGATTGAGCCATGGGCTGCTTCGCGAACCAGTGCCGACGGTGGTCGGCAGCGGAGGAATTTCACATGGCAACGCTCATCGGGATCGTCACTAAAGTCATTGGTCAGGTTTTTGCGCAGGGCACCGACGGCACTCGCCGCGCCCTGGTCGAGGGCGACCGCTTGTTTGCCGGCGATCAAGTGATCACCGGCGCAGAAGGTGCCGTCGCCATTCATCTGCAAAATGGCCACGAGTTGACCCTGGGCCGCGACAGCAGCATGACCATGTCCGGACAACTGCTGGCCAATCAGGCAGTGCATGTCGATTCCCCTGAAGCGCTGACCCCCAGCGAAGCACAACTGACTGACGTCGAGCAGATTCAGAAAGCCATCGCTGCCGGTGAAGACCCGACCAAAGCGGCAGAGGCCACCGCCGCCGGCCCGAATGCACCGGGCGGCGCGCCAGGTGAGTTGGGTGGCGGCCACAGTTTTGTGCTGCTGACGGAAGTCGGTGGGCGCGTGGATCCGGTGATCGGCTTCCCGACCGCCGGTTTCAACGGTATTCCCGAGTTTCCCGAAGAGCGGCACAACGCAGTCATCGACAATGGCGACAACACGCCGATCGTGCCGCCACCGGTCAACAACCTGGTAACCCTCAGTGGCCTCGCCGTGCCTGGCGGTGAGCTGACTCTTAATGAAGCCAACCTGCCTGCCGGCTCCTCGGCCAACCCCGTCGCGCTGACCCAGAGCGGCAGCTTCACGGTGTCGGCGCCGGACGGTCTGAGCAGCCTGAACATCGGCGGTATCAACGTGATCAGCGCTGGCGTGGCGGCCGGTTTCCCGCAGTCGATCACCACACAACTGGGCAACACCCTGACCATCACCGGATATAACGCCAGCACCGGCGTGGTCAGCTACAGCTACACCCTCAACGGCAACGATGCCCATCCGGCCGGTGACGGCGCCAACAGCCTCAGTGAACATTTCACGGTGACCGCAAGCGACAGCAATGGCGACAGCGCCACCGGCTCGCTCGACGTCAACATCATTGATGACGTGCCCAAAGCGGCGAATGACAGCAACGCCAACACCGCCTCGGAAACCCAGTTGACCTTGACCGGCAATGTCCTGACCAACGACGTGCAAGGTGCCGACCGTGTGCCCACCGGGCCGGTCACTGCCGGCACTTTCACCGGCACTTTCGGCACGTTGGTGTTGAATGCCAATGGCACGTACACCTACACCCTCAACGCCAGCGACGCGGATTTCAAAGCGCTGCACGGTGGCGGCAATGGCACCGAGACTTTCACCTACACCCTCACCGATTCGGACGGCGATACCAGCACTGCGAATCTGGTTCTGCAGATTCACAACAACGACGATCCGGTGCTGATCAACGGCTTGAACGTTGAAGGTGGCGAGCTGACGGTTTATGAAAAAAACCTCGGCAGCGGTAGCGAGCCGGATGCCAATGCGCTGACCCAGAGTGGCACGTTCACTATCACCGCACTGGATGGCGTTACCACGCTGACCGTCGGCGGTATTGCTGTCGTGACCAATGGCGTGGCAGCAGGCTTCCCGCAATCGGTGACCACACCGCTGGGCAGCACGCTGACCATCACCGGTTTCAATGCCACCACCGGCGTGGTGAGTTACAGCTACACCCTCGATCACAACGATGCGCATCCGACCGGCAACGGCGCCAATACCTTGCCTGAGCAATTTGCCGTAACGGTGGTGGACGACAACGGCACCACTGCCAATGCGACCCTCGACGTTAATGTGGTCGACGACCTGCCAAAAGCGGTGAATGATTCCAACGCCAACACTGCGTCGGAAACCAATCTGACCCTCACTGGCAACGTGCTGACCAACGACGTGCAAGGTGCCGACCGCGTGCCCACCGGGCCCGTCACTGCCGGCACTTTCACCGGTACCTACGGCACGCTCGAACTGCACACCGACGGCACTTACACCTACACGCTGAACACCAACGACGCCGACTTCAAAAACCTGCACGGTGGCGGCAACGGCACCGAGAATTTCACCTACACCATCACCGATTCTGACGGCGATACCAGCACCGCCAACCTCGTTTTGCAGATCCACAACAACGACGATCCGGTGGTCATCAGTGGCCTCGACGTGAACGGCGGCGAGCTGACGGTTTACGAAAAAAACCTCAGCACCGGCAGCGCGCCGGACGCTAATGCACTGACCCAAAGCGGCACCTTCACCATCACCGCTCTGGACGGTGTAACCACGCTGACCGTCGGCGGCATTGCTGTGGTCACCAACGGCGTGGCCGCAGGCTTCCCGCAATCGGTGACCACACCGCTGGGCAGCACGCTCACCATCACCGGTTTCAACGCGGCCACCGGTGTTGTCAGCTACAGCTACACCCTCGACCACAACGACGCCCACCCAACCGCCAACGGCGCCAACAATCTGCCTGAACAGTTCGCCGTCACCGTAGTGGACGACAACGGCACCACCGCGAACGCGACCCTCGATGTGAACATCATCGACGACCTGCCAAAAGCCGCGAACGACAGCAACGCCAATACTGCGTCAGAGACCAATCTGACCCTCACCGGCAATGTCCTGACCAACGACGTACAAGGCGCCGACCGCGTACCGACCGGCCCAGTGACTGCCGGGACTTTCACCGGCACCTACGGCACCCTGGAACTGCACACCGACGGCACCTACACCTACACGCTGAACACCACCGACGCCGACTTCAAAAACCTGCACGGTGGCGGCAATGGCACCGAGACTTTCACTTACACCATCACCGATTCCGACGGCGATACAAGCACCGCCAACCTCGTTTTGCAGATTCACAACAACGACGATCCGGTGGTCATCAGTGGCCTCGACGTGAACGGCGGCGAGCTGACGGTTTACGAAAAAAACCTCAGCACCGGCAGTGCGCCTGATGCCAATGCACTGACCCAAAGCGGCACGTTCACCATTACTGCACTGGACGGCGTCACTACGCTGACCGTCGGCGGTATTGCCGTGGTGACCAATGGCGTGGCCGCAGGTTTTCCACAGTCGGTCACCACGCCGCTGGGCAGTACGCTCACCATCACCGGTTTCAACGCGGCCACCGGTGTTGTCAGCTACAGCTACACCCTCGACCACAACGACGCCCACCCAACCGCCAACGGCGCCAACAATCTGCCTGAACAGTTCGCCGTCACCGTAGTGGACGACAACGGCACCACCGCTAACGCAACCCTCGATGTGAACATCATCGACGACCTGCCAAAAGCCGTGAACGACAGCAACGCCAACACCGCGTCGGAAAGTCAGTTGACCCTGACCGGCAACGTCCTCACCAACGACGTGCAGGGCGCCGACCGCGTACCCACCGGCCCGGTCACCGCCGGTACGTTCACTGGCACCTATGGCACGCTGGAACTGCACACCGACGGCACTTACACCTACACGCTGAACACCAACGACGCCGACTTCAAAAACCTGCACGGCGGCGGCAACGGCACGGAAAATTTCACCTACACCCTCACTGACTCGGACGGCGATACCAGCACTGCGAATCTCGTCCTGCAGATCCACAACAACGACGATCCGGTGACCCTCAACGGTCTCGACGTGAATGGTGGCGAACTCACGGTCTATGAGAAAAACCTCAGCGACGGCACCAGTCCCGATGCATCGGCGCTGACTCAGAGCGGTACCTTCACCGTGACCGCGCTCGACGGTCTGCAAACCCTGACCGTGGGCGGCATCAACGTCGTCACCGGTGGTGTGGCCGCAGGCTTCCCGCAATCAACCGTCACGCCGTTGGGCAGCACGCTGACCATCACCGGCTACAACCCGGCGACTGGCGTGGTCAGCTACAGCTACACCCTGGTCGATAACGAAACCCATCCGAACGGCAACGGCGCCAACAGCATCACCGAGAACTTCAACGTGGTGGCGACTGACACTGACGGCAGCACCGCCAGCGGCCAGATCAACGTCAACATCATCGATGACCTGCCGAGCGCGCACGCCGATTCCGCCTCGGTGGCGGAGGGCGGCAACGTCAGCGGCAACGTGCTCGACAATGACATCGGCGGCGCCGACGGCCCGGCGGTGACCGGCGCGGTGGTCGGTGTGCGCGCCGGCTCCGACACCTCGACCTCGGCCATTGGCGGCCTCAACAGCAACATCAATGGCACCTACGGTTACCTGACGCTGGACGCCAACGGCAACGCGGTCTATCACAGCAACCCCAATGCCGTGAACGGCCCCGGTGCGGTGGATGTGTTCACCTACACCGTGCGCGATTCCGATGGCGATGAAAGCACCACCACCATCACCATCGATGTTGCCAACAGCAAGCTGTATGCGACCAGCGACACCGACGTCACCGTCTACGAAAAAGCCCTCGACCTGACCAAGGACGGCGCCGATCTGGCCCCGGGTACGGTCATCGGCAGCGATCCGACCAACACTGGCGAGACCGCCTCCGGCACGCTGGTCGGTTCGGTCACCGGTGCGGTCGGCGCCATCAGCTATGCGCTGGTCGGCAGTGCCACCGGCAACTACGGGCAGATCGTGCTCAACCCCAACGGCACTTACACCTACACACTGACCTCGCCGGCGACCACCACACCGCATGCCGACGACGGGGCCAACACCCTGACTGAAACCTTCACCTATCAGGCCACCGATTCGCTGGGCAATGTGGTCACCAGCACCATCGTCGTCAGCATCGTCGATGACGTGCCCAAAGCCCTCAACGACAGCAACGCCACCAGTGCCTCGGAAACCCAGCTGACCCTGACCGGCAACGTGCTGACTAACGACGTGCAAGGCGCGGACGTGGTCGCCACTGGACCGAATGCCGGGCCGATCACTGCCGGTACGTTCACCGGGACTTACGGCACGCTGGTGCTCAATGCCAACGGCACTTACACCTACACGCTTAACCCGGCTGACGCCGACTTCAAAGCGCTGCACGGCGGTGGAAACGGTACCGAAACATTCACCTACACGCTCACCGATGCCGACGGCGATACCAGCACCGCCAATCTGGTGCTGAACATCCACAACAACGACGATCCGGTGGTGCTCAACGGCCTCGACGTCAATGGCGGCGAACTCACCGTCTACGAGAAAAACCTCAGTGACGGCACCAGCCCCGATACTCCGGCGCTGACCCAGAGCGGTACGTTCACCGTCACGGCCCTGGATGGCCTGCAAACCCTCACTGTCGGTGGCATTGCCGTCGTGACCAACGGGGTCGCCGCAGGCTTCCCGCAATCGGTGGTGTCGCCGCTGGGCAGTACGTTCACCGTCACCGGTTACAACCCGGCGACCGGCGTGGTCAGTTACAGCTACACCCTGGTAGATAACGAAAATCACCCGACCGGCAACGGCGCCAACAGCCTCACCGAAAACTTCAACGTGGTGGCGACTGACACTGATGGCAGCACCGCCAGCGGCCAGATCAACGTCAACATCATCGATGACCTGCCGACCGCCAAGGCCGACACCGGCTCGGTGGCGGAGGGCGGCACGGTCAACCTCAGCGTGCTCGGCAACGACGTCACTGGCGCCGATGGCGCAGCGGCGGGCGGGGCAGTGGTCGGCGTGCGCGCCGGCAGCAACACCGCGACCTCGGCGATCGGCGGCCTCAACAGCAACATCAACGGCGCCTACGGCTACCTGACCCTCGACGCGGCAGGCAACGCCATCTACCACAGCAACCCGAACTCGGTGAGCCCACCGGGCGCCACCGACACCTTCACCTACACCATCCGCGACGGCGACGGTGACGAAAGCACCACCACCATCACCATCAACGTTGCCGACAGCAAACTGATTGCGTCGGTCGATCAGGACGTGACGGTCTACGAAAAAGCCCTCGACCTGACCAAGGACGGCCAGGACCTGGCCCCCGGCACGGTCACCGGCAGCGACCCGACCAACACCGGCGAAACCGCCACCGGCACACTGGTCGGTGCGGTCACCGGCGGCAGCGGGGCGCTCACCTACACCCTGGTCGGCAGCGCCACCGGCACTTACGGGCAGATCCAGCTCAACGCCGACGGCACTTACACTTACACCCTGACCTCGGCACCGAAAACCACGCCGAACGCCAACGACGGCGCCAACACCCTGAGCGAAAGTTTTACCTACAAAGCCACCGATGCGCTGGGCAACAGCACCACCAGCACGATTGTGGTCAACATCGTCGATGACGTGCCCAAAGCCGTGGCGTCGGATCGTTCGGTGGCGGCGGTGGAGATCGATTCCAACCTGCTGATCGTCCTCGACATCTCCGGCAGCATGGTCGACCCGTCCGGCGTGCCGGGCCTGTCGCGACTGGATCTGGCGAAACAGGCGATCAGTGCCTTGCTCGACAAATACGACGACCTCGGCGATGTGAAGGTGCAACTCGTCACCTTCAGCAGCAGCGCCACCGACAGGACCTCGGTGTGGGTTGACGTGGCCACCGCCAAGTCGCTGCTCGCCGGTCTCACGGCGGGTGGCGGTACCAACTACGACGCGGCCGTGGCAACGATGCAGACCGCGTTCAACACCTCGGGCAAACTCACCGGGGCGCAGAACATCGGCTACTTCTTCTCCGACGGTAAACCGACCACTGGCCAGGAAATCGGCACCGCCGATGAGACCGCACTCAAAGCCTTCCTCGATGCCAACAACATCAAGAACTACGCGATCGGTCTGGGCAGCGGCGTGAGCAACGCCAACCTCGATCCGCTGGCCTATGACGGCATCAGCCACACCAACACCAACGCGGTGGTGGTCACCGATCTCAATCAGCTCAACTCGGTGCTGTCGGGCACCGTCGAAGGCGCCCCGGTCACCGGTTCGCTGCTGGGCGAGGGCGGTACCTTCGGCGCCGATGGCGGTTTCATCAAATCCATCGTGGTCGACGGCACCACCTACACCTATGACCCGCGCGCCAACAGCGGCCAGGGTTCGTTGACCGCATCCGGCGGCACCAACCACGGCACGTTCAACACCGTGAACAACAGCCTGAGCATCGCCACCAACAACAGCGGCACCCTGGTGATCAACCTCGACACCGGCGACTACAGCTACACCTCGCAAAAAACCACGACCACGGTGATCACCGAGAACATCGGCTTCACCCTCAGCGACAACGACGGCGACCTCGCCAGCTCGACGCTGACCGTGAAAGTGATCCCCAACTCGCCACCGGTGGCGACGGACGACCACGTCATCACCAACGTGCTGTCGAGCAACATCACCGTGCCGGGCGAACTGTTGCTGGCCAACGACACCGATCCGGACGGCGACACGCTCAACGCTTCGCCGACCAGCTTCAACACCGGATGGGTGGCCAAGGGCGCGGACTTCACCGGCACCGGCGCGATCAACTTCGCCGGCACCGGCAACACTGCCGCCAACCAGAACCTGGCTGACGTACGCGCTGCGTTCGCCGCCAACACCGCAGCGATGACCGCCGTGCTGGTGGTCAGCGGTTACCTCGGTGCGGTGACCAGCGCCAATGCCAACGATGAAGACCTGATCACCGTCAAACTGAAACAGGGCGAAACGCTGAACCTGGATCACAACCTCGCGGCCGGCCACGTCACCATGGAGTACTCGGTCAACGGCGGCGCGTTCGTCAGCATCGCCGATGGCGGCACCATCACTGCCGGTGCCGATGGCACCTACCAGATCCACGTGACCAACATCAGCAACACCACCGGCAGCAATCCGACGGCAGCGGAAAACTATCAACTGACCATGACGGTCAACTACGCCGGCGCCCACGACGTGACGCCGGATTTCCACGGCACCTACACCGCCAATGACAACCATGGCGGCAGCGACACGGCCAACGTCAGCATCACCTATCAGGATGGCCACACCCTCACCGGCACTGCCGGGGATGACATTCTGGTGGCGGGCACCGGCAACAACATCCTCAATGGCGGCGACGGCAACGACGTACTGACCGCCGGTTCCGGCAACAACGAGATGCACGGCGGCGCGGGCAACGACTTGCTCTACAGCGGCCCGGGCAACGACATTCTCGACGGCGGCACCGGCATCGACACGGTCAGCTATGCCCATGCCACCGCCGGGGTCACGGTCAACCTCGGTCTGCTCGGTGCGCAAAACACCATCGGCGCCGGCACCGACACGATCAGTAATATCGAGAATCTGGTCGGCTCGAACTTCAACGACACCCTGACCGGCGACAACAATAACAACGTGATCAACGGCGGCCTGGGCAATGACATCCTCAACGGTGGCGGCGGTGATGACCTGCTGATCGGCGGCATGGGCAACAACACCCTGACTGGCGGGGCAGGCGCGGATACCTTCCAGTACCTCAAGGGCAACAGTGGCCACGACACCATCACCGATTTCACTCCCGGCACCGACAAGCTCGACCTGTCGCAACTGCTACAAGGTGAAAACGGCACCACCGCGTCGCTCGACGATTACCTGCACTTCACCGTTACCGGCAGCGGCGCCTCGGTGCTCACCAGCATCGACGTCAGCGCCCTGGCCGGCGCCACGCCGAACCAGACCATCGACCTGGCCGGCGTCAACCTCGCCAGCCACTACGGCGTGACCCCGGGGGCGGGCGGGGTGGTGGCCGGCGGGCACGACACGGCGACGATCATCAGCGGCATGCTCAATGATCATTCGCTGAAAGTGGACACGGTGTGATCAAGGCCTGAAACGACAAAACCCGCCGCCCCGAGCCGTCGGGACGGCGGGTTTTGTCTGTCTGGAGAACTGCGTTGCCAGTGAGTCAGCCTTCGCGAGCAAGCTCGCTCCCACATTGGATTTAGGGTGCTCAGCATTTTGTGAACAACAAAGCTCCCCTGTGGGAGCGGGCTTGCTCGCGAAACCGGCCTCACAGTCGACCAATCCCTAACTGAATGCACTCAGTCAAATTGTGGGAGCTGGCTTGCCAGCGATGGCGGCCTACCACCCGACCAATCCCCAACTGAATACACTCGGTCAAATGGTGGGAGCTGGCTTGCCAGCGATGGCGGCCCACCAGCCGACCAATCCCCACCTGAATGCACTCATTCCAACTGTGGGAGCGGGCTTGCTCGCGAAAGCGGCCTCCCAGCCGACCAATCCCCAACTGAATGCACGCATTCCAACTGTGGGAGCGGGCTTGCTCGCGAAAGCGGCCTCCCAGCCGACCAACCTCCCACCTGAATGCACGCATTCCAACTGTGGGAGCGAGCCTGCTCGCGAAAGCGGCCTCCCAGCCGACCAATCCCCAACTGAATGCACACACTCCAACTGTGGGAGCTGGCTTGCCAGCGATGGCGGCCTACCAGACAAAATCAAAACAACAGAGCAAACCCCGCAAATAAACATCACCCCGCAACCGCGTTTAAAGTACACGAACCGTTACGCCATACCGGCTACAACGCCTTGCGCCGTTACCTACGCGTACGCCAGAATCCGCCGGCTTACACGGCTATGGGGCGGGCTATATCGTTTCCCTGTCACTGAAATCAGTGATCGGGTTTGGTAGCCCGTTTCATTACAGTCGTGCGCCACATTACAGGTCCGTTTTTGGGACTCTGCTTTATGGTGGCCATGCGTGGGGCTCCTTCGGGAGCGCCGGGTTTACTGTTTTGACCGGTCTACCAACCCACAAATGGCCGCCACCCTTCGTTTGGTAGCGAGAGTGACGGCTCCTCACTTATTCAAAACAGCGAGTCACCTATGTTCAAAGCCACACCCAACCCCCCGGACACCTCGATCCCGTACGACCCAGCCCTCGACCCGCAGAAGATAAAAGCGGCCACCGACCGCGCCATCAACTTCTACCTCAACCCCGGCGCACTGAAGATCTCGATCCCTTCAACCTCGTCATGCAAGGCGAACAGAATCTTCCTCATCGACCCCACCGTGGACGAAGAAACTTTGCTCGTCGAAGCCTGCGAATCACTGGCCGCCGCCAGCGACATGGCCCGCGATATCGGCGACGTCGTCGACCAGCCACAGCGCCGGGCCATGCTGATGCTGCATCAGGTGATCATGCTCAGTGAACTGATGGTCAACCGGGTACTGGACGGCCGCCGCGTGCCGAACTAATCACCCGGTCCCCTGTAGGAGCTGCCGAAGGCTGCGATCTTTTGATCTTGTTTTTTAAAAGCAACCTCAAAAGATCGTCCGAACGCGGCCCGAACCTTCGGCAGCTCCTACAGGGAGTCATTCTTCCAAAGTACCTTGATCGGAGTTCCAGCTGATGTCCGAAACCCCACCCAATCCGCCGGCCACAGACTCGGTATCACCCTACGAATCCCTCAACTCCAGAAAACTCCACGAAGCCGCCGAACGCGCCCTCGACCATTACCTCGCACCCGCGCAAATCATGGCAACGCCATACACCCCCAGCAGTATGTTCATGGTCAACCCGCAAACCGACACCGAATCCCTGCTGGCCAACGCCTGCGAGTCCCTGGCCTCGGCCACGGTCATGCTCGGCGATTTCGCCGGAACGCTGGAGGGGCCGAGTCGTAATACGGTGTTGGGCATTGCGCAAGTGGTGATGCTGGGGGAGTTGGCGGTGAATCAGGTGCTGGATAACGTGGTGCCCAAGGAATAGGCGTTGACAGTTCTGGCCTCTTCGCGAGCAAGCCCGCTCCCACAGTGAATCTGCGTTGGTCACTGGTTAAGTGCCCGGCACAGATCCATGGTAGGCGTGAAGTTACTCACTATTGCCATTAAATTAATCCGTCTCCTTAACCCGCCCCATTCCAGATCATTTTTCGGAGTCCAAGAATTTGCCTGCACATATTTTTTGTAGTGGAGGTAAGTACTGGGATAAAGCTGTGCTCGGGACAATTAATTGGGGTAACACTTTCGTGGGAAAGCGTTACCCCTGCCAATAACCTTCTGTGTTTACTTCAGTTCATTGAAAACACACCAGCTTTAGGAGTAACTGCTAAGCCCCTCCCCATCAAGGAGAGGCGCTTAGCGTGGATTACCGTTTTTCGTGTCAGTGATGCAAAAGTGATTTCCTCTGATCTAAAGCATCGGGGGCATCTGTTCTTCACCAAATTGTAGGCAACAGAAGCCTTTAACTTCTGTAAGCAATTTCATATATAAGAAACATCTCCATAGCGCCTATCCCCTCCAAAATCGTCATCACAAATTTGATAGCGTTGAACGCTTGGCCGTTTTGTGGAGCGACGTCCCTCTCAAACCGTTCAAGACTGACGCCTTCGAAGAAGAGTATTGAGGAGACCACATCATTACTCTGTAGAAACTCAATCTGGATGCGGTGACGCCTAAGACTCTGAAACTCTCCCTTGATTGTCGCACTCTTGGCGTTCCCTTGTTTCAGTGCTACGGCATACCCAAATGCGGCTGGAGCAATTTGGCTGCTGATCTGCATCCAAAGAGTTCGGTTTTCTGTCACTTTGACCCAACGAAAATCCCGCCCTATGTCTGTAAATACCGTTAGTTTGGTGTGCGTCCCTTCGAGGGTTTCCCCTGGGTTTGTGACCCATTTTTCTTTTGGATATGAACCAAAGTTTTCGACGAGGTCAACGAGATCGACCACGTTCACTATCCACTCTCCCGACTCCGTTCCGCTGCCATACAACGCCTTGGCTTTGAACACATGCTTCGTACGTGTCAGCCCGGTCAGTTCAACCGTCCATATGCCATTTCCATTGGCCTCGACCCTTTTGCCAGTGGAGCTGTTACCGTCGAAAATTTCCACCTCAAGATACTTGGTCGCCGTCCCCCTCAGACGAATAGTGGTGTCAACAGTGCTTCCATCATTGCTGATTGGCTGCCCTTTGGAATCCTCCGCACCGGTGATGGCCGGCACGACCCCATTCAACACGGTCAGGCGCCAGGTATTCGACGGCGGGTTATTTGCGTATTGACCAATGGCTTTGAAGGTATGCAACACGTCCAGTGATAACCCGCTCACGGTACGGGTCCAGATGGAGTTGCTCTCTGCCTTGGCTTTGCCTTTGGAAACCGTACCGAGGAAAACTTCCACCTCCTCGCCGGCCGGCGCGGAGCCCTCGAGCGTGATACTGGTGTGCACGGTATAACCGTTATCGGGGATGTTCCATTTGCTTTCGTCTTGCACTGAGGTGATCGTGGGTGCAGCAGCTGCCACCACGTTCACCGCCCACTCCCCCGACTCCGTCCCGCTGCCATACAAGGCCTTGGCTTTGAACACATGCTTCCTACGTGTCAGCCCGGTCAGTTCAACCGTCCATATGCCATTTCCATTGGCCTCGACCCTTTTGCCAGTGGAGTTGTTACCGTCGAAAATTTCCACCTCAAGATACTTGGTCGCCGTCCCCCTCAGACGAATAGTGGTGTCAACAGTGCTTCCATCATTGCTGATTGGCTGCCCTTTGGAATCCTCCGCACCGGTGATGGCCGGCACGACCCCATTCAACACGGTCAGGCGCCAGGTATTCGACGGCGGGTTATTTGCGTATTGACCAATGGCTTTGAAGGTATGCAACACGTCCAGTGATAACCCGCTCACGGTACGGGTCCAGATGGAGTTGCTCTCTGCCTTGGCTTTGCCTTTGGAAACCGTACCGAGGAAAACTTCCACCTCTTGGCCGGCCGGCGCGGAGCCAGTGAATGTGACGCTGGTGTGCACGGTGTAACCGTTTTCGCGGATGTTCCAGTTGCTCTCGTCTTTTACTGATGTGATGGCCGGTGTGTCGGCAGCCACCACTACGATGACCCGCGGAGCCGATTCAACCCCACCGCCATACTGGGCAGTAGCGGTGAAACTATGGGTGTCGGCACTCAGCCCCGTCACCAGGAACTCCCAGTCACCACTCTGTGGATCGACGTCGGCTGTACCTTTGACGGTGGTGCCGTCCTTGATCTGGACTTTCTGGCCTTTAGCCCCTTTGCCTTTAAGCGTGATCGAGGTGTCAACGGTCGTGGCGCCCGGGAGAATTTCTTCCCCTTTGGAGTTTTCCACCCGAGTGATAGTTGGTGCGGTAGGAGCGGTCACGACCACGACCCACGGATCCGATACCTGCTCATTGCCGTACTGGGCAGTGGCGGTGAAACTATGGGAGACAAGGGACAGCCCCGTCACCGGGAACTCCCAGTCACCACTCTGTGGATCGATGTCGGCAATGCCTATCTCGATATTGCCATCCTTGATCAGGACTTTCTGGCCTTTAGCCCCTTTCCCTTTAAGCGTGATAGAAGTGTCAACGGTCGTGGCGCCCGGGAGAATTTCTTCCCCTTTGGAGTCTTCCACACGGGTAATTTCTGGCCGCACATCCTCAACCGCTTTGATCGTGTAAGTGCGCACGGGGAAGGGCACCGCCTCGCTTTCATTCGTGCTCTTGTTGAACGTCGTTTTGCACTCGATGGTCAAGTCACTGCCATCTTTCAGGTTTTTCATTGCTGCTTGAGTGAGTCCGCGATTTTGGTAGCCCCTATCGATCAACGGCTGAGTGACAGGATCCCCAGGTGCAATATCGTTGATGTACGGAGTGTCGTTGGCATTGGTTCCGGTCAGACGCATCCACATACGCTGACCGGTAGCTATCAACGGCCAGACATCTATGCGAGCGACTGCGTTGGCAGTCAGATTAGCCACATTGAATTCCGGGCCTTCGCCATCGTTGTCGGCTTCCATGATCACCGGCGATTTCAAGCTTGAGTCCGGCAAGGTGCCAACATTCAACAACAGCGGCAACGAGGTCCGGGGCACACCGTTGCGGGTGACGGTGTACGTCACGGTGACGGTTTTGCCCAGGTTGAATGCCAGCACGGTGACCGGCAGTTCGATTGTCAGCGTGGTTTCACTGATGGGTCTGGCCGGGGTGGTGTGCGAGCCGCCGGCGGCCGTGCCGGGTGCGCCGGTCCAGGTCACGCTGAGCAGATCGCTGAGCAGCAAGTCTTGCGAATCGATGTTGACGGTCAGGGCTTCCACGGCCTTGATCGGCTGCAAGGTAGTGCCATCGGCCTCGGCCTGCTGAACCTTCGGCCGGGTCAGCAGCACGGCTTCGCCGACAGTGAAATTCAACGTCCGCGAGTAGCTGACACGTTCCGGCGTGGCGCCTGCCGCCACCCTGAGGATTTCATACATCGCGTCCACAGTGCCGCCGCGATTGGGTTCGATGTGGGTCTGGACGAAGGTCGGGTTCAGGGTGAAATCGATGGCTCTACCGGCATTGAGCGAATTGATCGGCACCGAGTCGCAGGTCTTGCCGGTTTTCGAACCGCGCCAGGTATAGGTGACCTTGTCACCCGCTTTGGTGGGTTCGGCGGCAGCCGGGGCGGTCAGTTTGCTCGAACCGCCGGGCAGGTCGTCGGGTTCGAGTGTTCCGCCGGCCTCACCGAGGACGATGGGCGCGACCAGTTCCAGCAGCGGTTCACCCACCCGCAACAGAGCATGGTGCAGTGACTCGCGCTGAATGATGCCTCCATCGCTGCCCTCGGCCATCAGCACGTAGAACAAATCCAGCGTACCGCCCTCGATGGCTTTGAGGTGTTTGCCTTCGACGATGATCGGGATCGGTTCTTTGTCGTCGATATCGCCCTTGCTAAGGGTGCGCCAGTCCAGTTCCGGGTCGTAGACGCTGAAATCCTGGCGGGTGCCGACCCAGCGCAGAACGATGACCATGCCCACCTGCATCATCGGATCAAAGGGGATGAAGGCGGTGGTGTTAACCAGATCAGGGTCGAGTGCCCCTTGTTGCGCATCCACGGCAATCGGCGCGAGCAGGCGTCGGGTTTCTCCGATGATACTGACGAAGCGCCCCTTGGAGGGGCGATCATCAGACCCGCTGCGTTCCACGCGATAACTGAACACGGCCTGGGTTTTGGCCAGCAAACGTATGTCGGCGCTTGGCAGGGCCAATTCGTAGATGTTGCCCACGCTGGTGAGTGGCTCGCCGCGGACTTCAACGCTGATCGATTCGCCGTCCAGCGTGGTGCCCTTGCCCAGACCGATGACCACATCACCGATCCGGAAGTCGGGTGCGTCGACCAATACCTGCAAGGTCAGCGGCGCATCTCCCAGTTTGTCCATGTCCACAACGCTATTGAAGGCCTCTTTGACCATGGGAGGCGACAGGCGCGTGTTGCCGGTATCGACGGCAATCTCTACTGCGGCGCACCAGTCTTCGGAACGGTTGTCGACAATGTCGTGTACTTCAAAGGCTACGGCCAGGCTGTCGGTATCGCCGGCTTCGAGGATGGTGGCCTTGTCGACATGGATGACCAGTGGATGGCCTTGCGGGTCATCGATGTGATCCTGGGTCACCCATGGCGAATACAAAAACCAGCCGCCCCAGGTCAACTTGCAGTGGTCACCCACGGCCATGTTGGGGTAGGGCAACAGGCTGCTACTGCCGGGTTTGGCCTTGATGATGATGTCGAGGCCGGTTTCGGCGGTTGCCTTGTCCACGCCATCGTTGATGATCCGCGGATCGATGTACATGTTCAGCTCGGAATGCCCCGGGGCACTGCCGTTTTCATCCTTGCCGCCGGGTTGCTCGAGTTTGACGAAGATATCGACCGGAGGCAGCGAAGTTTCCGGAGACTGGCTGAATACCTTGACCCGATATTGCAGCGTATAGGCCCCGGTCGCGAACTTCCGGGGCGGGACATACAGGGTGACACGCTCGCCGACATCCTCTGGCTTGACGATGGTGGTCTGGTCGACCTGAACACCGTCGAGCAGCAGCTCGATGTGGTCACCTAAACCCATAAGTTGCCAAGGTGGACAATAGACTTTCAGCCCCTTGTCGGGCGCCAGCAACTGCGCGGCGGCAATATTGATCCCCCACACCCCCCCATCCAGGGCCGGCTGCGTACGGTCGGGTATTTCCAGTTGCCGCAGAGTCTCGGGGGGCGGGAGGCGAGGGGGCTGAATAGGCATGCTGAAGACTCCAGGGCGTGGGAAGCAAAGGCTCTGGGTTATTTAGGGGCAGGTGGCGAGCGTTGGCTACTGTCAGAAATTACAGGTGAGGAGGTATTTGCGATGAACGGTCTTGAGGCGTGGTTTGCATGCCTGAAACTGCTTCCCAGTAGGCGCTGCCGCAGGGTAGTCGACTCTGCGGTGAACCCCAACCTATGGCGAGGGAGTCTGCTCCCGCTGGGTCGCGCGGCGAGTTCATCCCCCATTCTGCTCAACAAAAATGCAGCCTCACGCTGAGCTGACTGTTCAGTTATTTCCAGCGACTTCCCGACAAACGGTAAGCAAACCTAGTATTTCTGACAGTAGTCAGCTTTTTCCGCCAGGCATCTAATTGGGTCACAAACGTTCCACGCCATCGTCAGTCAACGGCCCGTTTTATCTTCACGACTGCCCTGCGCGAGAACACTGTCCGCTCAATTGCCGTGGAGTTTCGCAATGGTGCCCCCAGAAGAGTCGTCGATGGATCCGCAACACGCACGCGGCGATGACGAACCAAGTCTTGTGGTTATTCCAGAACCGATTGTTCCGGATATCCTGAAAGACGAAGAGGGTAATGAGAGCCCGGACGGGCTATTACCTCGCGATGTATTGAATCGCGATTTGAAAATCACGATTCCGGCGTGGGACTTCTCGACAGAGCCGGAATTCGTAAAAGACGTCGTGTTGGTGGGCTTCAGGCGACGGGGGCTTCCCTTTGATGACGACACGGCGGGGGTGTTCCCGTTCGATATTCCCATTGATCCGGGTGACAAGATTGTTTCGGTGCCTCAAAGGGACCTGGCATCTGGCGTTTACGACCTGTCGTACAAGCTCAAGATTGGTGGCAACGACGCGGAATCGCTGAAAAAAACCATCACCGTCGATAGAGTGCCGCCGGATGACGGCCAGGAACCGGCGATGCTGGAACTGCTGGATCTTGTGGGCGACATCACCGATGACTATTTGGACGAGCACGGTCAGGTTCGTTTCAAAGTACGCCTCTATCTGGACGTGAAGGCCCGTGACCGGGCGATTTATTACTGGACGGACACCAACACGCCACCGGACTTCGAAACCGAAATCCGCGAGCAGGCGTTCAGTCAGTTGGATATCGATAACGATCAACTCATCATCACCGTCTACGCAGACGAAATTCGCCTGCGCGGTCATGGGCAGCGATACATCTATTATCGCTTGCGCGACTGGGCCGGAAACCGTGGACCGCGCTCGCGGCCGCTGCCTGTGTTCGTCGATCTGACCCCAGGGGTGCCCATTCACAAGCCTCCGCGCATCCCCCTGTCGGACAGAGGCTTGATCGATCGTCAGCACGCCCGGGAGGGGGCGGTCAACCAAGGGGCGGTAACGGTCGAAATCGATGCCTATGACAATCCGTTGAGCGGCGATCAGGTACTGCTGGACTGGGATGGCACTGTTCTGCCGCCGCAGGATGTCGACCCGGCCAACTTTCCTTGCGTGATCCCTGTGCCGTGGAGTGCGCTCACAGCCAAGGGGCTGGGTCCGGTGAATGCTCGTGTCACTTACCGCGTGCGCACAAGGGGCGTCGATAGCAAACCATCAATGGAAACCCTGGTATCGGTGAACCTGACGGTGGCAGGCCAGGATCACGCCAATGCGCCGGCGTTGTTGAACCCCAAGCTTGCCTTGCTGGAGATCTACGGCGCCAAATCCAAGGTGCTGAACACATTGCTTACCGAAGATTTCGGCGAGGACGCCGACGGCTTCCTGACCTTGTTCGACGCACCTGAACGAGGACACACGATCGAAGTTTATTGGGGGAGCATCAGTACGCCCGTGGCGAGATACATCGTCCAGACCGGTGACGTTGCCGGCAAGAGAGTGCCGTTCAATATTCCATGGTCGGTCATTGACCAGGACCGGCTGAACCCGGCGTTGCCGGTCCATTACACCACCAGCAATGGCGTCAACCAGCAGTTGGCGCCATTCACGCCCGTCAAGGTGTCGATCATCATTATCGAAGGTCTCCAAGAGCCTTCGTTCCCTGACGCTGGCATCAGTGGGACGCTTGACTGCTGTGCGAAACCGCGTCTCTGGGAGCGGGTGCGCGTGAGGATTGAAGGCAACCCGGTGTTTGACGAGAAGGACATCGTGACGTTGTTCTGGCAGGGATGCGCGGGACCGAATGGCACCACGCCCATTCCCAAGGCCGCGGACCGGTTCTCGACCACCTTGAGTGCGGATCAGGCAAGAAACGGTTTTGAAGTGCATGTGACCGATTACGAAAGATTGATAGCGCCGATGCAAAACCGGGGTTCGGCGTTATGTCATTACACCTTGAAAAAGTTTACGGGTGGACGGGGTGTTTCAAAAAAAGATTTCGTGATTATCAATCGAACCATGGCCAGTGGTGCAGTGTGCTCACCCACTAATGAAACCTGTACGGAACCGTAACGGGTAATTGATTCATTAAAGTGCATTAGCCGTTTTTAGTCGGGACAGTCACGAGTATTTATTCGTGGCTGACAGAGAGTGTTGTGCCCGCATTTTGGGCGTTAGTTGATTGACAAAATTCCGGGCAGATAAAGCCCGTTTCTGAAGGAGCTGAAAAATGGCAAGTCCGAAACCATTGACGCCCGCTGAACAAAGTCGGGTCGATTATCTGAAAGTTCGCCGTGCTGTTACAAAAGCTGATGCACCCGTCATCAAAGTGCATCCAGATAACCCATTTCTAAGCGATACGTCGGATGATAAAATCAATCAGATTCCGCTGAGCCTGCAGGGAAAGCTTTTCAAGTGTCTGGTTCCGAGACCTGCTGAGGCTGACGACCCGAAGATGATACCGGGCTTCATTCATCTGACGTTTGACGGAACTCCGATAGTCTCTACTCGATACGATTATGTTACGCCGCTGAACCCCGATATTCTTGAAATCGACATGACGTTTCCTGTCGGATACACCGATAGGCCGGGGACACATGAGTTGGGATACTTTATCGATCAAGGCGGTAATGAGAGCAGCTCTGAACCGTTGGAGTGCAATGTTGATAGAACTCCTCCGCACCCGTTTTTTCCGGTTACTCTTCCGCAGGAAGTGATAGATGAAGGTATTACCAAAAAATATCTGGACGACATTGGTTTCGTAGCTATTAAGATTCCTGATTATGGAGATATGAGGATTGGCGATTTTATAGAGGTGTTATATGGGGACTCGATACCGTTGGCAGAGGTTGTCGATTCGATCACCCGGATTGATACCACCACTGAGATCGAGCTTGAACTTACCGCTGACCAAGTATTCAAGAAAGGTGAAGGGGATCACGCGCTTTTTTTCAGAGTCACCGACCGTAAGGGAAACCCAAGTGCTATTTCTCCATCAGTCCCCGTTACGGTCGTTCTGACAGACCCACCCGAGGGGCTGTTGCCCCTTGCTATTCCGCTGTTGGACGGTGTCGGTGACGGTCTGGTCGATCTGGCGGATGCGCAAAACCCTTTGGGCGTGGGAATCTTTAACGAATACACCCACTACTTGCCGGGAGATGAGTTGGTGGTGACCTACGACGACATTCCGCAGATGGCGAAGCCCATCAGCGGGTTCCCGTGCTACGTCGATATTTCGTTCAAAGACGTGTTCAACAACGACCCTGGTGTAAAAACTGTAGCGGCCCGCTACCAAATCAAACGCGGCAGCACCTATTACCCGCCAACTCCGATTTCCAAAGATGTTCTCGTTGATTTGCGAAAGCCCGGTCTGCCGATTGATCCGGAAAATCCAGACCCGACCAATCCAATTCTGGCGTTGGTGACGGTTCAGGGTGATTCCGGAGGCCTAGTCAATACGTTGCGAGAAGCCGACAAAGATGGGGACGTTACTGTTACGGTCAATACCTATGCCGACGCCAAGGAAAATGACACCGTTCAACTTGAATATGCGGGCCAGCTTGTTTCTGAGGCGGATGGTGGCCTCGTTACGATTCCAAACACTATTCCCACATCGCTTGAGTGGAAAGTAAAGTGGGACGTTATTGCGGCGGCAGGTAACGGTGATCCAACGCACCCGATGGCTTACGTCATCGGTCATTCGCTGAACGACAACGTAGATATTTCAAAACCTCGGAATGTGGATGTGGAGATTCAAGTGGACACTGTCCCTGATCCGGCATTTTTACACCTTGATCCTAACTATACTGACTGGCTGAACTGCAAAGCCTTGCGCCTGGATCCCATCAAGGGTGTGGTGGTCGAGGTGCACGTCCCGGGCGGGGAATTGGCACTGGCGAATCAGGAGCTGATATTCACCTATCAGGGCTATATCGACGCCGAAGGTGCAACCATCAAACCCGGTACGCTCGAGGAGGTGCCCTACACACCGACAGATCAGGAAGCCGCGGACGGCTTCATTGTGAAGATCCCATACGCACCCTTGCTCGCGACTTTCAATGCGTGGGGTGGCGTCGGTTATACGGCTGTCATTAACGGGCGCGACGTTCCCTCCAAAGAGCATTTGGTCAAGGTGTACCTGGTCAATCCGGGTGATGGCGGAACTTGCCCGTTGCCTACCTGATTCAATGCGTTTCAAAGGAAACACGGGAGGCCGCTACGCCTCCCGTGTCCTCGCTGAAACGGTTGCTGAAACAGGCGGATCATTCCTCGAGCGGGAAAGGACTTTTCCGTCCGGAGCTAGGACTTCTCCTACATTTTTGCTTGACCCGGATAGGTATTGTTCGCGCCTCTTACAGTCTTTTGGCGTTTCTTCTGAAAGATGTGAGGTGATGAACATTCAGGAAGCCACGTCATGAACAAAAACCATGTTTCGCTGCAAAAAAATGCTGCGGCAGGACTCTTTAAAATGCTGGTCGTGCTGCCAGCATTTTTTTCTACCGGCGGGCATTCTTTTGCCGCCGTTATTGTCGATAACGGCAATACGCTGAATATCGATGCAAGCACACCACAGAGCGATTATCTGGTACGCAACGCAAGCGTGCTGAACATCGCGGGGGCCAGCACCCAGAGTCTGTCTGTCACGTCCGGATCAACGTTGAATATCAACGGCGCAACGGTCAATGCCGACAGTGGGCTGGTGGGTATCCGCATAACCGGCAGCACGGGTGATCTCACTCGCGCCATCGTGACCAGTGACTTTATGGGGCTGGCGGTCAA
Organism: Pseudomonas sp. MWU347; assembly: GCF_017947305.1. NCBI lineage: Bacteria > Pseudomonadati > Pseudomonadota > Gammaproteobacteria > Pseudomonadales > Pseudomonadaceae > Pseudomonas > Pseudomonas sp. MWU347. The sequence continues at coordinate 423,499 of NZ_JAFGZB010000004.1, forward strand.
TCGGTCTATCGGCTCGACCCAGGGCTCCACGGTCACTGCAACCGACAGTCAATTCAAGGGTGGGGAAATCGGTGCTCAGGTCACCGGCTTGAGCACGCTCACGCTCATCAACAGTCAGGTGACGGGCACAGGGGCTGACAGTACCGGCCTGAACATATTGGGGGGGGATGTACGCGCCTCCGCAAACACGGTTATCAGCGGCGACAAGACCGGGGTGACTATGGGCAGGGATCCCTCGGGCCTGGGCAACAATTCACTGCGGCTCGACAACGCCAGTGTGGAAGGCCGCACCGGTGATGCGATTCTTGTGGACAAGGGCATCAATGCCACCCTTGAGGTGTTGAACCAGTCTTCCCTGACGGGGGGCAACGGCAACGTGCTGACGGTGCAGGGCGCTTCCACCGCGGGCATGTCTGTCAGCGACAGCACGCTGCAAGGCAACGTCAACGTCACCGGCAACAGTACCGCCAATCTCACCTTCGATCAGGGCAACATGAAGGGCGATGTGCTGGTCGAAAACGGTTCGACCGCCAATGTCACCCTGCAGAACAACTCGCAACTGACCGGCCGTCTCGACAAGGTCAACGGCGTGACCGTCAACAGCGGTTCTAGCTGGACCCTGACAGGCGCTGACACTGTAGGAACACTCGCCATGAATGGCGGGACGGTGCGCTTTGGTGCGCAGGATGTGCCTGATACGTTCTACCAGTTGAACGTCGGCACGCTGGCCGGCTCGCCGGATGGTTCCAGTACGTTCGAAATGAAGGGCAATTTCGCCACCGGTCAGCACGACTTCCTCAATGTCACGGGCGTTGCCAGCGGGCAATTCGGATTACTGGTGGCCGCTTCCGGTCTGGACGCGCTGAGCCCGCAGCGTTTGACCCTGGTGCACACCGCCGCCGGCGACGCGCAATTTGCCCTGAGAGGCGGGCATGTCGATCTGGGTACCTGGTCTTATAAACTTGATCGGCGAGAAGTGGGGGAGGGCGGAACGGAATGGTTTCTCGACCCGACCACCAAGACCATCAGCCCCGGGGCGAAATCGGTACTGGCGCTGTTCAACGCTCCGGTGACGCTGTTGTATGCCGAGGCGGCAACTTTGCGCAGCCGCATGGGCGAGTTGCGTTTCAATGGGGGTGACACCGGCCTGTGGATGCGCACCTACGGCAACAAGTACACCATCAGCGCCGCTTCCGGCGTGGGTTATCAGCAGACCCAGCAAGGGCTTTCTCTGGGGGCGGATACGCACCTGGGCGACAGTCTGTGGGTGGCCGGGATCATGGGCGGCTACAGCCATACCAACCTGGACGTCGCACAGGGGACTTCGGGTACGGTTGACAGCTACTATCTGGGCCCTTACGTGACCTGGATGAACAAGCAGAGCGGTTACTACTTTGATGCGCTGCTCAAGTTCAACCGCTTTCAGAGCGATACGAAAGTCGGCATGAGCGATGGCACCCGCGCCAAGGGCAGTTATGACAGCTCCGGTGTCAGCGCTTCGGCGGAGTTCGGGCGTCAGATCACCCTGGGCAACGGCTACTACATCGGGCCGTACGGCAAACTGTCGACGGCGGTGATTCAGGGGCGCAACTTTGATCTGGACAATGGCATGGAGGCCGACGGCGATCGCAGCCGCTCGGTGCTGGGTGAAGCGGGCACCACTGTGGGCCGCAACTTCAACATGGGCAATGGCATGGTCGCCCAGCCTTATGTGCGCGTTGCGGTGCAGCACGAGTTCATCAATAACAACCGCGTGACGGTCAACGCTGATAATCAGTTCAACAACGACCTGTCTGGCACCCGTGGTGTGCTGGGAGCAGGCGTTGCAGTGGCATTGACCAAGGACCTGCAGGTGTATGCCGGTTACGACTACAGCCATGGCAAGTACATCAAGAAGCCGTATGACTTGAATGTCGGAGCGCGCTGGACCTGGTAAGCAGCCTCATGATGTGAATACCTGAAAACGCCTCGCACCTGCGGGGCGTTTTTTTGTGCTGGCCTGCCGGGCAACCCGCTGTCCGGGCCGGCGGGTTGACCTGAAACCTGCGACTCAGGTGAATCGCAACACGTTGATTTCCTGATGCCCGGACTCATGCGTGCCCCGCCAGTGCGGCCCGTCACGGGACACCTGGTAGAACAGATTCAGTGCACCGTTCTCCAGCACCCGCAGATGTTTTCCCGGCACGTACAAGGTCACGAGATGATTTTCCACGTCCTGCGGGCTGACGATGTGCCGAGCCTCATACAAGTAGGGAATGCCATTGGCCTTGGTGCCCAGCCAGGCCATGTCGACGATATCGTCCGCGGTCATGCCCGGGTACTGAATGTTCACAGTGGCCGATGTGATATCGGCGCTCACCGTATTGCCCGCGGCTTCGCTTAAGACCGGCGCGGGGATCCGGCCTTCCACGCTGGCGAGTTCGTGCCTGGAGGGGAGCGCAGAGCCGTCGTCCTTTTTGTAGCGCACATACGATACGTCTGCGGTTCCCATGGCAATCGCCCGGACCTGCGCATTCGGAATCTGAAATATGAGGATGCTGGGGAAGCTTTCCACCCTCTGGGATTGTCGGTTGGGCAACGGAGCACCGGTGGGTGGTGTGCCTACCCAGGTCATGGTGACGGTGTCGCCCACCTCGAAATCGCTGGTGGAGGCGCGAACATGTACGTTGACATCGCGATTGTTCAATTTATCGAGATCAATGATGCCGTTGACTGACTCCTGGATAATCGGCTCATCCAGCTGCCGGATTCCGGACATGACTTTGACTGTGGTCCTCAGCGACCACTTCTCGGAATGGTTGAATACCTCGTCATGGATCCCGTAATGCACCACCTGCGCGTTGCCGTCGCCACCGGCCACAATATCGTCCTGGTGTGCGGTGATCTCGATAGGTGCCGTGCCGGCTGCCTCATCGGCGCTGACGGTATGAGGTGGCAAGAAGGCATTGCCCCATTGCACCTGGATAACGTCGCGCACGGCGATGTTCGGGTAGGGAGGAATAACCATCGGCACACCCTTGGCTGCCCAATCCGCATCCACGCCGTTAACGATGACGTCGCGCGGCAGCTGCACGATGTGCAATTTTGCATGTCCGGGCAAATGGGGGTCATCGTCTTTGCCGCCCGGCAGATCCAGCTTCACCAGTATTCGCAAGGGCGTGGCGGGCTCGTCGGGGCTGGTGCTGCCTGCGCGGGTCAGTACGTAGTAGACCTCGTCGACCCAGCCGGGAAGGATGTTCGTCACAGGCAGGAAGAAAAACACCGGTTGGTTGCTGCCGTCTTCGTCATCCTGCAGAACCCGGGTAAAGATCTTGTGGTCCTTGCCCCAATAGATATCGAGCGTGTCACCTTTGCGCATGGGTTCGGCGTAGGCATCGACGGCGCAGAACAAACCGTTGGGAAACTGGTAGTAGGTTTTGCAGTTGATACCGCCGTCCCCATCGACGATCGGCTCTATCATGGCGAAAATCCGCAAGGGACGCAGTTTCAGCCCCGGAACTTCAGTCTGCAAGCGTGGAAACAGGAAGGAGTGAAAGTGCGTCATGACGAAAAACCTCGGCGAAGGACAGGTGGCTCTGCGAGGAAGGCGTTGATTAATTGGGCCTGATGTGGCGAGTATTGCCTACTGTCAGAAATAACAGGTAAGAGGTTTTTTCCGACGAGCGGTCAGTGGCAGGGCACTTGGATAACTGGCTCGAAACACACGAAACAGACAGCTTGAGGCGCTGTATCGGGAGTAAATGCAGATGTAGCGGGGGCGGCGGTATTCAGGATTTATCCAAAGTCTTTTGCCGAAGGATGTACACCGTCACCAACACCGCGCTGGTCAACATGAACCCCCGTGCCCACGGCAGCGGCACCAGGTAGCACGAGAACAGAATGCTCGCCCACATCAGCCCGATCGCGTAGACCTTGCCCTTGAGCGGAATGCCGTTGCCGTCGAGGTAGTCGCGGATCCATGGCCCGAGCTTCGGGTGCTCGACCAGCCATTGATAGAAACGCGGAGAGCTGCGCGCGAAGCAGGCGGCCGCCAGCAAAAGGAAAGGGGTGGTGGGCAGAACAGGCAGGAAAATCCCGATCACCCCCAATGCCACGCTGAGCCAGCCGACGGCCAGCAGGAAGTAGCGCAACATCAGGGAGCGGTTGCCTATGGGGTTGTCCATAGGCCGGATCTTAGTGGTGACGTGGCTTGAGGATCGCCGGTTTTTCGTCTGGCGCCTGGCACAGCAGGTACAGCGCGGTCAGGGCTTCCGGGATCTGCACGATCATGTCGTCCATCAGGTTGGCGTCCTTGGCGATGTCTTCGAACTCTGGCTGCTCGTCGAACAAGCCCGAACCGACCATGATCGGCAAAAGCATTTCGCTGACTTCTTCTTCAGCGGTTTCGAACCAGGCCGCTTCACGCAGGAATACGCCTTCCATGAAGCCGATGCACCAGCCGCGCAGTTCGGAGTCGTCCGGCTCGTCGCCCAGGTCCAGTTCGCACGGCAACTCGAATTCTTCGTCGGACGCCAGTTGACGGGCGATGTGTGCCTTGAGACCAATCAGCGTGGCTTCGATTTCTTCACGCTGGGCTTCGCTGCTGTAATGCGGCTCTTCGGCGAACAGGGCGTCGATCCACTCACGCTCCGGTACGTCTTCTGCACAGATTGACAGGGCGGTCAGGTAACCGTGGGCGGCCACGTAATCCAGCGCCTCTTCGTGCAGCTCGTCGGCGTCGAGAAAGACTTGCAGGCGGGTTAGTTGCTCAGCGAAGGACATTACGGGGCTACCTTGGGGGAATAAACAATGCGGGAATTCTAGGCCTTCTTGAGCGCTCAAGCCAGCCGCACGGCAGATTTGCCGCAATTACAGGCAACACGAATATCCCTGTGGGAGCGGGCTTGCTCGCGAATACGGCGTATCAGACACTTTTGCATCGACCGGCACGCCGCCTTCGCGAGCAAGCCCGCTCCCACAGGGTTTTCGTGTTGGCGGCTAGCGGAGTCTTATCAGCGGCACCCTGTGCCGGGGAACGCTCGGGTATACTGCCGCGTTTTGCGCTCCCTGCTCGTATTGCGGTGGTCTGGCAATGCGCTCTTACGTTTTGTTTAAGCAGCTGTGGCTGTCCTGAACCAGCCTGTGCAGGGATGTTTCGGTAGATTTTTGGAGTTTTTATGCTCGAACAGGCTCAACGCGTCCTCAAGGACATCTTCGGCTACGACAGTTTCCGTGGCCGTCAGGGTGCAATCATTGAGCGCGTGGCCAGCGGCGGTGATGCGCTGGTGCTGATGCCTACCGGTGGCGGCAAGTCCTTGTGCTTCCAGGTCCCGGCGTTGCTGCGCGAAGGCCTGGCGGTGGTGGTGTCGCCGTTGATCGCGCTGATGGACGATCAGGTCGCCACCCTCGAAGAGCTGGGCGTGGCCGCTGCGGCGCTGAACTCCACGTTGAGCGCCGAACAGCAGCGCGATCTGGCGGCGCGGATCAAACGCGGTGAAGTGAAGATGCTCTATCTGGCGCCCGAGCGTCTGGTGCAGCCGCGCATGCTGTCGTTCCTGCAAGGCTTGAACATCGCCCTGTTCGCCATCGACGAAGCGCACTGCGTGTCGCAATGGGGCCATGATTTCCGCCCGGAATACCTGCAACTGGGCCAGTTGGCGGAAATGTTCCCCGACGTACCGCGCATCGCCCTGACTGCCACCGCCGACAAGCGTACCCGCGAAGAAATCGTCACCCGCCTGCACTTGCAGAACGCCGAGCGTTTCCTGTCGAGCTTCGACCGCCCGAACATCTTCTACCGCATCGTGCCCAAGGAGCAGCCGCGCAAGCAGTTGCTGGCGTTCCTTGCCGAACGCCGCAGCGATGCCGGCATCGTCTATTGCCTGTCGCGCAAGAAGGTCGAGGAAGTTGCCGCGTTCCTCAGCGAGCAGGGCTTCCCGGCGCTGCCGTATCACGCCGGTCTGCCCAATGATCTGCGCGCCTACCACCAGAAACGCTTCCTCAACGAGGAAGGCCTGATCATGGTCGCCACCGTGGCGTTCGGCATGGGCATCGACAAGCCCAACGTGCGTTTCGTCGCGCACCTCGATCTGCCGAAATCCCTGGAAGCCTATTACCAGGAAACCGGGCGCGGCGGCCGTGATGGCCTGCCGGCGGATGCGTGGATGGCGTACGGTCTGCAAGACGTGGTGATGCTCAAGCAGATGCTGCAGAACTCCGAGGGCGACGAGCGCCACAAGCGTCTGGAGCAGCACAAACTCGATGCGATGCTCTCGCTCTGCGAAGAAACCCGCTGCCGCCGGCAGACGCTGTTGGCGTATTTCGACGAAGACATGCCCGAGCCGTGCGGCCACTGCGACAACTGCGTCGACGGCGTGCAGACCTGGGACGCCACCGAGCCGGCGCGCCAGGCACTGTCGGCGATCTATCGCACCGGCCAGCGCTATGGCGTCGGCCATCTGGTGGACGTGTTGCTGGGCAAGGACAACGAGAAGGTCCGCAGCTTTGGCCATCAGCACCTGTCGGTGTACGGCGTCGGCAAGGCGCTGAGCGAGAGCGAATGGCGCTCGTTGTTCCGGCAACTGGTGGCGCGTGGTCTGGCCGACGTCGATCATGAAGGCTACGGTGGCCTGCGCCTGAGCGATACCTGCCGGCCATTGCTCAAGGGCGAAGTGAGCCTGGAGCTGCGCCGCGACCTCAAGCCGCAAGTCACCGCCAAGACCGCCAGCAAGAGTCCGGCCAGTCAGCTGGTGCGTGGCGAAGAGCGCGAACAGTGGGAAGCCTTGCGTGCACTACGCCGCAAACTCGCCGAAGAGCATGGCGTGCCGCCGTACGTCATCTTCCCCGACTCGACCCTGCTGGAAATGCTCCGCAGCCAGCCGACCTCGCTGGCCGACATGGCGCGGGTCAGCGGTGTTGGTGCGCGCAAGCTGGAACGTTACGGCGAGGCCTTCCTCGAAGTGCTCGGCGGCGAGGCCGAGGCGCCGAAAGTGGTGGCCGATGTGCGTCACGAACTGATCACCCTGGCCCGCGCCGGCATGACCCCGATGCAGATCGCCGGGCAGTTGCAATGCTCGGAAAAGAACGTCTACACGATGCTCGCCGAGGCCATTGGCAAACAGCAGTTGTCGCTGGAGCAGGCGCTCGATTTGCCTGAAGAACTGATGGGCGAAGTGCAGGACGCGTTCCTCGACGGCGAGGGCGAGTTGCCGTCGGTCGCCGAAGTGGCCGAGCTGTTCGCCGGTCGCGTTCCGGAAGGCGTTCTTTACTGCGTAAGGGCTGCGCTGCAATCGGAATTCGAAATGTAAGACGGCGATTGCGCCAACCGTCAGGCAGTTGTAACGATTCAGTACAGGTCGGCTCTTGCCTATAGCCAAATGTCATGCTTAGCTGACTAATAATTAGTTTTTCTCTATTTGTCAGTCTACTCATGAGTGTTTTATGCCGTTAACCGATCAACACCGCTTTGGCATGCAATTGGCCCAGATGTCTCGTGGCTGGCGTGCCGAACTGGATCGCCGGCTGGCCGGTCTGGGCTTGTCCCAGGCGCGCTGGCTGGTGCTGCTGCATCTGGCGCGTTTCGAAGACGCGCCGACCCAACGCGAGCTGGCGCAAAGCGTCGGTGTCGAAGGGCCGACCCTCGCGCGCTTGCTCGACAGCCTGGAAAGCCAGGGCCTGGTGCAACGTCAGTCGGTGATGGAAGACCGCCGGGCGAAAAAAATCGTGCTCTGCGCTCCGGCGCTGCCGCTGATCGAACAAATCGAAACCATCGCTACACAGTTGCGTCACGAATTGTTCGAAGGCGTCGACGAGGCGGATCTGAAGGTGTGCATGCGCGTTCACGGGCACATTCTGGGCAACCTGGAAAAATCTTGAGGCATAAACCGCGCGCCGGTTTTTTGAGGGATCGCGCAGAGCAGACTATAAGAACTACTGGGCAATATCGTGTTCGTACCGGATGTGCGAACGCATAGAAACCGGTTTTGCTTATTTAAGGGATGCTCATGCTCGCAAGTCGGCACGTTGTACTGCGCGGTGGCGCCAGATGGCTGCTGGTCGCTGGTGTATTCAGCTATTCGACCTGGTCGATGGCGCTGGGGTTGGGGGACATTACCGTCCACTCAGCCCTCAATCAGCCGCTCAAGGCCGACATCGCCCTGGTGGATGCCGCGGGCCTCAGTGCCAGCGACCTCTCGGCCAGCCTGGCCACCGCGGATGAATTCGCCCGGGCCGGGGTCGAGCGGGTGTTCTTCCTCAATGACCTCAAGTTCACCCCGATCCTGCATGGCAATCGCCAGATGATCCGGGTGACCTCGCGCAAACCGGTCAATGAACCCTTTCTGAATTTTCTGGTGCAGCTCGATCAGCCCAATGGCCGCCTGCTGCGCGAGTACACGCTGCTGATCGATCCGCCCGGATCGCCAAGCATCGTGCCGGCCTCCGACGAGCCCGATCCACGTCCGCAATCTTCTGAATTTCCCACCGTCGAACCTGCCACGGCGGCGCCTCAGGCTGCTCAGGGCAAGCGCGACGCCGCCCCTTCAGCGCCACCCCCTCCGGCGACGGCGGCGCCAGCCAACGATGCCGTGGCCGAGCAATTGGCGGCCAGCGCGTTACTCAATCAGCAGCTGCAAAAGACCGTCGAGGAACTCAACACAAAACTGCAGGCGCAGGATATCCAGCTAGCCGACGGCAAAAAGCAGATCAGTGATCTGCAAACGCGTTTGAGCGAACTGCAACAGCCGCCGGCACCGGCCCTCACGCCGCCAACTCCCGCGCCAGTCACCACTGCGCCTGAAGCTGCCGACGATGGTCTCAACTGGCCGCTGCTCGGTGGCTTGCTGATGCTGCTGGGATTATTGGGTGCCGGGCTGTTCGTACGACGTCGGCGGCAACTGGTGGAGGGCGCGGCGCCACTGGCAGCTCTGCCGGCAGATCGGCAAACAGATCCTGAAGACCCGCCAACCACTCAATCGGCGAGCATCCGCGCAGCCACCGAACACCGTGAAGAACCGGCGGCCGGCGATGTGCTGGAGGCGGTGGGGATCTATCTGGCTTATGGTCGTTTGAGTGAGGCGGTCGGGTTGTTGCGCAATGCCATGGACAAGGAGCCCGAGCGCACCGAATTGGGTGTGCAATTGCTCGAAGTGCTGGGGCGGCAGGGCGACAGCGCTGCTTATGAACAACAGGAACACCGCCTGCGTGATGCCGGGGTGGATCCTCAGCAACTGGCTGCGATCCGAGAGCGGCATTCAAAATTGACCGGCGCTGCGCCGATAACCCCGGTGCTGCCAATTGCCGCCGCCGCAGCGGTGGCGCCTGCGCCACCGGCGGCCGAGGATGATTTCGAGTTGAATCTGGGTGAGCTGTCGATGGCGTCCAGTTGGGATCTTGAAGACAGTCGTTCGACACCTGAGCAGCCCGTAGAGCGGACTGCATCGAACTCCGATCTCGAGATCCTGCCGCCGGACTTCGAGCTGCCCGAAACGGTGGCCAGCGAAGAGGCGGAGCTGGAGTGGATCCCCGAACCGGACGCGCAGCCGCTGGACGATGACTTTCTTAACGAATTCGGCGACCCGGGCGAGTTGCTGGCGCTGGAGCCGCTGGATCTAGCGGCGACTGAGCCGGAACACGGCTCGGAGAAACTCGAACAGGCACAGACCTGCATTGATGATGGGGATATCGACAGCGCGATTGCCTTGCTCAATGAGTTGCTCAAGGAAGGGGATGAACCCCTCAGGCAAACGGCACGGACGTTACTCGCGGGTATTCGCTGATGGTTGAGTCACCGGAATTGTGCGGTGACCGGACTATCGCCTTCGCGAGCAAGCCCGCTCCCACAGTTGGAATGCGTTCCAGTGTGGGAGCGGGCTTGCTCGCGAAGGCGGCCTGGCAGGCAATATAGATCCACCTGAATGATCAGAACGTCTGCCCCAGATTCAAATAAACCGCCTGCTCATTCGCATCATTCAAGCCATACGTGAAATTCAACGGCCCCAACGGCGTATCGAAGCCGATGAACACACTGGCGGCATTGATGTAGCCACTGTCGAATTCATTGTCGTTGTTCCACGCCCGCCCACGCTCCAGCGAAGCCCCGGCATACAGCGGGAAATCGAGCGGCAAATAAGAGCGTGGCGTCAACCGGCGGTAGTACACGGCGCGCATCAGGCTGACGTTTTGCCCGGAAATCGAATCCTCGCGAAAGCCCGACAACTGTCGCGCACCGCCGAGCAGGAAGCTCGACGTCACCACATTGGCATCGTCCAGCGTTCGGCCATAACGGCCGCCGAGAATCAGTGTATCCGGGCCATGGCTCATGGCTTTATCGAGCTTGAATTCCCACTGCCGGTAGCGCGTGTCCGAGCCGAGGCCCGGTTCGAATTGCATCAGGGTCAGGCTGACGTCCTTGCCCTCGTGGGGGAAGTAGACGTTGTCCAGCGAGTCGAACGAGTACTTCAGCGAGTAGAACCCTTCAGTGAAGTTTTCTCTCGGCAGGTCCTGATCGCCGATGCGCACATCCGCTTTACCCCAGGCCTCGCCGACCCCGAAGCGGATTTCACCGTTATTGCCGATCTGCCGGCCGAAATTGAGGCCGAAACCGTAGCGTTCGACGCGATATTGGGCGATCGGGTCGTTGTCGAGCACCGCATCGACGTTCTGCGCTTCAAACGCAGCATACGGGGCGACGAAGTAGCGCGAGCCGACGTCCAGCGGCTGATAGAACTCGGTGTAGAGCTCCTGTTTGTCGCCGATTTGTGCGCGGGTCAGCCATTCCGCGCCGAGGCGGTTGATGCCGTTGATGCGGTAGCTGGCGCCGAGATTGAAGGCGCTGTCACCGCGCATGTCGTCTGACAGGTTCAGGCCGACCCGCAGGTAATCGGTGCCGCTGCGTTTGCCCCGGGCGCTGATCACTAGCGTGTGATCCTGGCCCTTGTGCACTACGCGGTACTGCACCTGTTCGAAGTAATCCAGGCCGTACAGCGTGCCCATGTCCGAGTGCAGTCGGCCCAGATCCAGCGGCTCGCCGATCGGCTGACGGATGTAATAGCGAATCACCTCATCGCCGACTTTCGAGTCGTTCTCCACCCTGATCGCGGTGATGATCGGCGTGCGCTGGCCTGGGGCGCGGGCCGCATTGAGTTCGGCGTCTTGAGATTGCTGAGGTTTGAGCTGAGCGAGGCGGGCGTCGAGAATCCGCGTGGCGCGGTAACCGGCGTCAATCATCTCCTGGGCCTTGCCGAAATCGGTCACGCCGAATGCCGCCAGCGCCGGCTGGATCAGCACGTCGGTGGGTTTGAGGGCGGCCAGTTGCTCTTCGGAGTTACGCCGGGTCATCAGGGTGATCGACTGGTTCAGCACATCAACCACGGTCGTCAGTTGTTTGCGGTTGCGCAGTGGCGTACCGATGTCGACCACGATTGCCACGTCGACGCCCATCTCCCGCGCGACGTCGAGCGGGATGTTGTCAGTCATGCCACCGTCCACCAGCAGCCGCCCGTCCAGTTCGACCGGGGCAAACACCGCCGGAATCGACATGCTGGCGCGGATCACCTGCGGCAGGTGGCCTTTGCGGAACACCACTTTTTCGCCATTGGCGATGTCGGTGGCCACGGCGCGGAAGGGAATCGGCAGTTTGTCGAAGTCGCGGGTGTCACTGGTGTGCGCCAGCAGGCTTTCCAGCATCAGCGCCAGGTTCTGGCCCTGAATCACCCCCAGCGGCAGGCCGAGGCTGCCATCATCGCGAAAACTCAGTTGCTGTTTCACCAGAAAATCGCGGTCGTCCTGCTTGCGGCGAAACGGGACGTCTTCGCGTGGCGGCGCGTCGGACAGCGCCTGCTGCCAGTCGATGTTCAGCGCGAGTTTTTCCAGTTCATCGATCTTGTAGCCCGAGGCATACAGGCCACCGACCACCGCGCCCATGCTGGTGCCGGCAATCGCATCGATCTTGATGCCTTGCTCCTCAAGCGCCTTGAGCACGCCGATGTGCGCCAGGCCACGGGCGGCGCCACCGGACAGCACCAGGCCGACTTTCGGGCGGGGCGCTTCGGCGGCATGCACGGTGACATTAGCAAAGAGGGGCAGAAAGCCAAGCAGTAGGCAGAACAGCAAACGGCGCATGGTGAGTCTCGGGGCAAGCGATAAAGCCGGCTATTATAGCGGCGCCCTCTGTCTCAGGAGTTTCAGCGAACATGTCTGCTGCAAAACCGGAAATCGTCATCACTTATTGCACCCAATGCCAGTGGCTGCTGCGCGCCGCGTGGCTGGCGCAGGAGCTGCTCAGCACCTTCGGCGATGACCTCGGCAAGGTGTCTCTGGTGCCCGGCACCGGAGGGGTGTTTCACATCAGCTGCGACGACGTGCAGATCTGGGAGCGCAAGGCCGACGGCGGTTTTCCCGAGGCCAAGGCGCTCAAGCAGCGGGTGCGCGATCAGATCGATCCTGCGCGCGACCTCGGCCACAACGACCGCACTCAGTGAGACGCGGCTTCGGCAGCCACGGTTTTCTTGTCGGCGCTGCCTGACATCCGCGCCGAGACCACGATGGCAACGATGATCAGCGCACCACCGATCAGCATGCGCACGGTGGGGTTTTCATCGAACAGCAACCAGGCGACGGTGATTCCGTAGACCGGCTCCATGGCGAATACCACGGCGGCGGTGCGCGCCTTGATCACCGCGAGGCTGGCGACGAACAGGCTGTGGGCGACGCCGGTGCAGAACACCCCGAGCAGGCCGATCCACAGCCAGTCCAGCGCGCGCACTTCACTCAGTTGCGGCGCAGCCACCGGCAGCAGACACAGCGCCACCACCACGTTCTGGCACAGCGCGGCCTGCACCGCCGGGATGCGTCCGGAGCTGGCGCGGTTGGTCAGCGACAGCAGGGCGAACAGCAAGCCCGACAGCACCGCCCAGAGCAACCCGGTGGTGGCGCCGCTGGCCAGATCGAACGCCGGGGTCACCAGCACCAGACCAACGCTGACCAGCACTACCAACACGATTTCATTGGCGCGGATGCGTTCGCGGAAAATCAGCCCTTCGAGAATCACGGTGAACGCCGGGAAGCTGGCAAAACCCAAGGTCGCGATGGCGACGCCAGCGACCTTCACCGCGATGAAAAAACTCACCCAGTGCCCGGCCAGCAACACGCCGCTGAGCGCCAGGCGCCGCCAGTCGACCGCCTGCAGTTTCTGCCAGCCGTGCTGACTGGCGAAGCGGGCGAAAAAGGCCAGGGCGAGCACGGCAAACGCCGCACGCCCGAAGACGATCACCGCCGGCGAGGCGGCCGCGAGTTTGCCGAACACACCGGTCAGGCCGAACATCAGAGCGCCAATGTGCAGGGCGCCGAGGGCGGTACGCGGAGTCATTGCAATCCTTAATCCGAACACAGTTTCAATGTTGCCCATTGAAACGTGTTGCGGCGCAGAAGTCTGTCGGCGAACTAGCGTTTTTTGTCGCAGGAGTCGCGACGCAATTGCCCCGGTGAGGCGCCGAACTCGCGCAGCACCGCCGCCGCGAACGCGCTCTGCGAGCTGTAACCGACCCGACTGGCGATCTCGCCGATCGGCAGCGCGCTCTCGCGCAGCAGGCAGACTGCCTTGTGCAGGCGCCGGCTGCGAATGTATTCCATCGGCGTTTGTCCGCATTCAGCCATGAACCGCGCATGCAGGCGGGCGCTGGACAAGCCGGCGATCTGCGCCAGATCGGCCACCTGCAGCGGGTAGGCGGCGTATTGTTCGATGTGCGCATCCAGCGCTGCGTAGGGCAGGCGCCGCGCCGAATGTTCGGCAGGTCTGGCGTGATTCAGGCTGGCCAGCAGCAACACCGCGCCTTGCTGCGCGATCAGCGGATCGCTGACCGGGCTGTGCGCCAGCCAGTGGACCAATTGGCTTTGCCCGGCATCAAGCGACAATCGCGCAGGCTGGTCGAGCAAGCGCTGACTGGCGTCGGCGTGCTCGCCCAGCGAATCGTTCAGCCATGGCCCGTCGGGTACGTCCAGCACCAGACAACGGCTGCCATCCGGGCTGCCGCAGGCGTGATGCGCGCCGCCGGGGACGACCACGAAACTCTGCTGGCGCACCTGGCTGCCCTGACCCTCGACTTCGAAATCCAGCGCGCCGGACAGCCCGAACACCAGTTGCGCGTGGTCGTGGCTGTGGACGATCAGGTCGTGGGTGTATTGGCGCAGAGTGAGGATCGGGCGCATGGAAGAAGTCTCCGAAGTGAGCGCCAGTCTACACCGGGGCGACGGGCTTGCGCGCTGTCACACGACTGACGCCTGTCTGTCATGGTCGATTCACCCGGCACGTGCACAGTGGCGAAAACATCGCAGAGGGTTGCCCATGACCAGCGCCGAGCTCGCCAGACCCAGCCGCAAACAACGGGTGCGTACCTTGTGGATTTCCGACGTGCACCTGGGCACGCGGGATTGCCAGGCCGAGCACTTGTCGCAATTTCTCAAGGGCTACCACGCCGACAAGATCTATCTGGTCGGTGACATCATCGACGGCTGGAAGCTGCGCGGTGGCATGTACTGGCCGCAGGCGCACACCAACGTGATCCGTCGCCTGCTGACCATGAGCAAGCGCGGCACCGAGGTGATCTACGTCACCGGCAACCATGATGAATTCCTGCGCCGCTATTCGAAGCTGATCCTCGGCAACATCCAGTTGGTCGACGAGGCGGTGCACGTCACGGCGGATGGCCGGCACCTGCTGGTGATCCATGGCGACCAGTTCGACGTGATCACCCGCTACCACCGCTGGCTGGCCTTCCTCGGCGACTCGGCCTACGAATTCACCCTGACCCTCAACCGCTGGCTCAATCACTGGCGAGCGCGTTATGGCTACGGCTACTGGTCGTTGTCGGCGTACCTGAAACATAAGGTGAAGACGGCAGTGAGCTTCATCAGCGACTTCGAAGAAGCCATCGCCCACGAATGCGTGAAGCGCGAGTTGCACGGCGTGGTCTGCGGGCACATTCACCATGCCGAGATCCGTAAGGTCGGTGAGGTGGACTACCTCAATTGCGGCGATTGGGTGGAGTCGTGCACGGCGTTGATCGAGCACTGGGACGGCACGATCGAGCTGTATCGCCTGGCGGATGCGCAGGCGCGGGAGGCACAGCTCAAGGCGGCCAAGGTTGCCGAGATTGCCTAGACCCCAGATATCTCCTGTGGGAGGGGGCTTGCTCCCGAATGCGGTGTATCAGTAAGTACATGTTTATCTGACACACCGCCTTCGGGAGCAAGCCCCCTCCCACATTGAGTTGTGGTGTTCTCAGGCCGGGCTGTGTTCTTCCATCGCCGCCTTGTAAATCGAGTGCTTCGGCTGGGCAAACAACCGTTCCATCATCGGCTCGAAGAAGCTCAGCGGCAGGGTTTCATAGGCCGGGTCGAACGCCGCCGCATCGTACCTGGCGCAAAATTCCGCCGTGGCCTGATACTGCGGATGCGCGGCGAATTGCTCGCGCAGATGCCGATCCATGCCCAGGTGATGGAAGAAGTAATAACCCTGAAAGATGCCGTGCTTCTCGACCATCCACAGATTCTCGGCGCTGACGAACGGTTTGAGAATCGCCGCCGCGATGTCCGGGTGGTTGTAGGAGCCGAGGGTGTCGCCAATGTCATGCAGCAGCGCACAGACCACGTATTCCTCGTCACGACCATCGCGATAGGCGCGGGTCGCGGTTTGCAGCGAATGGGTCAGGCGATCCACCGGGAAGCCGCCGAAATCGCCTTCGAGCAACTTCAGGTGCGCGATGATCCGCGACGGCAATTGCCGAGCGTAGGCGCTGAAGTCCGCGGCGATGATCGCCCAGTCTTCCTGTGTGCCGTCTTTCATGTGGGTGAAGCGGGCATTGGCGTTCATCGGCAAGCCTCCAGGTGTGTCGGGTTCAGAACGCCACGCGGCCGAGGATCATGTCGCGGTACATGACGAAATCGCCGAGCAGGCTGTACAGCGGATGCTGGAAAGTCGCCGGACGGTTCTTTTCAAAGAAGAAATGGCCGACCCAGGCGAAGCTGTAACCGGCCAGCGGCAGGGCCAGCAACAGCAGCCAAGCGCCTTTGGCGATGGTCATGGCCAGAATGAAAATCACCAGCGTGGTGCCGATGAAATGCAATCGTCGGCAGGTACTGTTGGCGTGTTCGCTGAGGTAATACGGGTAGAAGTCGGCGAAAGTGTTGAATTGCTTGATGTTTTCCACGACTGCGATCTCTGTGGTTATTGTTCTGACGGCAAGTTGTTCGGCGGGTAGCTTATTTGAGTCTAGAGTGAACACTGGCATCAGCCAGTGACAATGGGCGCCACTTTAGTATCCTTCGCAAATCGGGTCGTAACATGCGATCCATCATGTAAAAGAATAACGCCATGAGCGAACGAACGACTTCTGCAAGCTGGGCGATGGGGATTGTCAAAGCATTGGAGATGGACGGCCTGGATTGCCGGGTACTGTTCAAGCAACTGGGGCTTGATTACGCGGCCCTGGATGATCCGGATGCGCGCTTCCCGCAAGATTCCATGACCCGCCTCTGGCAACGGGCGGTCGAGCTGTCCGGCAACCCGGCGATCGGCCTGAACATGGGCAAGGTGGTACGCCCGGCGTCGTTCCACGTTGCCGGCTATGCCTTGATGTCGAGCAACACCCTGGCCGAAGGCTTTCAACGCCTGGTGCGTTATCAGCGGATTATCGCCGAGAGCGCCGACCTGAGTTTTCGTCTGCTCGAAGAAGGCTATGCGCTGATTCTGACGGTGCATGGCGATCACCTGCCGCCAACCCGGCAGAGCGCCGAAGCCTCGCTGGCCTGTGCGCTTGGCCTGTGCGGCTGGTTGACCGGACGCACCCTGCACCCGGTCAAAGTGCTGTTTCAGGGTGACGAACCCGCAGACCTGCAACCCTACCGACAAGCCTTCCACGCGCCGCTGATGTTCAACGCGCCGTACGATGCGCTGATTTTCGAACGCGCCGACATGGAAGCACCGCTGCCCACCGCCAACGAAGCCATGGCGCTGCTGCACGACCGGTTTGCCGGGGAGTATCTGGCGCGGTTTTCTGAAAGTCGCGTGACCCACAAAGCGCGCCAGGTGTTGTGCCGTTTACTGCCGCAGGGCGAACCCAAGCGCGATACCGTGGCGCAGACCCTGCATCTGTCGCAGCGCACCTTGCAGCGCCGTTTGCAGGAGGAGGGCACCAGTTTTCAGCAGTTGCTCGACGACACCCGCCGCGAACTGGCCGAGCAGTATCTGGCGCAGCCGAGCATGACCTTGCTGGAGATTGCCTATCTGCTGGGGTTTGCCGATCCGAGCAACTTCTTCCGTGCGTTCCGCCGCTGGTTCGACACCACGCCCGGCGATTACCGGGCGCGGCTGTTGCAGGCGCCGGTCAGTGACGCCAAAAGGCCGGAATACACAGCACAAACACCGTAATGATCTCCAGTCGGCCGAGCAGCATGCCGAATGACAGAATCCACTTCGCGGCATCCGGCAAGGTGGCAAAGTTGCCCGCCGGGCCGATGGTCTCGCCCAGGCCCGGGCCGACGCCGGACACGGTGCTGGCAGCGCCGGTCAACGCGGTCATCCAGTCGACGCCGAGCAGCGACAGCAGCAGGGCGATCACGCAGATGGTGATGGCGAAGAAGAACGAAAAGGTCAGGATCGAACGCACGATCTCTTCGTCGAGACGGTGGCCGTTGTACTTTTGCTTGATCACCGCGCGCGGGTGAATCAGCTGGTTAAGGTTGGCCTTGAGCAGGATGTAGGCGACCTGGAAACGGAAGATCTTGATTCCGCCCGCCGTCGAGCCGGAGCAGCCGCCGACAAAGCCCAGATAGAAAAACAGCATCAGCGAAAAGTTGCCCCACAGGCTGTAGTCGCCGAGGGCAAAACCGGTGGTGGTGACCACCGACGTTACGTTCAGCGCCACGTGCCGCAGCGCTTCCAGCCAGTGCAGCTTGGTGGTCCACCAATACCAGGTGCCGAGCACCAGCCAGGTCACCAGCAACATGCCGAGCAAACCCTGCACTTGCTGATCCTTGATCAGTGCCCGACGGTTGCCGCGCATGGTCGCCACATACAGGGTGAACGGCAGGCTGCCGAGAATCATCACGACCACCGCGACCCAGTGCACCGCCGGTTGCGTCCACTTCGCCAGGGACTGGTCGGAGGTCGAGAAACCGCCGGTGGAAATCGCCGACATCGCGTGGTTGATCGCATCGAACGGGCTCATCCCGGCCCACCAGAACGCCAGGCTGCCGAGGATGGTGATACCGACGTAGGCCGCCACAATCAGGCGCGCCACCATGTGCGAGCGCGGCATGACCTTTTCCGAGCGGTCGGATGATTCGGTCTGGAACAGGCGCATGCCACCGATGCGCAGCAACGGCAGAATCGCTACCGCCATGCCGATGAAGCCGATACCGCCGAGCCAGTGCAGCAGCGAGCGCCACATCAGAATCCCCGGGGACATGGTGTCGAGCCCGCTGAGCACGGTCGAGCCGGTGGCGGTGATGCCGGACATGCTTTCGAAGAACGAATCGGTGTAGCTGATGTGCTGGGTCAGCAAAAACGGCAGCGCGGCGAAAATGCACACCACCAGCCAGCTGCTGACGGTCAGCAGGTACATGTCGCGCGGGCGCAGGTGAATGTGCTCCGGGCGGCCCGGAATTACCAGTGCGAGGCCGGCGAGGAAAGTGATCATGCTCGCCCAGAGGAACGACGGCAGATCGCCGGTGCGCTCGAAAATCACCAGGGTGGCCATGGGCACAACCATGGCGATGGCCAGGGTGATCAGGAAGATGCCGA
The DNA here is from genome assembly GCF_017947305.1 of Pseudomonas sp. MWU347. Taxonomy (NCBI): domain Bacteria; kingdom Pseudomonadati; phylum Pseudomonadota; class Gammaproteobacteria; order Pseudomonadales; family Pseudomonadaceae; genus Pseudomonas; species Pseudomonas sp. MWU347. The sequence goes on from NZ_JAFGZB010000004.1 coordinate 442,277, forward strand.
TGATGAAACCAATGATCCGTAAGGTCGGCAACGCCATGAAGTCCGCTCGGGCTGATGTAGGAAGGGCGCCATTCTACCCGTGGGGCAGGGCATGTAAACCGGCACCCTGTTGCCGGATACCGCTAGAATAGCCGCACATTTTTCTCAGGAGGTGGCCGATGCAGGCTCTCGACGCTTTGCTCAACCGTGTTTCCGTTCCACGCCTGGTCGAACCGGCCCCTACCGCCGAGCAGCGCGAAGCCCTGTTTGGCGCAGCCCTGCGCGCACCGGATCACGGCCACTTGCAGCCGTACCGTTTCCTCACCGTCGAAGGCGCGGCACGTGAGCAAATGGGCGAGTTGCTGGCCGAAGCGGCGCAGATGCAGGAAGGCGAAGTCACTGAAGCGATGATCGACAAGGCGCGCAACGGCCCGCTGCGGGCGCCGCTGGTGGTCGTGGTGATCGCGAAACTGCAGGATCACGTCAAGTATCCGAAGGCCGAGCAGTTGCTGGCGGCGGGGTGTGCGGCTCACGGGATTCTGCTGGCGGCGTACGCGCAGGGGATTGGTGCGGTGTGGCGTACCGGTGATCTGGCTTATTCGGCGCACGTGGCCAAGGGGCTGGGCCTGGCTGAAGACGAACAAGTGATTGCCTTTCTGTACCTCGGCACGCCGCAGAAAGAACCGCGTGTGGCGGAGAAGGTTGATCTGGCCGAGTTCGTCAGCGCCTGGCCGGGCAAGGCCTGACACCACCGATCAAATGTAGGAGTGAGCCTGCTCGCGATAGCGGTGGATCAGTCAATGAATTTTCGTCTGATCCACCGCTATCGCGAGCAGGCTCACTCCTACAGTTTTGATCAGGGTTGCACAGCGGCGCCCGGCACCAACGGCAATTCCAGGCTGGCGACAAACCCGCCCTCAGGATGATTGGCCAGCAGCAGACTCCCGCCATGCCGCTCCGCCGCGCGCTTGGCAATCGCCAGGCCCAGACCATGCCCGGCCGCCGTCTGCCCCGGCGCCCGGTAGAACGGCTCGCCCAACTGGCTCAGATGCTCGGCCTGCACGCCCGGCCCGTGGTCGCGCACACTCACCACAATTCGTTCGCCCTGACGTGTGGCCTGCAATTCGATTGCCTGCCCCACCGGGTTGAAGCGTTGGGCGTTGCGCAGCAGGTTGTCGACGGCGCGCTCGATCATGGTCGGCCAGCCGGTCAGCGTCAGTTGTGGTTCGGCATCCAGGCGCACGGTCTGCTCCGGCGAGCCAAGTTGCGCGTCTTTCTGCAGGGTGCCGAGCAGCGCATTCAGGTCTACTTCTTCAGCACTGGCGTTGTCGGCATCGACTCGCGCCAGCACCAGAATCTCGCTGATCAGCGCTTCCAGCCGATCACATTCGCGGGTCAGGCGTGGCCAGAGCTTTTCCCGTTCTTCCGGGTTGGCCCGTTCCGCCAGTGCCAGCGCAATCCGCAGTCGCGCCAAAGGTGAGCGCAGTTCGTGGGACACATCGCGCAGCAACTGGCGCTGACTGCCGATCAGGCTTTGCAGGCGCGCGCCCATGCGGTTGAAGTCGTTGGCCAGCACGCCGAACTCATCGCGACGGTTGGCCAGTTTCGCCAGGCTGTTCTGCTGATAGGTGGTCTGCCCCAGATCATGCACCGCACCGCGTAAACGACTGAGCGGGCGGGTGATGGAGAAGGTCACCAGCAGGCTGAACAGGGTCAGCACCACCAGCGCAATGCCCAGCGCACTCAGCGGCCAGAGCAGGCTTTCGCGGTGCCAGGCGTCGAGCTCCGGGTGCGGGATGCGGAAGATGAACAGATAGGTGTCGCCGGTTTTTTCGCTGGTGAATTCGTCGGTCAGGCGCCGCCAGGGCAGGCGTCGGTCATCGTTGTTCTGCCGGGCTTCGAAGGCGGCGGCGCGACGCGGGAAGGTGCCACGCACCACCGGGTCGCCGCTTTCGTTCAGCACCTGGACATCGATGTGATATTGGCGTTTGCGCTGTTCGAGGATGTCCTGCGCGGCTTCTTCGCCCTGGGCTTCGTAGGTTTGCGTCCATTCGGCGGCCAGGGTGTTGAGGCCGGGATGGCGGCTGAGGATCCACGCGTCCTGGTTGAGCATGTGCCCGAGCAGAATCGACAGCCCCGCCACCAGAGCAATGGCCAGCCAGAAGCTCGCGAGAATACGCCAGAACAATGAACGCACAGAAAATCCTCAATCAAACAAAAAACTCAACAATGTGGGAGCGGGCTTGCTCGCGAATGCGGTGTGTCAGTCAACATTACTTTGTCTGATACACCGCATTCGCGAGCAAGCCCGCTCCCACATTTGGATTGAGTGGCAACAGAACCGACGGCGCTTAGCCGTCGGATCCGAGGTTATCGCATTATTGCGCTTTTTGCGGTTGTTGCGCTTTCCACGCTTTGAACTCGGCCCATTCGGCGCGGCGTTCAGCCTGTTTCTTCTGGATCTCGTCGAATTTCTTCTGTTGATCCGGTTTCAGCAGGTTGCGTACGTCAGCTTCGGCTTTCTTGTGGTTGGCGGCCATCTCGTCTTTCATGGCTTTCTGGTCGGCCGGCGAGAGTTTTTCCAGGTACTTCTCGACTACCTGGCGACGCTCATGCATCTGCTCGCCCATGATCTTGCGGATCTGATCACGTTGTTCACGGGACAGGTCGAGTTGGCTGTACGGGCCTTTGCCGTGCTCGCCGTGCATCTGACCGCCGTGGCGTGGGCCGTCGAGCGGGCCACCCATCGGGCCACCATCCTGTGGCATGGCCATGGCGACGGTTGGCAGAGCGGCAGCGAACATCAGAGCGATAAGAGTCTTGCGCATGGTGTATCTCCTTGTCTCGTTCCCGGTACGTTCCGGATGAGTTCAGATTACGGAGATCAAGGTCAGCGGCGGTCAGCGCTGCGTAAAGCTTGGGTAAAGACGCTTCGTACCCTGCCTGACAAATATCACTGGCACTGCGCCTGTGGCGAGGGAGCAAGCTCCCTCGCCACATATAGCATTCAGGCAGGTATTTCCCGATTTACAGGCTGTAGTAGTAACCGCGGCTGCGCAGGGCGACGATTCGCGGGCGACCGTCGGGGTGGGGGCCGATCTTCTTGCGCAGGTTGCTGACGTGCATGTCGAGGCTGCGGTCGTACAGGGTCAGTTTGCGGCCGAGGGCCAGTTGCGCCAATTCCTGTTTGTCCAGCGGCTCGCCGGGCTGCTTGAGCAGGGCTTCGAGCAAACGACTTTCGGAAACGGTGAGAGTCAGTTCTTTCTCGTCGATGCTGACCACGCCACGCACCGGGCTGAAGCTCAGGTCGCCGAGTTCGAGCTGGGTCGACACGGCAGCCGGGTGACTGCGGCGCAGCACGGCGCGCAGGCGCGCGGTGAGTTCACGCGGATCGCAGGGTTTGGCCAGGTAATCGTCGGCGCCCAGCTCCAGACCGAGGATACGATCCAGCGGTTCGCCCCGGGCCGAGAGCATCAGCACTGGCAAATCGGCGTGTTCGCTGCGCAATTGCTTGAGCAGTTCCAGACCGCTGCCGTCGGGCAGCATCACGTCCAGCACCACCGCTGCCGGGGCAGATTCGGCCAACGCTTTGCGCGCGCTCTGGCCATCGTGGCAGGCGCGTACCTGGAAGCCTTCCTGGCTCAACCAGCTACTCAGGAGTTCGCACAACTCCTGGTCATCATCAATCAGTAACAGCTCGCTCATGACTCACTCAATTTAGCCATTGCCGACGTTTTCGGCTTGCTCCACTGGCAAAGATACCGCACAGCAGCGCCAATAGCGCTACCCCGGCGCCGGTGACGAACCATTGCTGCTGTTCGGTCAACAGACGCGGCAATGGACTGGCCTGGGCTTCCTTGAGTTGCAGCTTCAGGCGCTGGTTCTCCTGACGCAACCGGGCAAGCTGGGCGCTTTCGCGGGTGTTATCGGCATTTTGCAGTTGTTTGCTCAGTTCTTCCCGCTGCTGCTCGCTGGCCTTCAGGCGCTGCTGCAGTTCGGTAATCTGACTGCCGGCACTTAACGACAATGGCGTGGAGCTGCCGCTTTCGGTGGTTTCCTCACCATGGGCGGGCGCCATGATCGACAACGTGACCCACATCAGACACAACGGACCTTTGCGCATTGCGATTCCTGCTTGCAAATGGATATTGGGCAGGTTGTCGGCAGGCAAACGAGAATAATGAGCGATTGAGAGCGGTGAGAACCGGGAAGGTTCAGTGCTTGGAGTGGGTTGAGTGTGGCGAGAGAGCTGTTGTGGTGAGGGGATTCAGCGAAACGTCGCACCGCCCCGATGGGCTGCGAAGCAGATCTGAAATGGGAGCTTGCGGTGTGTCAGGCACACCGCATTGGATGGCTTTGGGTTGCTGCGCAACCATCGGGGATAAATCCCCTCGCCACAGAGCCCCTCCACATTCCTTGGTTACGGCAAGACTTGCTTGAACGGCTTGACGATCACATTGGCGTACACGCCGGCGGCGATGTACGGATCGGCGTCGGCCCAGGCCTGGGCGGCGCTGAGGGAGTCGAATTCGGCGACGATCAGGCTGCCGGTGAAACCCGCAGCGCCCGGATCATTGCTGTCGACCGCCGGGTGCGGGCCGGCCAGTACGATGCGGCCTTCGCCCTTGAGCACTTGCAGGCGTTCGAGGTGGGCCGGGCGCGCGGCGAGGCGGGCTTCGAGCGAGTTGGCGACGTCGGTGGCAATGATTGCGTAGAGCATGTCAGTCCTCGGTTTTTGGTGTTGTGGTATCGGCGTCATGCAGGTGGCGGGACAGGTAGATGCCCTGACCGACCAGGAACAGCACGGTCATGCCCAGGCTGCCGAACACCTTGAAGTCGACCCAGATGCTCTGGAAGGTGAATGCCACGAACAGGTTGGCAGCGCCGCAGAACAGGAAAAAGGCGATCCAGGCGATGTTCAGGCGGGTCCAGACCGGATCCGGCAGGGTCAGCGCGTGGCCCATGATGCGTTTGATCAGCAGGCGGTCACCGATGAAGTGGCTGCCGATGAAGGCCAGGGCGAACAGCCAGTTGACCACCGGGGCTTTCCATTTGAGGAAGGTCTCGCTGTGGAAGGCCAGGGTCAGGCTGCCGAACACCAGGCAGGCGATCAGGGTCAGCCATTGGCTCTTTTCCAGCTTGCGCTGTTTGATGAACAACGCGCCGTAGACCACCAGGGAGCTGATGATCAGCATCGCCGTGGCGCTGTAAATACCGCCTACAGTCACTTCATGGCCAGCGATGTCGACGACCCGTGGATCAAGTTTGTAAACGATGAAGAACAGCAGAAGCGGGATGAAATCGATGAATTGTTTCACAGTGAGAGCCAGAAGCTGGATGTGGCGGCATAATAACAAACATATGGGCGCGCGATAGCGCCAGCTGATTTGAGGTTACAACTCCCCGTGAATGTTGATTTGCACTGCCACAGCACGGCCTCCGATGGCGCCCTGGCGCCGGCGGTTCTGGTTGCGCGTGCGTTTGAAAACGGCGTGCGAGTCCTGGCGTTGACCGATCATGACACCCTTGAAGGCCTCGCCGAAGCGCGCAGCGCCGCCGAAGAACTGGGCATGCAACTGGTCAATGGTGTCGAACTGTCCTGCACCTGGGGCGGGGCGACCATCCACGTGCTGGGCTACGGTTTCGACGTCAACGCCGCGCCATTGGTCGAGGCGATCGCCAGATTACACGATGGCCGCTGGCTGCGGTCGGAGGAAATAAGCCGCAAGCTCGGCCTCAAAGGTATGCCCGGTGCCCTCGACGGTGCCCGGCAGATCCAGCAGGAGCTGGGCGACAGCGGCAACGCCCCGGCCCGCCCGCATTTTGCCGACTGGATGGTGCGTGAAGGTTTTGTAAAGGATCGCGCCGAGGCGTTTCGCAAATGGCTCGGCGCCGGCAAGCTGGGTGACGTCAAGCAGCACTGGCCGACGCTGGAAGACACCGTCGGCACCCTGCGTGCCGCCGGGGCGTGGGTCAGTCTGGCGCATCCATGGCACTACGATTTCACCCGTAGCAAGCGCCGAAAGCTGATTGCCGACTATATTCAAGCAGGCGGGCATGCAATCGAAGTGGTCAATGGCCATCAGCCCGCAGAACAGGTCGGCAGCCTGGCCATCCTTGCCCGCGAGTTCGGTCTGCTGGTCAGCGCCGGCAGTGATTTCCATGGCCCTGGAGGCTGGTCCGAGATAGGCCAGTACCGGCCGGTTCCCGAGGACCTTCCACCCCTGTGGTGTCGGTTCAAACATGACACAGATATTGCCGCCGTCTGAACAGGTAGAAAACGTGAGTCAATTTTTCCAGATCCATCCGGAAAACCCGCAAGCGCGCCTGATCAAACAGGCGGTCGAGATCATCCGCAAAGGCGGGGTGGTGATTTATCCCACGGACTCTTCCTACGCCATCGGTTGCCAGATCGGCGACAAGACCGCGATCGAGCGCGTGCGCCGTCTGCGTCAGCTCGACGAGAAGCACAACTTTGCGCTGATCTGCAGCGACCTGTCGCAACTGGGCAACTACGCCAAGATCGACACCGGCACCTTCCGCATTCTCAAGGCGCATTTGCCGGGGCCTTACACCTTTATTCTCAACGCCACCCGCGAAGTGCCGCGCCTGTTGCTGCATCCGAAGAAACGCACCATCGGCCTGCGGGTGCCGAGCCATCCGATTGCCCTGGCGTTGCTGGCCGAACTCGGCGAGCCGCTGATGAGCGTGACCCTGATCATGCCCGGCGATGAAGATCCGCTGAGCGATCCGTTCGAAATGCGTCAATTGCTCGAACACCAGGTGGACCTGATCATCGACGGCGGTTTCGGCGGGATCAAGGCGTCCACCGTGATCGACCTGACCGGCGACGACCCGGAAGTGATCCGCGTCGGTTGCGGCGACCCCGCGCCGTTCATGGTCGAGGCCTGAATGTCCGCAGTGGAAACCGTTGTCGATCCCCAGGCCGGCGCCCAGCAGGAACTGCCGTTTGCCATGGTCTATGGCCAGGCGGTCACGGAAATGCCGCTGGACCTGTACATCCCGCCGGATGCGCTGGAAGTGTTTCTCGAAGCCTTCGAAGGCCCGCTCGACTTGCTGCTGTACCTGATCCGCAAACAGAACATCAACATCCTCGACATCCCGGTGGCGGAAATCACCCGCCAGTACATGGGCTATGTCGAATTGATGCAGTCGGTGCGTCTGGAGCTGGCCGCCGAGTATCTGGTGATGGCGGCGATGCTGGCCGAGATCAAGTCGCGGATGCTCCTGCCGCGCGCCGAAACCGTCGAAGACGAAGAGGACGACCCGCGCGCCGAACTGATCCGTCGCCTGCAGGAATACGAGCGCTTCAAGGCTGCCGCCGAAGGCATCGATGGCCTGAGCCGGGTCGGTCGCGATGTGGTCGTGCCCAAGCTCGACGCCCCGGAAGCCCGGGCGCGCAAGCTGTTGCCGGATGTCGCGCTGGAAGAGATTCTGATGTCCATGGCCGAAGTGCTGCGCCGGGGCGACATGTTCGAGAGCCACCAGGTCAGTCGCGAGGCACTGTCGACCCGCGAGCGCATGAGCGATGTGCTGGAACGGCTCAAGGGCGGCGGTTTTGTACCGTTCGTCGAGCTGTTCACCGCCGAGGAAGGTCGCCTCGGCGTGGTGGTGACCTTTATGGCGATCCTTGAACTGGTCAAGGAATCCTTGGTCGAGCTGGTGCAGAATGAGCCGTTCGCCGCGATCCACGTGCGAGCCCGAGCCGAATAACGAGTCGAAACATGAACCTGACTGAACCCCGCGAGCTGGCGCCCCTGCTTGAAGCCTTTCTGTTGGCCTCGGGAAAACCGCAATCGCTTGAACGCCTTTACGAACTGTTCGAAGAAGGCGAACGGCCCGAACCGCCGGTCTTCAAGAAAGCCCTGAGCCTGCTGGCCAAGTCCTGCGAAGGCCGCGCGTTCGAGCTCAAGGAAGTCGCCTCCGGCTACCGCTTGCAGATCCGCGAGAAGTTTTCACCGTGGGTCGGCCGTCTGTGGGAAGAGCGTCCGCAGCGTTACTCCCGCGCGCTGCTGGAAACCATGGCGCTGATTGCCTATCGCCAGCCGATCACCCGCGGCGAGATTGAAGACGTGCGGGGTGTGGCGGTCAATACCAACATCGTCAAGACGCTGATCGAGCGCGAGTGGATCCGCATCGTCGGTTACCGCGACGTGCCGGGCAAGCCGGCGATGTTCGCCACTACCAAGGCGTTTCTCGATCACTTCAACCTGAAGAACCTCGAAGACCTGCCACCGCTGGCTGAGCTGCGCGAGATGGAAACCGAGCCGGTCCTCGATTTTGACGACGCACCGGTACCGCAGGGCCTGCAGGAACAGGCCGACGCCAGCGCCGAATCGGAAGAACCGAAGGAAGAAACCAGTTTCCACACGCTGTTGCTGGAGCTGGACAGCATGGAGGAGGGGATCAAGACCGACTTCGACGATCTGTTGCGCGATGCTGCGGATGGTGAAGCGTCGACGACTGAGCCGGAAGCCGAGACCGTCGAGCCGGCGATTGACGTTGAACTTGAGGCCGAGCCTGAAGCCGAACCGGAAGAGGATGTGCTGGGCGTTGCCGAGGCCCGGGAGAAACTCCTGGCCGCCGTCGCCGCCCTCGAACAACCGGTGCCAGAACCTGAACCCGAGCTGAGCGAAGAAGAAGCCGAAGCCCGTGCGCTGGCGGAAGCCATCGAGGCCGAACGCCGCGAGTTCGAGGACTGACACGGTTTTCAAGATCACTGGTCAACCCCTGTGGGAGCGGGCTTGCTCGCGAATGCGGTGTGTCAGATATGCATGTATTGCCTGATACACCGCATTCGCGAGCAAGCCCGCTCCCACAGGGGCAAGTGTTGTTCTGGAGTATTCGATGAGTTCCACCAAAGACCCGTGCATCAGCCTCTGCAAGTTCAGCGACGACATCTGTCTCGGCTGTGGCCGCAGCAAGCGCGAGATCCGTGTCTGGAAGAAACTCGACAAAGACGACAAGCGTACGGTGCTGGCCGAAGCCGCGCTGCGCCTGATCAAGCTCGGTGGCGCCGGTCGGCGGAAAAAGAAATAACTGGCGATCGATCAGCTAGTCTCTGATGCGCGATGGCGCACATCCGCGTATGATTCGCGACCCTTCGGCGATCCCTTCGCCCGAAAACCAGATTTCAATGCTTCAGGCGCCGCCTGAACAGACCACACCGGGAGGTGCCCAGATGAGTGACATCAATCAGCAAGACGACCAGGAAATCGGCCCAGCAGGCGAAAAACTGCAGAAAGTCCTCGCCCGTATCGGCGTTGGCTCGCGCCGTGACGTCGAAGCCTGGATCAGCCAGGGCCGGATCAAGGTCAATGGCAAAGACGCCACCCTCGGCCTGCGCGTCGACATGCACGACGCCATCACCATCGATGGCAAGGTGATCAAGCGCGAAGAGGCTGCCGAGTCGGTACGCCGCGTGATCATGTACAACAAGCCCGATGGCGAGATCTGCACCCGTGACGACCCGGAAGGCCGCCCGACCGTGTTCGACAAGCTGCCGCGCCCGAAAGAAGGCCGCTGGATCAACATCGGTCGTCTCGACATCAACACCACCGGTCTGCTGATGTTCACCACCGACGGTGAACTGGCCAACCGCCTAATGCACCCATCCTACGAAATGGACCGTGAGTACGCCGTGCGTGTACGCGGTGAAGTCGACGATGAAATGATCGAGCGCCTGAAGGCTGGCGTGGTGCTGGAAGACGGCCCGGCGCGTTTCACCGACATTCAACAGGCACCGGGTGGCGAAGGCTTCAACCACTGGTATCACTGCGTGGTGATGGAAGGCCGTAACCGTGAGGTTCGTCGTCTGTGGGAATCCCAAGGGCTGGTGGTCAGCCGTCTGAAGCGCGTGCGTTTCGGTCCGGTGTTCCTCAACTCTGATCTGCCGATGGGCCGCTGGCGCGAAATGAGCCAGTACGAAGTCGATGTACTGAGTGCTGAAGTCGGCCTGACGCCAGTAGCGATGCCGCAACTCAACGCCAAGAGCAAGGACAAGCTGGAACGTATGCAGCGCAAATCGTCGCGGCCGATGGCCAAGACCGAGCGCGTGCGTACCCTGCGTCCAGCCGCTGGCGCGCCGACCGGTCCGCGTCCGAGCCGTGAGCCGCAGATCGAAGGCGAGCGTCCGGGTCGCAAGCCGGCTGCACGTCCGGATGGCGAGCGCGCTCCGCGTGGTCGTACCGAGCGTGGCGAAGGTCGTGCGCCGGCCGGTCGCGGTACGCCGGTAGCGGATCGTCCTGCCGACACCACCAACAAGCGTCCGGCCAAGCCTGCACCGAAGCGTCCGGGGATCAAGCTGGTCGACGGCGACAAGCCGTCGGGCAAGCGTCGTGGTGCTCCGGCCGGTTCCGGTCAGCGTCCGGGTTTCGGGCGCAAGAAGCCGGAGTGATCGGCTTTAGCGTCTGAATGAAAAACGCCAACCGCAGGGTTGGCGTTTTTTTTCGTCTGGCGGAAGGTATGTAGCGTCTGAGCGGGCCTCTTCGCGGGCAAGCCCGCTCCCACAGTGGATCTGCGTCGTACACAAATCCTACTGTGGGAGCGGGCTTGCTCGCGAAGAGGCCAGTGGCTTCAATAAAGAAAAATCAGGCTAGAACACAAACCGCCCATCAAACACTGGCTTGTCATCCAGCGCCAACACCCCGCCAGAGAAGATCAGGTCCAGGTGATGACTGCCCTTGGCCCCACCACCCAGCCCCAGATGCAACCCACAGTGCCGCTCTTCGAACCCGGCATTGCGCGCATACAGATCTTTCACCCCTTCATTGGTACCAATCCCCAATTCCTCGATGCGCCGGTTCGACGGGTTGGCGTCCAGATACTTGTTGAAATCATGCTCCAGCCCCGGCACATCGGTGGCGATGCGGCTGATGGTCGAATTCTCGATCCACAGTTCCAGTGGCGACTCCAGCACGCCGTACTTGCGCGCAAACGGGATGGTGCTGAGGAACGTGCCCTTGAATTTCACATGGCCGTTGATGGCTTCGCTGTGGGTGGCGATTTCGCCGGGGGCCAGGTCGAAGTTGCCGACACCGTTGATGTCGGTCCACTTCTTGATGCTGCTCAGCGGCGTTTCAAACCAGGAGCCGTGGTCGTCCTTGAAGCTCAGCGTCGTCGCTTGGGACATGCGCTGGATCAAGTGGCTGTTGAGCCCGGCGATGCGCTGCGGGGTGACGCTGAAAGTGTCGTAGAAATAGTCGCCGTAATCCTTGAACAGCAGCGACTTCTTCCAGTTTTCCGCCATCACGCCCTGCAGGGTGCGAACGAACTCCGGGCCGTCGGGGCGCGGGTTGGGCAGGGTGGAAGAGTCGTAGAAGAAAATGTACAGATCGCTGTCGGCAATCGCCGCGGTCAGCGTTGCGGTGCTTTCCAGGTCCAGGCGACGGGCACTGAACGTGAAGCGGGGATGATCGCCGGCCTGTTCGGCGATGGCGCCGGTCAGGGCTTCGTAATCGGCGGTGTGGCCGAGCAGTACCTTCGCCGAATCGAGACCGGCAAGGGCAGGGTGATGTTCGAGGTAGTAAAGGAAATGCGAGATCGCGCGGGGCTTATCCATGAGTCCTCCCTGACTGACCGTGAAGAAAGCGGCAGGCACGACCGGCCGGATCGTGCCTGCCCGGGGATGTCTTACAGAGGCCACATCGCCGTGCCGAACGGAACCACCGCGTCGGCTTGCATCATTTCCACAGCCGCCTCATGGGTCGGTGCTTCGAACCATTCGTCCAGTTGCAGTTCGGTGTCCAGGTCTTTTTCCAGTGCTTGCATGGTCGATCTCCTAGATGACTTTCACGGGTATGACTGGCCGGTCGAGTTGGCCGGCAAGACGTGAAGAACCTAGTTCAGGGTGTTTTGTAATGCAAAAAATTATTTATTTAAAATTTAAATAAACTTTTTATTCTGTTTTTAAGCGGCGGATTTCTTATTTGAAAACAAAAAACTAAGCGGCAACTTTCATTAGCAAGCTTGCTACCGTCAATTTGCAGACGTCCTACAGAATTTTCCGAAATGGAAAATCTGCGTTACGCGTCGTAAAGAAAAATTTACGAAAATCCCGATGAAGCCCAGTGGATTTACCCCCTTGCCTACGCTGTAAGGAAAACCTGCCGAAGCCCGGCTGCAAAGGCGTCGCGCAGGGCTCTGGCGCGCTTGTTTCAGCGCTGTTTGCAGGGTGAGATGCGCCTCATGCCTGTCGTGCAGGTGCATAACAAGAAGGAGGCGCAATGAACGCCGTGATCGATCTCCACTTCTCTGCGCGGGACGTTTTTTTCCTCGTCCCCGTCGATGGCCAGCAAAGGCCGGACTCAATTTTTGCAGCCGCCCGAGTGTCTCGAGGCGGACCCACGCAATCCCGGCAAGCGCCACGCTGATCCAGCGGGGTCTGGCAGCAGGGGGTTAGCGGTGTACAATGCGCCGCGTTTTAACTGTGACCCTCTGCGTAATCGCGCAAACCTCAAGGTTATCCGCCTTGTTCACTCCGCCACGTCACAAGCGTGTCGGGTTCGATTTCGTCACAGATAAAAACAAACAGGTGACGCATGACCGTTGTAAAAACGCTGAATTCCTGGTGCTTGCGCTGGGGTTTGATCGGGGTTGTCTGAAATCGCAACCTTGCAGCAACGTCTACTGAACATCATCAAACCTTGCGTGAGACCTTTTTCATGAGTGGACAACCCTCGCAATCAGGCGAGCTGAAACGCGGCCTGAAAAATCGCCATATTCAACTGATCGCCCTCGGTGGCGCGATCGGTACCGGATTGTTCCTCGGCTCGGCCGGGGTCCTGAAATCCGCCGGCCCGTCGATGATCCTCGGCTACGCCATCTGCGGCTTCATCGCCTTCATGATCATGCGCCAGCTCGGCGAGATGATCGTCGAAGAGCCGGTGGCCGGTTCCTTCAGTCATTTCGCGCACAAGTACTGGGGCGGTTTTGCCGGTTTCCTGTCGGGCTGGAACTGCTGGATTCTGTACATTCTGGTGGGCATGTCGGAGCTGACCGCGGTCGGCAAGTACATCCACTACTGGGCGCCGGACATCCCGACCTGGGTCACCGCCGCCGCCTTCTTCGTGCTGATCAACGCGATCAACCTGGCCAACGTCAAAGTCTTCGGGGAGGCCGAATTCTGGTTCGCGATCATCAAAGTCGTGGCGATCGTCGGCATGATTGCGCTGGGCAGCTACCTGCTGGTCAGCGGCCATGGCGGCCCGCAGGCCTCGGTCAGCAACCTGTGGTCGCACGGCGGGTTCTTCCCCAACGGCGTCAGCGGTCTGGTGATGGCGATGGCGATCATCATGTTCTCCTTCGGTGGCCTGGAAATGCTCGGTTTCACTGCAGCCGAAGCCGACAAGCCGAAAACCGTGATCCCGAAAGCGATCAACCAGGTGATCTACCGCATCCTGATTTTCTACATCGGCGCGCTGGTGATCCTGCTGTCGCTGACTCCTTGGGACAGCCTGCTGGCAACCCTCAACGCGTCCGGCGATTCGTACAGCGGCAGCCCGTTCGTGCAGGTGTTCTCGATGCTCGGCAGCAACACCGCTGCGCACATCCTCAACTTCGTGGTGCTGACCGCGGCGCTGTCGGTGTACAACAGCGGCACCTACTGCAACAGCCGCATGCTGCTGGGCATGGCCGAGCAGGGCGATGCGCCGAAAGGTCTGGCGAAGATCGACAAGCGCGGCGTGCCGGTGCGTTCGATCCTGGCTTCCGCAGCGGTGACGCTGGTGGCGGTGCTGCTCAACTATCTGATCCCGCAGCAGGCGCTGGAACTGCTGATGTCGCTGGTGGTTGCAACGCTGGTGATCAACTGGGCGATGATCAGCTTCTCGCACTTCAAGTTCCGTCAGCACATGAACAAGACGCAGCAGACACCACTGTTCAAGGCGCTGTGGTACCCGTACGGCAACTACATCTGCCTGGCGTTCGTGGTGTTCATCCTTGGCGTGATGCTGCTGATCCCGGGCATCCAGATCTCGGTGTATGCGATTCCGGTGTGGGTCGTGTTCATGTGGGTCTGCTACGTGATCAAGAACAAGCGTGGAGCGCAGCAGGCGCTGCACGCGGCGGGTTCTGCCGCGAAGTAAGCCAGACGCAGAAAGTGAGAAACCCGGCCAATGTGCCGGGTTTTTTATTGGTCGTCAGACGTATTCGGCGATGGGATGGGCTGTGCAGAACGCTTCGGTCTGCAACCGGAATTGCTCGCGCAAGGCCGGTTCCAGCAGGTAATCCTGCTCGCTGATCGGTCTCACACTGTCGAGGATCCGGCAGATCAGATCGACGATCTGGCGACATCCCTGCGGATCGATTCTGCGCTGCGCGATGGAGCCCGTGCCGATGCGCAGACCGCTGGTAATGAGTGAAGGGCGTGTCTCGCCCGGTACACGATATTTGTCCACGATAATTGCGCAACGCTCCAGCGCCGACTCGGCAATGGCGCCGGTGATGCCGCCACGCAACCGAATCAATACCGTATGGTTTTCACTGCCCCCGCCGACGACTTCGTAGTCGTGAGCCTGAAAGGCGCTGGCGAACTCGTCAGCCGTGCTACGAACCCGTCCCATGCTTCTGTCGAACTCCGTGGACTTTGCGTAAGCCAGAGCCGCCGCCTTCGCAGCGATCATGTTGACGGCAGGCGCGCCCTGCATTCGCGGATAAACGGCCTGGTCGAGGGCGCGGCTGAATGTCGTCCTCAAGCCGGGCACCTTGGTGTTCGCCGCTTGACCCGAAAGGATCAGACCGCCGCGCGGGCCCATGAGTTGTTTGTGGGTGCAGGTGGTGGTGACGTGTGCGACGTCGATCGGACTGGGATGCCGCCCTGTGGCAACCAGTCCGGCGATATGCGAAATATCGGCGAGCAGGATGGCGCCGGCTTCATCGGCAATCTCGCGAAATCGTTGGAAATCGATGACCCGTGAGTACGCCGTCGCGCCGCACATGATGATGCGTGGGCGATGGGCGAGCGCCAGTTTGCGCACCTGGTCGTAATCGATGACCCCCGCTGAAGTCGTGCCGTACCGAATCGCCTTGTAGTAAATGCCGGCGAATGAGGTGGAGCTGCCATGGGTGTGATGGCCGCCGTATTTGACGCCCATTCCCAGCAGGGTATCGCCTGGTTCGAGCAGGGCGGTCAGCACGTGGTAATTGGCGTTTGATGCCGAATGCGATTGCACGCTTGCGTACTGGGCATCGAACAGTTCCCGCGCTCTGCGGATGGCAAGCGCTTCGACCAGATCGACGTTTTCGCACCCGCCGCCGTAACGTCTGCCGGGCAACCCCTCGGCCGTCACATTGACCAGTGCCGAAGCGGAGGCGGCCAGGGTCATGGGCCTGACGGCGCAAGAGGAGGAGACCAGCGACAGCACCTGGTGCTGACGGGCAACTTCCGCGTCGAGGATCCCTGCCAGTTCGGCGTCTTGCGCCCACAGATCCGCCAGGCCCCGTTGCAGCAGATCAGCCTGGTTCATGAGCGGTTCGGTATGGACTGCCATTGTCTGTATTCCTTCCCTGTGTGCAGCGCGCTGCGAACGAGCGCGACTTCCTTGGTTTTACCGGAGTGTGCGTGCGTTT
Source organism: Pseudomonas sp. MWU347 (assembly GCF_017947305.1). Taxonomy (NCBI): domain Bacteria; kingdom Pseudomonadati; phylum Pseudomonadota; class Gammaproteobacteria; order Pseudomonadales; family Pseudomonadaceae; genus Pseudomonas; species Pseudomonas sp. MWU347. Next base: position 457,844 of record NZ_JAFGZB010000004.1, read on the forward strand.
CTGCACTTGCCCGACCGGATACAGCGGATTCCTTGTTTTCGCCGCAGTGTGCGCAAACTAATCTCTGTATCGACGACCCGTTTTCTGCTGACTGCGGTCGCTGCCGACAGCCCGGTTGCCCGACGCATCATAGGTTTTTCACGGCGGAACACCAGAAAATTAATCAGAAAAATGAACATTGTTCAAATAAAATGATTCTTTTTGCCGGGCCTCAAGGTGTAAAACTGCAGGCGGGAAGGATCGCTATTCACGAGATTCTGCTGGCCGATAAGCAGAACTGACGGGTCAGTACAGAATTCGAATTGTTCTTTCTGGTTCACACCAGCGGTGTTGTTGACACTATGTTTATGCCGAAATCAGGGAGGGGGAATGCTATGATCTGCCGCGGCTCTAATACCCGTATAACTATTTCCTAGCGGGCCTGTTGAGTCCCTGAATGATGATTCGAGGGGTATTTTCAAATTGCCTTTATAAAAGACGGTAAGCATTCCATGCACAGAAGAGAACGATCGGAGAATCTGAAGAACAATATCAAGTACCTGATAAAGAGTCGTGGGGAAACGCAGCTGTCGTTATGTAATTCCAGTGGACTGACCCGAACCACGATCTACAACATTCTTGAAGGTAAAGTGGTCAACGTACAGCAGTCCACTGTGCGCAAGATTTCCGACTTTTTCGGAGTGTCCTACGAAGAGATAGAGACGATCTCGTTTGAAGAAAAGGAAATCATCGACAGCAGCATCTCGCCGCAGGGCAACATGAACCCGGCGGCAGTGCCTGTCATCAAGGAAAGTCTGCTTCTGCAGAATCTGGATAAGCGAATCGGCGAGTTGGCGACGATTTTTCCACTGACTTACTATTTTGGAACGTCCTTCAATTTGATAGGCGTCCTGCTGGAAAATGAAGTCAGTGGCATGAATGAACCGGGCGACCTGCTGATCGTGCAGAAGGGCGCGGCAAGTATCGACAAGGAAAAACTGGTGTATGACAAGGTTGGTAAAAAGTTATTCATAACAACTGAGGTTGATCTTGCGCTGGAGAGTGTTTGTGTGGTCGGGGATATAATCGAGGAACGATTTAATGGATTGCAGCGTTGAAAGGGAAAACACCAAATATAAGTTGTTGGGGTTCGAAAACGGAAAAAGCCTGGCGGTGATCATGGTCATTGCGACAGGCAAGATAATTAAAATAAAGCTGAGTGAAGTGTTGAATAGTGAGATTATGGATAATCTGAACAAGATAGAAGTAAAGAATCTGTACAAGAAATTCTACTCCCAGGGAGGGTCGCTTACCGCTTATGAAATAAATGATCGCCACGAGAGTTCCTGGATGATTTATATCATTCTGAACCTGATGCTGTTCACGCTTTATATTTTTACCAGCATTGCGGCGACCAAGCCTATCTATCTGGAATATTTTGATATTGTCGTAACGCCGGGTACTTTCCTGTATCCGCTGACGTTTTTGATCGTCGACTTGCTGAATGAAACCTTCGGCCTCCGGTTGGCGCGCAAGGCGATACTCTTCGCGTTCATCAGTAATGCGGCCATTATCATTTTGCTGGCCATGACTACGTACCTTCCCGGGCTACCCGGGTGGAAACTCGACGGGCCTTACAATGATGTGATCAGTCAGTTGTCGTCGGTGCTGATAGCTTCGTCTGTATCGTTTCTGGTGTCGGAAAATATAAACTCTTATCTGTTGTGCAAAATCAAAGAACTGACCAACTCCCGATTTCTCTTCTTGCGGGTGTTTCTGAGTACTTTGTTTGCGGTGATAATCGACAGTTTTCTTTTCTGCTACATCGCCTTTTACGGGACGATGGAGAACAGCGCGATACTCAGCATGATTTACGTCCAGATCGCGATAAAGGTCGGTTTTGCGTTCTTCAATATCATGCCGGCATACGGTGCCAGGTCATTGTTCAAGAGGTATCTGACGGGTAGTCAGGCTTGATGGATTAAATAATGTGCTCACTCGAAATTTTCAAGTGAGCGCATTTTTATATGCTGGGTGCTTTATTGCAGATTCAGCTTCGCTTTCAAGCTGTTCATCACCTCATCCTTGTTTTCCAGAAACTCATTGAGGCCTTTTGCGCGAAGATTGCAAGCGTCGCAATTTGCACATCCGCTACCGGTTATGCCGTTGTAGCAGGTCAGTGTCTGGTGGCGAACCAAATCAAGCTGATGGTAATGATCGGCCAATGCCCAGGTTTCCGCCTTGTTCAGCCACATCAGCGGAGTATCAAGTTTCAATGGGTAATCCATGCCCAGCTCAAGGGCTTTGTTCAGTGCCTTGACGAACTCGTCCCGGCAATCCGGATAGCCCGAGAAGTCCGTTTCGCAAACCCCGGTGATGACCGTTCTGGCTTGTACCTGATAGGCGTAAATAGAGGCGAGGGTCAAAAACAGGATGTTTCTTCCCGGCACAAAGGTGCTTGGCAGACTTTCGCCAGAACTATTAACCGTCGGAACCGGGATGTTGTCGCGAGTCAGGCTGCTGATGGCCAGCTCATTCAGCAAAGATACATCCATCACTTTATGCACGGTCACGCCGAGCTGTTTGGCCAGTTGCTGCGCGACTTCGATTTCCGCGCGATGACGCTGACCATAGTCAAACGTGATGCAATGAATTTCGTCATAGTGGCTCAGTGCATGGATCAAACAGGTCGTCGAGTCCTGTCCGCCACTAAAAACGATAACTGCTTTATTGCTCATGCTTATGCTTCCTGCATTGAACTGGTAAATTTTCGCTGGGGATCATAACGCGAAACGATTGATGCAAGAAGTTGCGCATGGCCGCAGGAGACCTGCTTTGTGGCTAATCGCGGTATCCTGCACGCTCTGAATTCGGACTTTTTTCCATGCTGGTGATTTCCAACAACGTGCATTTGCCGGATGCCGAGATCGAACTGACGTACATCCGCGCGCAAGGCGCCGGTGGGCAGAACGTCAACAAGGTCTCCAGCGCCGTGCACCTGCGCTTCGACATTCCGGCCTCGTCCTTGCCCGAGTTCTACAAGGAACGGCTGCTGGCGCTGCGTGACAGTCGCATCACCAGCGATGGCGTGCTGATCATCAAGGCTCAGCAGTACCGCACGCAGGAAGCCAACCGGACCGATGCGCTGGAGCGCCTGACCGAGTTGATCCTCAGCGCCACCAAGGTTGAAAAGAAACGCCGCCCGACCAAACCAACCCTCGGCTCGAAGAAGCGCCGGCTCGAATCCAAGACCAAGCGCGGCAGCATCAAGGCTGGGCGCGGCAAGGTGGATTTTTAAGAATTGGCGTCTTGAAATTGTTCCATTTCAGCAGGCGCGAGCAATGTATCCATTACGCGCCACTCAATTTAAATCAATTTCCGGATATCGAACGACTCTCTTATTACTAATTGGTCTACCTGACTGTCATATCTGACAGGTGTGCCGGATTCCTGTTACACGTTTACTGAGCTTTCTTTTTATTGATTGAGCAAAAGCAAATGAGTAACTTAAATGTTGTGCGTGGTACTCCTGATACTGATTTTGGTGTGCGCGGTGAGGTCGTTTTATATGGAAAAGAACATCAGAGACTTCAATCTCGGGTCGTCACTCTTCTCTCAGAACCGAACAGGATTCTTTGCGCAGCAACTGACGAGGAGCGGCAAGAGATTTACCTGTGCATGCTTGATGAGGAAGGAGGTATCGACGAGAGTTTCGGAAAAGCGGGTAGTGTTTTTTTCAAACTCTCGGAGTTTTTTCCTGGGTGGGATTTGCCGCAGCCCTATAGCGTGAAGTTTGATAGTGTTCATGGCAAGTATGTGTTGGGGTTCTTCGCTCGTAAAGACGGCTTTAATCGTGCTACCGGTCTGGCTCGATTCGATTTGAATGGGGGACTTGATGAAGGGTTTGGTAGCAAAGGAGTCATGTTGTGGAGTCTGGATGCGAAAGAGGTTGTTCCTGCAAGTTCAGATGTTCCAAAGGTGAAGCAACCTCTGGCGGATAAGGGGCGCGACTACCACGGAACTATGGAATTATTGGACGATGGCGGCGTTTTGCTTCTGACCACGCTTGATGAAAGAGGACTTTTCGATAGTGCGATCCTGGTCAAGTTAAAAAATAACGGTAGTTTGGACGGAGCGTTCGGTAATGGTGGGTACCGATTGGTTTTTCGAGGTCCGTCTGTTTTAGTCATAGGACAGGATATGTTTCGCCAAGACGATGGTTATATTGTCGCCGCTTCAGAGGGCCTGCGTGATAAACGTTGGTTTGTTGGCCGGTATGATGCCCGTGGTGATCTTGACGCCAGTTTTGGGGTCGGAGGATATTATGATGGAGCACCTTCGGTTAAAAACTTCATTCTGAAACGCGACGATCGTTCTCAGTTTTATATTATAGGTACTTCGGATAATGGAGCTCGGCAGTATCTGTTTCTCCAGCTTCAACGTCGCGGGCTCAAAGGCGAGGAAGATCCACTTTTTGGCAAGCAAGGGTGGGGGGGATTTATCACTGATGATTTCAGCGATATCTATATGACGAAAGCAGCACTCTATAATTTGAAATCAACCGTTGTGGTAGCAGGTTATGCTTATTTGCGTAGCGGGTCGGATAGTCAGGCATTTATTGCCAGTCTTGAACAAGACATGGGTTGGGACGAGGGGTTTGGTAATGTTGGAAAGGTCGTATTTCAAAAAGACCAGATTATTCACGATCTCGCTGTTCAGGAAGATCGAAAAATTGTGTTTGTATCCAGTAAAAATAGAGAGAACGGTAGTTTCGCCATTTTCCGTTTGCATGGTTAGCGTATAAAAGCCGCAGTTGTTTATTGGCCATTCGGAACCAATGAATGGCCAATATTGGGCGATCAATGAAAGTGGTGTTTTGGTTTAATGCGGTACAAATACACACTCAGGATCAGGCCGCTCAGTGAGGCAATGGCGGCAAACAGAAAGATCGAAGCAAAGCCGAAACCGGCCGCAATTGCCCCCGCCAATGGCCCGGTGATCCCCAGCGACAAATCGATGAACAACGAATACGCGCCGACCGCTGCGCCACGGCTGGAGGCTGGCACCAGGTTCACCGCTTCCACGCCCAGCGCCGGGAATACCAGCGAGAAGCCGAAACCGCTCAACGCCGCCCCGGCCAGCGCCCAATGCGCATCCGGCGCCAGCCACAGCAGTAACAGGCCGAGGGTTTCCACCGAGAGGCAGGCGATCGCTACGCGGAAGCCGCCGAGGCGGTTGATCAGGTTGCCGAACAGCAGTCGCGCGCCGATGAAGCTGGCGCCGAACAGGCTCAGGCACAGCACCGCGTTGTCCCAGTGCCGGGTGGCGTAATACAGGGTGATGAAGGTGGCGATGGTGCCGAACCCGATCGAGCCCAGCGCCAGGCCGCAGCCGTGGGGGAACACGCGACCGAGCACATGCATGAACGGCAAGCGCTCGCCGGCGACAATCGGCGCCGCGGTTTTCGGCCAGGCCAGCAGCAGGCCCAGCGCTGCCAGCAGAATGATGCTGACGCCCATGCTCCACAATCCCAGCTGGCCGACCAGCCAGACCCCGAACGGCGCGCCGACCGCGAGCGCGCCGTAACTGGCGATGCCGTTCCAAGAGATGACTTTGGCGGTGTTCGCCGCGCCAACGCGGCCGATGCCCCAGCCGATCGAACCGGAGCCCACCAGACTTTCCGCGCTGCCCAGCACCAGACGGCCGATCAACAGGCTGATCAGGCTGAGCATCGGCAGGTTCGGTGTCCACGCCGAAATCAGCATGAACACGCCGCTCAAGCCGCAACCGGCCAGCCCGATCATCACTGCGCGTTTACTGCCCTGGTTGTCGATGATCTTGCCGGCGTACGGACGGCTGAGCAGGGTGGCGAGGTATTGCACGCTGATCACCAGCCCGGCGATCACCGCGCCGAAGCCCAGATCACTGTGGACGTAGCCCGGCAGCACCGCGAGCGGAATGCCGATGTTCAGATAGCCGATGAAGGTGAAGAGGACGATGGACACGACTTGCAGCGTGACCGCCAGGGGGCGCTGGGGTTGTGGCATAGAGGACGACATGAGAAACGATCCACGGCAAAGCAGGATTAGATAGGCTGCTTATGATACCGGCGCGCACGCGTCAGGGGCGGGGAAAAGTAAAACTATTTGCCGGGAGGGTGGAATCACGGTTTGGCCGGGGCGACCAGTTGCGTGGTGACGAGGGCGGCGAGGGCGTTTTCTTCGCTGCCGAAACGGGCGAGCAGGGCGGCCTGTTTTTCCGGGGAGAGACGGTTCCAGATCTCGATCATTTTCTCGGTGGCGCCGATCAGGACGGCAGCTTGGCTTTCAGAGAATTCGTCGGTCATGGCGGGCTCGGTTTCAGGCAGTGTGGAAAGCGCATCTTAGCGCTTTCCACACGGTCTGTACGGCGGGGTTTTACTCTTCGCTGTCGGCCTGGCGGCTCTCAACGGCTTCTATCGGCTCGGGCTGCTGGGCGCCGGCTTGTTGCGTGGTCGTCTGCTCAGGTACGTGCAGGCTTGGGAAGGGGAGATTAGGAATCTCGTGCATGGTTGCGCTCCTCGCTAAGTCTGTTGATAGATCTGGTAGATCCGCGCTTCTTGAAAGCCTGCGCAGGATACAGCAGGAAAAATGACAATCAGACTTTTAATTGAAAATAATGCGACAGATGGCCGCAGGGGAGGGCGTATTCCAAGTGTGGGTGTGAATGAACCTGTGGCGAGGGGATTTATCCCCGATCGGCTGCGAAGCAGTCGTAAAACAATTGCACGCGCCATGTCAGACATTTCGCGATTGCAGTGTTGGGGCCGCTTCGCTGCCCATCGGGGATAAATCCCCTCACCATAGGGCTCACTCCTACAAGGGGGGGCGCGGGGTTATTTGCAGGCGTTGGCGATGGCCTCGGCCAGCAGTGCCAGGCGGGTGGCGTCGATCCCGGCGACGTTGGCCCGACCCGAGCTGACCATGTACACGCTGTGCTGCTCACGCAGTTGTTTGACCTGCTCCGGTGACAGCCCGGTGTAGGAGAACATTCCGCGTTGCACGCCAATGTGCGCAAAGCGCTCGCGCAGACCGTGCGGTTCCAGTGCTTCGACCAGACCGCTGCGCAATTGGGCGATGCGCAAACGCATGGCTTCTACTTCATCGGCCCAGCGCGCTTTCAGCTCAGGGTCGGCGAGGATGGTCGCCACCACGGCCGCGCCGTGATCCGGTGGCGTCGACCACAGGTTGCGGGCGATGTTGGCCAGTTGGCTGCGGATGTCGATCAGCTTGTCGGCGGTTTTCGCGCAGACAATCAGCGCGCCGGTACGGTCGCGGTACAGGCCGAAGTTCTTCGAGCAGGAGCTGGTGATCAGCAGCTCTGGCACCTCGGCGGCGAACAGTCGGGTCGACCACGCGTCCTGTTCCAGTCCGTCGCCAAAGCCCTGGTAGGCAAAGTCGATCAGCGGCAGCAGGTCACGGCGGCGCACGACGTCGAGCACACGCTGCCAGTCGTCATGGTTCAGGTCGAAACCGGTCGGGTTGTGGCAGCAGGCATGCAGCAGCACCACGTCGCCTTGCGGCACTTCGTTGAGTGCGGCGAGCATCGCATCGACGTCGAGGCGGTTGTCGCTGCCCACGTAGGGGTAGTGACTGACCTTGACCCCGGCCGCAGCAAAGATAGTTTCGTGGATCGGCCAGGTCGGGTTGCTCAGCCACACGCCCTTGCCCGGCAGACACTGGGCGATGAAGTCGGCTGCCAGACGCAGCGCGCCGGTGCCGCCCGGAGTCTGGGTGGCGCCGGCGCGCTGTTCGGCGATCAGCTTCGAGTCGGCGCCAAGCACCAGTTCATTGATGACTTTGCCGAACAGCGGATTGCCGTGACCACCGATGTAGGTCTTGGTGTCCTGGCTTTCGACCAGTCGCGCCTCGGCGATTTTCACCGCTTCGGGGATCGGCGTCAGGCCCTGGGCATCCTTGTAGACGCCAACGCCGAGGTCGAACTTGCGCGGGTTAGTGTCCTGCGCATAGGCCTCCATCAAACCGAGGATCGGGTCGCCGGGTACCCGGCCGATGGCGTCAAAGTGCATTACTTGCGTCCTTCTGCGGTCTTGGCCACTTCGTCAGTGCGCGCGGCCATGATGAAGTCGTTGCGGTGCAGGCCTTTGATCGAGTGGCTCCACCAGGTCACGGTGACTTTGCCCCACTCGGTCAGCAGACCCGGGTGGTGACCTTCGGCCTCGGAGATCTCGCCGACGGCGTTGGTGAACGCCAGCGCATGCTTGAAGTTCTTGAACAGGAAAACTTTCTCCAACTGCATGATGTTGTCGCGTACTTCGATGTTCCAGTCAGGGATCTGCTTGATCAGGATCGGCAGTTCTTCGTCGCTGACTTGTGGCGCATCGGCACGGCAGGCTTCGCAGTGGGCTTGGTTCAAAGTGGACATGGTGTGATTCCTGAAATCGAGTGTGTTTTTTTTATAGAAGCTATCGGCCCGTCAATGCCGTCACGCTAAACCAAAGTGACGGCGACTGACAGACTCAATTCTCAGCAAAAGTCGCGGATCACGCGGCTTTCGGTTTTGGCGGAAACTTCGGTGCGTGCAACCCCAGCTGCATGCCTTGGCGAACCATGGCCATGATGTCTTCATGGGCGACGTCGAACAGGCGCTTGAGGTTCGGCAGGACAAAGTACAGCGGCTGCAGAATGTCGATGCGATACGGTGTGCGCATGGCTTCCAGCGGATCGAAGGCCTGATGCTCGGGCTCGTCCGACAGCGAGTAAACGGTTTCCTTCGGCGAGGACAGGATGCCGCCGCCGTAGATGCGTTTGCCTTGCGGGGTGTCGACCAGGCCGAACTCGATGGTCATCCAGTACAGGCGCGCCAGATACACGCGCTCTTCCTTCGTGGCCTGCAGGCCGAGTTTGCCATAGGTGTGGGTGAATTCGGCGAACCACGGGTTGGTCAGCAGCGGGCAGTGACCGAAGATCTCGTGAAAAATGTCCGGCTCTTGCAGGTAGTCCAATTCTTCGCGGGTACGAATGAACGTGGCCACCGGAAACTGTTTGCTGGCGAGCAATTCGAAGAAGGTCTGGAAGGGGATCAGTGCCGGGACGCGGGCAACCTGCCAACCGGTGGTCTCACCGAGCACCTTGTTGATCTCGCCCAGCTGCGGAATGCGGTCGTGGGGCAGACCGAGTTTTTCGATACCGTCCAGGTACTCCTGGCACGCGCGACCCTCGATCACTTTCAGCTGGCGGGTGATCAGCGTGTTCCACACCGCATGCTCTTCGGCGGGGTAGTCGATAAAACCTTGCGCATCGGGCTCGCGGGCCACGTATTGCGTCTGCTTCATACTGCTCTCCTGCTAGGGGAATTCGTTCTTGTTATGTCCAGCGATGGACTGAGAATTACCCGAGAGTGCGGCGTGATGCAGCAGGTTGAGCGCGTTCCTGGTAGGGACAACCACTGCATTTCGTAAAAAAATCGTTACGATTTGACTGATATCACGCATTTGCGGTGATTTGCAGGTTTGAAAAGGGCTGTGGCTGTCACATAATCTTGACAACTATCTGCGCGCCTCGACAGAAAAGTCAGGCAAAACCGCAGCGCAAATCTCTTGTGGGAGCGGGCTTGCTCGCGAAAGCGGTGTGTCAGCTGAATGAATGGCGACTGACACACCGCCTTCGCGAGCAAGCCCGCTCCCACAGGGATTGTGTTTAACCCCTCACCCTCGTCGGGCCTCTTTATATGCGTATCAAAGTCCACTGCCAAAACCGCATCGGCATCCTGCGCGACATCCTCAACCTGCTGGTGGAGTACGGGATCAACGTTGCACGCGGCGAGGTCGGCGGCGAGCACGGCAACGCGATCTACCTGCACTGCCCGAATCTGATCAACATCCAGTTTCAGGCGCTGCGACCGAAGTTTGAGGCGATTGCCGGGGTGTTCGGCGTCAAACGCGTCGGGCTGATGCCCAGCGAGCGTCGGCACATGGAGTTGAACGCGTTGCTTGGCGCGCTGGAATTCCCGGTGCTGTCGATCGACATGGGCGGCTCGATCGTTGCGGCCAACCGCGCGGCGGCGCAGTTGCTCGGAGTGCGCGTGGATGAAGTGCCGGGGATTCCGCTGTCGCGCTATGCCGAGGATTTCGATTTGCCGGAACTGGTGCGCGCCAACAAGTCGCGAATCAACGGCATGCGCGTCAAGGTCAAGGGCGACATCTTTCTCGCCGACATCGCGCCGCTGCAATCGGAGCACGACGATAGCGAAGCCATGGCCGGTGCGGTACTGACCTTGCACCGCGCCGACCGCGTCGGTGAGCGCATCTATAACGTGCGCAAACAGGAATTGCGTGGCTTCGACAGTATCTTCCAGAGTTCGAAAGTGATGGCCGCTGTCGTGCGTGAAGCGCGGCGCATGGCGCCGCTGGATGCGCCGCTATTGATCGAAGGCGAAACCGGCACCGGCAAAGAATTGCTGGCCCGTGCCTGTCACCTCGCCAGTCCGCGTGGGCAGTCGCCGCTGATGGCGCTCAACTGTGCAGGGCTGCCAGAATCGATGGCCGAGACCGAACTGTTCGGCTACGGCCCCGGTGCCTTTGAGGGCGCGCGCGCCGAAGGCAAGCTCGGCCTGCTGGAACTGACGGCGGGCGGTACGCTGTTCCTCGATGGCGTCGGTGAAATGAGCCCGCGCTTGCAAGTGAAGTTGCTGCGCTTTCTGCAGGACGGCTGTTTCCGCCGGGTCGGCAGTGATGAAGAGGTGTATCTGGATGTGCGGGTGATCTGCGCCACTCAGGTCGACTTGTCCGAGTTGTGCGCGCGCGGCGAGTTTCGTCAGGATCTGTATCACCGCTTGAACGTGTTGTCGCTGCACATCCCGCCGCTGCGCGAATGCCTCGACGGTTTGACCCCGCTGGTCGAGCACTTCCTCGATCAGGCCAGCCGCCAGATCGGGTGTTCGCTGCCGAAACTGGCGCCGGCAGCAATGGATCGCCTCAGTCATTACCACTGGCCGGGCAACGTGCGGCAGCTGGAGAACGTGCTGTTTCAGGCGGTTTCGCTGTGCGAGGGCGGCACGGTCAAGGTCGAACACATTCGCCTGCCGGATTACGGCGTGCGTCAGCCGCTTGGCGATTTCTCGCTGGAGGGTGGGTTGGACGAGATCGTTGGGCGTTTTGAGAAAGCCGTACTGGAGCGGCTGTACTCCGAACACCCGAGCAGTCGGCAACTGGGTAAGCGGTTGGGGGTTTCGCATACCACCATCGCTAATAAGCTCCGCCAATACGAAGTTGGTAAAGACCCCGAGAGTTAACAGCAACACTGTGGTGAAAAGAGCTTTTGTGGTGAGGGGATTCATCCCCGAAGGGTGGCGAAGCCGCCCCAAACCAGCGAATGCGGTTCATCTGTTACACCACAATGTATGGATTGGGGGGCTGCTGCGCAGCCCATCGGGGATAAATCCCCTCACCACAGGTTCTTTTTCCATCTGCAAAAATCGGGATTGCCGCCCAGCGGCATAACACCGCCGGTTTTTCGACTTCGATACATTTCCAATTTCCCCGCAAAACCCCGCAAGTCCTTTGTTTACCGGGCCGCAAGCCGCCAGAAAAAAGTTGGTCTGCAAATTGCTTATGGCTCAGCAGTACAGCGGTGGGCGGCAAACGTCCGGCATGCAGAGGAAAGAGTGTGGACAAGTACCTTTATGTGGCAATGACCGGCGCCAGTCAGAACGCACTGGCGCAAAAGGCCCATGCCAACAACCTGGCGAACATCTCCACCAATGGTTTTCAGCGCGACCTGGAGCAGGCGCGTTCGATGCCGGTGTTCGGTGACAGCTTTCCGGCGCGTGCGTTTGCCATGAGCGAACGGCCCGCCACCGACTTCACCGCCGGTTCGCTGGTGCAGACCGGGCGTGACCTCGACGTCGCCGTGACCGGCAACGGTTTTATTGCCGTGCAGAACCCCAACGGTGGCGAAAGCTACGTGCGCACCGGCAGCCTGAACATCGACGCCCTCGGCGTATTGCGCGCCGGCAACGGCATGCCGGTACTCGGCAATGGCGGTCCGATCGCCGTGCCGCCGGAGCAGCAGGTCGAAGTCGGTGAAGATGGCACCATCAGTATTCGTGCGATGGGCGAAGGCCCGCGCGTCATGGCGGAAGTCGACCGGATCAAACTGGTCAACCCGGACATCAAGAACCTCAACAAAGGCCTCGACGGCTCGATCTACACCAAGGACGGCCAGCCGGCGCCGGCCGATGCCAACGTCAAACTGGTGTCGGGTTTCCTTGAGTCGAGCAACGTCAACGCCGTGGAAGAAATGACCTCGGTGCTGGCCCTGGCCAAGCAGTTCGAGTTGCACGTCAAGATGATGAACACCGCCAAAGACGACGACCAGGCCATGGCTCGGGTCTTGCAGATCAGCTAATTATCAGAACGTCGCGCCGTAAAACAGGCGCACGAGGAGAATCGAATGCTTCCGGCTCTATGGGTTGCCAAAACCGGTCTGTCCGCCCAGGACACCAACCTGACCACCATTTCCAACAACCTGGCGAACGTCTCGACCACGGGTTTCAAACGTGACCGTGCCGAGTTCCAGGACCTGCTGTATCAGATCAAGCGTCAGCCAGGCGCCCAGTCGACCCAGGACAGCGAACTGCCGTCGGGTCTGCAACTGGGTACCGGTGTGCGCATCGTCGGCACGCAGAAAAACTTCACCGCCGGCAGCCTGCAAACCACCGAGCAGCCGCTGGACATGGCCATCGACGGTCGCGGTTTCTTCCAGATCCTGCAGCCGGACGGCACCACGTCCTATACCCGTGACGGTACTTTCCACCTCGACTCCAACGGCCAGATCGTCAACGCCAGCGGTTTCGCCCTGGAGCCGGCCATCGTCATCCCGAACAACGCGCAGAGCTTCACCGTCGGCACCGACGGCACCGTGTCGATCACAGTGCCAGGCAACCCGGCCGCTCAGGTGATCGGCAACCTGCAAACCGCCGACTTCATCAATCCGGCCGGTCTGCAAGCAGTGGGCAACAACCTGTTCCTGGAAACCGCTGCTTCCGGCGCGCCGCAAATCGGCACCCCGGGCCTGAACGGTTTCGGTACCACGCTGCAGAACACCCTGGAAGGTTCCAACGTCAGCACCGTTGAGGAGATGGTCAACATGATCACCACTCAGCGCGCTTACGAGATGAACTCCAAGGTGATTTCCACCGCCGACCAGATGCTCTCGTTCGTAACGCAGAATCTGTAATCAAGTCTATGGGGCGGCCATGAGGTCGCCAGCAACACCGTGAGGTAGGGTCATGAAACGCTTCGTATCTGTTCTGGCATTGGGTGGGGTCGTCTCGCTCGCGGGCTGCGTCGCACCGACGCCCAAGCCCAATGACCCTTATTACGCTCCGGTGTTGCCACGCACGCCATTGCCGTCTGCGGCCAACAACGGCTCGATCTATCAGGCCGGCTTCGAGCAGAACCTGTACAGCGACCGCAAGGCATTCCGGGTCGGTGACATCATCACCATCACCCTGAACGAGAAGACTCAGGCCAGCAAAAACGCCAACTCGCAAGTGGCCAAGAACAGCAAGACCGGCATCGGCCTGACTTCGCTGTTCGGCGGCAGTGGCACCACCAACAACCCGTTGGGTGGCAATGACCTGAGCCTCGACGTCGGCTACAGCGGCGACCGCGCGACCAAGGGCGACAGCAAGGCGGCGCAGGGCAACACCCTGACCGGTTCGATCACCGTGACCGTGGCCGACGTGTTGCCCAACGGCATCATCGCCGTGCGCGGCGAGAAGTGGATGACCCTCAACACCGGCGACGAGTTGGTGCGGATCGCAGGTCTGGTGCGTGCCGATGACATCGCCACCGACAACACCGTGTCGTCGACCCGTGTCGCCGATGCGCGCATCACCTACTCGGGCACCGGTTCGTTTGCCGATGCGAGTCAGCCAGGCTGGTTCGACCGTTTCTTCCTCAGCCCGCTGTTCCCTTTCTAGGTGGCGACTTTGAATTTCAAGAGCCTCATGCTGGCTGCGGCCCTGTTGTCCGCAGCCTTTGGTGCCCACGCCGAGCGGCTGAAAGATATCGCCAGCATTTCCGGCGTGCGTTCCAACCAGTTGATCGGTTACGGCCTGGTGGTCGGGCTTAACGGCACCGGTGACCAGACGACGCAGACCCCGTTCACCCTGCAGACCTTCAACAACATGCTGTCGCAGTTCGGCATCAAGGTGCCGCCGGGATCGGGCAACGTGCAGTTGAAAAACGTCGCAGCGGTGTCGGTCAGTGCCGATCTGCCGGCGTTCGCCAAACCGGGTCAGCAGGTCGACATTACCGTTTCTTCGATCGGTAACTCCAAGAGCCTGCGCGGCGGCACCCTGTTGCTGACCCCGCTCAAGGGTATCGACGGCAACGTCTACGCCATCGCTCAGGGCAACCTGGTGGTCGGTGGTTTCGATGCCGAAGGGCGTGACGGTTCGAAGATCACCGTCAACGTTCCGTCGGCCGGTCGTATCCCCGGTGGTGCTTCGGTGGAGCGTTCGGTACCGAGCGGTTTCAACCAGGGCAACAGCCTGACGCTGAACCTCAACCGCTCCGACTTCACCACGGCCAAGCGCATCGTCGACAAGATCAACGACATGCTCGGCCCTGGCGTGGCGCAAGCCATCGACGGCGGCTCGATTCGTGTGACCGCGCCGCTCGATCCGAGCCAGCGCGTCGACTACCTGTCGATCCTCGAAAACCTTGAAGTCGATCCGGGTCAGGCGGTGGCGAAAGTCATCATCAACTCGCGCACCGGCACCATCGTCATCGGCCAGAACGTGAAAGTTTCGCCGGCCGCCGTGACTCATGGCAGCCTGACCGTGACCATCACCGAAGACCCGATCGTCAGTCAGCCGGGTCCGTTGTCCAATGGGCAGACGGCCGTCGTGCCACGTTCGCGGGTCAATGCTCAGCAGGAAGCCAAGCCGATGTTCAAGTTCGGCCCGGGCACCACCCTCGACGAGATCGTGCGGGCGGTGAACCAGGTTGGCGCGGCACCGGGTGACCTGATGGCCATTCTCGAAGCACTGAAGCAGGCCGGCGCGTTGCAAGCCGACCTGATCGTGATCTGAGGACGGCGATCATGGATATGCGCAAAGGCAGTCTGGTGGGCACTGGCGATTCGGGTTCGTACTCCGACCTCAATCGTCTGAACCAGCTCAAGGTCGGCGACAAAAACAGCGATGCGAACATGCGCAAAGTGGCGCAGGAATTCGAATCGCTGTTCCTTGGCGAAATGCTCAAGTCGATGCGTTCGGCCACTGAGGCATTGGGTAAAGACAACCCGATGAACACCCCGGCGGCCAAGCAATATCAGGAAATGTACGACCAGCAACTGGCGGTGTCGCTGTCCCGCGAGGGCGGCGGTATCGGGCTGGCCGACGTGCTGATGAAGCAGATGTCGAGGAATAAACCGCTGGCACCGGGTGAGGCTGCGGCCGCGTCCGCTGCCAAGCAGGAAGCGGCGAAAGCCGCTGCGGTGCAGACCCCGATTGCCGCCGGCACCACCGCCACCAATGGGCCGTTATCGCGGCTTAATGGCGAGCGTCCGTTGTGGGCCTCGCGTTCCGGGCGTGTGGCTACTACCGAAGCCTCGCACAGCAATGACATGGCAATGATCAACAAGCGTCGTCTGGCATTGCCGCCGAAGCTGGCCGATCGTTTGCTCGCCGGTCTGGTGCCGTCCGCCACGCCGACCGCCACCAATGCCTTGCCACAACGTGCCGTGACCACGGCCGCCACCGGCGCCGGCCCGCTGTACAACGGCGACTGGCTGAGCCGTGCCGAAGACGCCAAGGCGTCCGGCGGGCAGATGCAGATTTACGGTCGGGCGATGGCGCAGATTCCGCTGGCGCCGGCCAAGCGCGCCTTCAGCTCCGCCGACGAATTCGTCAACACCATGCTGCCGATGGCCAAAGAAGCCGCCGCGCGTATTGGCGTCGATCCGCGTTATCTGGTGGCGCAAGCCGCACTGGAAACCGGCTGGGGCAAATCGGTCATGCGTGCCCAGGATGGCAGCAGCAGTCACAACCTGTTCGGCATCAAGGCCAGCAGCAACTGGACCGGCGATTCGGCCCGGGCAATCACCAGCGAGTTCCGCAACGGGCAGATGGTCAAGGAGACGGCGCAGTTCCGTTCCTATGCCTCGTACAAGGACAGTTTCCACGATCTGGTGACTTTGCTGCAGACCAACAATCGCTATCAAGATGTGGTGAAGTCGGCCGATAACCCAGAACAGTTTGTACGCGAGTTGCAAAAGGCCGGTTACGCGACCGACCCGAACTACGCGACGAAGATTTCGCAGATAGCCAAGCAGATGAACAGTTTCGAAAACTACGCTGCGGCCGGCGTTTCAACGACGCCTCTATAAACACACGGTAAGGTTTGAATCATGAGTTTGCTCAATATCGGGATGTCGGGGTTGTCCGCGAGTTCTTCCTCTCTCGCGACCACAGGTAACAACATTGCCAACGTCGACACCGCCGGTTATTCACGCCAGCAAACCGTGCAGAGCACCAAGTCCTCGCAGCAGTTCGGCAACGTCTTCATCGGTACGGGGACGACCCTGGCCGATGTGCGCCGGGTCTACAACTCTTACCTCGAAAACCAGCTGCATACCGCCACCTCGCTCAATAGCGAAGCGGCTGCGTACGGTGCCCAGGCCACTGCGCTGGATGCCTCGATGTCCGATACCAACACCGGCCTGACCGGTGTGCTGCAAAAGTTCTTTACCTCGATGCAGGGCGTGGCGACTTCTGCCACTGATGACACCTCCCGTCAGTCGGTGCTGACCGGTGCGCAGGCCCTGACCAGCCGTTTCAATGCGCTAGCCAAACAGCTGAACGATCAGAACACCACGATCAATGGCAACCTGGGCGACATGACGTCCCAAGTCAACAAGCTGGCGACTTCGATTGCCAACCTGAACCAGAAGATCGGCGAGATTTCCACCAGCGGCGGCCAGCCGAACGATCTGCTCGACAGCCGTAACGAAGCGGTGCGCCAGCTCTCCGAGCTGACCGGTGCACAGGTCGTCGAGCGTGGCACCAGTTTTGACGTGTACATCGGCACCGGCCAGCCGCTGGTGATCGGCAACACCACCAACACCCTGAGCACCGTGCCGAGCAAGGACGATCCGACGCGCATGGCGATTCAGCTGGACCGCGGCTCAAGCGTGATCGATATCACGTCGGCCATGAGCGGTGGCGAAATCGGTGGCCTGCTGACCTATCGCAAAGAAGTGCTCGACCCTTCGCTCAATGAGTTGGGGCGTGTCGCGCTGGTGGTGGCCGATCAGGTCAACAGCC
The DNA here is from genome assembly GCF_017947305.1 of Pseudomonas sp. MWU347. Classification (NCBI taxonomy): domain Bacteria; kingdom Pseudomonadati; phylum Pseudomonadota; class Gammaproteobacteria; order Pseudomonadales; family Pseudomonadaceae; genus Pseudomonas; species Pseudomonas sp. MWU347. Next base: position 475,160 of record NZ_JAFGZB010000004.1, read on the forward strand.
AACAAGCCCAGGGTATCGACAAGAACGGTGACTTCGGCGCCGCGATCTTCAACAACATCAACAGTGCCGCGCTGGTCAGCCAGCGCAGCATTGCGCAGTCGACCAATAGCGCCGGCTCGGGCAACCTCGATGTCACCATCAAGGACACCGGCAAGCTGACCACCAGCGATTATCAGGTGACCTTCACCAGCGCCACCAACTATTCGGTCAAGCGCTCCGATGGCACCGACATGGGCTCGTTCAGCACCACGACCACGCCACCGCCGGTGATCGACGGCTTCACCCTGGCCCTCAACGGCGGCGCCCTGAGCGCTGGCGACACCTTCAAGGTGACACCGACCCGTAACGCGGCAAGCACTATTCAGACGGTACTGACCGATCCGAAGAAAATCGCTGCGGCAGCACCGCTGACCGGCGTGGCCAGTGCCAACAACTCCGGTACCTACACCCAGCCGACGCTGACCGATTCGTTCAACATCTACAACCCGGCGTCGCAGACCGAGTTGCAGAATGCGCTCAAGTATTCGACGCCGGTCAAACTGGTGTTCGGTGCGGTCGCCAGCGGCAGCCAGTCGTACAACATGGTCGACGCCAAGGGCAACACCATCGGTTCGGGCACCATCGTGCCGGGGCAGGCCAACACCTTGAACCTCAAGGTCGGCATGGTCGACTCCACCGGTGCGCCGGTGATGGACACCACGGTCACGCCGAACGTGCAGAAGACCTTCACCGTACAGACTACCGTGGGCGCGACGCCGAAGTCCGGCGAAACCTTCACCATCAACCTGACCGGCGCGGCGTCTTCGGACAACCGCAACGCACAGACACTGGTTGGCCTGCAGACCAAGCAGACCGTGGACACCGGCAGCGGCAGCAAGGGCATCAGCCTGACCGACGCCTACAACAAACTGGTGACCAACGTCGGTACCAAGGCTGCGCAGAGCAAGTCCGACAATGACGCCACCTCGGTGATCCTCGATCAGGCCAAGGGCGCGCGCGACTCGCTGTCCCAGGTCAACCTCGATGAAGAGACCGGCAACCTGGTCAAGTATCAGCAGTACTACACAGCGTCTTCGCAGATCATCAAGGCTGCGCAGGAAACTTTCGCCACGCTGATCAACAGTCTTTAAGGAGTCGTAATTCATGCGCATTTCCACCGCCCAGTATTACGCGACGCAAGCTGCTCAATATCAGCGCAACTACAGCAAGACGGTCGCGACCGCCAACGAAGCGAGCAGCCTGCAGCGCATCAACACCGCTGCCGACGATCCGATCGGCGCCGGTCGCCTGCTCAAGCTGGGTCAGCAAAGTGCGATGCTCGACCAGTATCAGGGCAACATCGACACCACCAAGAGCTCGCTGACCGTGCAGGAGTCGACGTTGAACTCCATCACCACGGCTCTGCAGCGCGCCAAGGAAATCGGCCTGGCCGCCAACAACGGTATCGCTACCGACGACAACCGCAAGGCGTACGCGGCGGAACTGAGCCAGATCCAGCAACAAGTGCTGGGCCTGATGAACTCCAAGGATGCCAACGGCAACTACCTGTTCTCCGGTTCCAAGACCGATACCGCGCCGTACTCGCAAAACGTCGACGGCACCTACACCTATAACGGTGACCAGACCCAGATCAACCTGGGCATTGGCGACGGTATGTCGGTCGCGACCAATACCACCGGTTGGGACGCCTTCCAGCAGACCATCAACACCAGCCGCACCCAGACCACCATGACCGCTCCGGCGCTGGATGACGGTCGTGTGGTGCTGTCCAACGGTACGGTCGGCACCGCAGCGACCTACAACGCCAAGTTCACGGCGGGCCAGCCATACACCGTGGATTTCATCAGCAGCACGCAGTTGAAAATCACCGATGCCCTGGGCAACGACGTGACGTCCGAGGCCAGCCAGAACGGCCTGATCAGCAACAGCAATGGTGCCAACCAGACCGTCAGCTTCCGTGGCGTCGACATGAAGTTGAACATCAACCTCAAGGCCGGCGACACCAACCCGGATGCGGTCATCGCCGGTCACAGCTTCCAGCTGTCGGCCACGCCTGATTCGTTCACTACCGCGCGCAGCCCGGGCAACCCGTCGACGGCGGTCATCACCGGCTCCAGCGTGACCAACCAGGCGGCGTACAGCGCGGCCTTCCCGTCGGGCGGCGGCGCGGTGCTGAAGTTCACCAGCGCCACCGATTTCGACCTGTACGCGGCCCCTGTGACCGCTGACAGCAAACCGGTGTCGTCGGGCACCATGGTCGGCAGCAACGCCACGGCCGCCGGTGTGACCTTCGCCATTGGCGGTACGCCGGGCGCGGGCGATCAATTCTCGATCCAGTCCAACAACCACCAGACCCAGAACGTGCTCGACACCCTGGGGCAGATGGTCACGGCGCTGAACCTGCCGGTCGACGGTGATCCGGTGGTCAAACAGAAATTCCAGGGGGCCATGGAGGCGGCGCTGGGCAACATCGACAGCGCGTCCAACCAGATTGGCGCTGCGGTGACCTCGATCGGTGCTCGCGGGCAATCGCTGGATGACCAGAACACCACCAACCAGAGCCTGATCCAGGCCAACACCACGACCCAGGGTTCGATCCGTGATTCGGATCCGGCCGAGGTGATGACCCGCCTGACGTTGCAGCAGACCATGCTGCAAGCCTCGCAACTGGCGTTCAGCAAGATCAGTCAGTTGGGTCTGTTCAACAAGATCTGACGTTGGACGGGCGCGCAGGCGCCCGTTTGTCTCGTCCTTCAGTTAATGTTTTTTTGCGGTTTCATGGGCTCGCTTTACCGAGCGGGCTCGTACCGCCTGTGAGCCCGCCGTGAATCCACTTCCTCTCGTCAGTCTGGTCATTCCCGCCTTCAATCCGCGCTTCTTCGAGCGGACCTTGAACAGTGCGGTGAGCCAGACTTATGGCCAACTCGAAATCATTGTGTGCGACGACAGTCGCGGCAGCGAGATCGAAGCCATCACAGCGTCTGTGACCGAACAGACGGGTGTGGCCGTACGCTACGTGCGCAATCCACGGACGCTGGGACTGGTCGACAACCTCAAGGCTTGTCTCGAGCAGGCGCAGGGCGAGTACATCAAATTTCTGTGCGATGACGATCTGCTCTATTCCGCCTGCATCGAGCAGCAGGCCCATGAGATGCAGCGTGCAGAAGTCAGCCTGGTGGTGGCGCAACGGCTGCTCTGGGACGCAAACGACATCATTCTGCCGGCGCGCATTGAAAACACGCCGTTGTCGCCAGTCAGTGGCTTGCTCAAGGGCGACGACGTACTGGGCATCTTTGAAAAATTCCCGGTCAACGTGCTCGGTGGATTCAGCAATGCGCTGATGCGTCGTGCCGACGTCGTCGAGCTGTTGCCAGCATTGACCGAGGACGGCGCCTGCTTCGTCGCAACGCTGGATTTTGCCCTGTATGTCTGCCTGCTGCGGCGCGGCAATCTGGCGGTGTCCAACAGCGTACTCAGTGCCGAACGCCTCTACCCGGAGCGTCTGAGTGCACAGCAACCGATGAAGGATGCTGCGCAAGTCGAGCGCGAGTGGATTTCGCAAATGCTCAAGGCGCGCAGCGGTGAATCGGCGCCTGCGCCGGGATGGGTGCGTTATGTTCCGTTGTCCCGCGCTGATGAGTTGCCCCGGGTCTGGCAAGAGTTGCCCCTGAGTCGAACCCTGGGTACCAAGCAGAGCCGTCAGGAGTGGGGAGTCGGCGTCAACAGCTTCAGCTTCGGCGAACTGTACGCGCAGTGGCTGGCATGCCGGGTGCTCACCGAGCAGCAACGCCACTGGTTGCCGGAAACGCTTGCCAGTTGGCCCTGCCAGCCGCGCATCGTGCCGATCATCATTGACGGGCAGGGCAGTCGCGATGGCCTGGAGCGCACATTGGAGGCGCTCGCCGCGCAGGATTATCCGCCAGAGCTGATCCTGGTCCTGTCCGCTTCGTGTACCGAGGCGCGCCTTGAAGGGCGAGTGTTCCACATGCCGTTGCAGGATGATGGGCTGGAGCAGATCAACACACTGCTGCCGCAGCTCGAAGGGGCCGACTGGTTCTATCTGTTGCAGCCAGGTGATCGCCTGGTGGCGCCGGCGTTGCTGGTCATGGCCGACCGGATCGCGCACACCCCAACCCTGACATGTCTGTACAGCGACGAAGGCAGCCTGCGCAGCGGCGAGTCGGCAGAGCCTGCGTTCAAACCGGATTTCAACCTCGACCTGATGCGCAGTTATCCCTATGTCGGGCGCGCCCTGGCATTCAAGCGCGAGCGGTTTCTGGCGCTCGGCGGCTTTGCGCCGACGTTTGCCGAACTGGCACCGCATGATGCGCTGTGGCGGATGGTCGAGAACGACGGCTTGCACGTCGTGGGACACATCGCCGAAGTGTTGCTCGAGTCCAAATTCGATCTCTCCCAGTGGCTGACCGAGCCCGGTGTCGTGGCGCAAAGCCCGCGGATTCTCGAAGCGCATCTGCAACGCCTGGGGATTGCCCATGACATCCGCCGTGGCGGCAGCGAACTGCTCAACCGCGTGGATTATCAGCATGCGCGACGACCGCTGGTGTCGGTGGTGATTGTCACTCAAGACCAGACGGCTGCACTGCAGCGCTGTGTTGAAACGCTGCTGGAAAAGACCGCTTACACCGAGTACGAATTACTGTTGGTCGACAACGGCAGCGAAAGCGCCGAGGCGCGGGTGTGGCTGGACGGTATGGCGCAACTGGGCAGTGAGCGGATTCGTGTGCTGAGCTATGCGCAAAAGGGCAATGCGGCGGCCGCGCACAACTTTGCGGTCAGCCATGCGCGTGGCGAGTATGTGTTGCTGCTCAATGCTTTTGCGGTGATCACTCAGGCCGACTGGCTCGACGAACTGCTCAATCATGCGCAACGCCCGGAAGTCGGCGTAGTCGGTGCGAAGCTGTTCAACCCGGACGGTGGTGTGCTGCACGCGGGGCTGATTCTCGGTTTGAACGGCCCGGTCGGTCTGCCGTTCTATGGCCAGCCCGTGCAGTCGGACGGGTACATGTTCCGCCTGCAAGCGGTGCATGACCTGAGCGCGGTTGGCGGCGATTGCCTGATGATTCGCAAGTCGGTCTTCGAGGTTGCCGGTGGGCTCGACGAACAGGATCTGAAGCAGACGTTGAACGTCGTGGATCTGTGTTTGCGGGTCGGCCGCGAAGGCTACCTGGTGGTATTGAATCCCCACGCCATGCTCGCAGTGGGCGCACGCCCGAGCGCCGCGGCGACGACTGAAGACGAAGCGCTGTTCGCCGAGGAAAGGGAAACCTTCTACCAGCGCTGGTTGCCAACCATCGCCCGCGATCCGGCCTACAACATTAACCTGACTCTGCAGGGTGTCGGTGCCACCAACTTCAGTCTTGAGCCTGGCCTGCGAACCGGTTGGAGTGCCTTTTCCAAAGCGCAGTTGCCTAATGTGCTGGTGGTGCCGATCAACGCCTCGGCCATCGGCCATTACCGCATGAGTCAGCCGATGATCGAGTTACAGGCGGCTAACAGAGTCGAAGGGCGCATTTGCTATGGTTTGCCGTCGATCATTGATATCGAGCGCCAGTCGCCTGATGTGATCGTGCTGCAAGGGCGCTATTCGGAACACGCCATCGATGAAATCCCGCCTCTGAAAAAATACTTCAATGCGCGGCGCATCTTCGAACTCGATGACTACGTCATCGACGTTCCCCATCGCAATGCGCACATCCGCAACATGCCGAGCAAGCAGGACATGGAGCGTATGGTGCGACGTGCCATCGGTCTGTGTGATCGTGTGGTCGTATCGACCCAGCCTCTGGCTAACGTGCTGTCCGACATGCACCACGACATTCGTGTCGTACCGAACATGCTGTCCAAGGACTTGTGGAGCCACTTGCGCAGTCAACGCCGCACCTCGAAGAAACCACGGGTCGGTTGGGGCGGCGGGACCAGTCACCACGGTGATCTGGCGGTGATCGCCGATGTGGTGCGCGAACTGGCCAACGAAGTCGACTGGGTTTTCTTCGGCATGTGCCCGGACGATCTGCTGCCGTACATGCATGAGTTCCATGGCGTGATTGATCTGGAGGTCTACCCGGCGAAGCTGGCCAGCCTGAACCTGGACCTGGCCCTCGCGCCGCTGGAATTCCACGTCTTCAATGATTGCAAAAGCAACTTGCGGCTGCTGGAGTACGGTGCCTGCGGCTATCCGGTGATCTGCACCGACACCGAGGCCTATCGTGGTTATCTGCCGTGTACCCGGATCAAGACCAACAGCACGGACGAGTGGCTGCAAGCGATCCGGATGCACCTGGCCGATCCGGATGCCAGTTACCGCATGGGTGATGAGTTGCGTGAGGTAGTGCTGCGTGACTACGTGTTGCGTGGCGATAACCTGCGGTATTGGGAGTATGGCTGGCTGGCGGATTGATCTGCGTTCGGCTACCGGAAAAAGGCGACCTGAAGGTCGCTTTTTTTTGTCCGTGAAATGCGTGTCAGCGTTAAATGCCGACGGATTTGCGCGCGGATTAAAGCTTTGGTTTTTCCCTGTCGATATCAACGTATTCTCGATTTATCAATGTGCTTGGCGGCGGATGATCGCCACGCAAGCAGGGGCCGGTTCATAACAAGGCAAGGAAGAAGTAATGGCAGTTATAAACGGAACAAACGGCGCGGATACGCTGACCGGTACCAGTGGGGATGATGAAATCAATGGCCTGGCCGGCAATGATCTGATCAGGGGAAGTGCCGGAGCAGACAAGATCGATGGCGGTACCGGGACTGATACGGTGGACTATTCCACATCGGCTGATGGAATCAACGTCGACATCCGCTCTAATGCTGTCGGTCTTGCGGGCATCGGCGGCGACGCTCAGGGTGACACCCTGAGCGGCATTGAAAAGGTGATCGGCACGGCGTTCAACGACACCTTCAATCTCGATACGGCCACCGCGACGTTCGAGGGCGGAGCGGGGGATGATGTCTACGTTCTCAACGGCAGTGGCGGCACGGTTATCGAACAGTCGAGTGGCGGTAACGATGAAGTACGCAGCAACTTCGCCCAGATTTACCTGAGCGCCAACGTCGAGCGTCTGACCTATACCGGAACCGGTTCATTCACCGGTTGGGGCAATGCCAGCGACAACGTCATTACAGGAGGCGTTGGCAACGACTTCCTGTATGGCGGCGCGGGTGCTGATCAGTTTATCGGTGGTGCCGGTATCGACACGGTCGGCTATACCGATAGCACTGTCGGTGTCAGCATCAACCTGAAAACCGGCGTCAATTCCGGGATCGCGGCGGGGGATACCTACACCGACATTGAACGAATCCTCGGCTCGAACGGCAACGATACATTCGTCGCCGATAGCCGGGTATTTGCCTTTGACGGCGGCGCCGGAGTGGCGGATGTGGTGGATTACTCGACATCCACCGAGGCGATCAATGTCGACATCCGCTATAACGCTGTCGGTCTCGCGGGCATTGGCGGCGACGCTCAGGGTGACACCCTGTTCGGCATTGAAAAGGTGATCGGCACGGCGTTCAACGACACCTTCAATCTCGATTCGGCCACTGCGACGTTCGAGGGTGGAGCGGGGGATGATGTCTACGTTCTCAACGGCAGTGGCGGCACGGTCATCGAACAGACGGGTGGCGGTAACGATGAAGTACGCAGCAACTTCGCCCAGATTTACCTGAGCGCCAACGTCGAGCGCCTGACCTATACCGGTAACGCGGCATTCACCGGTTGGGGCAACGCCAGCGACAACGTCATTACGGGGGGCATTGGCAATGACACCCTGTATGGCGGCGCGGGTGCCGACCAGTTCATCGGTGGTGGGGGTATCGACACGGCTGGCTATGCCGACAGCACTGTCGGTGTCACCTTGAATTTCAAGACCGGGGTCAACAGTGGCATCGCGGCGGGCGATACCTACACCGGCATTGAGCGAATCCTCGGCTCGGGCTTCAACGATACCTTCATCGCCGACAGTCGGGTGTTTGCATTTGACGGCGGTGCGGGAGCGGCTGACGTGGTGGATTACTCGACGTCTGTCGAGGCGATCAATGTCGATATCCGAGCTAATGCTGTCGGTCTCGCGGGCATTGGCGGCGACGCTCAGGGTGACACCCTGTTCGGCATTGAAAAGGTGATCGGCACGGCGTTCAACGACACCTTCAATCTCGATTCGGGCACTGCGACGTTCGAGGGGGGAGCGGGGGATGATGTCTATGTTCTCAACAGCAGTGGCGGCACGGTCATCGAACAGGCGGGTGGCGGTAACGATGAAGTACGCAGCAACTTCGGCCAGATCTACCTGGGCGCCAACGTCGAGCGTCTGACCTATACCGGCAACGCTTCATTCATCGGCTGGGGCAATGCCAGCGACAACATTATTACCGGTGGTGCCGGCAACGACCTGTTGTATGGCGGCGCAGGTGCCGATCAATTTATTGGTGGCGCCGGCATAGATACCGCCAGCTACGGCGACAGTACTGTTGGCGTCAGCATCAATTTGAAAACCGGTGTCAACAGCGGCATCGCAGCGGGCGATACCTACACCGGCATTGAGCGAATCCTCGGCTCGGGCTTCAACGATACCTTCATCGCCGACAGTCGGGTGTTTGCATTTGACGGCGGTGCGGGAACGGCTGACGTGGTGGATTACTCGACGTCTGTCGAGGCGATCAATGTCGATATCCGAGCTAATGCTGTCGGTCTCGCGGGCATTGGCGGCGACGCTCAGGGTGACACCCTGAGCGGCATTGAAAAGGTGATCGGCACGGCGTTCAACGACACCTTCAATCTCGATTCGGCCACTGCGACGTTCGAGGGGGGAGCGGGGGATGATGTCTACGTTCTCAACGGCAGTGGCGGCACGGTCATCGAACAGGCGGGTGGCGGTAACGATGAAGTACGCAGCAACTTCGGCCAGATCTACCTGGGCGCCAACGTCGAGCGTCTGACCTATACCGGCACCGGGTCATTCACCGGTTGGGGCAACGCCATCGACAACATCATTACAGGGGGCAATGGCAACGACATCCTGTATGGCGGCGCGGGTGCCGACCGGTTCATCGGTGGTGCCGGTTTTGACACTGTCGGCTACGGCGACACGACTATTGGCGTCACCATCAACCTGAAAACCGGGGTTCACACAGGGATCGCAGCAGGGGATACCTACACCAGTATCGAGGCTTTGACCGGCACGATAGCCGGTGACATTTTCATCGCCGACGGCGCGGCCATGGCTTTTGACGGGTTAGTGGGTGCGGACATGGTCAGCTATGAACAATCCGACAGCGCCGTGACCATTGATTTGAAAACTAAGGTCAATGCGGGTGACGCGGCCGGCGATACCTACACCGGAATCGAGTTTTTCCAGGGCAGCAGCTTCAACGACACCCTGTCCGGAACCGCATTCGGTGACAACTTCATTGGTGGCTCCGGTGCGGACCTGATCGATGGGCGTGAAGGGCATGACACTGCCTGGTACATCAACAGCAAGGCCGCTGTGAACATCAATCTGCAGACCAACGTCAACGAAGGCGCCGATGCTCAAGGTGATGTGCTGCTCAATATCGAGCGAGTGATCGGCAGCCAATTCGACGATACGCTGACCGGAATTTCGGCAGTCGATTTTCTTGAGGGCAGCACAGGCAACGACGTGATTTATGGCGGCGACGGGGCCGACTTCATTTATGGAGGCCTGGTTTCCCTGGCCGGGCCGTTAGCCAGTTCGGCACCCAATGCAGGGGCTGAGGCTGATGCGCTCTATGGCGGCAATGACAACGACACGATTCTCACCGCATCCAACGACACTGGCAGCCGTGCGTATGGCGAAGCGGGCGATGACACCATCACCGTAACTCATGGCATCGCTGATGGTGGTGAAGGCAATGACAAGCTGATCGGTACCGGCCTGGGCTTCTCGCTGTTTGGCGGCGTGGGCAAGGATAATCTGGTATTCCAGTCCGTCGGTTCGGCCTTCGGTGGTGAAGGTGACGATATCTACACCATCGACACTTCGGCATTGGTCAACATTCAGGACGACGGTACCAGCCGTGGCGACAAGATTGTGCTGTCGTACATTCGCGCTTCGGAACTGCAAGTCGACCGTGTCGGTGACGACCTCTACCTGCACCGTTACAGCGTTTCAGCCGGACAGACGCCGGATGAGGGCGTGCGCCTGAAGGATTGGTTTGCCGGTTCCGACACTATCGAGCAGATCGTGACGGCCGATAATCAGACCATCAATCTGCCGGCCAACAGTGATGCATTCGCGATGTTTGGCTGACCACTGAATCGCACACCTGCAATCGCAATGCGGCCGCAGGTGTGCGCTTGGCAGCTGAAGGACCAACCTGGTTTCAACCAAGCAAGGAAGAAGCAAATGTCAGTGATTTATGGAACGAGTGAAGCCGATGTCATGGGCGGCAATGAAGGCAATGACGAACTCTACGGACTGGAGTCGGATGATCAGATCTGGGGTACCACGGGGTCCGATCTGCTGGATGGCGGGGAGGGGTTCGATTCAGTGAGTTATCAGATGATGCCGAACGGCGTCAGCGTCGATTTCCGCGAGGGGCTGGCCACTGTCACCAAGGCGGACGGCTCCGTCGATACCCTGGTCGGCATCGAAAAAGTCATCGGCAGCTTTGACAATGACACCTTGGTCAGTTCGGTCAGCGGTATCACGCTGGAAGGTGATAACGGCGATGACGTGTACATCGTCGGTAGCGAAGGTGTGACCATCGTCGAAGCGGAACGCGGCGGTTACGACGAGCTGCGCACCAGCGTCAACACCCAGAGGATGGATCCGTTCCTGGACAAAATGATCTTCACCGGCACCGGCGACTTCAAGGGCTACGGCAATGCCGAGGCGAACGTGATTGTCGCCGGTGCAGGCAATGACGTGCTGTGGGGTGGCGACGGTGGCGATCAGTTCATTGGCGGCGAGGGCTTCGACACAGTCAGCTATACCGACAGCCTTGAAGGCGTCAGTATCGAGCTCTCGAGCATGTGGGGCGCTACCGGCATTGCATTCGGCGATACCTACTCGAGCATCGAGGCCGTGCGGGGTTCGAATTTCAACGATGTGATCTTCGCCGGCGCAAGCGCAATGGTCATGGACGGTGCCGATGGCTTTGACGCCGTCGATTACAGCCGTTCCAACGATGCGGTCAGCATCGAGTTTCGTGATGGCGAGGGCTTCGGTTCTGGCGGCTACGCCGAGGGCGATACCTTGATCAATGTGGAAAAGGTTGTCGGGACTAACCTGGACGATCACTTCACTGCTAACTCGGGCGGCGTGACCTTCGAAGGTGGCTGGGGCAGTGACGTCTATACGATCAACAGCGAGGGTGTGACCATCGTCGAGACAGACTCAGGCATGGGGTTTGACGAGCTGTACACCAGCCTGTCGGTCATGAAGATGGACCCGTTCATCGAGAAAATGACCTACACCGGTACAGCCGATTTCACCGGTTATGGCAATGATTCCGACAACTACATCTTCGGCGGCAGCGGCGATGACCTGTTCTACGGTGGCGCCGGACGGGATGTGTTTGTCGGCGGCGCGGGAACGGACATCGTCAGCTATGACGACAGCGATACGGGTGTGGTGGTCAACCTGTCGAGGATTGGCCAGAACGGTACGGCCGAAGGGGATATGTATTACGACGTAGAAGGTCTGCAAGGCAGTCGTTTCAACGATGTGATGGATGCCGGCCGCGAGGACGCGATCCTGGAAGGTGGCAACGGCGATGATGTGATCAGTGGCAACGATGGCAATGATCACCTTTACGGCGGACTGAAATCCGGTCTCGACGGTGATGTCGCGCAGGCCGACACACTGTCTGGCGGTTCGGGTGATGACGTCATCGTCAGCGCTGTGAATGACCTGGGTACAGTGGCCCACGGCGACGGAGGCAATGACACCATCACGGTCCACAACGGCAGTGCCCTTGGTGATGACGGTCATGACGTGCTCACCGGCACCGGCAACAGTTATCTGTTGTCAGGTGGCAGCGGCAACGACGTGCTGAACCTCAATCTTCCGGGGCAGTCCGGTACTGGCGGCACCGCACTGGGCGGTATGGGTGACGATATCTACATCGTGAACAGCACCGGGCTGGTATCGATTCAGGACGAGGGCTGGGATCTCAACGACACCCTGATCCTCAACACCATCACCAACGCCAGCCAGTTGAACGTCACCCGCATCGGCGATGACGCCTACCTGCACAGCGCCAACGACGGCAGCAGCGGTGTGCCGGACAACGGCGTGAAACTGGCGGGATGGTACGCCGGGTTCAACAACATCGAGCACCTGCAGACTGCCGACGGCCAGGTCTACGACCTGCCGGCGACGGTTGATGGGTTCGCCATGTTCGGCTGATCACTCGATCTGTTGATGCACCGCAATGAAAGGGATGAATCCGCTGCTGGATTCATCCCTTTTTTCATGCCTTACGGCGCACCCGACGCAGCGCTCGCGGAGCTGGCGCGTTTCCTGCAAGTCCCCCTCAAATCGCCATAAAACGAGCGCTCGCGGTCATCGCAGCGACGCCGCAGGCGGCAAAAGGGTTAGCCAGACGGCCCGCATCGCTCAACAAAGCCATGCGCAGCCCGGTGACGAACGAGAGGGGAGACGATGAAGGCAGTTATTTTGGCGGGTGGCCTCGGCACGCGCATCAGTGAAGAGTCGCACCTCAAGCCCAAGCCCATGATCGAGATCGGCGGCAAGCCAATTCTCTGGCACATCATGAAGCAGTATTCCGCTCACGGAATCCACGACTTCGTGATTTGCCTGGGCTACAAGGGCTATGCGATCAAAGACTTCTTCGCCAACTACTTCCTGCACACCTCCGACGTCACGTTCGACATGCGCAACAACCGCATGGACGTGCACCAGAACTACAGCGAGCCGTGGAGCGTCACCCTGATCGACACCGGCGAGGAAACCATGACCGGTGGCCGTCTGCTGCGTGCCGGCCGTTACCTCAAGGATGAAGAGGCGTTCTGCTTCACCTACGGCGACGGCGTTTCCGACATCAACATTGCTCAACTCGTCGATTACCACAAAGCCCACGGGCGTCTGGCCACCGTCACCGCGGTGCAGCCGCCGGGACGTTACGGTGCCCTTGAGCGCCAGGGCGATCAGGTGCTGGGTTTCACCGAGAAACCGCGCGGCGACGGTGGCTGGATCAACGGCGGCTTCTTCGTGCTGTCACCCAAAGTCCTGTCCTACATTGCTGGCGATGCAACCACCTGGGAAGCCGAGCCGCTGGCGCGTCTGGCAGAGGATGAACAGTTGAACGCCTTCGAACACGAAGGCTTCTGGCATCCGATGGACACCCTGCGCGACAAGAACCACCTCGAAGCGCTGTGGCAGAGCGGGGAGGCCCCATGGAAGCAATGGGCCTGAGTGCGGATTTCTGGCGCGGCAAGCGTGTACTGGTCACCGGTCACACCGGTTTCAAAGGCAGCTGGCTGACCCTGTGGCTGCAAAGCCTCGGTGCGCACGTCAGCGGTTTTTCGCTGGATCCGTCAACCGAACCGAGCCTGTATGAACTGGCGCGGGTTCACGAAGGGATCAACGATCAACGTGGCGATCTGCGTGATCTCGGCGCGTTGCTGGAGATCATTGCCGACACCGAGCCGGAGATCGTTCTGCACCTGGCCGCGCAGCCGCTGGTGCGTGAAGGCTATCGCGACCCGCTGGGCACTTACTCCAGCAACGTCATGGGCACGCTGAACCTGCTCGAAGCGATTCGTCAGGTCGGTTGCGTGCGCGCCTGCGTGCTGGTGACCACCGACAAGGTCTACGCCAACAAGGAATGGCTGTGGCCGTACCGCGAAGACGAAGCCCTCGGTGGCCACGATCCCTACAGCAGCAGCAAGGCTTGCTGCGAACTGTTGGCGCAGTCTTATGCGGCGTCGTTTTTCCCGGCTGACAAGTACGCTGAACACGGTCTGGCCCTGGCCACCGCGCGCGCCGGCAACGTGCTGGGCGGCGGTGACTTCGCCCCGGAGCGGCTGATTCCCGACGTGCTCAAAGCCTGGACTGCGGACGAGCCGGTGACCCTGCGTTATCCGCAAGCGGTGCGCCCGTGGCAGCACGCGCTGGAACCGCTGGCCGGTTACCTGCAACTGGCTGCGGGTCTCTACGAACAAGGCCCGGAATACGCCGGGGCGTGGAACTTCGGCCCGGGCGAGGCGGACATGTGCAGCGTCGGCGAAGTGGTCGAACTGCTCGCCAGTCGCTGGCCACAGGCACGTGGTCTGCGCATCGAAAAAAGCGAACTGCACGAGGCTGGCCTGTTGCGCCTCGACAGTAGCCGCGCCCGTCAGGTACTCGGCTGGCAGCCACGCTGGACCTTGCAGCAATGCCTGACCCAGACCCTCGACTGGCATCTGGCGTGGCAGAACGGCGATGACATGCGCAACGTCACTCTCGGCCAACTGAACCTGTACCGAGGCGCGCTGTGAGCGAGTTTTCCTTGAAACCGTTGCCGCTGGCCGGGCTGTTCAGCGTCCAGCACAAACGCTTCGAAGATCAGCGCGGGCATTTCGCCCGGCTGTTCTGCGAAGGCAGCCTGAGCGCGTTCGGCAGCGAATTTCATATCCGCCAGATCAACCATTCCTGCACCCGCGACAAGGGCAGTGTGCGCGGTCTGCATTACCAGAATGCCAATGCGCCGGAAGCCAAGCTGATCACCTGCCTGCGCGGTGAAGTGTGGGACGTGGCGGTGGATCTGCGTCCTGACTCCGAGACCTTTCTGCACTGGCACGCCGAGCACCTCAAGGCTGGCGATGGTCGCAGCCTGTTGATTCCGGCCGGTTTTGCTCACGGCTTCCAGACCCTGACCGCCGACGCCGAACTGCTTTACCTGCACAGCGCCGATTACGCGCCGGAGCATGAGGGCGGCTTGTCGGTGAACGATCCACGGCTGGCGATCGCCTGGCCGTTGCCTGTCAATAATTTGTCAGCGCGTGATTCCAGCCATCCTGCGCTCGATCAACACTTTGCCGGAGTGCGTCTATGAACTGCCGTGGGTGCGCCGCACCGCTGAGCCTGCCGCTGATCGACCTCGGCACCTCGCCACCGTCCAACGCCTACGTGCATGCCGAGCGCCTGGAGCAGGCCGAACAGTGGGTGCCGCTCAAGGTCGCCGTGTGCCAGCAGTGCTGGCTGGTGCAGACCGAGGACTACACCCGCGCCGACAGCCTGTTCGACGCCGAGTATGCCTATTTCAGTTCGTTCTCCAGCACCTGGCTGGCCCACGCCGAGCGTTATGTCGCCGAGATGGTCGAGCGCTTTGCTCTGAGCGCCGACAGTCGTGTGGTCGAAATCGCCGCCAACGACGGTTACCTGCTGCAGTACGTCGCTGCTCGCGGCATTCCGTGTCTGGGTGTCGAGCCGACCCGCAGCACCGCGCAAGCGGCGCGGGAAAAGGGTCTGCAGATTCGTGAAGTGTTCTTCGGTCGCGACAGCGCTGCGCAGCTCCACAGCGAAGGCTGGGGCGCCGACCTGATGGCCGCCAACAACGTGCTCGCGCATGTGCCGGACATCAATGATTTCCTTGGTGGTTTCGCCACGCTGCTCAAGCCGACCGGCGTCGCCACTTTCGAATTTCCGCAACTGCTGACGCTGATGGCTGGCGCGCAGTTCGACACGCTGTACCACGAGCACTATTCCTACCTGTCGCTGACCGCCGTGCAGACCTTGTGCGAGCGCAATGGTCTGGAAGTGTTCGACGTCAGTCAGTTGAGCACTCACGGCGGTTCGCTGCGGGTGTTCGTGCAGCGCAAGGACGGTGAGCGCCGCGCGGTGCAGCCGGCGGTGCAGCAACAGTTGCAGGCCGAACTGGATGCCGGGGTGAAAACCCCTGAGTACTACGCGACCCTCGCGCCGGCTGCCGAACGCATCAAGCATGAACTGCTGCGCTTTCTGTTGCAGGCCAAGGCCGACGGCAAGCGGGTGGTCGGTTACGGCGCGGCGGCCAAGGGCAACACCTTGCTCAACTACGCCGGGGTCAAACCGGATCTGCTGGCGTGGGTGGCCGATGCCAACCCGCACAAGCAGGGCAAGTTCCTGCCGGGCAGTCGGATCCCGATTGTCGCGCCGGCGCAGATCGACATCGAAAAACCGGACTACGTGCTGGTGTTGCCGTGGAACCTGTTGCACGAAGTCAGTCAGCAACTGGCGCAGGTGCGCCAGTGGGACGGGCGCTTCGTAATCGCCGTGCCTGAGATGAAAGTCCTGTGAACGTCCTGGTCACCGGGGCCACGGGCTTCGTCGGCCGGCATCTGGTCGCGGCGTTGCTCGCCCGTGGCTGCGCGGTACGTGCGGTGGCGCGTAATGTCGAGACTGCGGCGAGCATGCCGTGGATCAACCACGTCGAATTCGTCGCGGCGGATATTCACGCGGCGGATCTGGACATTGCGGCGCTCACCGACGGCATCGACGTCCTTGCGCACCTGGCTTGGCCGGGGTTGCCGAACTATCGGGCGCTGTTCCATTTCGAGCACAACCTGATGGCCGACTACCGCTTTATCAAAGGCGCGGTCGAGGCGGGTGTGAAGCAAGTGCTGGTGACTGGCACCTGCTTCGAGTACGGCATGCAAAGTGGCCCGCTCAGCGAAAGCGTCGAGCCGCAGCCGAGCAACCCTTACGGTCTGGCCAAACACACGCTGCATCTGTTTTTGCAAAATCTGCAGCAGGAAAAACCGTTCACCTTGCAGTGGGCGCGTCTGTTCTATCTGCATGGCGAAGGGCAGAACCCCAACAGTCTGCTGGCGGCGCTGGATCGGGCGATCGATAACGGCGACGCGTCATTCAACATGTCTGGCGGCGAGCAGTTGCGGGACTTTTTGCCGATCGCCAGCGCCGCCGATTACCTCGCCACGATCGTCCATCAGCGCGATTTCAACGGCGTGATCAATTGCGCCAATGGCCAACCGGTATCGGTGCGCGCACTGGTTGAACAACGGCTGCGCGAGCGCGGTGCGGCACTGAATCTGAATCTCGGCCATTACCCTTATCCGACCCATGAACCGATGGCGTTCTGGGCCGTGACCGAGCGTTTGCAACAGCTACTGGGAGAGCCGCAATGAGGCACGAGTTGTATCGGGTCACCGACCTGCCGGTGTTGCAGAACCGCACCTTCGCCGACCCGGAGTCGGCCAAGGCTTCGGCCAGCGCCGACATGCTGCTGGTGCAGGATGAGCGCAGCGGCCTGATCTTCAACGCCGCGTTCGACGCCGACAAGCTCAGCTATGACGCGGACTATCAAAACGAGCAGGCCCATTCGGGCCAGTTCCAGAAGCACCTGAGCGACGTCGAAGGCATCATCGCCAAACACTTCAAGGGCCAGGAGCTGATCGAAGTCGGCTGCGGCAAGGGCTACTTTCTTGAGCTGCTCAAGGGCCTCGGTTATTCGATCACCGGGATCGACCCGGCCTACGAAGGCGAAAACGCCGACGTGATCAAGGCGCCGTTCACCCGTGGTCTTGGCCTGGCAGCTGACGCCATTGTCCTGCGCCATGTGCTGGAACACATCGAAGACCCGGTCAGCTTCCTGTCGGTGATCGCCGAAGCCAACCAGGGCGGGCAGATCTACATCGAAGTGCCGTGCTTCGACTGGATCCTCGAGCACAAAGCGTGGTTCGACCTGTTCTACGAGCACGTCAATTATTTCCGCCTCGATGACCTGCGCCGGATGTTCGGCACCGTGCACGAGGCCGGCCACCTGTTTGGCGGCCAATACCTGTACATCGTCGCCGACCTGTCGACATTGCGCCTGACTCCGCAGCAACCGGTGCCACGCCTGACGCTGCCGGACGGTTTCACCGCCAGCCTCGAGCGCGCGGTGCAGATCATTCAGTCCGCACCCGAGCAGGGTTCGGCGATCTGGGGCGCATCGTCCAAAGGCGTGATCTATTCGCTGTTCCTGCAACGCGCGGGTGTCGCGGTGGATCGTGTGGTGGATATCAACCCGGCCAAACAGGGGCGTTATCTGCCGCTGAGCGGCGCGCGGGTGTCCTCGCCGCAAGAGGCGATGGATGCGCTGCCCGAAGGCGCCCACCTGTTTGTGATGAATTCCAATTACCTCGAAGAAATCAAGCGGATGACCGGTGGACGCTACGTCTATCACGCCGTCGATAGCGCTTCGTTCCAGTGACCATTGAGACTTTGAACATGACCGACAACAGCATCAACCAAGCCTTCGAAGCCGAATGCCGCGAGCAGATCGCCCAGCAGGGCGACGACCAGAAACTGACTGGCCTGGCCCGTGATTTCTTCAACGAATCGGCCAAACACAAGTACAGCTACCACTTCTCGTGGATGGGTCGCCCGATCATCCAGTTGCCGCAGGACATGATGGCGATGCAGGAGATCATCTGGCAGGTCGAGCCGGATCTGGTCATCGAGTGCGGCATCGCCCACGGCGGTTCGATCATCTACTACGCCTCATTGCTGGAACTGCAAGGTCACGGTGAAGTGCTGGGCATCGACCTCGACATCCGCCCGCACAACCGTGAAGCGATCGAAAGCCACCCGATGGCCAAGCGCATCAAGATGATCGAAGGTTCGAGCATCGACCCGGCCATCGCCGCTCAGGTGCAGGCTGCGGCCAAAGGCAAGAAGGTCATTCTGGTGCTCGACTCCAACCACACCCACGACCACGTGCTCGAAGAGCTGCGCCTGTACGCGCCGCTGGTCTCGGTCGACAGCTACTGCGTGGTGATGGACACCGTGGTCGAAGACATGCCGGCCGATTTCTTCCCGGATCGTCCATGGGGCCCGGGCGACAATCCGAAAACCGCGGTGTGGAAGTACCTGGAAGAGAACCAGGACTTCGAGATCGACCAGCAGTTGCAGAACAAGCTGCTGATCACCGTGGCGCCGGACGGCTATCTGCGTCGCGTTCGTTAATTCGCACCATCACCAAAGCGTTATCTCGGCGAGTCGCCGGTTGTGGAGAAAAGTTATGCAAGGCAAGTACAGTTCTGAACTGGCGCTACCGCTCAACGAGCTGTTGACCGTGGTGCTGATTACTCACAATCGGCCGGCGTTCCTGCGTCGGGCGGTGAAGTATTACAGCAGCTTGCCCTGCCGGATCATGGTGCTCGACTCGACGGTCGAGCGGCCTGAAGGGGATTTTTCCGCCGTCGATTATCACCATGTGCCGCAGTTCGCCTACTGGGGCATGCAGGCCAAACTGGCTTATGGTGTGGAGCAACTGACTACGCCGTATATGGTGCTGGCGGCTGACGATGACTTCATCCTGCACGATTCGCTGGCCGAGTCCGTGAACTTCCTGCAGGCGAATCAGGACTACGGCATGTGCCACGGCTATTGCCTGATGTACCTATCTCTGGCCCATGGCGTGAACTACTACCGTCGTGACAAGAAAGTCCAGGAAGACTATTCGTCCGAGCGGGCGCAGGATCGTGTCATCGATTACATGAGTCAGTACATTCCGCCGTTCTATGCGGTGACCCGTACTGACCTGATGAAAAACTGGCATTCGGCGTTGCCAGCGGGTACCAATTTCCAGTGGCAGGAAATTGGTCACGTCTACTACCTGCTGGCCAGTGCCAAGGCGCGGATCCTTCCGATGCCTTATGTGGTGCGCGAGATCAACTACGGTGTCTCCGAGCACAATACCGATGTGTATCACTCGCTGACCTACGCCGACGGCAAATCGGTCGCTGAACGAGAGGCCTTTGCCGAGTTTCTCGCCTCCCTGCCAACCGCCATTCAAGGGCTCGACGCCGGACAGCTCAAGGCGTTTGTCCTGCAGAGTTTCGAGGCCATGGCCGACAGCTTGAAGACTGGGCGCGCGCTGACTGCAGAACTGATTTTCGAATCCACCTGGAACCAGAACCTCAGGCATCCG
This sequence comes from Pseudomonas sp. MWU347, assembly GCF_017947305.1. Classification (NCBI taxonomy): domain Bacteria; kingdom Pseudomonadati; phylum Pseudomonadota; class Gammaproteobacteria; order Pseudomonadales; family Pseudomonadaceae; genus Pseudomonas; species Pseudomonas sp. MWU347. The sequence continues at coordinate 495,059 of NZ_JAFGZB010000004.1, forward strand.
GATCGTCGTTTTGGTCCGTTGCAGTACGTCGAGATGCCGTTCTACAACCAGCCGTTCTTTGATCGTCTGGAACAGTTCGAATTCATGCTGCACGCCATGCCCGCCGGCCGTATGCAACTGGAAGGACTTGAAGGCATATGGACGCGTCAGGCGCACTTGCTGCAGGCGCGCAACAACGATACCCCGGAAAGTGTGGTTGATCGCTTGTGGCAGGCGCACGACCTCAATGCTTTCAACCGGACCGTCGTCAAACGCCTTGCCGCGCATCTGAATGACATGGGTGAAGACGAAGCCGCCCAGTCGGTGCACGAATGGATTGCTCGACTTGAGGCGCTGACGGCTGAAGATCATCAGGCGGTCTTTGAAAAAATGAAGTCCGGTCGCCTGCTGCAGTGGCTGGCCGCGCGTGAGCCGTCGGCGCAACAGGTCGAGTCGATCACTCGACAGCTGTCGGCCCATGACGGTGGCCCGCAGTTCGGCATTTTCCTGCTGGATCTGGATGACCAGATCGACAAGGTGCAGGTCTCGCTCGACAGTCTGCTCGAGGGGCACTGCAAAGCGTTCAAGATTGTGGTGTTCACCACGGGCGAACCGCCGGTAGCGACCACCGCGCAAAACACCCTGCACTTCGTGCGCGTCACCCAGAGCAACTATGTCGACAAGTTGAATCAGAGCGCCCAACAGTCACCGTGCGACTGGCTGCTGCTGGCGCAAGCGGGCGACGAGTTCACCGCTGGCGGCTTGTTGCGGGCCAGTCTGGAACTGATGTCCGCCACAGGTGTGCGTGCCGTGGCCACCGATGAAATCCAGCGCAAGGAAAACGGTGCGCTGGTCGACGTCTTCCGCCCGGGCTTCAATCTGGACCTGCTGCAAAGCATTCCAGCGCTGATGGCGCGTCATTGGTTGATTCGCCGCGAAGTGTTGCTCAAAGCCGGTGGCTATCAGGCCGACTTCAGCAAGGCCCTGGAACTGGATCTGCTGTTGCGCATAATCGAACAGGGCGGCATTGGCGGCCTGGCGCACCTCGACGAGCCACTGCTGATCACCCAGGCCTCGGTGCTGGAAGAGAATGCCCACGAGCGTCAGGCGCTGCTGCGTCACTTGACCAATCGCGGTTACAAGGCCAGGGTCACCTCGGCGACACCCGGTACGTATCAGATTGATTACCGTCATGTCGAACAGCCGCTGGTGTCGATCATCGTCCCAGCCATCGACGACCTGCCGGCACTGCGTCGCTGCCTGGAAGGCGTGTTGCTCAGAACCCGTTACAGCCGCTATGAAGTGCTGATTGCAGCGAATCCGAATCAGTCGGCCGAGGTCAATGACTGGCTGGGCACGCTGCGTAACCCTAAAGTCAATGTGCTGCGTGCCGATCAGCCGCTCGGCGAGACGGCGTTGTACAACGCCGCCAGCGAGCAGGCGCAGGGTGAGTATCTGGTGCTGTTGGCCGCTGACAGCGAGGTCGTCAATCCGAACTGGATCGACTCGTTGCTCAATCACGCGCAGCGTCCGGAAGTGGCTATCGTCGGTGCAAAACTCGTTGATCGTGACGGCAAGATCGCCCATGCCGGTTTGATTGTTGGTCTGAACGATGGCGTTGGCTCGCCTTTTATCGGTGAAAAACACGCCGCTGAAGGTTACATGCAGCGCCTGGCGGTCGAGCAGAATTATTCCGCGGTGTCGAAAGTGTGCCTGATGATCCGCAAAGAACTGTTCAACGCACTGGGCGGTCTGGACGAAGTGACGTTCGCCGACGGCTTGAGCGATGTCGATCTGTGCCTCAAGGCCGGTGATGCGGGTTACCTCATTGTGTGGACGCCGCTGGTGCAGGTTGTGCATCCGGGCCTCTTGCCGCAAGCGCCATCAGCCCTGGCTGCTTTGCGTGAGAAGTGGGGCGGCGCCTTTGCGCAGGACAGTGCCTATAACGCCAATCTATCCCTCATCGGCAAAGGTTTTACCTTGGGTGAAAGCACGCCGGTCAACTGGTCGCAGTTACTCGCTTGAGTCCGTCGGACAAGCAACAGGAATCAGCACATGTTCAACGGTAAATCGATCTTCATCTCTGGCGGCACCGGCTCGTTCGGGCGCAAATTCATCGCGCGTCTGCTTGAGCAATACCAGCCCAAGCGCGTGGTGGTGTTCTCCCGCGATGAACTCAAGCAATACGAAATGCAGCAGACGTTTAACGCGCCGTGCATGCGCTACTTTCTCGGTGACGTGCGCGACGCCGATCGTCTGCGGCAGGCCATGCGCGGCATCGACTACGTGGTGCATGCGGCGGCGCTCAAGCAGGTGCCAGCGGCGGAGTACAACCCCACCGAGTGCATCCGCACCAACGTCAATGGCGCGGAGAACATCATCGCCGCCGCCATCGACAATGGCGTGAAGAAAGTCGTCGCGCTGTCCACCGACAAAGCGGCCAGCCCGATCAACCTGTACGGTGCGACCAAGCTGCTGTCGGACAAACTGTTCGTCGCCGCCAACAACATTGCCGGCGAACAACAAACGCGTTTTGCCGTGGTGCGCTACGGCAACGTGGCGGGCTCGCGGGGTTCCGTGGTGCCGTTTTTCAGCAAGCTGATTGCCGACGGTGCGCAGGAGTTGCCGATCACCGACGAGCGCATGACCCGATTCTGGATCACCCTCGATCACGGCGTGCAGTTTGTCCTCGACAGCTTTGCGCGGATGCACGGCGGCGAAGTGTTCGTGCCGAAGATCCCGTCGATTCGCATCGTCGATCTGGCGCGGGGCATGGCCGAGCATCTGCCGCACAAGAACGTCGGTATTCGTCCCGGGGAAAAACTGCATGAACTGATGGTGCCGCTGGACGATGCGCGGATGACCCTGGAGTTCGCAGACCACTACACCATTCAGCCGTCGATCCGCTTTACCAGCGTCGATGTCGATTTCTCCATCGACAAGCTCGGCGAACGTGGGCGGCCGGTGAGTGAAGATTTCGAATACCGCTCCGATACCAACCCGCACTACCTCTCGGTCGGGCAGATCGCCGAGCTGCACGCGAAGTTGTCGGCATGATTCCCTACGGTCGGCAGAGCGTTGATCAGGCGGACATCGATGCAGTGGTCGAGGTTCTGCAATCGGACTGGCTGACTCAAGGGCCGACTATCGAGCGTTTCGAGCAGGCAATGGCCGAACGATGCCAGGCCGACTTCGCGGTGGCGGTGTGCAACGCCACCGCGGCGCTGCACATCGCTTGCCTCGCGGCCGGCCTTGGCCTGGGCGATCGCTTGTGGACCACGCCGAACACTTTTCTGGCCTCAGCCAACTGCGGGCGCTATTGCGGCGCCGACGTGGATTTCGTCGACATCGATCCGCTGACCTGGAACCTCGATGCCTTCGCCCTTGCCGCGAAACTCGATCAGGCCGAACAGGACGGCACGCTGCCGAAAGTGTTGGTGGCGGTGGCGTTCTCCGGGCAGAGCTGCGACCTGCGCAAGATTGCCGAACTGGCCGAGCGCTACAACTTCACCGTGATCGAAGACGCCTCGCACGCGGTGGGCGCCAGTTACGCCGGGCGCCCGGTGGGTTGCGGGGACTTTGCGGCGATGACCGTGTTCAGTTTCCACCCGGTGAAGATCATCACCAGTGCCGAAGGCGGCATGGTCCTGACCAATCGCCCGCAACTGGCGGAGCGTCTGCAACGCCTGCGCAGCCATGGCATGACCCGCGATCCGCAGCAGATGAGCGAACCTAGCCACGGCCCGTGGTATTACCAGCAGATCGAGCTGGGTTTCAATTACCGGATCACCGATTTGCAAGCGGCGCTGGGTCTGTCGCAACTGGCCAAACTGGACAGCTTCATCGCCCGTCGCCGCGAGCTGGCGGCGCGTTACGACCGGTTGCTGGCGTATCTGCCGCTGACCTTGCCCAGCGCGCAGCCGGAGGCAGAATCGGCGTGGCACCTGTACGTGGTGCGCCTGCAGACCGAGCGCATCGGCCTGACCCATCGTCAGGTGTTCGAAGGCTTGCGCGCCGCTGGCATCGGCGTGAACCTGCACTATATTCCCGTGCATTTGCAGCCGTACTATCGCGACCTGGGTTTTGCCGAAGGCGACTTCCCCGAAGCCGAGCGTTATTACGCCGAGGCGATCAGCCTGCCGCTGTATCCGTTGCTCACTGACGAGCAGCAGGATCATGTGGTCGAGCAATTGCGCCGGCTGACCGAATAAACCCCGCTGCGGCGGCGAATGAGACTGTGCAATGCGTGATCTGAGTGAGCAGGAAAAATTCTGGCAGGGCGATTTCGGCAACCAGTACGTGGATCGCAATGTCGGTCAGCCCCTGGTGGCGGCCAATCTGGCGTTGTTCGCCAAGGCCCTGAGCCGCGCCGGGCGCATCGACAGTGTGGTTGAGCTGGGCACCAATGCCGGCAACAACCTGCAGGCGCTGCATCAACTGCTGCCGCAAAGTGAGTTGTTCGGCGTTGAGATCAATGAAAGCGCCTGTGCTCAGGCGCGGGCACTGGGCATCGCGCAGATCTGGCACGGCTCGCTGTTCGATTTTCCCCGCGAGCGCAGCTACGACCTGACCCTGAGCAAAGGCGTGCTGATCCATCTGGCGCCGGAACTGCTGCCGACTGCCTATGCGCAGTTGTATGCGTTGAGCCAGCGCTACATCCTGATCGCCGAATACTACAATCCGGCACCGGTGGAAGTGTCCTATCGCGGCAACAGCGGCAAGCTGTTCAAGCGCGATTTCGCCGGGGAAATGCTCGATCGATATGCCGATCTGCACTTGCTCGATTACGGCTTTGGTTATCACCGTGACCCACAATTCCCGGTGGACGACATCACCTGGTTCCTGCTGGAAAAACGTCCTTGAACAGCGTCGCAATCATCCCGGCCCGTGGCGGCAGCAAGCGCATCCCGCGCAAAAATCTGTTGCCGTTCGACGGCGTGCCGATGATCGTTCGCTCGATCCGTACGGCGCTCGACAGTGGCCTGTTCGAACAGGTCGTGGTCAGTACCGATGACGCCGACATTGCCGAGCTGGCGCTGGCCCATGGCGCGCAAGTGCCGTTCCTGCGCCCGGCTGAACTGGCGGATGATTTCACCGGCACCGCTGCGGTGATCGTGCATGCCTTGCAGCAACTGCCAGCCTTCGATTACGCCTGCTGCGTGTACGCCACGACGCCGTTGTTGCAGGCGCGCTTCCTGCGGCAAGGATTTGAGCTGCTGCAGCAGCACCCGGACAAAGCCTTTGCGTTCTCCGTATGCAGCTTTGGTTTCCCGGTGCAGCGGGCGCTGACGCTGGACGGGCAGGGCGCATTGACCGCGTTGTACCCGGAATTTCGCAACACCCGCTCGCAGGATCTGCCTGAAGCTTTTCAGGACGCCGGCCAGTTTTACTGGGGCCGTCGCGAGGCGTGGCTGCACGGTGACGTGTTGTATTCACCCGCGAGCCTACCGGTGCTTCTGCCGCGGCATCTGGTGCAGGACATCGACACGCTGGAAGACTGGAAGCGCGCCGAATACCTCTACGCCGCGCTCAAGGCCGGCGGAGAACTGCAATGAGAGTGCTGATCCGCGCTGACGCTTCGCCGACCATCGGCAGTGGCCACATTGCCCGTTGCCTGACGCTGGCGCGAGTGCTGCGCAAACAGGGCAGTCATGTCGCGTTTGCCTGTCGGCGGTTGCCCGGGCATCGGCTCGATGCCTTGGCTGCCGAAGGTTTCGAGACCTTTGCCTTGCCGGACGTCTACCCCGACGAAGACCCGCAGCAAGCCATCGAATCGATGCTGCCGTGGCAGGCTGATATCGAGGCGCTGGACGCCTTGCTGGCAGGACACGCCGCATTCGACTGGATCATCGCCGACCACTACGGCCTCGATCATCACTGGCAGACCGCAGCGCGCCGTTGGGCGCCTCGGATCGCGGCGGTAGACGATCTCGCCACCCGCCGTTACAGCGTTGATCTGCTGCTCAATCAGAACCTGTCCGGTCTCAGCGCAAACTATGCGCCGCTGCTGCCCGAAGACTGCCGCACCTTGCTCGGTCCGCGCTACGCCATGCTGCGCGAGGAGTTCGTCTGTCCGGCCATTGCGATCAAGCCCAAGGCGCGGCGGGTGCTGGTGAATTTCGGTGGTTTCGATGCGGCGATGCAGACCCATCACGCGATGTTGGCCCTGAAGGATTTCGCAGAGCTGGAAGTGGATTTCGTCGCCGGTGCAGACAATCCTGCGTGGGCGCAAATGCAGGCACTGGCCGCAACACGGCCGCATTGGCGCCTGCACAGTTTCGTCAGCGATTTCCAGCAACGCATGACCGCGGCCGATCTGTTTATCGGCGCCGGTGGCGGCACCAGTTGGGAGCGTGCAGCCCTCGGCCTGCCGACCCTCTGCATCGCGGTATCGAACAATCAGCAGGCCAACGGCGAAGTGATGGCGGCGGCGGGGGCGCATGTGTTCATGGGCGCCCGCGAGCAGGTCAGCGTCGAACAACTGCGCGACGCCATCGGTTTTGTCGTCGACAATTTCTATCTGCGCCTGAGTCTGGCCGAGCGTTCACGGCAACTGGTCGATGGGCGCGGTGCCTTGCGCGTGGCGGCGGCGCTGGCCGGTGCAGTGCTCAAGCTGCGCCTGGCGACCCTTGATGATGCGCAGTTGCTGTTCGACGGGCGCAATGCCGAGGCTGTGCGGCGCTGGTCACTGGACACGGCTGCAATCGAATGGCCGCAGCACCTGAACTGGCTGAATGCGAGCCTGCGCAATCCGCAGCGTCTGCTGTTGATTGCCGATGCCGATGACGGCGCGGTCGGCGTCTTGCGTTATGACCTGCGCGGCTTTGAAGCCGAAGTGTCCCTGTATCTGCTGGAAGGACGGCTCGGTCTCGGCTGGGGCAGGGCGCTGCTGGCGCGAGGCGAGGCGTTCGTCCGCGAGCACTGGCCGCAGATGACCGTTGTCACCGCTCAGGTGCTGCCGGGCAATCGCCCCTCTTTGAATGTGTTTCGTGACGCCGGATTCGCCCAGAGTGCCTGCGTGTTCACCAAGGTTTTGAAGGATCACCGCGATGAGTAGTTTCAAGATTGGCGAGCGTCTGATCGGTGCCGATGCGCCGCCGTTCATCATTGCCGAGATGAGCGGCAACCATAACCAGTCGCTTGAGGTGGCCCTGCAGATTGTCGAAGCCGCCGCCAAGGCTGGCGCGCACGCCTTGAAGTTGCAGACTTACACCGCGCAGACCATGACCCTGGATCTGGCCGAGGGCGAGTTTTTCATCAAGGACCCGAACAGCCTGTGGGCCGGCACTTCGCTGTTCGACCTGTATGAGAAAGCTCATACCCCATGGGAGTGGCACGCGCCGATTTTTGCCCGGGCCAAAGCGTTGGGCATGCTCGCGTTCTCGACGCCGTTCGATGACACGGCGGTGGACTTTCTCGAAAGCCTCGATGTGCCGGCGTACAAGATCGCCAGTTTCGAAAACACCGACCTGCCGTTGATCCGCCGTGTGGCGGCGACCGGCAAACCGCTGATCATCTCCACCGGCATGGCCAGTATCGCCGAGCTCGACGAAACCGTGCGCGCCGCCCGCGAGGCAGGGTGCAAGGATCTGGTGCTGCTCAAATGCACCAGCACTTACCCGGCAACCCCGCTCAACAGCAATCTGCGCACGATCCCGCATCTGCGTGAACTGTTCGGTTGCGAGGTAGGTCTTTCCGATCACTCCATGGGCGTTGGCGTGTCCGTGGCCGCTGTGGCGCTCGGGGCGACGGTGGTGGAGAAACACTTCACCCTCGACCGTTCGGCGGGCGGGGTCGATGCCAGTTTCTCGCTGGAGCCGGCGGAACTGGCCAGCCTGGTGGTGGAAACCGAACGCGCCTGGCAGGCCATGGGCCAAGTGCATTACGGCGTCACCGAGGCCGAGCGCAAGTCGCTGGTCTATCGCCGTTCGCTGTACGTCACTGCCGACATGGCGGCCGGTGAAGCCTTTTCCGGGGACAATCTGCGCGCCATTCGCCCAGGTCTCGGTCTGCCGCCCAAGCACACCGAGGCCGTCCTCGGTCGCCGCGCTCGCCAGGCGATCAAACGTGGCACGCCGCTGGACTGGTCGTTGGTCGAATAACCCGATCTGCAACCGATTCGGCAAAATAGCGTGACCTGCGAGTCATAACGCGCATCTTCACTGTATTGTATTGACCGGGGAGATGGCGCCTGGCCGTGTAATCGGTTCCAGTGATAGCCCTTTGCGCTCCCCGTGGCTGCCCGTTGTGGCGGCCGTTTTCTGTTTGTCGGCGCCCCTCGAATCCTTGCGAGCGGTGGTTTTGGGCTGTTTTTTATTGGGAAGCCGTAATGATTGGCATAAAAAGCATTGCGAGCTACGTTCCTGTAGCCGGCGTGGACAATTACGCACAAGGTGCAAAATTCGAGAAGGATGAAGAATTCATCCTCGGTAAAATCGGTTCGGCCTTCCTGCCGCGCAAAGACGCTGAACAGGAAACCTCCGATCTGTGCGTGGAAGCGGCCAATGCGCTGTTTGCCAGCAACCCTGAACTGAAGCGTGAATCGATCGACGCGCTGATCGTCGTCACCCAGAACGGTGACGAAGAAGGTCTGCCGCACACCGCTGCCATCGTCCAGGACAAACTCGGTCTGCCGACTAATGTCGCGGCATTCGATATTTCCCTGGGCTGCTCCGGTTACGTCTACGGCATCTACGCGATCAAGGGCTTCATGGAAGCCGCCGGTCTGAAGAACGGCCTGCTGATCACCGCTGACCCGTATTCGAAAATCGTCGACCCCGAAGACCGTAACACCACCATGCTGTTCGGCGATGCCGCCACGGCGACCTGGATGGGCGAAGATCCTTCCTGGGCGCTGGGCAAGGCCAAGTTCGGCACCGACGGTTCCGGCGCACCGCACCTGAAAGTCACCGATGGCGTGTTCTTCATGAACGGCCGTCAGGTGTTCAACTTCGCGCTGCTCAAAGTCCCGGCGCACTTGCACGAATTGCTCGACGACTCCGGCCTCAAGGCTGACGACATCGACGCCTTCTGCATTCACCAGGGCAGTGCGGCGATTGTCGATGCCGTGGCCCGACGTTTCGAAGGCGAGCCGGAGAAGTTCATCAAGGATATGGTCGAGACCGGCAATACCGTGTCGTCGAGCATCCCGCTGCTGCTGGAAAAACACGTACTCGATTCCGACTGGCAGCGCATTGCCCTGAGCGGTTTCGGTGTCGGTCTGTCGTGGGGCTCGGCGATCATCTATCGTCCTTGAGTCGGTCAAAAACGGCGGATACAAAAATAGCGTTCAAGGTTACCCTTGAGCGCTATTTTTTTTGCCCGAACGAAACGCGAGGCGTCATGAGCGAGTTTTTCCAACCCAACGCCCAGGTCATTCAGCAACGCTGGCCGGCGTTGTTCGAGCGGTTGCTGGCTGAAGACACCTCAGTCGTTCAAGCCGAACTGGTGCAGGGCTTGGGCTCGACGCTCAGTGTCAATGGCATTCAACTGACCAGTCGCCACGACCGCGTCCACGAAGCCCGCATCCAGGCGGCCAGCCTGGCGGAAAAACCGCAATTGCATGTCTACGGCACTGGCCTCGGCGATTTGCCAACGGTGCTGCTGGAGCGCGCCGGCCTTGAGCGGTTGTACGTGCATATCCTCAATGGCGCGGTGTTCGCGCTGGTGCTGCAACTGCTCGATCAGCGCCCGTGGCTGGAAGATCCGCGTGTGCAGCTGTTCTATGCCGGTGATCTGTCAGACATCTGCACACCGTTTTTCGCCCTGCCGGCGGAGATGCTGCTGGCTGATGATTTCAACGCGAAGATCCGCGATCGGCTGGTCAGCGAAGTGCACTTGAGCTTCAACAATCGCGAGTTCGATCCAAACTTGCCGTTCATTCAACAGCGTTTGCAGGATTGCCTGCCGGTGTTGCTGGGTGATGACGATGTGGCGCAGTTGTTCGGCACGGCCAGTGGCCGGGAAATCTACGTGATCGGCACCGGGCCGACGCTGGAAGGGCATTTCCAGCGTCTGGCGGCGGTGCATGCGCAGGCTGAACGTCCATTGTTGATGTGCGTCGATACCGCTTACCGGCCACTGCGCGAACACGGCATCGTCCCGGATCTGGTGGTCACCATCGATCAGCGCATCAGCTTCCGGCATTTGCCGTTCGAGGACTCCGCTGGCATCCCGCTGGTGTATCTGCCTATGAGCGATCCTGCGGTGCTGACCGCCTGGAAGGGCAAGCGTTACGGCGGTTACTCGGCCAGCCCGGTGTATGCCGCGTTGCGTGAGCAATACCCGCGCGGACAACTGCATGTCGGTGGCAGCGTGATTCATCCGGCGGTGGATCTGGCGGTGAAGATGGGCGCGTCGCGCATTACCCTGTTCGGCGCCGACTTCGCCTTCCCGATGAACAAGACCCATGCTGGCTGGAATGACGGTGATCTGGGGCCAGGGGTCGATCAGGCGCGGCATTGGGTGCAGGACGGCCATGGCCGGCGGGTCAGCACCCAACTGAACTTTCGCGGCTATCTGTGTGTGCTGGAGCGCTATATCGCCGCGCATCCGCAGGTGCAGTTTTTCAACAGCAGTCGCGCGGGCGCATTGATCGCCGGGACGCAGTTCAATCAGGAGTTTGTGCAATGAAGACGATTGAGCAGTGCGTCGACGAGTGCCGCCACTGCGCCGGACTGTTTCGTCTGGGGCGTGATGTCGAGGCGGCGCTGGATATGGTCGAGGTGTTCGAAGGTGCGCAGCAGTTGCTGATAACTGCGCCTGCGCCGATTCAGCAGGACTGGTCCTTTGTGCTCACGCACATGCTCGATTGTCAGGAGCGTCAGGACTGGCTGGGGTTGGCTGACTGGATGGAGTACGAGTTGATCGAAGTGTTGCAAAAAGCACGATCGGCAAACTGACCGACCGCGCTGGCCCGCGGCTTTGCGTGCGGGTCGGTTTTATGGCGTCATTTTTTCGCAGGTGGGAGGGCGCTAAGCCCTTGTTTTCTCGGGGGTGGCAGGGTGATGGCAAATTTTTTTCAAAAAGCCCTCAAGCAACTTGCCAACCCGACGATAACTATTACGAAGGTTCTCTAGGCCATTCCAGGCGGTTGCCAGGGCCGGAAGCCGCAGTACCCAACCAACGAGGAATTCGTCATGGCTTTAACAGTAAACACCAACACCACGTCGCTGAACGTTCAAAAGAACCTGAACCGCGCTTCCGACGCTCTGTCGACTTCGATGCAGCGCCTGTCTTCCGGCCTGAAAATCAACAGCGCTAAAGACGACGCTGCTGGCCTGCAGATCTCGAACCGTATGTCTTCGCAGATCCGTGGTAACACCCAAGCCATCCAGAACGCCAACGACGGTATCTCCGTTGCTCAGACCGCTGAAGGCGCTCTGCAAGCGACTACCGACATTCTGCAGCGTATGCGTGAACTGGCTGTTAAAGCACGTAACGGCACCAACGGCACTGCTGACCAGACCGCTACCAACGCTGAATTCGCTCAGATGTCTGACGAAATCACCCGTATCTCGGCTTCGACCAACCTGAACGGCAAAAACCTGCTGGACGGTTCGGCTGGTACTGTGACCCTGCAAGTTGGCGCAAACACTGGTTCGGCTAACCACATCGACCTGGTACTGAGCTCCAAGTTCGACGCCGTCAGCCTGTCGGTTGGTAGCGGTACTCTGTCCCTGACCGGTGCTACCGTAACTGGCGCTTCGCAGAACATCGACAACGCGATCACCGCAATCGACGCCGCTATCGCTGCAATCGGTGCAACTCGTGCCAGCCTGGGTGCTTCGCAAAACCGTCTGACCAGCACCATCCAGAACTTGCAGAACATCACCGAGAACACCACTGCTGCACAAGGTCGCGTACAAGATACCGACTTCGCCGCAGAGACTGCTAACCTGACCAAGCAGCAAACCCTGCAACAGGCTTCGACCTCTGTTCTGGCTCAAGCCAACCAACTGCCTTCCGCTGTACTGAAGCTGCTTCAGTAATTTCGGAATGAGTTTGGGCGGGAGGGTGCGCTGGTCGCGCTCTCTCGCTTTTTTACGTTAGGAGGTGATGAGCATGGACATGAGCGTAAAGCTTAACGTGTCTTATCCGGCTCCCAAGCCAGCGACGCCTGTTGCTGATAAGCCGTCGGAGACGCCAAAAGTTGCACCGGCCGACGCTCCGGTCGCTGACAGGAAAAGTCAGCAAACGGATGACGCCAAGTTGAAACTGGCCGTGCAAGAGATCGAGAAGTTCGTTCAATCGATCAAGCGTAACCTGGAGTTCTCGATCGACGAGCACTCTGGCAAGGTCATCGTCAAGGTGATCGCAAGCGAGACGGGTGAGGTCGTACGCCAGATCCCCTCCGCAGAAGCACTCAAGCTCGCAGACAGCCTCGCCAACGCAAGCCATGTGTTGTTCGACGCCAAAGTCTGATAGCTGGCATGAATAGTGTTTGTCTTTCTTGAATGACGCCTGGATGGGTCAAAAGTCTGGCAACAATCTGAAGGGAGATGCACATGGCAAGTCCAATTCTACCGGGTTCCGGACTGGGTTCCGGCCTGGACATCGGCGCGATCGTGACCGCGCTGGTCAACGCCGACAAGTCGCCGAAGCAGACGCAGATCGATTCCGCGACCAAAACCAATACCCTGAAGATTTCCGGTGTCGGCACGTTGAAGAGTGCGCTGACCGCGTACCAGACGGCGATGACCAACCTGGGCAGCAAGACCAACCCGGCGTTTGCCGGCTTCACGGCGACCTCGAGCAACACAGCGATTCTCGGCGCCACCTCCGATAACACCGCGGTGTCGGGGACTTACAACGTTGTTGTCAATCAATTGGCCACTGGCTCGAAAGTCGCCAGCGCTTCTTTCGCCGGCGGTGCTGCCAGTGCCATTCCGAGTGGTACCCTGAAAATCAGTCAGAATGGCACTGATTACAATGTCACGATCCCGGCCAATGCGACCTTGCAGAGCACCCGTGACGCAATCAACACGGCTCAGGGCTCAAATGGTATTTCTGCCAACATCGTGACCGACAGCAGTGGCGCTTCGCGCCTGGTGATCAGCTCGAACAAGACGGGCGCCGGTACCGACCTCTCTGTCAGCGGGATTGCCGGTCTGGAGATCGACGGTACTCAGCCGATGGGTACCAATCCGGCGGCAGGCGCCTCTGGCAACGTCAATGGCCCTGCACAAGACGCCAAGGTGACCATTGACGGCCTGCAGGTTTCCAGCAAGAGCAATACGGTCAGTGGTGCAATCAGCGGCCTGACCCTGAATCTGACCACTGTCAGTCCTCTCGTTGGTGGCGTTGCCACGCCGACCGTTGTCAGCGTCGATACCAACACCAAGGGGCTGCAGGCGTCGGTTCAGGCGTTTGTTGACGCCTACAACACCCTGAAGACCACCATCGACACGCTTTCCAAGGCTACGCCTGATGAAGACGGCAAACTGACGGTGCAGGCGGCGTTTACCGGTGACTCGTTGCCGCGTTCGCTGATCGCCGACATCCGTGGCCAGTTGACTGCTCCTGGTGCTGGTGCAAAGGGTTCTTTGTCCTATCTGTCGGAGATCGGTGTGATGACCGACCGCAACACCGGCAACCTGACGTTTGATACTGCTGCGTTCACCAAAACCATGGCTCAGCCCGGCAAGGCTGGCCAGGTGCAGCAGATGTTCACCGGGACCGACGACACCAACGGTCTGCTGGCACGCATGAACAAGGCGGTGGATCCGTATCTGAAGGCGCCTGCCGGTAGCGCCCCTACTGCCGTAGGCCTGCTTGATCAGCGCATGTCCATCCTGAACAACAACACCCGGAACCTGACCAGTCAGCAACTGGCGCTGGATCTGCGTGTTGCCAACCTGACCAAGACGTTGACGGCCAAGTACAACGCCATGGACTTGCTTGTAGGGCAGATGAAGGCGACTGCGAGCAACATCACGTCGTTCTTCAGCTCGCTGAACGCTCAGCAGTCCGCGAAGTAACCCGCAAGAACGACAAAAACCCGGCTACGCTTTATCGGCGTGCGCCGGGTTTTTGTCTTTTGATCTAAAGTTCTGCGATTCGTTGGCGATACACTGGTTATACGAGTCATTGTGGCAATGAGGTAGAACATGAACCCAATGTTAGCCCTTCGGCAATATCAGAAAGTCGGCGCGCACGCCCAGACATCCGAGGCGAGCCCGCACCGTCTGGTGCAAATGCTGATGGAAGGCGGGTTGGCCCGCATCGCTCAGGCCAAGGGTGCCATCGAGCGCAAGGATATTCCTGGCAAGTGCACCTCGATCAGCAAGGCCATTGGCATTGTCAGCGGGCTGCGCGAAGGTCTGGATCTGGAAAAGTGTGCCGATGAACTGGCCGATCTGGACGGGCTGTACATCTACATGATGAAGCGTCTCGCCGAGGCCAACATCAACAGCGATCCGCGCATTCTCGATGAGGTCGCCGGCTTGCTGAGCACGGTCAAAGAAGGCTGGGATGCCATCGCCCCCGAGCCTGCTCCGCAGTTTTAAAGGAGAGCACCATGAGTCTTGTATTGCAGCGAATCGCCGACACCCGTGAAGCGCTGGTCAGTGCGCTGGCCGAACGCAACTGGGAAGCCATTGGCGAGCTGGATCTGGCTTGCCGTTCCTGCATGGAAGACGTCATGGCCGAGGCCTCGCTGGATGAGGAGGCCTTGCGCAGTAACCTTGAGGAATTGCTCCATGTCTACAAGGAGCTACTTGAGGCGGCCATGGGTGAGCGCCAGGCGATAGCTAACGAGATGTCGCAGATCACCCAAGCGCAAAAGGCGGCAAAGGTTTACCATCTGTTTGGTTAATTAACCCCCAGTTAATCCAGACATGTGCGCCATAAATTTGACTGTGCACGGTTTTTTGACTTAACTAGTGGCTGTTTTCAGATTTCAGGCGTCTACAGGCACAAGGTGTCCTGCAAGCGTCTCGCTTGCCCCATTTTTCGGGCATTGAGTTGACTAGGGAAGTTGCTATTGCATGTGGCGTGAAACCAAAATTCTGCTGATCGATGACGATAGCGTCCGCCGCCGCGACCTGGCGGTGATTTTAAATTTTCTCGGCGAAGAAAATTTACCCTGCGGCAGCCATGACTGGCAGCAGGCTGTCGGCTCTTTGTCATCGAGTCGTGAAGTCATCTGTGTACTGATCGGGACGGTAAATGCTCCGGGTGCACTTTTGGGCTTGTTAAAGACACTCTCGACGTGGGATGAGTTCCTTCCGGTTTTGCTGATGGGCGATAATTCTTCCGTCGACCTGCCGGAAGACCAGCGCCGCCGGGTGCTTTCGACCCTGGAAATGCCGCCCAGCTACAGCAAACTGCTCGACTCCCTGCACCGTGCCCAGGTCTATCGCGAGATGTACGACCAGGCCCGCGAGCGTGGCCGTCATCGCGAGCCCAACCTGTTCCGCAGCCTCGTCGGCACCAGCCGGGCGATTCAGCATGTCCGGCAGATGATGCAGCAAGTGGCCGATACTGACGCCAGCGTGCTGATCCTCGGCGAGTCCGGCACCGGCAAGGAAGTGGTTGCGCGCAACCTGCATTACCACTCCAAGCGTCGCGACGCGCCATTTGTGCCAGTCAACTGCGGGGCGATCCCGGCAGAGCTGCTGGAAAGCGAACTGTTTGGCCACGAGAAGGGCGCCTTCACCGGTGCGATCACCAGCCGTGCCGGGCGTTTCGAACTGGCCAACGGCGGTACGCTGTTCCTCGACGAAATCGGCGATATGCCGCTGCCGATGCAGGTCAAGCTGCTGCGCGTGCTGCAGGAGCGCACCTTCGAGCGCGTGGGCAGCAACAAGACCCAGAGCGTCGACGTGCGCATCATTGCCGCGACCCACAAGAATCTCGAAAGCATGATCGAGATCGGCACCTTCCGCGAAGACCTCTACTATCGCCTGAACGTGTTCCCGATCGAGATGGCGCCGCTGCGTGAGCGCGTCGAAGACATCCCGCTGTTGATGAACGAACTGATCTCGCGCATGGAACACGAAAAGCGCGGTTCGATCCGTTTCAACTCGGCGGCGATCATGTCGCTGTGCCGTCACGGCTGGCCGGGCAACGTCCGCGAGCTGGCCAACCTGGTGGAGCGCATGGCGATCATGCATCCGTACGGGGTGATCGGCGTGGTTGAGTTGCCGAAGAAATTCCGCTACGTCGACGACGAAGACGAGCAGATGGTCGACAGCCTGCGCAGCGATCTCGAAGAGCGCGTGGCGATCAACGGTCATACGCCGGACTTCACCGCCAACGCGATGCTGCCGCCGGAAGGCCTGGACCTCAAGGACTACCTCGGTGGTCTGGAACAGGGCCTGATCCAGCAGGCGCTGGACGACGCCAATGGCATCGTGGCGCGTGCCGCCGAACGCCTGCGCATTCGTCGCACCACGCTGGTGGAGAAGATGCGCAAGTACGGCATGAGCCGGCGCGAAGGAGACGAACAGGCGGATGATTGACGCCTGTTTTTCAACGCCTTCATTTATAAGCAGTTTTTTTTAGGCACGGGTATTGCTACATCCCTCGCAACGTTCCGTTTAACTGACGGTCAGCCAAGCGAGAGAACACAATGCCCCACGCCCAGATGTCATCTGCCTCCCATGCCGAGGGGCAACCGTCGTCCGTAGAGCAGGCGAGCCGTCAGGGGCTTGAGCACGCGTTCGCGTTGTTCAATCAGATGTCCAGTCAACTGACCGATTCCTACAGCATGCTTGAAGCCCGGGTTACCGAGCTCAAGGGCGAGCTGGCGGTGGTCAGTGCCCAGCGCATGCAGGAGCTGGCCGAAAAAGAACGCTTGGCCAACCGTCTGCAAAACCTCCTCGATCTGTTGCCCGGTGGCGTCATCGTGATCGACGGCCATGGCATGGTGCGCGAAGCCAACCCGGCGGCGATCGATTTGTTGGGGCTGCCGCTGGAAGGCGAGTTGTGGCGCCACGTCATCGCCCGTTGCTTCGCCCCGCGTGAAGACGACGGTCATGAAATTTCTCTGAAAAACGGTCGACGCCTGTCGATTGCCACCCGCTCGCTGGATGCCGAGCCGGGGCAGTTGGTGCTGCTCAACGACCTGACAGAAACCCGCCACCTTCAAGATCAACTGGCGCGCCACGAGCGTCTGTCGTCGCTGGGACGGATGGTCGCCTCGCTGGCCCATCAGATCCGCACACCGTTATCCGCCGCTTTGCTCTACGCCAGTCATTTGACTGAGCAGGAATTACCGGTCGCCACCCAGCAGCGTTTCGCTGGCCGCCTCAAAGAGCGCCTGCATGAGCTGGAGCATCAGGTGCGCGACATGTTGGTGTTCGCCCGTGGCGAGCTGCCGCTGACTGATCGCATCACCCCCAATGCCTTGATGCAATCGCTGCAGGCGGCGGCGCTGACCCATGTGCAGGATCTGCCCATTCGCTGGCAGTGCGACAGTCATGTCGGCGAATTGCTGTGCAACCGCGACACGCTGGTCGGGGCGATTCTCAATCTGATCGAAAACGCGATTCAGGCCAGCGATGGCAACGTGCGCCTTAAAGTGCACTGCTACACCCGCGACAACAGCCTGCGCCTGTGTGTCAGCGACAGCGGCAGCGGCATTGATCCGCTGGTGCTCGAGCGTCTCGGCGAACCGTTTTTCACCACCAAAGTCACCGGCACCGGGCTGGGCCTGACCGTGGTCAAGGCAGTGGCGCGGGCACATCAGGGAGAATTGCAGCTGCGCTCGCGAGTCGGGCGCGGCACGTGCGCGCAGGTGATCCTGCCGTTGTTTTCCGCTGTACAGGGAGCTGAGTAAACGTCATGGGCATCAAGGTTTTGCTGGTCGAGGATGACCGCTCGTTGCGCGAAGCGCTGGCCGACACGCTGTTGCTGGCAGGCCACGACTACCACGCGGTCGGCAGCGCCGAAGAGGCGTTGCAGGCGGTCGAGCGCGAAGCCTTCAGTCTGGTGGTCAGCGACGTCAACATGCCCGGCATGGATGGCCATCAACTGCTCGGTTTGCTGCGTGCCCGGCAGCCGCAATTGCCGGTGTTGCTGATGACTGCGCATGGCGCGGTCGAGCGCGCAGTGGATGCGATGCGCCAGGGTGCGGCGGATTACCTGGTCAAGCCGTTCGAGCCCAAGGCTCTGCTGAACCTGGTGTCGCGCCATGCCTTGGGCAGCATCAGCACCACAGATTGCGAAGGTCCGGTGGCGGTCGAGCCGGCCAGTGCGCAGTTGCTCGAACTGGCGGCGCGGGTGGCACGCAGTGACTCCACGGTGCTGATCTCCGGCGAGTCCGGCACCGGCAAGGAAGTGTTGGCGCGTTACATCCACCAGCAATCTCACCGTGCGAGCCAGCCGTTCATCGCGATCAACTGCGCGGCGATTCCCGACAACATGCTCGAGGCCACGCTGTTCGGTCACGAGAAGGGCTCGTTCACCGGCGCCATCGCGGCCCAGGCCGGCAAGTTCGAACAGGCCGATGGCGGCACCATTCTGCTCGACGAGATTTCCGAGATGCCCTTGGGCCTGCAAGCCAAGTTGCTGCGGGTGCTGCAAGAGCGTGAAGTCGAGCGCGTCGGCGCGCGCAAGCCGATCACCCTGGATATTCGCGTGGTCGCCACCACCAACCGGGATCTGGCGGGCGAAGTGGCGGCGGGGCGTTTTCGTGAAGACTTGTTCTACCGCTTGTCGGTTTTTCCCCTGGCCTGGCGTCCACTTCGCGAGCGCACTGCCGATATCTTGCCGCTGGCCGAGCGGTTACTGAGCAAGCACGTCAATAAAATGAAGCATGCGGCGGCGAAACTTTCGCCAGAAGCCCAGGCTTGCCTGACCCACTACCCGTGGCCGGGCAACGTGCGTGAGCTGGATAACGCGATTCAACGCGCGCTGATTCTGCAGCAGGGCGGTTTGATCCAGCCGCAGGATTTCTGCCTGACCGGCGCAGTGACCTACACCGCGGCGCCGGTGCAGCCGTTGGTGCGCGAGATCGAAGTCGAGGCTGAATCCGCCGGGGCGCTGGGCGATGACCTGCGGCGCCGGGAGTTTCAGATGATCATCGACACCCTGCGCACCGAGCGTGGCCGCCGCAAGGAGGCTGCGGAAAAGCTCGGTATCAGCCCGCGTACCCTGCGCTACAAACTGGCGCAGATGCGTGATGCCGGGATGGACGTCGAAGGTTATCTGTTCGCCACCTGAACGTTGTCGCTGTCAATTGTGGGAGCGAGCTTGCTCGCGAAAGCGGTGGGGCAGTTGCGAAAATGTCGACTGATTCTCCCTCTTCGCGAGCAAGCTCGCTCCCACAGTGATTTCACGGTGCCTTGATGGGCTTTTATAGAATAAGTCCGCCGAGCTGGCACCCTTGTTGCTAACACCTGTGTACCCGCCGAGTGAGTGTCAAAAAATTGCGGGCCGCCCAAGAGAGTAGACCATGAGCCAAGGTATTGAATTCAATCGGTTGATGATGGACATGAAGGCCATGAAAATGGACGCCATGGCCACGCCGAAATCGACTGCCGCCGTCCCTGAACTGGCAGGCAGCAGCTTTTCCGACATGCTCGGTCAGGCCATCAACAAAGTCAGCGATACCCAGCAGGCGTCGACTCAGTTGGCCAACGCATTTGAAATCGGCAAGAGCGGCGTCGATCTGACGGACGTGATGATCGCCTCGCAGAAAGCCAGCGTGTCGTTCCAGGCTCTGACCCAGGTGCGCAACAAGCTGGTTCAGGCTTATCAAGACATCATGCAGATGCCGGTTTAAGGACGAGATTGAGTCATGGCAGAAGCAGTCGCCGATAACGTTCCGGCCAAGGCCACCCCGATAGACGGCAAACCGCCGCTGTTCGGCCTGTCCTTCCTGGAAAACCTCTCCGAGATGACCATGCTGCGTCAGGTGGGCCTGTTGGTCGGCCTGGCTGCGAGCGTGGCGATTGGCTTTGCCGTGGTGCTGTGGTCGCAGCAGCCGGATTACCGTCCGTTGTACGGCAGCCTTGCCGGCATGGACGCCAAGCAGGTCATGGACACCCTGGCCTCCGCCGACATCCCTTACACCGTCGAGCCGAACTCCGGCGCCTTGCTGGTCAAGGCTGACGACCTGTCCCGTGCGCGGATGAAACTCGCGGCCGCTGGTGTCACTCCCAGCGACGGCAACATCGGTTTCGAAATCCTCGACAAGGAACAAGGTCTGGGCACCAGCCAGTTCATGGAAGCGACGCGTTACCGTCGCGGCCTCGAGGGCGAACTGGCGCGCACCATCTCCAGCCTGAACAACGTCAAGGGCGCCCGTGTGCATCTGGCGATTCCGAAGAGCTCGGTGTTCGTGCGTGATGAACGCAAGCCAAGCGCTTCGGTACTGGTCGAGCTGTACTCCGGGCGTTCGCTGGAGCCGGGTCAGGTGGTGGCGATCATCAACCTGGTGGCGACCTCCGTGCCTGAGCTGAGCAAATCGCAGATCACCGTCGTCGATCAGAAGGGCAACCTGCTCTCCGATCAGGCGGAAAACTCCGAAATGACCATGGCCGGCAAGCAGTTCGATTACAGCCGCCGCATGGAAAGCATGCTTACCCAGCGCGTACACAACATTCTGCAGCCGGTACTGGGCAACGATCGCTACAAGGCTGAAGTGTCGGCCGACATCGATTTCAGTGCCGTCGAATCCACCGCCGAGCAGTTCAACCCGGACCAGCCGGCGTTGCGCAGCGAGCAGTCGGTCAACGAACAACGCACCGCCAGCAATGGCCCGCAAGGTGTGCCGGGTGCCCTGAGCAACCAGCCGCCGGCGCCGGCGTCGGCCCCGCAAACCACCGGTGGTGCGCAAGGCTCTACCGGCATGATTCAGCCAGGTCAGCCACTGGTCGATGCCAACGGTCAGCAGATCATGGACCCGGCCACCGGCCAGCCAATGCTCGCGCCGTACCCGGCGGACAAGCGTCAACAATCCACCAAGAACTTCGAGCTCGACCGTTCCATCAGCCACACCAAACAGCAGCAGGGTCGCCTGAATCGTCTGTCGGTGTCGGTGGTGGTCGACGATCAG
The DNA here is from genome assembly GCF_017947305.1 of Pseudomonas sp. MWU347. Lineage (NCBI taxonomy): Bacteria > Pseudomonadati > Pseudomonadota > Gammaproteobacteria > Pseudomonadales > Pseudomonadaceae > Pseudomonas > Pseudomonas sp. MWU347. Next base: position 516,042 of record NZ_JAFGZB010000004.1, read on the forward strand.
GTCAAGGTCAATGCGGCCAACGGCGAAACCACCCGCGCGCCGTGGAGCGCCGATGAACTGGCGCGCTTCACCCGTCTGGTGCAGGACGCGGTCGGCTTCGATGCCAGCCGTGGCGACAGCGTCAGCGTGATCAACATGCCGTTCTCCGCCGAACGCGGTGAAGTGGTCGCCGATATTCCGTTCTACTCCCAGCCATGGTTCTGGGACATCGTCAAACAAGTGCTGGGTGTGTTGTTCATCCTGGTGCTGGTGTTTGGTGTGCTGCGTCCGGTGTTGAACAACATCACCGGCGGCGGCAAAGGCAAGGAGCTGGCCGGTCTGGGCAGCGACGTGGAACTCGGTGGCATGGGCGGCCTGGACGGCGACCTGGCCAACGACCGCGTGAGCCTCGGTGGTCCGCAGAGCATTCTGTTGCCGAGCCCGAGTGAGGGTTACGACGCACAACTGAATGCAATCAAGAGCTTGGTGGCCGAGGATCCGGGTCGCGTGGCTCAGGTCGTGAAAGAGTGGATTAACGCAGATGAGTGATAACCGAGCCGCAACCGTCAAACTGAACAAGGTCGACAAAGCCGCGATTCTGCTGCTGTCCCTGGGTTCGACCGATGCCGCGCAAGTGCTGCGCCACATGGGCCCGAAAGAGGTTCAGCGGGTCGGTGTGGCCATGGCGCAGATGGGCAACGTCCATCGCGAGCAGGTCGAGCAGGTCATGAGCGAGTTCGTCGACATCGTCGGCGACCAGACCAGCCTCGGCGTCGGCTCCGACGACTACGTGCGCAAAATGCTCACCCAGGCGTTGGGTGAAGACAAGGCCAACGGCCTGATCGACCGCATCCTGCTCGGTGGCAACACCAGCGGCCTCGACAGCCTGAAATGGATGGAGCCGCGCGCCGTTGCCGACGTGATCCGTTATGAACACCCGCAGATCCAGGCAATCGTGGTTGCCTACCTCGACCCGGATCAGGCCGGTGAAGTGCTCGGCAACTTCGACCACAAGGTGCGTCTGGACATCATCCTGCGCGTCTCGTCGTTGAATACCGTGCAACCGGCGGCGCTGAAAGAGCTGAACCAGATTCTCGAGAAGCAGTTCTCCGGCAACTCGAATGCCTCGCGCACCACCCTGGGTGGCATCAAGCGTGCGGCGGACATCATGAACTTCCTCGACAGCTCGATCGAAGGCCAGCTCATGGACTCGATCCGCGAAGTCGACGAAGACCTGTCCGGTCAGATCGAAGACCTCATGTTCGTGTTCAACAACCTCGCCGACGTCGACGACCGCGGCATCCAGGCGCTGTTGCGCGAAGTGTCCTCCGACGTGCTGGTGCTGGCCCTCAAGGGCTCTGACGAAGGCGTCAAAGAAAAGATCTTCAAGAACATGTCCAAGCGTGCGGCCGAACTGTTGCGCGACGACCTCGAAGCCAAAGGCCCGGTGCGCGTCAGCGACGTGGAAACCGCGCAGAAAGAAATCCTCACCATTGCCCGTCGCATGGCCGAAGCCGGCGAAATCGTGCTCGGTGGCAAGGGCGGCGAGGAAATGATCTAAGCCCATGGACAAGCATGACGAGTCAGTGACGGATCTGATCCGCGCCCGCGATGTTCGTGGTTTCGAATCCTGGGCGCTGCCCAGCTTCGATCCGCCAAAACCGGAACCCGAGCCGGAACCGGAGCCCGAACCGCCGGAAATGGAAGAAGTGCCGCTGGAAGAAGTCCAGCCACTGACCCTGGAAGAACTCGAAAGCATCCGTCAGGAGGCTTACAACGAGGGCTTTGGCATCGGCGAGAAAGAGGGTTTTCACAGCGCCACGCTCAAGGTGCGTCAGGAAGCCGAAGTGGCGCTGGCGGCGAAACTGGCCAGCCTCGAGCAACTGATGACCCATCTGTTCGAGCCGATTGCCGAGCAAGACACCCAGATCGAAAAGTCGCTGGTCGACCTCGTGCAACACATCACCAGACAGGTGATCAAGCGCGAGCTGGCCATCGATTCCAGCCAGATCGAACACGTCATGCGCGACGCGCTCAAGCTGCTGCCGTTGGGCGTGGACAACGTGCGTCTGTACGTCAATCCGCAGGACTTCGAGCAGGCCAAGGCCTTGCGCGAGCGTCATGAGGAATCCTGGCGCATCGTCGAAGACGACTCGCTGCTGCCGGGCGGTTGCCGGGTTGAAACCGAGCACAGCCGCATCGACGCCAGCATCGAGACCCGCGTGACTCAGGTCATGGCTAAACTGTTCGACCAGTTGCACGAACAGGCTCTGCACCCGGCCGCGCCGGACCTGAGTCTGGACATTCCTGAAGAAAGCCAACTGACGGCTGCGCCTGAAGAGCCGCTCGCGGACACCCCCGATGCGCCTTGAACGCACCAGTTTCGCCAAGCGCCTCAGCACCTATGCCGACGCCACTGAAATCGCCGGCGCGCCGATTCTCGAAGGCCGCCTGCTGCGTATGGTCGGCCTCACCCTCGAAGCCGAAGGCTTGCGTGCCGCCATGGGCACGCGCTGCCTGGTGATCAATGACGACAGCTATCACCCGTCACAGGTGGAAGCGGAAGTCATGGGTTTTTCCGGCAGCAAAGTCTTTCTGATGCCGGTCGGCAGCGTCGCCGGTATCGCCCCGGGCGCCCGTGTGGTGCCGCTGGCCGAAACCGGGCGCCTGCCGATGGGCATGAGCATGCTCGGTCGCGTACTCGACGGCGCCGGACGTGCGCTGGACGGCAAGGGCGGGATGAAGGCTGAAGACTGGGTGCCGATGGACGGCCCGACGATCAACCCGCTCAACCGCGACCCGATTCACGAACCGCTGGATGTCGGCATCCGTTGCATCAACGGTTTGCTGACGGTCGGGCGTGGTCAGCGTCTGGGCCTGTTCGCCGGTACCGGTGTCGGTAAATCGGTGCTGCTGGGCATGATGACCCGTTTCACCGAGGCCGACATTATCGTCGTCGGTCTGATCGGTGAGCGGGGTCGAGAAGTTAAAGAGTTCATCGAGCACATCCTCGGTGAAGAAGGCCTCAAGCGTTCGGTGGTGGTCGCCTCGCCGGCGGACGATGCGCCGCTGATGCGTCTGCGCGCGGCGATGTACTGCACGCGCATCGCCGAGTATTTCCGCGACAAAGGCAAGAACGTCCTGTTGCTGATGGATTCGCTGACCCGTTTCGCCCAGGCCCAGCGGGAAATCGCTTTGGCCATCGGCGAGCCGCCAGCGACCAAGGGTTATCCGCCTTCGGTGTTCGCCAAACTGCCGAAACTGGTGGAGCGCGCCGGTAACGCGGAGAAGGGCGGGGGTTCGATCACTGCGTTCTACACCGTATTGTCCGAAGGCGATGACCAGCAGGACCCGATTGCCGACTCGGCGCGGGGCGTGCTCGACGGCCACATCGTGTTGTCCCGGCGTCTGGCCGAGGAAGGGCACTACCCGGCCATCGACATCGAAGCGTCGATCAGCCGGGTGATGCCGGCCGTGGTCTCGGCGGAGCACATGCAGCGCGCGCAGTACTTCAAGCAGCTGTGGTCGCGCTATCAGCAGAGCCGCGATCTGATCAGCGTCGGCGCTTACGTCGCCGGTGGCGACCGCGAGACCGATCTGGCGATCTCGCTGCAACCGCAACTGACCCGCTACCAGCGGCAGGGCCTCAACGACAAGATCAACATGGGCGAGAGCCAGGCTTACCTCGAAACCCTGTTCGCGCCTGCGGCGGGCGGGTAACCGGCCATGGCCGTGAGCCGAGCTGCGCGTCTGGCACCGGTGGTGGAAATGGCCGAACAGGCCGAGAAAACCGCCGTGCAACGCCTGGGTTACTTTCAAGGCCAGGTCAAAGTCGCTGAAAGCAAACTCGCCGACCTCGACGCCTTTCGTCTGGATTATCAGGAACAGTGGATCGTGCGCGGCAGCGACGGGGTTTCCGGGCAATGGCTGCTGGGTTATCACGGCTTCCTCGCGCAACTGGACACCGCGATCGACCAGCAGCGCCAGAGTCTGGTCTGGCACCAGAACAACCTGATCAAGGCGCGGGACGCCTGGCAGCAGGCGTTTGCCAAGGTCGAAGGCTTGCGCAAACTGGTGCAGCGCTACCGCGAAGAGGCGCAACGCCTCGAAGACAAGCGTGAGCAGAAGCTGCTGGACGAGTTGTCGCAGCGCTTGCCGCGGCACGATCCGTATTAACGTGCCGCAGCAGTAGTGCTAGAGGATGGTCTGAGTCATTTGTCCAATATTGTGAAGCTGAAGCCTTTGGAACGACCCAGGAGTTTGGAGTCACGGATCACTTCGAAGAACATACATATTTGTTTGCCCACAAACTCCCATTCCGCGACGTCAGTGATGGGTTTAGCGTAATCCGGCCGATCACTAAGGTTTATTTGCCAGATTCTATGGGTCTCAACGTCGTCGGCCACAAGGTAAAACGTAAGTTCGTCGCCTGCTTTACCTGGGTAGGTCGCCTTTACGCCGGATTTACCCCTTAGGTATTCATCATGAGTGATGATGGTTGGTGACGCGGTGTTATGCAGGGACGGTTTTCCAAAACGTTCAAAATGCGGGTCCATGATGCAGTCCTTTGACCTGAGCGCAGCGAAATTGCTGCCGCTTGATTAAGGGCTATGCCTCTTTCCTCGGTCTACTGTCAGATCTGACAGTGGCGACAAGCGGCAGTCGCGGAGTGGCTGCAGGGCATAGCTTCTCCTGCGCAAACGGGTACCGCGCTACCGCGAAGAGGCGCAGCGCCTCGAAGACAAGCGCGAGCAGAAGCTGCTGGACCAGTTGTCGCAGCGCCTGCCGCGACACAACCCTTTTCAAATTGCCCAAAAACTCCCTGTGGGAGCGGGCTTGCTCGCGAAGGCGTCGTGTCAGTCAACACCTCAGTCAACTGACCGATTGCCTTCGCGAGCAAGCCCGCTCCCACATTTGCTTCTGCGCTGAGCCTTGCCCCAACCCTGTCCAGGTGCTAAACCTTGTACACGTTCGTCAATGACAAGGAAGCCAGTCAATGTCAGTCGTTACAGAAGTCTCTCCGGATGGTCAAAAACTGACGATTTCGGTCAAGGGGCGGTTCGATTTTGGGCGCCATCAGGAATTTCGCGAGTCCTATGAGCGGCTTAACAGAAAACCCGACTCCATCGTGGTTGATCTGAAAGATGCCACCTACCTCGACAGCTCCGCGCTGGGCATGCTGCTTCTGCTGCGCGATCACGCCGGCGGCGACGACTCGGATGTACGCGTGATCAACAGCAACTCCGACGTGCGCAAGATTCTCGCCATCTCCAACTTCGACAAACTGTTCGACATCAGTTGACGGCCATGCAGGCGCAAGAGCCGCTGACGATCCTGATCGCCGAAGACAGTGCCGCCGACCGGTTACTGTTGTCGACCATCGTCCGCCGTCAGGGGCATGAAGTGCTGACCGCCGCCAATGGCGCCGAAGCGCTGGAGGTGTTCAAGCATCAGCCACCGCATCTGGTGCTGATGGACGCGATGATGCCGGTGATGGACGGCTTCGAAGCGGCGCGGCAGATCAAGGCGCTGGCGGGGGAAACCCTGGTGCCGATCATTTTCCTGACCTCACTGACCGAGAGCGAAGCGCTGGCCCGTTGTCTGGAGGCGGGTGGCGACGACTTTCTGGCGAAGCCTTACAACCAGGTGATCCTCGCCGCCAAAATCAAGGCGATGGATCGCTTGCGCCGCTTGCAGGCCACGGTGCTGCAACAGCGTGACCTGATCGCCAGACATCACGATTACCTGCTCAACGAACAGCGTGTGGCCAAAGCCGTTTTCGACAAGGTCGCGCATTCCGGTTGCCTGAGTGCACCGAATATTCGTTATCTGCAATCGCCCTATGCGTTGTTCAACGGCGACCTGCTGCTGGCGGCCTACACCCCGGCCGGCGACATGCATGTGCTGCTGGGGGATTTCACCGGCCACGGTTTGCCGGCGGCGGTGGGGGCGATGCCGCTGGCCGAAGTGTTCTACGGCATGACTGCCAAGGGCTACGGCCTGGCTGAAACCCTGCGCGAGATGAACGCCAAGCTCAAGCGCATCCTGCCGGTGGACATGTTCTGCTGCGCGACCATGCTTTGTCTGAGTTTTCAGCGGCGTTCGGTAGAGGTGTGGAACGGCGGCATGCCTGACGGTTATCTGCATCGGATTGCCACCGGCGAACGTGTGCCGCTGGCGGCGCGCCATTTGCCGCTGGGGGTGCTCAGTCCGCAAGCGTTTGATGATCGCACCGAAGTACAGACCATGGCCGTGGGTGATCGGGTGTTCCTGCTATCGGACGGCGTGATCGACACCACTGACGCCGACGACCGGTTGTTCGGTGTCGAGCGTTTGCAGCAACTGTTTGCCGCCAATCGTGAGCCGGACAACCTGTTCGCCGAGATCGAGCAGGCCTTGCACGCCTTTCGCGGCGAGCCCCGCGACGATGTGAGCATGGTCGAGATCAGCTTGCTGGAGGCGGCGCAGGTGATGCCGTCGGCGCCGGTGTATTCCGACAGTGGTCAATCCTGTCCGCTGGACTGGTCGGTAAGTTTCGAGTTTCGCGGGGCGACGCTCAGGCGTTTCAATCCGTTGCCGTATCTGCTGCAATTGTTGCTGGAAGTACACGGCTTACGCACACAGGGTGGGGCGATCTACAGCGTGCTCGCCGAGTTGTACTCCAATGCGCTGGAGCACGGCGTGCTGGGTCTCGATTCCAGCCTCAAGCGCGATGCGGCTGGATTCGCCCGCTACTACGAAATGCGCAACGAGCGACTAGAAGCCTTGCAGGACGGTTATGTGCGCGTGCATCTGCAGGTGAAGCCGCAAGGGGCCGGGGGCCGTCTGGTGATCCGCGTCGAGGACAGCGGCAAGGGTTTTGACGTGGCGCGGGTAATGGAGCGACCGCTGGACGGTGTCCGTCTGTCAGGGCGCGGGGTCAGTCTGATCCGCCAGTTAGGGCATAACGCCAGTTGGTCGGACGAAGGTCGCAGTGCTTGCGTGGAGTTTTTCTGGGAGGGTTGAGGCATAATTCGCCGATTCTTGATCAAGGAGTGAACAAGTGACTGACCAACATGTGGATCGCGAAGTACTCGATGCGTTGCGCGAAGTGATGGAAGACAGCTATCCGGATTTGCTGGATACCTTCCTGACCGATTCTGAAAGTCGCTTGCATCAATTGCAAAAGACCGCCGACGCCAAGGTGTTGGCCGAGGTCGCCCATAGTTTCAAGGGCAGCGCCAGCAACATGGGGGCTGTCCGGTTGGCGACGCTCTGTCAGGAGCTGGAGGCGGATGCCAAAGGCAAAAGCCCTGCGGAAATCGTCAAACTGGTGGCCGACATCAGTTGCGAATTCGCGGAAGTCCGTCCTGTCTACGAAGACGAACGCCAGCACGCCCTGACCCATTGAACCCTGCCGTCCGGCGCTTTTCGCAAGCGCCGGACAAAACTGGCCCGACACTTGCAATAATCCCCGTCAACTGTACCTACGATCCCAGTGCAGCGGAGACCGTGTCATGCCTGCGACCCCCAATGTTCTTCTTCAATCTGCCGCCCAGGCCAAGGCGCAAGCCGCCGCCGCGAAAACGCCGGTCATGGCCGCAGACACCGGGGACAAGGCCTCAAGCTTCGCTCAGGTGTTCGCCGATCAAGGCCCGAAAAAGACTCTTGCGAACTCTGACAGTTCGTTGAAACCGGCGCGCGACAAGGTTGCCGACAACAGCGACAAGAAAGATTTCGCCAAGGATAAGTCTGCCGCCACGCAACAGACCGTTGCCGATAGCGGCAATGCCTTGCCTGCCGACAAGACCGCGTCGACCACCTCCGATGATCAGGCCGCCGCTGACAAGGCCGCCGCCGATGCTGCTGCCGACAGCGCGCAGACGCCAGTGGCCGACACCACCCCGGTGGATCCGGCGCTGGATCCGGCACTGGCGCAAACCGTGCAGCCGCTGGTGACCGCGCCGGTGGTGGCAGCGCCAGTCGCTGCAACACCGGAACCGGCCAAAACCGAAACGCCGGTCGTGGCCGCCACTTTGGCGCCAGCCGTGGTCAAAGATCCGGCGGCATCAACCGATAGCGCGTTCGACCCGGCGGCCGATCCGCTCGACTCGTTGCCGGCGCTGCGTATGGCGATGGAGCAGGGCGGGCACATTTCCGCCAGCAGCCAGGCACAAGCCAAAGCTACACCGGCCCAGACTCAGGCCGACGGTGAATTGACTGCCGCGCAGAACTTCGCTGCCGGCATGGCCAGCATGCTCGACGTGCAGGCCGACAAGGACAGCACCAGTCAGAATGGCGAAAAGGCCTTCAGCGGCCTGATAGACGACGGCCTGAAAGATCTCAAGTCTGCGACCAGCGACACCCGTGTCGATGACTTCGCCAACCGTCTGGCGGCGCTGACTCAGGCGGCCACCCCGAAAACCGCGAACGCGGTGCCGGTGAATCAACCGATCGCCATGCACCAGAGCGGCTGGACCGAAGAAATCGTCAACCGCGTCATGTACCTGTCCAGCGCCAACCTGAAGGCGGCGGATATTCAATTGCAGCCGGCGGAACTCGGGCGTCTGGATATTCGGGTGAACATGGTTCCGGACCAGCAGACCCAGGTGACTTTCATGAGCGCGCATCCGAGCGTGCGCGAAGCGCTGGACGGTCAGATGCATCGCTTGCGTGACATGTTCACCCAGCAGGGCATGGGCCAGGTCGACGTCAATGTCTCCGATCAGAGCCGTGGCTGGCAGGGTCAGCAGGAACAGGCGCAGCAGGGCCAGAGCGGTCGCACCAGCGCTGCGGGTGGTCGACTGGATTCGGCGGAAGAGGAGCTGACGCCGGCGGCGGTGGCTGAAGCCGCTGCACAAACCACTAGCGTGATCGGCAGCAGCGCCGTCGACTACTACGCCTGATACAACGATGTATCCCCCCTGTGGGAGCGGGCTTGCTCGCGAATGCGGTTGTTCAATCGACATCAATGTCGGCTGACACACCGCATTCGCGAGCAAGCCCGCTCCCACATTGGTTTTACAGTGCCTTCCAATCTGTCCCGACACTTCTGGCATAACACTTGCTCTTGCCTTGCCGTGCGACTGTGAAAACCCGATTAGTGACGGATTATTGGCATGGCGAAGAGCGAAGCAGCAGCTGTAAAAGACCCCGCGACCAAAGGCAAACTCAAGATGATCATCCTGATCGTGGTGGCTCTGCTGCTGGCGATCGGTGTGTCCGTGGGCGCGACCTGGTACTTCATGCACAGTGCTCAGAGCAAGCCTGCCGCAGCGGCCGAGGCCGCGCCGGTCGGCAAGCAGCCGGCAATCTTCGAGCCGATGGCGCCGGCGTTTGTCGCCAACTACAACCAGAACGGCCGTCAGCGCTACATGCAGGTGAGCATCACCATGCTGGCGCGTAACCAGGCCGATCTGGAGGCGCTCAAAGTGCACATGCCGGTGATTCGCAACAACCTGGTGATGCTCTTCTCCGGTCAGGATTTCGCCACCTTGGCGACTCCGGTCGGCCAGGAGATGTTGCGCCAGAAGGCCACAGCCAGCGTCCAGGAAGTGGCGCAGAAAGAGCTGGGCAAAGTGGTGATCGAACAGTTGCTTTTCACTAATTTCGTACTGCAGTAGGAACACGACATGGCCGTGCAGGATCTGCTGTCCCAGGATGAAATCGACGCGCTGTTGCATGGTGTCGACGATGGTCTGGTACAGACCGATAACGCTGCCGAACCCGGCAGTGTCAAAAGCTACGACCTGACCAGCCAGGATCGCATCGTCCGTGGACGCATGCCGACTCTGGAGATGATCAACGAGCGTTTTGCCCGTTACACCCGCATCAGCATGTTCAACATGCTGCGCCGCTCGGCAGACGTTGCCGTCGGTGGCGTCCAGGTGATGAAGTTCGGCGAATACGTGCACTCGCTGTACGTACCGACCAGCCTCAACCTGGTCAAGATCAAACCGTTGCGCGGCACCGCGCTGTTCATCCTCGACGCCAAACTGGTGTTCAAGCTGGTGGACAACTTCTTCGGCGGCGACGGCCGTCACGCCAAGATCGAAGGGCGTGAATTCACCCCGACCGAACTGCGTGTGGTGCGCATGGTACTGGAGCAGGCGTTCGTCGATCTGAAGGAAGCCTGGCAGGCGATCATGGAAGTCAATTTCGAGTACATCAACTCGGAAGTGAACCCGGCCATGGCCAACATCGTCGGCCCGAGCGAAGCGATCGTGGTCTCCACTTTCCACATCGAACTCGATGGCGGCGGCGGTGACCTGCACGTAACCATGCCGTACTCGATGATCGAGCCGGTGCGCGAAATGCTCGACGCCGGTTTCCAGTCGGACCTCGACGATCAGGACGAGCGCTGGGTCAATGCCCTGCGTCAGGACGTGCTCGATGTCGACGTGCCGATCGGCGCCACCGTGGCCCGCCGCCAGTTGAAGCTGCGCGACATCCTGCACATGCAGCCGGGGGATGTGATCCCGGTCGAGATGCCGGAAGACATGATCATGCGCGCCAACGGCGTACCGGCCTTCAAGGTCAAGATGGGCTCGCACAAAGGCAACCTCGCGTTGCAGGTGATCGAGCCGATCGAGCGTCGCTGAAGCGGCGCTTTTCCCCCACGTATTTAACTGAATTGTTGCCCGCCGAGGACACATGATGAACGACGAAATGAATGCCCAGGACGATCAGGCACTGGCCGACGAATGGGCTGCGGCCCTGGAAGAGACCGGTGATGGCAGCCAGGCTGACATCGACGCGCTGCTGGCCGCCGACGCTGGCGCTGCAAGCTCCAACCGTCTGCCGATGGAAGAGTTCGGCAGCGTGCCGAAGAACAACGATCCGGTGACCCTGGACGGTCCGAACCTGGACGTGATCCTCGACATCCCGGTGTCGATCTCGATGGAAGTGGGCAGCACCGATATCAACATCCGCAACCTGCTGCAACTGAACCAGGGTTCGGTGATCGAGCTCGATCGTCTGGCCGGCGAGCCGCTGGACGTGCTGGTCAACGGCACCCTGATCGCGCACGGTGAAGTGGTGGTGGTCAACGAGAAGTTCGGCATCCGCCTGACCGACGTGATCAGCCCAAGCGAACGCATCAAGAAGCTGCGCTGAGTGAAACGGTTTCTCTGGGCTTTGCTGGCACTGCCATTGAGCGTGCTGGCCGCCGAGCCGTCGACGGCGACCACCGTGCCTGCTGCCACCGCGCCGATGGTCAGCAGCGGCGTGGCCGGGCAACTGACGCAACTGGTGTTCGGTCTGTTGCTGGTGCTGGGCTTGATCTTCTTCCTCGCCTGGCTGCTGCGCCGGGTGCAGCAGGCAGGGCCGGCGGGCAAGGGCCAGGTGATCGAGCTGATCGGCTCCCGCGCACTCGGTCCGCGTGACCGGTTGATGCTGGTGCAGGTCGGCAACGAGCAGATTCTGCTCGGCTTGAGCCCTGGCACCATCACCGCGCTGCACGTGCTCAAGGAACCGGTGCCAGTGCCGAGCAGCAGCGAAAAAGCGACCCCGGAATTTGCCCAGCATCTGCTGAAGATTCTCGGCAAGGATCAGAAGGATAAGAAGTAATGGGTGCGCTACGCATCGTCTTGACGCTGGCCCTGATGCTGGCCGCGCCGCTGGCATTCGCCGCCGATCCGTTGTCGATTCCGGCGATCACGCTGGGCACCAACGCCGACGGCGCGCAGGAGTATTCGGTCAGCCTGCAGATCCTGCTGATCATGACCGCCCTGAGCTTTATTCCGGCGGCCGTGATTCTGATGACCAGTTTCACCCGGATCATCATCGTCTTCTCGATCCTGCGTCAGGCCCTCGGCCTGCAACAGACGCCGTCGAACCAGATCCTTACCGGCATGTCCCTGTTCCTCACCATGTTCATCATGGCCCCGGTGTTCGACCGGGTGAACAACGATGCGCTGCAGCCGTACCTGGCGGAAAAACTCACCGCGCAGCAGGCGGTGGAAAAGGCTCAGGTACCGATCAAGGACTTCATGCTCGCCCAGACCCGCACCAGCGATCTGGAGCTGTTCATGCGTCTGTCCAAGCGCACTGACATCGCCACGCCGGATCAGGCGCCACTGACGATTCTGGTGCCGGCGTTCGTCACCTCCGAGCTTAAAACCGCCTTCCAGATCGGCTTCATGATCTTCATCCCGTTCCTGATCATCGACCTGGTCGTGGCCAGTGTGCTGATGGCGATGGGTATGATGATGCTCTCGCCGCTGATCATTTCACTGCCGTTCAAGATCATGCTGTTCGTGCTGGTGGATGGCTGGGCGCTGATCATCGGCACCCTGGCCAGCAGTTTCGGAGGTGTCTCGCCATGACGCCGGAAGTTGCGGTCGATATCTTTCGTGAAGCGCTGTGGCTGACCACTTTGATGGTCGCGATTCTGGTGGTGCCGAGCCTGTTGGTCGGCCTGCTGGTGGCGATGTTCCAGGCCGCCACGCAGATCAACGAACAGACCCTGAGCTTCCTGCCGCGTCTGCTGGTGATGCTGGTGACGCTGATCGTCGCCGGCCCGTGGATCGTGCAGACGTTCATGGAATACATCATTCAGTTGTACAAAAACATTCCGATGGTCATCGGCTAAGCCATGCAATCGCTGCTTCAGCTGACCGACACCCAGATCAGTACCTGGGTGGCGTCGTTCATGTTGCCACTGTTTCGCGTCGCCTCGATGCTGATGGTCATGCCGGTGTTCGGCACCACGTTGGTGTCGCGGCGGATACGCCTGTATTTCGCCGTGGCCATCACCGTATGCATTGCCCCGGGGCTGCCGCCGATGCCGGATGTCAGTCCGCTTGCTCTCAGTGGCTGGTTACTGATTGCCGAGCAGATTCTGGTGGGTGCGGTGCTGGGGTTTTCCCTGCAACTGTTTTTCCAGGCGTTTGCCGTGGCCGGGCAGATTGTCGCGATCCAGATGGGCATGGGCTTCGCCTCGATGGTTGACCCGGCCAACGGCGTCTCGGTGGCGGTGATCGGGCAGTTCTTCACCATGCTGGTGACCTTGCTGTTCCTGTCGATGAACGGCCACCTGGTGGTCTTCGAAGTGCTCACCGAAAGCTTCACCACGCTGCCGGTCGGGGGCGGATTGATGACGGCGCAATACTGGGAGCTGGCCGGCAAGCTTGGCTGGGTTCTCGGGGCGGCGTTGTTGCTGGTGCTGCCGGCGGTCACCGCGCTGCTGGTGGTCAACATCGCCTTCGGTGTGATGACCCGCGCCGCGCCGCAACTGAACATTTTCTCCATCGGTTTCCCGCTGACCCTGGTGCTGGGCCTGTTCATCGTCTGGGTCGGTCTGGCGGATATCCTCAATCAGTATCAACCGCTGGCCTCCGAGGCCTTGCAGTTGTTACGCGAACTGGCACGGGCGCGCTGAGCCATGGCAGAGAGCGAAAGCGGTCAGGACAAAACAGAAGACCCCACGGACAAACGGAAAAAGGACTCTCGTGAGAAGGGCGAGATTGCCCGTTCCAAAGAGCTCAACACCCTCGCCGTGATGATGGCCGGTGCCGGTGCGCTGCTGGTGTTCGGCGGCATGCTGGCCGAAGACCTGATGGAGCTTATGCGCCTGAACTTCACCCTTTCGCGCGAGGTGGTCATGGATCAGGGGGCCATGGGCAGGTTCCTGTTGCAGTCCGGTCAGATGGCGCTGTTGGCGATCCAGCCGATCATGATCACCCTGTTGCTGGCGGCATTGATCGGGCCGATCTCCCTCGGTGGCTGGCTGTTTGCCGCCGGCTCCATGGCGCCCAAATTCAGCCGGATGAACCCGGCCTCGGGCCTGAAGCGGATGTTCTCGTTCAAGGCTGTGGTCGAGCTGCTCAAGGCGCTGGCCAAGTTTCTGATCACCCTCGGGGTGGCGTTGGTGGTGTTGTCGGCGGACGTCGATGATTTGCTGCGTATCGCCCACGAGCCGCTGGAAATGGCGATCATTCACAGTGTCACGCTGGTCGGCTGGAGTACGTTGTGGCTGGCCTGCGGTCTGATCATCATTGCCGCCGTCGATGTCCCGGTGCAGCTCTGGGAAGCCCACAAGAAACTGCTGATGACCAAGCAGGAAGTGCGCGACGAGCACAAGGATCAGGAAGGCCGGCCGGAGGTCAAGCAGCGCATCCGCCAGACCCAGCGCGAGATGTCGCAGCGGCGGATGATGGCGGCGATTCCCGACGCCGACGTGGTCATCACCAACCCGACCCACTACGCCGTCGCGCTCAAGTACGACTCGGAGAAGGGCGGCGCGCCAGTGCTGCTGGCCAAGGGCAGCGACTTCCTCGCGCTGAAGATCCGCGAAATCGCCGTCGCCAACAACGTCATGCTCCTCGAATCGCCGGGGCTGGCGCGCTCGATCTACTACTCCACCGAACTCGAGCAGGAAATCCCCGGTGGCCTGTACCTGGCGGTCGCCCAGGTATTGGCCTACGTCTACCAGATCCGCCAGTACCGCGCCGGCAAGGGCAAACGCCCGGATCCACTCAAGGACGATTTGCCGATCCCGCCGGATCTGCGGCGCGATTCCTGACTTGACAGTAACGCAGTAAAAAACCGCCATCCCGATTGAACGGGGTGGCGGTTTTTTTATGCCTGACCCAAAGATATTTCAGCTCCTGCCGCGGTCATTGTGGTGAGGGGATTCATCCCCGATGGGCTGCGCAGCGGCCCCAGACTTCAATCTTTCAGAAATACCGCGAGTTCAGGTTTTACGACTGCTGCGCAGCCGAGCGGGAGCAAGCTCCCTCGCCACAGGTTCTTGCCTGCCTTCTTAGCCCGGTAATTCCAGATTATCCAGCGCCCGATTCACCGCCAGCTCCCCCGCCTGACCCAATGAAACGTCGGCTCCTGCCGCAGTCATTGTGGTGAGGGGATTTATCCCCGATGGGCTGCACAGCGGCCCCAGACTTCAATCTTTCAGAAATACCGCGAGTTCAGGGTTTACGGCTGCTGCGCAACCGATCGGGGATGAATCCCCTCGCCACAGGTTCTTGCCTGCCTTCTTAGCCCGGCGATTCCAGATTATCCAGCGCTCGATTCACCGCCAGCTCCCCCGCCTGACCCAATGAAACGTCGGCTCCTGCCGCAGTCACTGTGGCGAGGGAGCTTGCTCCCGCTGGGCTGCGCAGCAGACCCAAATCCTGTCACTGCAAATTTTCAGAAATACCGCGAGTTCAGGTTTTACGACTGCTGCGCAGCCGATCGGGGATGAATCCCCTCGCCACAGGTTCTTGCCTGCCTTCTTAGCCCGGCAACTGCAGATTATCCAGCGCCCGATTCACCGCCAGCTCCCCCGCCTGAACCAATGAAACGTCGGCTCCTGCCGCAGTCACTGTGGCGAGGGAGCTTGCTCCCGCTGGGTTGCGCAGCAGACCCAAATCCTGTCACTGCAAATTTTCAGAAATACCGCGAGTTCAGGGTTTACGGCTGCTGCGCAACCGATCGGGGATGAATCCCCTCGCCACAGGTTCTTGCCTGCCTTCTTAGCCCGGCGATTCCAGATTATCCAGCGCCCGATTCACCGCCAGCTCCCCGCCTGACCCAATGAAACGTCGGCTCCTGCCGCAGTCACTGTGGCGAGGGAGCTTGCTCCCGCTGGGCTGCGCAGCAGACCCAAATCCTGTCACTGCAAATTTTCAGAAATACCGCGAGTTCAGGGTTTACGGCTGCTGCGCAACCGATCGGGGATGAATCCCCTCGCCACAGGTTCTTGCCTGCCTTCTTAGCCCGGCAACTGCAGATTATCCAGCGCCCGATTCACCGCCAGCTCGCCGAGCATGATCAGTTGCGCAATGCCCAGCAGCGTCCTGCGCTGCGACGCCGGTATGAGGTGGGCGAAGTCATTGGCGATTGTTCTGGCTGAAGCGAGTGTTTCGCAGGCATCGGCCAGCAGTTCTTCGTTTTTGAAGTCTGCGGTCACGGCGTATATCGAGCGGGTTTCAAGCGCCCCAATTGAGGCGCTTACAGAAATCAGTTGAACATAAAGTTATCGAAAATTACTTGTTCTTCGCCTCCGTTATAAAATTCAATGTAATTGATGTTCGCCGCGGAGAAAATTAACTGTGAAATACCTGCGCTGCTGATTAGTGGTCTTTCGTCTATATATCCCTCTGGGCCATAGAACAGGATCTTTCCGAGGGTGGCTTGAACGTCTGCGTAGTAAAAGCTTAATTTTTGCACGGGGGCTTTGAGCTCTATCCTGAATTTGGTTACAGCGCTCTCGTTAATTAACACGTTTCCTTCTATCGCCCCTGAAGCGCTATCCCTATTAAATGTGACGATTTTTAGTGATCCTGTTGAGCTTTGATTAATGATACTTATCGCACCAGTATCTAAAGTTTCCAATGGCCCTATAAGTTGAGGGGGGACATTATCAAAGTTTTCATCTCTCTGGGTGCCTCTAAGGCTATAGATTCGAGGTGGGCAGGCTGTCGCGGTCAACTCACTGGCTATTCCGTCAAGATTTACTTTCACGCTGATCGTCAGCTCAGTTCCGTCCTTCAGTTCTTTTAACCACTCAATCGGAGCCGCCAGGGACAATCCATCCGGCGAATCATTGGGCTCTCCCGACCTGACGTCGTTGGTTATCGGCTCGCCGTTCTTGTCAAAGCCTCTACAGGTTGCCCAGATCGGTTGTCCTGGTTCGAACAACGGCCATCTTTCCGCGAGAATCCGTGCGTCTGTTGTGAGGTCTTGAACGCTCAACTCTTTACTGGTGTTGCCGTCGATATTAGGTGTAGGAAGACGCGGGTCTTCATCGATAATTTTCAGCAGTCTCACCTTGATCGCGTCTGATTGGCCAGCGTGGCCACCGTTGCGATACAAGTTCCCGCGCAGCTCGATCACCGTTCCATGTCGCGCCGCTAGGAATGCGGGGCTCAACAGTGTGTTCACTCGCTTGTTGCTGTTGAATTCCACCAACGGAAACGGCGGCCAACCTGCCGGTGGATTGTCTTCCTCCAGGCATGCCTGGTCGCCGCTCAATGCTTCTGGGTATTCGATGCGCACCGTCACCCCGTCCGGGTAGGCCAGGACATCAATCGGATCTTTGGCCGGTGCTACAAGGAACGGTGGCGGCAGCTCCCCCAGCGCCGTCTCGATGCGCAACGTCAACTCATGAGAATGCCCCAGCGTCTCGCCCGCCCGCTGAATGCTGTAATCGGCAACCACCGTACCGTTCAGGTTGGGGGTTACATATTTTTTTTCCACGGTAATGCGCACAGGCCGGCCAGCGGTAGCAGGGATCAGGTCGACATGACTACTGACGCTACCGCCGCTGGCAGAGCCGCGCCAACGGTAGTTCACACGATCCTTGTCGCGGGTGCCGAGGTACGGCACCACCAGCGTGGCACCGGTGGGTGGCACGTTGTCCGGATCGAGCACGTCGTTGGCATCTGCGCCCTCGACTTCCGGCCGGTCGAACGTCGGCAGGGCGACGCCGACCTGCATCATGAACGGCAGCGACTCGCGAACGCTCAACAGCCCCGTTTCGCTGTTGGTGACGACGTAATAGACCTTGACGTTCAGGCCATTGAAACGCTGGATTTCGGCATTGCTCACGCTGCGCAGGACGGGCTGATTGTCCGCTACGTTGCCGACCGGGCGGGGATCTTCGTAATAAACGGTGTCGTTACCGGGCGCCTGGGCCCACCAGATCAGGTTGAGCAGGTCGCTGCTGTTGCGACCGGGATACCAAGGGATCTGCACAGTCGCCCAAGGCGTTTCGGGTGGCAACGTTCCGCCCGGTGCCTCGTCGACGGTGGGGGCGACTAACTGGCTGATGTCGCCAATCACGGTGACGCTGGCATTTTTTGAGCGGCGGTCGCCTTCATCGCTGCGACGGCGCACATAGCCGACCGAGGCTGCGCCTTTGGCAATGGCTTTGACGGCGGCGTTGGGGATGGGGAAATCGAGTTGTAAGGGCACGTACGACACCTCTTTCTCCAGCGGCCCGACGATGATCTGCGAGCCTTGCGCCGGGGTGCCGATCCAGGTCAGGAGCACCTTGTCGCCCACCGAAAAATCGTCCATGGTGATGTAAACGCGGGCGGTCACATCCTCATCCCCGAGCTGGTCGAGGTCGATGCTGTCGGTTGGAATGCCGTTGACCAGCACCTGCGGTTCGTCCAGCCGATTGCCCCCCAGGTCCACCAGCAATTCACGCGTCGCTGACCACGGCGCACGTTCGTCCGGGTAATTACCGCAGCGGTCAATGACCTGATAAGCCACCGCGACACGATCACCGTCCCCGGCGGCGTCGATAACGGCGCGGCTGAAGACAACCTCGATCGGGTTTCTGATCGGGTCCTGGGCCTGTTCCGGCGTAACGACATGCACCACTTGCTGGCTGCCCCAGCGGGCGAGAATGCGGTCGTATCGGGTGAGGTTGCGGTAAGGCACGATGTGCATCGTCACCCCGCTGGGCGGCAAGGTTTCATCGACCTCGTGGTGGGAGAGGGAGAACTTGAGATCGGAGTGGCCGTCATCGCCGGGAATGTCATCGTACCCCCCGGGACGCGTGAGTTTGACCAGCAGGGTCATGACCGGTTTCGAGTCCTCCGGGGCGCCCTGGTTCTTGCGCGTGATCCGGTAGAACACTGGCGTGGCATCCCCCTCAAGTACCTGGCCCTTGGCAATGGTGAAAACCAGGTCCTGGTTGAGCTCGGCATCGTGCTCTAAGGTCTTGCTCCAGACCGCGGCGCTGTCATTGTCCCAGAACACCTCGGCCAGATCGCCAATGGACATGGTCAGCCAGGCGGGGATGATGCCTTGCAGATCGCCTTCCACGGCTCTGATGGGTATGCCGCCGTCATAGTGTTCGGCAGGGCTGAGGTTGACCAGTGCCGGAAGATACGGAGGTCTGAGGGCTTGAGGGGTTTGCTTGCTGGACATCTGGCGAACTCCGGTCGGGGGGCTGGGTGACGGAGTTATTGAGCGCGCGTTGGAGGAATTAGGCACCTGTCAGATCTAACAGGTGCTGGCGGGTTTCCGACAAGTGGTCATGTGGGCTGAAGGAAAGAGGCGACAAACCGCCGCCCGGTTAAATGAGGTGGCGGTTTTTTAAGCCTGAAGACATGTGTCGGCTGTGAGGCCGCTTTCGCGAGCAAGCCCGCTCCCACAGGGATTGGGGTCGATCACAAACCTGTGCTACACGCCGAACCTGTGGGAGCGGGCTTGCCCGCGAAGACGTCAGCAGCCACAACGCCTCACTCAGGGCTTGTCACAGATCCCTGCTACTGCGGCAACTGCAGATTATCCAGCGCCCGATTCACCGCCAGCTCGCCGAGCATGATCAGTTGCGCGATGCCCAGCAGCGTCCTGCGCTGCGACGCCGGTATCAGATGGGCGAAGTCATTGGCGATGGTTCTGGCCGAGGCGAGTGTTTCGCAGGCATCGGCCAGCAGTTCTTCGTTTTTGAAGTCTGCGGTCACGGCGTACATCGAACGGGTTTTACGTTGAATGGGCGTGGCGCCGGGCGAGCAGAGGTAGTGGTCGAGGGCGCGGTCGGCGGCTTCGTGGAGCTTTTTTGAATCGAGGGATTCGTAGGGGGAGGTGGCGTCGGTTTCGGGTGGGTTGGGTGTTGGTTTGATCATGCTGAAGCTCCTAGAGTCGACGGAGCTGCCACATTTCGCTGCGATACGAAAGGGAGGTGGCAGCTATACGCGGGTCGCAGACCGGGACTCTAGAACCGGCAGACCCAAAGGTCTCCCACGTACAGCCGCCATAAAACGAGGACGGAAGTTGTGCGTCTAGAAATCAGCGGGCTGCGAGACCCGATCGCTGATTCGTCAGCGACCGACCCACAATAGAACCCGACCCCAAGGCGCACAAGCCGGCGGATTCTGGCGTAGCTGTAGGCAATGGCGCAAGAATATGTAGCCCGCAAGGCGTGTCTGGAGGTGTCTTTTAAACGCTAGCGTTTAAAGGTGCTGCGCATGATTCTGTGGTGTCGCGGATGGCTTCTTCGCGAGCAAGCCCACTCCCACAGGGGATCGGTGTGATACCCCCTATCTGTGTTCATTGCGGCGCGATTCCTGATAAATCAAAAGACAGCGGCCCTCCGCTTGTCTGAAAAAGACCTCTACCTGTTAGTTCTGACAGTGGACACAAAGGGCATTCAGCTATTCCATGTTCCTTGGCAGGTTTCACGGGCAATTCGCCTTCTGACCTGTCTTTAACATTCGCCAAGGAGAAGGTCATGCAAGAGAACTACAAAAAGCTTGAAGGAATGAGGTTCGAGTTCGTTTCCGGGTCGGTGGCGAAAGAGTCTGATCATATCGCTTGCACGTTCACTTTTAAGGCGATGTTGGACTTCACGCATTTCGTGCACATGAGCAATGCGTATGTGCCGGGCTATCTCGATTCGTATATCAATGCGATCAAGCCAAGGTTGGACGGGGTAGCCCACCATAGTCTCTACAACCGATTCAATAGTGCCGCTGGCAACATTGGTACTGTTGAAGAGTTGGTCAGAGTTTTCTCTTCGCCCAACAACTACTCCGATACATGGAGTAGCAATGGCACCGGCCTACTGGCGCGTTATCACAAACCACAATTTCACATGGTCGGTGATCAGTTACAGGTCACGGGTGGGCAGGACTTTCGATGGGAGGTCGAGCCGGAGGTCGAACGGAAGATCGAGCCGCAGGATGTGCCGGACATTTACTTTGTCTGGGCACTGATTGTGTTGAAGGCATACCCCGAAGATCCTTTTCATCAGCCTGAGGAAATCGTGACATTAGGCTATTCTGAGGAAGCGTTTGTCGACGTGGGAGGGAGTCCGATCCGTAAGGGTACGCGCTATCTGGTGGGCCGCGATTTGCGTCTTGGTGCGATAAATCCAGAGCAAATTTTGACTGCCGGGTATCCGTGAGTGCGCGGGTTTTTCTGATTTTTGTTCACTGCTAATGGTGATAGCCGTCCTGCGTCTGTTTTGCGGTCGGCTCCATGGCGCCCAGCTTCTCTCAAGACACTTCCCCTGAAGCAAACCTCAATTTCAATCCCCGGCAAAAGTTGGAAGGCTTCTTGCAGTAGCCGCCGTGCGCCTGCTTTGGGCGTCAAAAGTTTGCTTTAAAGGAACGGGGAAAACCGGTGGATCGCTCTCAGTTATTCAACACTGCTCGCTCGAATGTTGCCGACCTCAGTCGAGGCAATCTGGGCGTGCCGTTGTTGCTGCTGGTCATGCTGGCGATGATGATGTTGCCGGTGCCGCCGTTCCTGCTGGACGTGTTTTTCACCTTCAACATCGCCCTGTCGATCGTCGTCCTGCTGGTCTGCGTGTATGCGCTGCGGCCGCTGGATTTCGCGGTGTTCCCGACCATTCTGCTGGTGGCGACGCTGCTGCGGCTGGCGTTGAACGTGGCCTCGACGCGGGTGGTGATGCTCCACGGTCAGGACGGCCACGCCGCCGCCGGTAAGGTGATTCAGGCCTTCGGCGAAGTGGTGATCGGCGGTAACTACGTGGTCGGTATCGTGGTGTTCGCGATCCTGATGATCATCAACTTCGTCGTGGTGACCAAGGGTGCCGGGCGGATTTCCGAGGTGAGCGCGCGCTTCACCCTTGATGCGATGCCCGGCAAGCAAATGGCGATCGACGCCGACCTCAACGCCGGTCTGATCGACCAGAACCAGGCTAAGGCGCGCCGTCAGGAAGTCGCCCAAGAGGCTGAGTTCTACGGTTCGATGGACGGTGCCAGCAAGTTCGTCCGTGGTGACGCCATTGCCGGCCTGCTGATTCTGTTTATCAACCTCATCGGCGGTATGGCTGTCGGTATCTTCCAGCACAACATGACCTTCGCCGACGCGGGCAAGGTGTACGCCTTGCTGACCATCGGTGACGGTTTGGTGGCGCAATTGCCATCACTGTTGTTATCGACAGCGGCGGCGATCATGGTGACCCGTGCTTCCGGTTCGGAAGACATGGGCAAGCAGATCAATCGGCAGATGTTCGCCTCGCCAAAAGCGCTGGCGGTGGCCGCTGGTTTGATGGCGGTCATGGGTCTCGTCCCGGGCATGCCGCACTTCTCGTTCCTGAGCATGGCCGCGCTGGCTGCCGGTGGCGCGTATCTGTTCTGGAAAAAGCAGAACGTCGCCAAGGTGCAGGCGCTGCAAGAAGTTCAGCGTCAGCAGGAACTGCTGCCGTCGCCGGCCCGCGCCATGGAAACCAAGGAGCTGGGCTGGGATGACGTGACGCCGATCGACATGATCGGCCTGGAAGTCGGTTACCGCCTGATCCCGTTGGTGGATCGCAATCAGGGCGGGCAGTTGCTGGCGCGGATCAAGGGTGTGCGCAAGAAGCTCTCGCAGGATCTGGGCTTCCTGATGCCGACCGTGCACATTCGCGACAACCTCGATCTGGCGCCGAGCGCCTATCGCCTGACCCTGATGGGGGTGATCCTCGCCGAAGCCGAGATCTACCCGGATCGCGAACTGGCGATCAACCCGGGGCAGGTCTACGGCACGCTCAACGGCATTACCGCCAAAGATCCGGCTTTCGGCCTGGAGGCGGTGTGGATCGAAGTCAGCCAGCGCGCCCAGGCGCAATCGCTCGGTTACACCGTGGTCGACGCCAGTACCGTGGTCGCGACGCACTTGAACCAGATTCTGTACAAGCACTCCAGCGAGCTGATCGGCCACGAGGAAGTGCAGCAACTCATGCAATTGCTGGCCAAAAGCTCGCCGAAACTGGCTGAAGAGCTGGTGCCGGGGGTGGTTTCGCTGTCGCAGTTGCTCAAAGTGCTGCAGGCGTTGCTCGCCGAACACGTGCCGGTACGCGACATCCGCAGCATTGCCGAGGCTATCGCCAACAACGCCGCCAAGAGTCAAGATACCGCCGCCTTGGTCGCCGCAGTACGCGTTGGCGTATCCCGCGCCATCGTCCAAAGCATTGTAGGCACTGACTCCGAGCTGCCTGTGATCACCTTGGAACCAAGGTTGGAACAAATATTGCTCAATAGTCTGCAGAAGGCAGGACAAGGCTCTGAAGAGGGCGTTCTGCTGGAGCCAAGCATGGCCGAGAAGCTGCAGCGTTCGCTTATCGAAGCGGCGCAGCGCCAGGAAATGCAAGGTCAACCGGTGATCCTGTTGGTAGCAGGCCCGATCCGCGCGATGCTCTCGCGTTTCGGTCGCCTCGCAGTCCCGGGGCTGCACGTGCTGGCCTATCAGGAAATTCCGGACAACAAGCAAGTGACCATCGTTGCGACAGTAGGGCCCAACGGCTGAGGTAGTGGTTTATGCAAGTTAAGCGTTTTTTCGCCGCCGATATGCGTCAGGCCATGAAGCTGGTTCGTGATGAGCTGGGCGCTGATGCCGCCATCATTGGCAACCGCCGCATTGCCGGCGGCGTCGAGCTGACGGCGGCGCTGGATTACAAATTGTCGGCGCTGGCGCCACGGGTTCCGAACATGGAACTCGAGGACGAGCTGCGCAAGACCCAGTCGCGCATCGTGACCGCCCAGGCCGAACTGAGCCTGCGTGGCGAAGCCGACGGCAACACCAATCGCCAGTTGTTCGCCGGGCTGCCGTTGACGGCGGGCCTGCCGCTGACCGCTGCCGAACCGTTGAGCGAACCGACTTACGCCGCCCCGGCGCGTCCGGCGCCCGCGCCTGCCCAGTCGTCCGCCGGCATCGATCCGCGTGCGCTGGATTCGATGCGTTTCGAATTGAACAGTTTGCGGGAGCTGATGGAAGTGCAGCTCGGCACGCTGGCCTGGAATCAGCTGCAAGGCAGCCGTCCGGCGCAAGCCAATCTGTATCGTCGTCTGCAACGCATCGGTCTGTCCGGGCCGTTGTCGCGCGATCTGCTGGCAATGATCACTGACATCGAAGAGCCGCGTCAGGCCTGGCGCATGCTGCTCGCGCACCTGGCGCGAATGATTGCCGTACCGGAAGTCGAGCCGCTGGAAGAGGGCGGGGTGATTGCCATGGTCGGCCCGGCCGGCATGGGCAAAACCACCACCCTGGCCAAACTCGCGGCGCGCTACGTGCTCAAGTACGGCGCGCAGAATGTCGCGCTGGTCAGCATGGACAGTTTCCGTATCGGTGCCCAGGAACAGCTGAAGACCCTGGGCCGCATTCTCAATGTGCCGGTGACCCACGTCGATCCGGGCCAGTCGCTGGTGCAGGCGCTCGACCCGCTGCTGCGCAAGCGCGTGGTGCTGATCGATACCGCCGGCTTGCAGGCCAGCGATCCGGCCTTGCGCATGCAGCTGGAAAGTCTGGCCGGGCGTGGCATCCGTTCAAAAAATTATCTGGTGCTGGCAACCACCAGCCAGAAACAGGTTCTAACCGCCGCTTATCACAGTTACAAGCGTTGCGGGCTTGCCGGCTGCATCCTGACTAAACTGGATGAGACGGCCAGCCTTGGCGAAGTGTTGAGCCTGGCGATCAGTCATGAACTGCCGGTCGCGTACCTGACCGATGGCCCACGGATTCCGGATGATCTGCATCTGCCGCGCCGTCATCAACTGGTCAGCCGCGCCGTCAGCGTGCAAATGCAGGAAGAACCCAGCGAAGAAGCCATGGCTGACATGTTCGCTGATATCTACCACAGCCCGACCAAGCAGGTTGGCTGAGGTAATGAACCGTTTTTGTACCTACATCGATGGTCTGCCATGCATTGTTCCGGTTGAGAACGCGCAGCCAGTAATGTGGCCTCCGTCTATGCAAGACAAGGTAAAGAAATAACATGGGCAGCATGCATCCCGTACAGGTGATCGCGGTGACCGGCGGCAAAGGTGGCGTCGGCAAGACTAACGTGTCAGTGAACTTGTCTCTGGCGCTGGCAGAGCTTGGCCGTCGGGTCATGCTGCTGGACGCCGATCTGGGGCTGGCGAACGTCGACGTTCTGCTGGGACTGACCCCCAAACGTACTCTGGCCGATGTGATCGAAGGCCGCTGTGAGCTGCGCGACGTGCTGTTGCAGGGCCCCGGCGGGATCCGCATCGTGCCGGCCGCTTCCGGCACCCAAAGCATGGTGCACCTGAGCCCGGCGCAACATGCCGGTCTGATTCAGGCCTTCAGCGACATCGGCGACAACCTCGATGTGCTGGTGATCGACACCGCTGCAGGTATTGGTGACTCGGTAGTCAGTTTTGTCCGCGCCGCGCAGGAAGTGTTGCTGGTGGTCTGCGACGAGCCGACCTCGATCACCGACGCCTACGCGCTGATCAAACTGCTCAACCGCGACTACGGCATGAACCGCTTCCGCGTGCTGGCCAACATGGCGCAGAGCCCGCAGGAAGGGCGCAACCTGTTCGCCAAGTTGACCAAGGTCACGGATCGCTTCCTCGACGTCGCCTTACAATACGTCGGCGCCGTGCCGTACGACGAAAGCGTGCGCAAGGCAGTGCAGAAGCAGCGAGCGGTCTATGAAGCCTTTCCGCGTTCCAAGTGCGCGCTGGCGTTCAAGGCGATCGCGCAGAAGGTCGATACCTGGCCGCTGCCTGCCAACCCGCGCGGCCACCTTGAGTTTTTCGTCGAGCGCCTCGTGCAGCAAACAGCAGGGCCTGTGTTATGACCGCGAGCGGTATGAACTACTACAAGAAGTCGGCACGTGACGCGCAGTACGAGTTGATCGAGCGTTACGCGCCACTGGTCAAGCGCATTGCCTATCACTTGCTGGCGCGCTTGCCGGCGAGTGTGCAGGTTGAAGACCTGATTCAGGCCGGGATGATCGGCCTGCTCGAAGTCTCAACCAAATATGACGCCAGCAAAGGCGCCAGTTTCGAAACGTACGCGGGCATCCGGATCCGCGGCGCGATGCTCGATGAAGTGCGCAAAGGGGATTGGGCACCGCGCTCGGTTCACCGCAATACCCGTATGGTCAGCGATGCCATTCGCTCAATTGAAGCTAAAACCGGCCGTGACGCTAAAGATCACGAGGTTGCGGCCGAACTCCAATTGAGTCTCGACGATTACTACGGGATTTTGAATGACACCTTGGGCAGCCGGCTGTTCAGTTTCGACGACCTGTTGCAGGACGGCGAACACGAAGGGCTGCACGAGGATGGCGCCAGTGCTCATCTTGAGCCGTCACGCGATCTGGAAGATGAACGCTTCCAGGCGGCGCTGGCGGACGCGATTGCCAATTTGCCGGAGCGTGAGCGACTGGTGTTGGCGCTGTACTACGACGAAGAGCTGAACCTCAAGGAGATCGGTGAAGTCCTTGGCGTCAGTGAATCGCGGGTCAGCCAGTTACACAGCCAGTGCGCGGCCCGTTTGCGGGGGCGTTTGGGGGAGTGGCGAGCGCGCTGAAGGCAGTGTGGGGACACTGCGAACGAGGCTGGTGCGGTGAGAACGGCACCGGTCTTGCTCTGTTGTGCTCCAGACAGTCTTCGAGTGCTGCGCCGATTGATTGAAGTGGCGCGTCCAGGTGCTGGGCGCGTTTAAGACTGCTTGGAGGTCGAATTGAACAAAGACATGAAAATCCTCATCGTTGATGACTTCTCAACGATGCGGCGGATCATCAAGAACCTGCTGCGCGATCTCGGGTTCACCAACACCGTCGAGGCCGACGATGGCACTACCGCCATTCCGGTACTCAACAGCGGCAGCATCGACTTTCTGGTAACGGACTGGAACATGCCGGGCATGACCGGTATCGACTTGCTGCGCCACGTGCGTGCCGATGAAAAACTCAAGCACCTGCCGGTGCTGATGGTGACCGCTGAAGCCAAGCGCGAGCAAATCATCGAGGCCGCTCAGGCCGGTGTGAACGGCTACGTGGTCAAACCTTTCACGGCTCAGGCGTTGAAAGACAAAATCGAGAAGATTTTCGAACGCATCGGCTGATGACGCGCGGGGGAGCTATGGAGCATAACGAATCTTCACAGGGCGATTTCGAGTCGACCCTGAAAAAACACGCGGTCGAACTGGTCGAGAGCCTTGAAAAAGGCAGGTTCGGCGACGCTGTGCAACTGATCCATGAGCTCAATCAGACCCGTGACCGCGGCCTGTATCAGGAAGTGGGCAAGCTCACACGCGAACTGCACAGTGCGATCGTCAATTTCCAGATCGATCCGCACATGCCGCAGGCCGAGGAAGTGTCGCAAATCACCGACGCCACCGAACGCCTGGGCTATGTGGTCAAGCTGACCGAAGCCGCGGCCAACCGCACCATGGATCTGGTGGAAAGCGCCACCCCGGTGGTCAATGGCCTGGCTGAAGAAGCCCAGGCGCTGAGCACCGATTGGGGCCGCTTCATGCGTCGTGAAGTCGGAGCTGAAGAGTTCCGCGAGCTGGCGCGCCGGGTCGACGGTTTTCTGTCACGCAGCAGCACGGACAACCGTGCGGTGTCGAGCAACCTCAACGACATCCTGCTGGCTCAGGATTACCAGGACCTCACCGGTCAAGTGATCAAGCGTGTGACCCAACTGGTCACCGAAGTCGAAAGCAATTTGCTCAAACTCGTCCTCATGGCCAGTCAGGTTGACCGCTTTGCGGGCATCGAACACGACCGTGCCGCGATGCTTGCAGAAAAAGATCCACAAAAACATCTCTCGCAGGGTGAAGGTCCGCAGATTCATGCCGATAAACGAGAAGACGTTGTGTCCGGTCAGGACGATGTGGACGATTTGTTATCCAGCCTCGGATTCTAGAGTTTTGGAATTTTAGGTTTTTTGGGTTTTTAGACCTGTAGGAGCACCCCATTAATGAGCTTCGGCGCCGATGAAGAGATCCTTCAGGATTTCCTGGTTGAGGCCGGCGAGATTCTTGAGCAACTGTCCGAGCAACTGGTCGAGCTGGAAAGCCGCCCGGATGACGCAGATCTGCTCAACGCAATTTTTCGCGGTTTCCACACTGTAAAAGGGGGCGCCGGCTTCCTTCAGCTCAACGAGCTGGTGGAGTGCTGTCACATCGCCGAAAACGTGTTCGACATCCTGCGCAAGGGTGAGCGTCGCGTTGATGCAGAACTGATGGACGTGGTGCTTGAAGCACTGGACGCGGTGAACAGCATGTTCAGCGAAGTCCGTGAACGTGCACCGATCACGGCGGCCACCCCGGAACTGCTGGCCGCCCTGGCGCGTCTGGCCGAGCCGCAAACGGCCGACGAAGCCCCGGCTTCGCCAGTGGCCGAGATGATCGAAGAACTGGTCGTCGAAGGCGATTCGAGCGATTCGGGCGACATCACCGATAACGAATTTGAACAGCTGCTGGATTCGCTGAACGCCGTCAAGGCCGAAGCCGAAGCCCCGGCCGCTGCTGCACCTGCGCCGGCTGCCGATGCGGCCGCCAGCGATGAAATCACCGACGCCGAATTCGAGTCGTTGCTCGATCAACTGCACGGCAAAGGCCAGTTCGCGCCAGACGCCGTGGCACCGACCGCGGCCGCTCCAGCGGCACCGGCGGCGGGTGACAGCTCGGACATCACCGACGACGAATTCGAAGCACTGCTCGATCAGTTGCATGGCAAGGGCAACTTTGCCGTGGAAGCGCTGGAGTCGGCGATCGCCTCGGCACCGGTTGCGCCTGCCGCACCGGCGGCCGCCGCTGCCGGCAGCGATCTGATCAGCGATCACGAATTCGAATCGCTGCTCGACGAGTTGCACGGCAAAGGCAAGTTCACCGATGTTGGCGCCGCTACTGCGGGCACCGCGTCGACTGTGGCCGCGCCTGCCGCCAAGGCTGCTGCCGCTCCGGCCGCTGTGCCTAAGGCAGCGCCCAAGCCGGAGCCGAAAGCCGAAGCGCCAAAACCGGCCGCCGCTGCTGCACCGGCGCCGGCCCGTGCTGCCGCTGCTCCGCCGCCGGAAAAACCGGCGAGCGAAGCCGAGACCACCGTGCGGGTCGATACCGCGCGTCTCGACGAAATCATGAACATGGTCGGCGAGCTGGTGCTGGTGCGTAACCGTCTGGTGCGCCTGGGTCTCAACAGCGGCGACGAAGCCATGTCCAAGGCCGTGTCGAACCTCGACGTGGTCACGGCTGACTTGCAGACCGCGGTGATGAAGACCCGGATGCAGCCGATCAAGAAGGTCTTCGGGCGCTTCCCGCGTCTGGTTCGCGACCTTGCGCGTCAGCTGAAGAAAGAGATCAATCTGGAGCTGGTGGGTGAGGAAACCGACCTCGACAAAAACCTGGTCGAGGCCCTGGCCGACCCGTTGGTCCACTTGGTGCGTAACGCTGTCGACCACGGCATCGAATCGCCGGAAGAGCGCGAAGCTTCCGGCAAGGCCCGTGGCGGTCGCGTGGTACTGGCCGCCGAGCAGGAAGGCGATCACATCCTGTTGTCGATCTCCGACGACGGCAAGGGCATGGACCCGAACGTGCTGCGTTCGATCGCGGTAAAACGCGGTGTGATGGACAAGGACGCGGCCGATCGCCTGAGCGATACCGAGTGCTACAACCTGATTTTCGCCCCGGGTTTCTCGACCAAGACCGAGATCTCCGACGTGTCCGGCCGCGGTGTCGGCATGGACGTGGTGAAAACCAAGATTTCCCAGCTCAACGGTTCGATCAACATCTACTCGACCAAGGGCCAGGGCTCGAAGATCGTCATCAAGGTGCCGCTGACGCTTGCGATCATGCCGACCCTGATGGTGATGCTCGGCAATCAGGCGTTTGCGTTCCCGTTGGTCAACGTCAACGAAATCTTCCACCTCGACCTGTCGACCACCAACGTGGTGGATGGCCAGGAAGTGGTGATCGTGCGGGACAAGGCGCTGCCATTGTTCTACCTCAAGCGCTGGCTGGTCAGCTCCGCCGCTCACGAAGAGCAGCGCGAAGGCCATGTGGTGATCCTTTCGGTGGGCACCCAGCGGATCGGCTTCGTCGTCGATCAACTGGTCGGCCAGGAAGAAGTGGTCATCAAGCCATTGGGCAAAATGCTGCAGGGCACTCCGGGCATGTCCGGCGCCACCATCACCGGTGACGGCCGCATCGCGCTGATCCTTGATGTTCCAAGCATGCTCAAGCGTTACGCGACGAAGCGTATTTGAATCCGGGGCAGCGGGGCGACGACGTCCCGCTGCACCTAATGGAGTGTTTATGGCAGTCAAAGTCCTGGTGGTGGACGATTCGGGTTTTTTCCGCCGCCGCGTCTCGGAAATTCTTTCAGCAGATCCGAGCATCCAGGTGGTCGGTACGGCCACCAACGGTAAAGAGGCGATCGATCAGGCCCTGGCCCTCAAGCCGGACGTGATCACCATGGACTACGAGATGCCGATGATGGATGGCATCACGGCGGTGCGGCACATCATGCAGCGCTGCCCGACCCCGGTGTTGATGTTCTCCTCGCTGACGCACGAAGGCGCCCGGGTTACCCTGGATGCGCTGGACGCCGGTGCGGTGGATTTCCTGCCGAAGAATTTCGAAGACATCTCGCGCAACCCCGAGAAGGTCAAGCAACTGCTGTGCGAGAAGGTCCACAGCATCTCGCGCAGCAATCGTCGTTTCAGTGCCTACAGTGCGCCGGCTCCGGCCGCTGCACCGACGCCTGCGCCAGCCCCGGCGGCCTCGAGTTTCAGCAGCCACAGCGCTGCTGCTCCGACGCGTCCGGCGCCGGCTCCAGCACCTGCGCGTGCGCCAGCCGCCAGCGCGTCGTCGCCGGCACCGAAACGCAAAGCCTACAAACTGGTTGCCATCGGGACTTCGACCGGCGGCCCGGTTGCCCTGCAACGGGTGCTGACCCAATTGCCGGCGAACTTCCCGGCGCCGATCGTGCTGATCCAGCACATGCCGGCGGCGTTCACCAAGGCGTTTGCCGAGCGCCTGGACAAGCTGTGCCGCATCAGCGTGAAAGAGGCCGAGGATGGCGACATCCTGCGTCCGGGCCTGGCGCTGCTGGCGCCGGGTGGCAAGCAGATGATGATCGACGGCCGTGGCGCGGTGAAAATCCTGCCGGGCGACGAGCGTCTGAATTACAAGCCGTGCGTGGACATCACCTTCGGTTCCGCAGCCAAGTCCTACGGTGACAAAGTTCTGGCGGTGGTCCTCACCGGCATGGGCGCCGACGGCCGCGAAGGCGCGCGTCTGCTCAAGCAGGGCGGCAGCTCGGTATGGGCGCAAGACGAAGCCAGTTGTGTGATCTACGGCATGCCGATGGCCATCGTCAAAGCCGATCTGGCTGACGCGGTTTACGGCCTGGACGACATCGGCAAGCACATCGTCGAGGCGTGTATCTGATGGATGTTCTAAGCCTTATCGGGATCATCATGGCGTTCGTCGCCATCATCGGCGGCAACTACCTTGAAGGCGGTCACCTTGGCGCGCTGGCCAACGGCCCGGCGGCGCTGATCGTGCTCGGTGGCACCATCGGTGCCGCGCTGTTGCAATCGCCGATGAGCGCCTTCAAGCGCGCCATGCAGATTCTCGCCTGGATCCTGTTTCCACCACGGGTGGATCTGGCCGGCGGCATCGATCGGGTGGTCAACTGGAGCCTCACCGCACGCAAGGAAGGCCTGCTCGGGCTGGAAGGCGTCGCTGATGCCGAGCCGGACAACTACTCGCGCAAGGGCCTGCAACTGCTGGTCGATGGCGCCGAGCCGGAAGCGATCCGCAGCATCCTCGAAGTGGATTTCTACACTCAGGAAGCCCGCGACATCGAAGCGGCCAAAGTCTTCGAAAGCATGGGCGGCTATGCGCCGACCATCGGCATCATCGGTGCGGTGATGGGCCTGATTCATGTGATGGGCAACCTCGCTGATCCGACCCAATTGGGCAGCGGTATTGCCGTGGCATTCGTCGCGACCATCTACGGCGTGGCCAGTGCCAACCTGGTGTTGCTGCCGGTGGCGGCCAAACTCAAGTCAATCGCGTTGCGGCAGTCGCGTTATCGCGAAATGTTGTTGGAAGGTATTTTGTCGATCGCCGAAGGTGAAAACCCTCGCTCTATCGAGCTGAAGCTTCAGGGCTTCATGGATTGATGGGGGTAATGGACTATGGCTCGCCGCAGGCATCAGGAAGAACACGTTAATCACGAGCGCTGGCTCGTGTCCTACGCGGATTTCATCACGTTGTTGTTCGCGTTCTTCGTGGTGATGTACTCGATCTCGTCGATCAACGAAGGCAAGTACAAAGTCATTTCCGAGGCGCTGATCGGGGTTTTCACTGACTCCGACCGCTCGCTCAAGCCGATCCCGATCGGTGAGGAACGGCCGAAAACCGTGACCCCGGCCAAGCCGCTGGTCAAGGACAGCGAGCAGGTCGATGCCGGTATCGCCGGGGCCAGCGATCCGCTGAAAAGCATTGCCGATGACATCAGTGCCGCGTTCGGCGACTTGATCGCTTCCAACCAGATGACCGTGCGCGGCAACGAGTTGTGGGTCGAGATCGAACTCAATTCCAGCCTGTTGTTCGGCAGTGGCGACGCAATGCCGAGTGATATCGCGTTCAACATCATCGACAAGGTCGCGGCGATCCTCAAACCTTTCGACAACCCGATTCACGTCGAAGGCTTCACCGACGATCAGCCGATCCGCACCGCGCAGTACCCGACCAACTGGGAACTGTCCTCGGCGCGTTCGGCGAGTATCGTGCGGATGCTGGCGATGCAGGGCGTCAACCCCGGGCGTCTGGCCTCGGTGGGTTACGGTGAGTTTCAGCCGGTGGCCAACAACGCCACCGCCGAAGGCCGGGCGAAAAACCGTCGTGTGGTGCTGGTGGTGTCGCGCAACCTCGATGTGCGCCGCAGTCTGACCGGTACCGGTACTGCCAATGCACAACCGGACGCGGCATTGAAGCGCGCTGGCACACAAACTGCACCGTCCCCGGTCAAGACGCCGGGACGCGAGAGTGCCGTCAATTCTCCGTCGCCCGCATTAATACGCTGAGCTATGTCTCGGTCGAGCATCTCGGCCGGGAGGAACGAACCGAATGAGAGTCTGGGCAGTCGCCAATCAAAAGGGTGGTGTCGGTAAAACCACATCTTCCATCGCTTTAGCCGGATTGCTGGCGGAGGCGGGCAAGCGCGTGGTTGTGGTCGATCTCGACCCGCACGGCTCGATGACCAGCTATTTCGGCTACGACCCGGACAGCCTGGAACACAGCAACTACGACCTGTTTCTGCACAAGGGCAGCGTGCCGCAAGGCTTGCCCGGGCAGTTGCTGCTGTCGACCAGCGACGAACGCATTTCCCTGTTGCCGTCGAGTACCGCACTCGCCACCCTCGAGCGCCAGTCGCCGGGGCAGAGTGGCCTGGGCCTGGTGATCGCCAAGAGTCTGGCGCAGCTGTGGCAGGACTTCGATTACGCGATCATCGACAGCCCGCCGTTGCTCGGCGTGCTGATGGTCAACGCTCTGGCCGCGAGCCAGCAACTGGTGATCCCGGTGCAGACCGAGCACCTGGCCGTCAAAGGTCTGGAGCGCATGGTCAACACCCTGGCGATGATCAACCGCTCGCGCAAACAGGCGCTGCCGTTCAGCATCGTGCCGACCCTGTTCGACCGCCGCACCCAAGCATCGCTGGGCACCTTGCGCGTGCTGCGTGACAAATTCCCCGAAGAGATCTGGCAGGGTTACATCCCGGTCGATACCCGTCTGCGCGACGCCAGCCGGGCCGGGGTCACGCCTTCGCAGTTCGACGGCAAGAGTCGTGGCGTGCTGGCGTACCGCGCGCTGCTCAAGCATCTGTTGGCGCAGCAACTTGTTCCGCAGGTGGCTTGAGCATGATCTCCATTCGTGTAGGAGCTGCCGCAGGCTGCGATCTTTTGATCTTGCCTGGCGTTGCTCCTGAAAAGATCAAAAGATCGCAGCCTGCGGCAGCTCCTACAGGGAGTTATGCATGAATCGGCCGGTGAAGTTGACGTCGAAACCGCAGTTGGCGTTGCAGTCCTATCTGGACAGCTTGCTGCAGGAAATCCCTGACGAGTTGCCGCCCGTGGAAGTGCCGGTCGAGGCGCCGGTAGAGGTGGTCGAAAGTGCTGCGGCGCTGGACGAGTTTCAGGCTGCGGTACTGGAAGAGCAGGCGCGTGATGCGCAGAAAACCACCAAACCTGCCGCCCCGGTTGCCGCGCCTGCCGCCGCACCGATCGCCAAGGCGCCAGTGGCGTTGATCGAAGAAGCCGAGCCGCCGCGCGCGCCGGTTTCGACACTCGCACCGCTGCTGCAAACCCAATTGCTGAAAACCGCGCCGGAACCGGTCGTGGCCGAACCGGCGCCGGTGGCACCGGCACCCGTCGAACAGACGCTGGTGCCGCCAGTGGTGGAAGTGCACCTGCCACCGAGCAACACGCCGCCACCGGTGGAAACCGATGGCCGTCCGGCCTGGGCTTCGGAAGCCTTCGAATGCCTGTTGTTCGATGTTGCCGGGCTGACACTGGCGGTGCCGCTGGTGTGCCTCGGTTCGATCTATTCGCTGGCCGGCCACGAGTTGACGCCGCTGTTCGGGCAGCCGGAATGGTTCCTCGGGATTCTGCCGAGCCAGGCCGGCAATCTGAAAGTGTTGGACACGGCGCGTTGGGTCATGCCGGATCGCTATCGCGATGACTTCCGTCAGGGCCTGCAGTACGTGATTTCGGTACAAGGTTACGAATGGGGCCTGGCGGTGCATCAGGTCAGCCGTTCGTTGCGTCTGGATCCGAATGAAATCAAATGGAGAAGTCACCGGGGTCAGCGGCCATGGCTTGCCGGCACGGTGATCGAGCACATGTGTGCATTACTTGATGTAGCCGCGCTGGCCGAATTGATCGCCAGCGGCGGGGCAAAGCACTTGGGCGGCCACAAGCCGCTACATAAATCGACATAGCAGCCGACATAACAGTCAGGCGAAGGCATTTTTCAATGCCTCCACACAGAACACACACCGCCCAGTGCGGTTTTTTCGAGGGGTCAGGGTATGAGTAGTCAGGCGACGAATGCAAAAGGTTCTGAAGATCCGATCCTGCAATGGGTGACCTTCAAGCTGGACAACGAAACCTACGGCATCAACGTGATGCGCGTTCAGGAAGTCCTGCGTTACACCGAAATCGCGCCGGTACCGGGTGCGCCAAGCTACGTGCTGGGCATCATCAACCTGCGCGGTAACGTGGTCACCGTGATCGACACCCGTCAGCGCTTCGGCCTGAACAGCGGCGAGATCAGCGACAACACCCGTATCGTCATCATCGAAGCCGACAAGCAAGTGGTCGGGATCATGGTCGACAGCGTGGCCGAAGTGGTTTACCTGCGTCAGTCGGAAATCGAGACCGCGCCAAACGTCGGCAACGAAGAGTCGGCCAAGTTCATCCAGGGCGTGTGCAACAAGAACAACGAGTTGCTGATCCTGGTCGAGCTGGACAAGATGATGAGCGAAGAAGAATGGTCGGAACTGGAGAGCATCTGATTGATTCTCGAGGTGGCGGTCATTGTCCTGTTCCTCTTTTGGGCAGGCACGCTGGCAATGTTTCTGGCGTACATCAAGGCGCAGCGGGTGATCGCTGCGCAACAGGCTCAGGGCGACGCGCTGCGTGATCAGCGCATCAAGGACCTGGCCAAGCGTGTCGACGACTATCAGAACGGCAACGTGCGCATGGGCGAAGCCCTGCACGAGCTGCGCTCGGTCGTCGGTCCGTTGCCGGACAAGATTGTCGCGCTGGAACAGCGCGACCCGTCGAGCCTGTCGTTCGCTCAGGCGGCGAAACTGGTGGGCATGGGCGCGAGCGTCGATGAGCTGACCCAGTCCTGCGGCTTGACCCAGGCTGAGGCGGAGTTGATGCGCAAGCTGCACAGAAGCTGATATGCGTAGAGGCATGTCATTTGAATAAGAATCGCCGGTCATGCCGGCGATTTTTTTTGCGCTCGATTTTGTTGCCTGATTCGCCCATGGCCGTCTGTCTGAACTGTTATTTATGACAGTAGAGAATTTCGCTCATCGCTCCTCACACTTCTCGTGACTCGCGATAGTCCCGTCGGCTTTTCAGGCAGACGCGTCTGATCGCCAATTCACCGATCCAGCCAATCGTGGAGTGGGTATGCATTTGCCAGCCAGAATCGAACGCGTGAAAAAAGTCCGGTCACCCGGTGTTGCCGCCCTGTGGCTGGCAGTCGTGCTGCTCCTGACGGCTTGTCAGGCTCAAGTCAGCAGGTTCGCTCCAGAAGCCAATACTGCCGACCGGCAAAATTGTCACGGTGTCCACCTTGTCAATGTCGTTGCGCATATGGACGACGATCTGCTGTTTATTGATCCGCGGATTTCGCAAGTTCTGGCTGCCGGCGGCTGTGTGACCAGTATCTTCATGAACGGTGGCAGTTCTGGCGCCGGTTTCGACTATGTGTTGAAGCGCGAAAGCGCATCGACAAAAGCCTATGAAAAAATGCTGGGTTTTGCGATCGGGTGGACGCCTTACCTGATATTCACTGATTCAGCCATTGTGATGAGCGTCAAGGCCAATGAGCGACCTGGATTGAAGCTCATATTTTTGCGTGTGCCGGGAGGGGACGTTCGTGGTGGAGATGTGCCGCTGGCCGATTTGCTCGACCTCGATAAAACTGTTCGGAGTTGGCCCTATCTGGACTCGGCTTCAGGTCCGGTAAACCTCTACAGTCGAACATCTTTTGTGCAGCTCTTGACTGAGCTGATCGTCAATGAAGGAGCCACCCGGGTGTATGCACTCAATCCGGACACCGTCCCGTACACGGAGCATCCTGACCATATTTATTCGGCACGTTTGACGCGCCTGGCCTTGCGCGGGATCAGTGCAGATATCCCGGTGGTTTATCACGAGACCTATCCCTCGGCGGCCGTCGCTCCTAACGTGGACCCGGCAGCGGTGCAGGCGAAACGGCATGTTGTCGCCAGTTACTTTCATTTTGAAGGGGCTGAGTCAGTCAGCAGTGCGTACAGTGAAGCCACCTGGAATGGCAATTGGGTGGCGCGACTCAATTTCACGCTCAGCCATGCTCACGCCGCCGGGCCACTGGTCAATATCCCTTTCAGACCGCTAGTCAATTTCCAGACGCAACAGTGCCTGGTTGCCAATGGATTGGGGCAGCAGGTGACACTGGATGGATGTGAGCCAGACGCTGACCAGCGCTGGGCGTTTGTGCCCTCCGACATTGCAGTCGGCGCGAGCAGGGGAGTTGCACTGCTGAAAACAGCCTCTGGCCATTGCATAGCGCGTCAGAATGGCCAATTGATCGAACGCGCATGTGAAAGCAATGAGCCCTCTCAACACTGGACTCCGTGGGATTTCGGGAAAATCTATGTTCCCGGAGTGCAGGGGCAATGCCTGGACGGAGTACAGCCGAGCTTGATAGCGGATTGCAGGGAGTTTGCGGGTTCTACGTTGTGGGTGCGCAGCATCGATAACATCGACAGCAATGATTCGATGGAAGTGGCGCTGACGGGGGATGTCATCGGTGACGGGACGAACCGGACGGTACAAGTGCAGCGCCGGCAGGATGGTCCAGGTGTCGATATTTGGGTCACGTCGCTGGACGCAGACGCGATTGCATCCGAGAAATGGTATGAGGACAGACGTCCATTTGATCCAGACTCTTTTGATTCCGGGTGTGCTACAGCCCTTTGCTACGACACTACGCGCTATTTGCTGGCGGATTTCACAGGCGACGGCAAGGCTGATCTGATGGCGATATCGCCCGGAAACGCTGACGAAACCATTTTCAGGCTATTGAAGAATGAAGGCGGGCATTTTGCTGATCCGGTTATCTGGCGTTCGGTTCCGCAAGGGCATGCCTACCGGCAAGCTCAGCAATATCTGGCTGGCGACTTCAGAGGCGTCGGCAAGCAAGATGTGTTGATCGTGCAAACTCTGAATAACACAGTGTCCGATTTCTGGCTGATGGAGAATAAAGGGGCGAGTCTGGGCGTTCCTGCTCACTGGGGAGATGCCCGAAAAAACCCATTGCCGGCCCACTTCTACAGCGTCAGGCTGGACAACGATGGCAAGGATGATGTGCTCGCTGTCGATTCAAGTGCACAGTTCTTGAAGCTGCTCACCTACAGGAGCAGTGGCCGTTCTCTGGATTTTGAAAAAGTCTTGGAATTGCCGGGCTTCTATTCTGCGCGTTCAAAGACCGCAGTGCTGGATTCGCCGATTACCAAACTGACCGATGTATGGGTGCTGCACGCTCGATCAGACGGTAGTGATATCAATTTCTGGAAAGTCGCAAATCTTGGCGGCGGAGAGTTCGAAGAGCCTTCGTCTCCGGCTTTCGAGACGAGCGTGCTTAATTGGGCTGACGTGCGGCCTTATGGGCTGGGGACGGGCAGGCAGATCCTGCTTCCCTATCGCGTCAACGATCCTGTGCATGAGTATTACTGGCGAATCGGGAAAATCGGCTTCAAGGCACTGAATCTGTCCGAGCAAGGTATGCCCCTCGAGATCAAGGATTATGGACGTTCACCACGGTTTGAATGGGCGAACCTGCAGTGGCGAGCGCGCTTGAATTGAATGTCGAGCGAGGACGCGTGCACTTGAGCCTGTATCCGGCGCGGCCTAGTAATCAGCCCCGCGTTCGGTAACGTCCTTCTCGACCATCGGCGCATCCGGATCCTGCCCCTCGGGGAATTTCCCCTTCAGGTTCCACGCGAACGCGATGATCTCGGCGATCGTGCGGTACAGCTCCTCGGGGATGCTGTCGCCCAGTTCCATTCGCGCCAACAGCCGCACCAGCTCGGCGTTTTCATAGATCGGCACTTCGCAGTCGCGGGCGATGCGCAGGATTTCTTCGGCCAGTTCCTCGTCGCCCTTGGCGGTGAGGGTCGGGGCGTGGTTGCCGTCGTATTTGAGGGCGATGGCCTGGCGTGGAGCAGTGTAATCGTTCATGCGGTTTCATCGACCCAGCGGTGTTCGAGGCGGGTTTGATTGCCTTGCGGCGGGGTGCCAAGGTGGCAGTCGAGATCGCCGACACTCAGCCCGCGATCGAGCAGGCGCTGGCGCAGGGCGAACAGATTGGTTTCGATCAGGTCGGCGGTGTACGGGCGTTCGGCCCAGAGCTGACTCGACAGGCTGCCAGCAATCAACTGCGCCTGAATCTGCATCGGCCCCAACGGCTCCATGTCGAACGCCAGGTCGACGCGCCACAGCTGCTGTTTGGGTTCGCGTTCGTCACGGCGTTCGTTGGGTTGCGGTTCTCTTTCCGGCGCTTCTTCGCGCTGAAACTTGACCTGCAACGGCACGATGTCCTGCAGGTTGCGCATGGGGATTTCCAGCTGCCAGGTGCTGAGCAGACGGCCGTCATCGGTGACACCGGTCTGTTCCAGGCTCGACAGCTGATGGCTTTGCAGACGCGACACGGCTGCCGCGGCGAGGCGCAGCAGATGCTCAAGATCGCCTTCGCCGTCGAGGCTTTGCAGCAGGCGGTCAGGCAATGGGAAACTGCTCGGCATGGGTTTGGCGCTGACCTGACCGAGAGTGCCGAGGGCGTTGCGCACGAAACTCGGCAGCGCTTGCGCCAGGGTGTTGGCGGCGATGATCGCGTTGAAACTGGCATTGCCCGGCGCACCCGGCGACAGCTGCGCGATCAGTTTGAGCAGATCGGCTTTCATGTCCGGGGCCAGCGCCGGATTCTGTCCGGTCAGCAATTTGGCTTCGAGGAAGGCGCCGCTGTTGGCCAGGGCCAGCGCCACGCCTTTGGCGGTGCTCATTTGCTGCACATCGGGCAGGTTGGCGAGCAGGCGCGTGACGGCAGCGCGCAGGTCCTGCGAGGTCTGATCGTCGTCGCTCGACAGGTTTTGCAGAGCATTGAGCAAACCGTCCAGCGAACCTTGGCGAGTCTGCTGGCCGAGCAGTTGCTGGCTCACCGCCAATTGCTCCTGACGGCTGCTCAGCGGCACGAACTTGAGGGTTTGCGAGTCTTCGACCAGTGCCGAGAGCAGGGTGCCGATGCGCAGCGGCGTCGGGCTGTCGATGTCCAGCGTGGCACCGCTCTGCGCGGTGTTGAGCAGGCTCACCAGCGAGCGGTACACCGTCGGCTGTCCCGGCACTTGCGGCAGTGTCTGCGAGGTCAGCACCTTGCCTTGCAGCAGCGTGCCGACCGGCAACTGCGCGGTGTCGATGCGGGTGAGGGCGGCGACGCTGCTGGCAATCGCCTGTTGCACGGTGATCGCCAGATTGCCCGCCGACGGCTGAGTGACGGCCAGGTTGGTGCCGGTCGGCAACGGCAGGTTGCTGCTGGCTTGCACGGTGGTCTGCCGACCGCCGTCGACGGTCACCTTGAGCAGCAGTTGAAAGGTCTGATCCGCCTGCTTGAGTGACAACACCTCGGCCTGGGCGCTTTGCCCGGCGCCGATCAAGCCTTCGACCGGGGTCAACAGCTTGAGCAACTCACCGCTCATCACCAGCGGACGCGTGTTCGCCGGGGTGGTGGGCGGGAGCGGGAGGATGTTCATTTCGCCTGTCATACGCGGACACAACCTGAGGAAATTGCGCTCTTGGGAGTAAGGCACGGCATGTATAATGCCGCGCGTCTTGCGCTTCGTTCAGAAAACATAGCAATTGTTTGATCCAGCTCTCTGGTTCGCACCGTCATTGCATTTATCCTGCATCTCTTTAACGGCCGCGCCAGAGCCGACTTGAACCGTATAAGGCCCGTGATCCCTTGACCAGTCCT
This sequence comes from Pseudomonas sp. MWU347, assembly GCF_017947305.1. NCBI lineage: Bacteria > Pseudomonadati > Pseudomonadota > Gammaproteobacteria > Pseudomonadales > Pseudomonadaceae > Pseudomonas > Pseudomonas sp. MWU347. The sequence goes on from NZ_JAFGZB010000004.1 coordinate 556,479, forward strand.
GTCCTGCAAACCGTTGCCCTTGCCTGTGAGCGAGACCTGCGGCTGCTCTTCGAAAATCTCGAATTAAGACTGGCCAGTGGCGATATGGTGCAGATCAGCGGCCCCAACGGCAGCGGCAAGACCAGCCTGCTGCGTCTGTTGTCCGGGTTGATGCAGCCGACCAGCGGTCAAGTGCTGCTCAACGGCCAGCCCTTGACTGCACAACCGAGCGAACTGGCGCGCAACCTGTTGTGGATCGGCCACGCCGCCGGGATCAAGGACCTGCTGACCCCGGAAGAGAACCTGTCCTGGCTCTGCGCCCTGCATCGGCCGGCCGAGCGCGAGGCGATCTGGCAGGCACTGGCAGCCGTAGGATTGCGCGGATTCGAAGATGTTCCCTGCCACACCCTGTCCGCCGGTCAGCAACGCCGCGTGGCGCTGGCGCGGCTGTATCTGGACAGCCCGCCGCTGTGGATTCTCGACGAGCCGTTCACCGCGCTCGACAAACAGGGCGTGGCGCAGCTTGAAGAACACTTGGCCGGGCACTGCGAGCGCGGCGGTCTGGTGGTTCTGACCACGCACCACACACTGAGCCGGATGCCGGCCGGTTATCGCGATATCGATCTGGGGAACTGGGCAGTATGAGTGTGTTCGGCCTGCTGGTTGCCCGTGAGTCCCGTTTGCTGTTTCGTCGCCCGGCGGAACTGGCCAATCCGCTGATTTTCTTCGCCATCGTCATCGCCTTGTTCCCGCTGGCCGTCGGCCCGGAAACTCAAGTCTTGCAAAACCTGTCCCCGGGGTTAGTCTGGGTGGCCGCGTTGTTGTCGGTCCTGCTTTCGCTGGACGGACTGTTTCGCAGTGATTTCGAAGATGGCTCCCTGGAACAGTGGGTCCTTTCGCCGCACCCGCTGCCCCTACTGGTGCTGGCCAAGGTGCTGGCACACTGGCTGTTCTCGGGACTGGCACTGGTTCTGCTCTCGCCGTTGCTGGCGTTGATGCTCGGTTTGCCGGTCGCCTGCCTGCCGGTGTTGCTGTTGTCGTTGCTGCTGGGTACACCGGTGCTGAGCCTGCTCGGTGCGGTGGGCGCGGCGCTGACGGTTGGTTTGAAACGCGGCGGCCTGTTGCTGGCGTTGCTGATTCTGCCGTTGTACATCCCGGTGTTGATCCTGGGCAGTGGCGCCTTGCAGGCCGCCTTGCAAGGCATGCCGGCGACCGGGTATCTGCTGTGGCTGGGTAGCCTGACCGCCCTGGCGATCACCCTGACACCTTTTGCAATAGCTGCTGGCCTGAAGATCAGCGTCGGCGAATAATGAGGTCTGGTTAAAATTTAACCAGCAAAGACCCTGAGACTGCTCACAGCGATGAGCGGCACCCGTGATGGAAACAGTATGAACTGGACCTGGTTTCACAAGCTCGGCTCGCCCAAGTGGTTCTACGGCATCAGCAGCCGGTTTCTGCCGTGGCTGAGCATTGCCGCGTTGCTGCTGATCAGCGTTGGCGTCGTCTGGGGCCTGGCCTTCGCGCCGCCGGATTATCAGCAGGGCAACAGCTTCCGCATCATCTATATTCACGTGCCTGCGGCGATGCTGGCTCAGTCGATCTACGTGATGCTGGCGGTATGCGGCGTGGTCGGGCTGGTGTGGAAAATGAAACTGGCCGACGTCGCCCTGCAATGCGCGGCGCCGATCGGCGCGTGGATGACCGCCGTGGCGCTGGTCACCGGAGCGATCTGGGGCAAGCCGACCTGGGGCTCGTGGTGGGTCTGGGATGCGCGGCTGACGTCGATGCTGATTCTGCTGTTCCTGTATTTCGGGGTGATTGCGCTGGGCAACGCCATCAGCAACCGTGACAGCGCCGCCAAGGCCTGCGCCGTGCTGGCGATCGTCGGGGTGATCAACATCCCGATCATCAAGTACTCGGTGGAGTGGTGGAACACCCTGCACCAGGGCGCGACCTTCACCCTCACGGAAAAACCGGCAATGCCAGCTGAAATGTGGCTGCCGCTGCTGCTGACAGTGCTGGGGTTCTACTGCTTCTTCGGCGCCGTGCTGTTGCTGCGCATGCGCCTTGAAGTGCTCAAGCGCGAAGCCCGCGCCAGTTGGGTGAAAGAAGAAGTGCAGAACAGCCTGGAGGCCGCGCGATGAGTTTTGCTTCATTCGGCGACTTCCTCGCCATGGGCCACCATGGCCTGTATGTCTGGTCGGCCTACGGCATCTGTCTGGCGGTGCTGATCCTCAACGTGGTCGCACCGATCGCGGCCCGCAAGCGCTATCTGCAACAAGAGGCGCGTCGTCTGCGCCGGGAGAACGGCAAGTGAATCCGCTGCGCAAAAAACGTCTGACCCTCATTCTGGCGATCCTGGTCGGGGTCGGCGCTGCCGTCGGCCTGGCCCTGAGCGCCCTGCAGGAAAACATCAACCTGTTTTACACGCCGACCCAGATCGCCAACGGTGAAGCGCCGCACGACACGCGCATCCGCGCCGGCGGCATGGTCGAGAAGGGCTCGCTGCAACGTTCGCCGGACTCGCTGGACGTCAAATTCGTTGTCACCGACTTCAACAAAGCCGTGACCATCACCTACCGCGGGATCCTCCCGGATCTGTTCCGCGAAGGGCAGGGCATTGTCGCCCTGGGCAAACTCAACGCCGACGGCGTGGTGGTGGCCGATGAAGTGCTGGCCAAGCACGACGAGAAGTACATGCCGCCGGAAGTGACCAAAGCGCTGAAAGACAGTGGTCAATCGGCACCGACCCAAGCGAAGGAGGGTTGATCGATGACTTCTGCACTGTTTATTCCCGAACTCGGCCATCTGGCGATGATTCTGGCGCTGTGTTTTGCGCTGGTGCAGGCCGTGGTGCCGCTGTTCGGTGCCTGGCGCGGTGACCGCATGTGGATGGGCCTGGCCCAGCCGGCGGCGTGGGGTCAGTTTGCGTTCCTGCTGTTTGCCTTCGGTTGCCTGACCTACGCGTTCATGACCGACGATTTCTCGGTCGGTTATGTGGCGATGAACTCCAACAGCGCCTTGCCGTGGTACTACAAGTTCAGCGCGGTGTGGGGCGCCCACGAAGGCTCGCTGCTGCTGTGGGCGTTGATCCTCGGTGGCTGGACCTTCGCCGTGTCGGTGTTCTCCCGGCAGTTGCCGCAAGTCATGCTCGCTCGCGTACTGGCGGTGATGGGCATGATCAGCACCGGTTTCCTGTTGTTCCTGATCCTCACCTCCAACCCGTTCTCGCGGATCCTGCCGCAGATTCCGGCCGACGGTCGTGACCTCAATCCGCTGCTGCAAGACATCGGCCTGATTGTGCATCCACCGATGCTCTATATGGGTTATGTGGGTTTCTCGGTGGCGTTCGCCTTCGCCATCGCCGCACTGCTCGGTGGTCGTCTCGACGCCGCCTGGGCACGCTGGTCGCGCCCTTGGACGATTGTCGCCTGGGCCTTCCTCGGCATCGGCATCACCCTCGGTTCGTGGTGGGCTTACTACGAACTCGGCTGGGGCGGCTGGTGGTTCTGGGACCCGGTGGAAAACGCCTCGTTCATGCCATGGCTGGTCGGCACCGCGCTGATTCACTCGCTGGCAGTCACGGAAAAACGTGGGGTGTTCAAGAGCTGGACGGTGTTGCTGGCGATTGCCGCATTTTCGTTGAGCCTGCTCGGTACGTTCCTCGTGCGCTCCGGCGTGCTGACTTCGGTGCACGCGTTTGCCTCCGATCCTGAACGCGGTGTGTTCATCCTGATCTTCCTGCTGTTCGTGGTCGGCGGTTCGCTGACGCTGTTTGCGTTGCGCGCTCCGGTGGTCAAGAGCCAGGTCGGCTTCAACCTGTGGTCGCGGGAAACCCTGCTGCTGGGCAACAACCTGGTGCTGGTGGTGGCCGCGTCGATGATTCTGCTCGGCACGCTGTATCCGCTGATTCTTGATGCGATCAGCGGCGCCAAGCTGTCGGTTGGCCCACCGTACTTCAACGCGTTGTTCATCCCGTTGATGGCGTTGTTGATGGTGGTGATGGCGGTCGGCGTGATCGTCCGTTGGAAGGACACCCCGGTGAAGTGGCTGGCGAACATGCTGACCCCGGTGTTGCTCGGCAGTGTCGCATTGGCCGTGGTGGCTGGTGTCGCTTATGGCGATTTCAACTGGGCGGTGATCGCGACGTTCCTGCTCGCTGCGTGGGTGCTGCTCGCCGGTGTGCGCGACATCTTCGACAAGACTCGCCACAAGGGCCTGATCAAAGGTCTGCCAAGCCTGACTCGCAGCTACTGGGGCATGCAGATCGCGCACTTGGGCATCGCCGTGTGCGCCCTCGGCGTGGTGCTGTCGAGTCAGAACAGTGCCGAGCGCGACCTGCGTCTGGCGCCGGGCGAGTCGATGGATCTGGCCGGTTATCACTTTATCTTCGAAGGCGCCAAGCACTTCGAGGGGCCGAACTTCACCTCCGACAAGGGCACCATCCGGGTGATCCGCGACGGCAAGGAAGTCAGCGTGCTGCACCCGGAAAAACGCCTGTACACCGTGCAGAGTTCGATGATGACCGAGGCCGGGATCGACGCCGGTTTCACTCGCGATCTCTACGTCGCACTCGGCGAGCCGCTGGAAAACGGCGCGTGGGCGGTGCGGGTTCACGTCAAACCGTTCGTGCGCTGGATCTGGTTCGGCGGTCTGCTGACCGGTCTGGGCGGATTGCTGGCGGCGCTGGATCGGCGTTATCGAGTCAAGGTCAAAGCCCGGGTGCGTGAAGCCCTCGGCCTGCAAGGAGCGGCTGCATGAGACGTTGGTTGATGCTGGTACCCCTGGCGATTTTCCTGCTGGTGGCGGTGTTTCTGTATCGCGGTCTGTACCTCGATCCGGCGGAGCTACCGTCGGCGATGATCAACAAGCCTTTCCCGGAGTTCACTCTGCCGAATGTGCAGGGCGACAAGACCCTGACCAAGGCTGACATTCTCGGCAAACCGGCGCTGGTCAACGTCTGGGGCACCTGGTGCATTTCCTGCCGGGTCGAGCACCCGGTGCTGAACAAGCTGGCCGAACGCGGTGTGGTGATCTACGGCATCAACTACAAGGACACCAACGCCGATGCCTTGAAGTGGCTGGCCGAATTCCACAACCCGTACTCGCTGGATATCCGTGACGACGAAGGTTCGCTGGGCCTGAACCTCGGCGTGTACGGCGCGCCGGAAACCTTCTTCATCGACGCCAAGGGCATCATTCGCGACAAGTATGTCGGGGTGATCGACGAGCAGGTCTGGCGCGAAAAACTCGCAGCCAAGTATCAGGCGCTGGTCGATGAGGCCAAGCCATGAAGCGCTTTATCGCTGCCGTGGTCTTGGGCCTGAGTCTGGCCGGTGTGGCGCATGCCGCGATCGACACCTACGAGTTCGCCAAGGAAGGTGATCGCGAGCGCTTTCGTGAACTGACCAAGGAACTGCGCTGCCCCAAGTGCCAGAACCAGGACATCGCCGACTCCAACGCGCCGATTGCCGCCGACCTGCGCAAAGAGATTTTCCGCATGCTCGGCGAGGGCAAGGACAATCAGCAGATCATCGATTTCATGGTCGATCGCTACGGTGATTTCGTCCGTTACAAACCGGCGCTCAATGCCAAGACTGCACTGCTGTGGTTTGGCCCGGCCGGCCTGTTGTTCGGTGGTCTGGTGGTGATCGCAGTGATCGTTCGCCGGCGTCGCGCACAGCGCACCGAGACTCCGCCATCGCTGTCCACCGAAGAGCGTCAGCGCCTCGACCAACTGTTGGATAAAAACCAAGAATGATTGATTTCTGGCTTGCCGCAGGGCTGTTGCTTCTGGTCGCCCTGAGTTTTCTGCTGATTCCGGTTTTGCGTGGCCGTCGCGCCCAGCGTGAAGAGGATCGAACTGCCCTGAACGTGGCGCTGTATCAGGAACGCGTGGCCGAGCTGCAAGCGCAGCAGGCTGAAGGCGTACTCGATGCGGCGCAAATGGACAGCGGCCGTGCCGAAGCGGCGCGTGAGCTGCTCGCCGATACCGAAGGCGTTGCCGCACCGCGTGTGTCGAAACTGGGCAAGCCGTTGCCGCTGCTGGCGGCGGTGTTGGTGCCGGTGTTGGGCCTGGGTCTGTACCTGCATTTCGGTGCTGCCGATAAAGTCGAACTGACCCGCGAATTCGCCCAGGCGCCGCAGTCGATGGAAGAGATGACCCGGCGTCTGGAGCGTGCCGTCGCCGCGCAACCGGATTCGGCGGAAGGCCTGTACTTCCTCGGGCGCACCTACATGGCCCAGGATCGTCCGGCAGATGCGGCCAAGATGTTCGAACGCGCCGCCAACCTGGCCGGTCGCCAGCCGGAACTGCTCGGCCAGTGGGCGCAGGCGCAATACTTTGCTGACGGCAAGAAGTGGTCGGACAAGATCCAGGCCCTGACCGATGAAGCGCTGAAAGGCGATCCGAAAGAAGTCACCAGCCTCGGCCTGCTCGGCATCGCCGCGTTCGAGGGCGAGCGTTATCAGCAGGCAATCGACTATTGGAACCGGTTGCTGGCGCAGTTGCCAGAGGGCGACAACTCCCGCGCCGCCTTGCAGGGCGGGATCGAGCGAGCCACCGAGCGTCTGCAAGCCAGTGGCGGTAAGGTCGCGGCCGCGCCAGCAGCCAAGGTTGCCGCGCTGCTCAAGGTGCGCGTCGATCTGGCCAGCGAACTCAAAGGCAAGGTGCAACCGGGCGACAGCGTGTTCATCTTCGCCCGCGCCGTTTCCGGCCCACCGGCACCGCTGGCGGCCAAGCGTCTGACCGTGGCCGATCTGCCGGTCACTGTCGAACTGGGCGATGCCGACGCCATGATGCCGCAGTTGAAACTGTCGAACTTTCCTGAAGTCCAACTGGTTGCACGCATCTCTCGCGCCGGTCAGCCAACCGCCGGGGAGTGGGTAGGTCGCAGCGGCCCGCTGGCCAGCAGCACCACCGCGCCGCAAACACTGACCATCGACAGCCCGGACCAATAACCCCGGAACCCACAGGAAAGCACCGCCATGCACAGCCTCGCACGCATCTCCGTCATCACATTGGCCTTGAGCATGAGCGCATGTGCGGTGCACCGACCGGAACCGACCACCAACCTGCCGCCGATCCCGCCGTCACAACCGAGCCCGACCCCGTCGACCTCGCCGACCCCGGGCAAAAGCATCCCGGCCAAACCGTCCAAGCCAGTCCCACGCACCTCAGCCAGCTTCGCCCCACCACCGGGCGGCAACAGCCACTGGGACCAGAAGCTCGGCGTCTACGTCCTCGACGACCAGCCCAACACCTTCTACCGCCAGCGCACCTACTTCCGCTGGAACAACGGCTGGACTCGCTCCGTCAGCCCCAACGGCCCTTGGGAAGACACCGATATCCACGGCGTACCGCCGGGATTGGGCAAACAGTTCGGGCAGTGATGAAAAAACGGCGATCTTTGGATCGCCGTTTTTTTGTGTGTTGCCGGGCATTGATGATGTCCCTGTAGGAGCTGGCGAAGCCTGCGATCTTTTGATTAGCTGTTTTTCACAATCCGCTGGTCAACAACCCCTGCACATAATCCACAAACACCCGCGCCTTCGCACTGACCATCCGCCCCGTGGGAAACACCGCCCACAAGTCCTGATCCGGCAATACCCAGTCACTCATCACCGCCCTGACCGCACCGCTTGCCAGCTCCGGAGCGAACATCCATTGCGAGGCGATGGCCAGGCCCTGATCGGCCAGCACGGCTGCGCGCAAACCCTCGGCGGCGCTGACACGCAGGCGGCCGGTGAGGGTTTGCGTCTGCTGTTCGCTGCCTTGGGTGAAGGTCCAGGTGGCGCCGCCGCTGAGGTTGTAGACGATGCCTTGGTGCTGATCCAAATCGGCAGGGCAGCTCGGTTCGCCGTGACGATCGAAGTAGGCCGGGCTGCCGAGCACCACGCGGCGGCAGTCGGCGATCTTGCGCGCGGTGAGGCTGGAGTCGCTGAGCGGGCCCATGCGCAGGGCCACGTCGATGCCTTCTTCGACCAGATTGATGTTGCGATCATCGAGCATCAGGTCGATGTTCAATTGCGGGTGTTGATCGAGAAACGGCCCCAGTTGCGGCACGACGTGCAGGCGGCCGAAAGTCACCGCCGCGCTGATCCGCAGGTTGCCGCTTAAACCGCTGGCGCTGCCACGGGCGGCGTTATCGGCTTCGTTGGCTTCGTCGATGGCACGCCTGGCCCGCTCGAAAAACGCCAGTCCGGCTTCGGTCGGGGTCAGGCCGCGGGTCGAGCGCAGCAACAGGCTTACAGCCAGGCGTTTTTCCAGCTGAGCGATGGTTTTCGACACGGCGGGCTGGCCGATATTCAAGCGTCGGGCGGCGGCGGAAAAGGAGCCGGTTTCGACCACGTAGACGAAGGTTTCCATGGCGGCGAGGCGGTCCATCAGTCTTCCTGCAAATCTGAAAGTTGTCGTAGTCCCCTTGTGGGAGCGGGCTTGCTCGCGAAAGCGGTCTGACATTCAGCACATGTATTGGCTGATCCAACGCCTTCGCGAGCAAGCCCGCTCCAACAGGGAATAGGGTGCTGAGTGTAATCCGCGTCCATTCAATCACATGCGGTAAAACAACCAAACGTCGTCCTGCAGATTTATGTGCTTGAGTAAAGATAACTCTAGAGTTACTTTTATTCGGCCGGAGCAAGGAGGCGCCAGGTGCAAAGCAGGCTATTGATCAAGGAGCTGGAGGAGGCAGGCTGGACGCTGGATCGAGTCACCGGCAGTCATCACATCTTCACGCATCGTTACAACCCGTACACCATTCCCGTTCCTCACCCTAAAAAGGATTTGCCGCTGGGGACGGTCAAAAGCATCAGGAGGCGTGCCGGGTTGTACCACCCGCCAGCCAGCTACAAGGGAGATCCATAATGCAATATCCGATCTGCATCGAATGGGGTGACGACAACACCGCCATCGGTATTCAGATACCTGACATTCCCGGCGCCGTCACGGCCGGGGACACTTTCGAGGACGCCTATAACGCAGCCGTTGAAGTCGCCCATCTCATGTTGCAGGAGATGGCGGCGGACGGGGAATCGATTCCGATGCCGACGTCGGCAGCGGCCCATCGCAATAATCCGGAGTTTGCCGACATGGGCTGGGGGATGCTCGAGCTGGATATCTCGCCGTACATGGGCAAGACCGAGAAGGTCAACGTGACGTTGCCAGGCTATGTGATCCAGCGCATCGATCGCTATGTGCGTGAACACAATGTCAAAAGCCGCTCTTCGTTTCTGGCAGATGCGGCGATGGAGAAGCTGGTTCGGTATTAAGCGTCATCGCTCTCACAGGCCCAGTGAGCAACCTGTGGGAGCGAGCTTGCTCGACATCTTACGCCGTTGCCAAAGCACCACGCTGCGACGCACTCAGGAACCGCAACAACGCCAGCAGCGGGAACGCGCTACCGACAATCACGATCCACAACCAGCCGCCATGCTCATACACCGCACTGGCGACCGACGAGCCGAAAGCGCCGCCGATGAAGATGCTGGTCATGTACATCGCGTTGAGGCGACCACGGCTTTTGGCGTCCAGCGAGTAGACCGCGCGCTGGCCGAGGACCATGTTCATCTGCACGCAGAAGTCCAGTACCACGCCGGTCACCGCGAGGCCGATGACGCTGTAGGCCGGGTGAATGAAGGCCGGCAGGAAGCTCAGGCTGGCGAACAGCATGGCCAGCAGCGAAGCGATGCGGGTGTGGCCGGCGTCAGCCAGGCGTCCGCTGATCGGCGCGGCGATGGCACCGATGGCACCGACCAGCGCGAAGATCGCAATCTCGCTTTGCGACAGACCGTGGTTGCGCGCCAGTTCCAGTGGCACCGCTGTCCAGAACAGGCTGAAGGTGGCGAACATGCAGCCCTGATAAAACGCCCGCTGACGCAGCACCGGTTGCTGGCGCAGCAGCGTCCACAGCGAGCCGATCAGTTGGCCGTATGTAGCGCTGTGATCCGGTTGACGCTTGGGCACGGTCAACGCCAGCACCACGCTGATCGCGGCCATCAACGCCGCGGCAATCATGAACATCGCACGCCAGCCGAAATGGTCAGCCACTACGCTCGACACCGGCCGCGCCAGCAGGATGCCCAACAGCAGGCCGCCCATGATCCCGCCGACCACTCGGCCACGGGATTCTTCCGGCGCCAGATGCGCGGCCAGCGGAATCAGGATCTGCACCGACACCGAACTGAAACCTACCAGCAACGAGATCAGCAAAAACACATTCGGCTGGCTGGTGAACGCTGCACCGAGCAGGCTGGCAATCGCTACTACAGTGGTGATGATCATCAGTCGGCGGTTTTCCAGCAGGTCGCCCAGCGGCACCAGGAAGAACAGGCCCAGCGCATAACCGATCTGCGTCAGCGAGACGATGAAGCTGGCCATGGTGTCGGAGAGACCGATGTCCGGCGCGATCAGCCCGATGATCGGTTGCGCGTAGTAGATGTTGGCGACGATCGCGCCGCAGCAGAAGGCGAACAGCAGCACCATGCCTCGGGTCATTGCGTGAGTTGTGGCGTTCATAAGGTTTCTCGATCCAGCGAAAGGGAATGCGGTGAGGCTAAGGGACGTACCGAAGCGGCGGTAGAAGCCTTCGATCGATATCAGTTATTCCGTTGCGGAATGATTGGCTTCAACGGCGGTGTCGTCCATCGGCGAACCTTGCGTCCGGCCGGGGAGGGCTGATGATACATTCACTTACATCTTCTTCGATAGCGTGCTTATGTTTACCACTGCGCTTTTATAGTTCATCACCGGAGGATTGCCATGTTGCGCCAGCTGCTGCGTCACACCACCACGATTGCCTTGATCGGCCTGCTCGGCACTGCTGCGGTGCAGGCTGCCGATGCCCCGGGCATGCGTCTCGGCGTGCGCGGTGAGATCACCGGGGTCAGCGCCGATTCGCTGAAAGTCCACGTCAACAGCGGCGAGAACGTGGTGATCCGGTTGACTGCGGACACCAAGGTGCGTGCCGTCACGCTGGCGAATATCGAAGACATCAAACCCGGCAGCTACATTGGCTCGGCCGCCATGCCGCAGGAAGATGGCACCCTCAAGGCAATGGAAGTGCACGTATTCCCGCCGGAACTGGCCGGCAGCGGTGACGGTCATCGGCCGTTTGATCTGGCCAAGGGCAGCAGCATGACCAATGGCAGCGTCGGTGATCTGGTGGTCAGCAATGGCCGGGTGCTGACCGTCAACTACAAGGGCGGGCAGCAGAAGATTCTGGTACCGGAGGACGTGCCGATCGTCAACCTGACGCCGGGGGATCGCAGCTTGCTCAAGGCCGGAGTGAAGATTGTCAGCTTCGTCACCCAGGACGCGGACGGCACGTTGACCGCGCAATCGATTTCCGCCGGCAAGGATGGCGTCACGCCGCCTATGTAAAAGCCCCTCACCCTAACCCTCTCCCGGAGGGAGAGGGGACTGTTTGGGGGATGCTGAAGCAATTTACCGACCTGAAACTTGGTTGCCGAATCCATAATCCATAAGGTCTTTCAGGTC
>NZ_JAFGZB010000040.1:0-443 GCF_017947305.1 Pseudomonas sp. MWU347
GGGCTGGCCGGGCAAACCTTGCAGCGCTGGGACGCGCGCGGCGTGCACTGGAGCAGCCGCTACGATGAGCTGCTGCGCCTGGTGGCGATCAGCAACAGCGTCGACCCGCTCAGCGACACCTTCACCTATGCCGATGCCAGTGCCCCGCCCGATCACAACCAGCGCGGTCAATTACTGGAACAGTTCGACCCGTCCGGCAGCCTGCACCTGGACAGCTACAGCCTGGCCGGGCAGCCACTGCGCGAAAGCCGCACCTTTACCGACGCCCGGGTGTTTGTCAGCCAGCGCATTTTCAGCCCGTTGGGCGCGATGCTGGAGCAGACCGACGCCGGCGGCCACCGCCAGCAATCGCGCTACGACGTCGCCGGTCAGCTCAAGCAGTTGCAACTGCTGCTGGCCGGCGACCACGACTGGCAGGACGTGTTGCTCGACACGCACTCGAC
>NZ_JAFGZB010000041.1:0-419 GCF_017947305.1 Pseudomonas sp. MWU347
CATAAGTTCCCACACGAATTGCTTGATTCATTGAAGAAGACGATAGAAGCAGCCCGAAATTGGGTCTGTAGCTCAGTTGGTTAGAGCGCACCCCTGATAAGGGTGAGGTCGGCAGTTCGAATCTGCCCAGACCCACCAATTTTTGTGTGGGAAACCTGTAGAAATACGGGGCCATAGCTCAGCTGGGAGAGCGCCTGCCTTGCACGCAGGAGGTCAGCGGTTCGATCCCGCTTGGCTCCACCACCACTGCTTCTGAAGTTTGAAAGCTTAGAAATGAGCATTCCATCGCTGTGATGGTGAATGCTGATTTCTAGTCTTTTGATTAGATCGTTCTTTAAAAATTTGGGTATGTGATAGAAAGATAGACTGAACGTTACTTTCACTGGTAACGGATCAGGCTAAGGTAAAATTTGTGAGTG
>NZ_JAFGZB010000042.1:0-415 GCF_017947305.1 Pseudomonas sp. MWU347
ACTGGATCGCCCGGGCGGTTTCGATGACGACTTTTCCACGCCCGGCAACCAGAACCTGCGCTACCACATTCCCCAAAGCATCATCGACAATGGCGTCGGCCCCGAGGAGGCTGCGGCGGGTGTGCCGATCACGATCCTGCCGTACCCCTTCATGCGTATCAACGACCGTGTAAAGGTGGCGTGGGGCAGCGTAGAGAAAAACGTCCTTGTCGAGCAAAAACATATTGGCGACCCTGACGACCCTGACTACAGCCCGCTGGTCGTGACCATCGATCAACCACTGATCGAGGAGGCGGGCGACAGCGCCGGGGTGATGGTGATGTACCAGGTGATCGATGAGTGTGGCAACTATCCCGATCCACGTTCCCTGTGGTCGGCGCCAACCCGAGTCGTGGTGGATCTGAAAGGAAATCGT
>NZ_JAFGZB010000043.1:0-427 GCF_017947305.1 Pseudomonas sp. MWU347
CCGATTTCCTTTCAGATCCACCACGACTCGGGTTGGCGCCGACCATAGGGAACGTGGATCGGGATAGTTGCCACACTCATCGATCACCTGGTACATCACCATCACCCCGGCGCTGTCGCCCGCCTCCTCGATCAGTGCTTGATCGATGGTCACGACCAGCGGGTTGTCGTCGGGGTCGTCAATATGTTTTTGCTCGACAAGGACGTTTTTCTCTACGCTGCCCCACGCCACCTTTACACGGTCGTTGATACGCATGAAGGGGTACGGCAGGATCGTGATCGGCACACCCGCCGCGGCCTCCTCGGGGCCGACGCCATTGTCGATGATGCTTTGGGGAATGTGGTAGCGCAGGTTCTGGTTGCCGGGCGTGGAAAAGTCGTCATCGAAACCGCCCGGGCGATCCAGCTTGACCAGAACCCTCTCCAGC
>NZ_JAFGZB010000044.1:0-348 GCF_017947305.1 Pseudomonas sp. MWU347
TTCTGATCCTGATATCGACGCACTCAGGCCCATGACCATCAGTAAATTCGCGACCCCCGTGGAGGGCTACGACGGTGGTTTGGGGGTGGCCGGTGTGGAAGGGGGCGTGCATTTTCGGGTGAACCCCTGGCTGCACATGGAGGAGGGCGACGAGTTCAAGGTTTATTGGGCCGACGGGACGGTGCCGGTCTGGAGTAAAACCATCGAACTCGAGGATGAAAACCAAATCGTCAAAGGGGTCATCGACGAGGGGCATATCCGCAGGGGGGATGCCTATCCCGTGTTCTACAGTGTGACCCGCGCGAACCAGGCACCGGAGGAGTCGCCGCTTCAGAGGGTTCTGGTCAA
>NZ_JAFGZB010000045.1:0-312 GCF_017947305.1 Pseudomonas sp. MWU347
CCGATCGGCCACGCCCGTTCGCTTGAGTATGTAGGAGACACTGGCCCGGCCTTTGGCAATGGCTCGTACCTTGTCGTTCGGCACAGTGAACGGCAGCGCAAGACCGACTCGTGTCACCGACAGCTCTACCGGGCCATGGTTGATCGGTGCGCCCTCGGCGTTGATTCCTCGCCAGGTCAATGCGACGACATCCTGCTCCTGGAAGATGCCAGCGGGGGTATTGACCAGAACGTTCACGTCGTCATCGTTCAATTCGTCGAGGTCGATTTCGTAAGTCTGCGGATCGGCCTCCAGCACGATCGGCGCATCGAG